>JABWBB010000021.1 GCA_013360675.1 Phycisphaerales bacterium | reverse complement strand
CGAGTTCGGCGCGGGTGGGCCAGCGCGAGCCATCGCGGGGTTCGTCGGTGAAGGACTCGGTGCGCACGCCGCAGGCCAGCAGCCACTCGCCCGGGGCGAGCGAGGCGGCGGCGCGGGCGAGGCGGTCGAGCATCTGCGCGCGGCTAGCGCAGTCATCGAGGCGGAGCAGGGAGAGGGCCCGTCCGTGCATGGCGATGTGGGCGTGGGCTTCGCGCAGGCGTGGCGGGGTCATGCGTGGTTGAGCCTCTCGCGGAGTGCGGCTTGTGCGGTCGCGGGTTCGAGGGGCGTCTCGAACTCAACACGCATGACCCCGACGCGGGCGCGCACATCCATGCCCCAGGGGTCGATGCCCAGCACGCGGGGATCGGTGGGGCGGACGCGGGTGATGGCTTCGCACGCGCGGGCCAGACGGCCCTGGTCTTCGTTGGCGATGCGGCAGAGGGCTGGCTCGATGGCCATAAGCGGGTTGGCGAGGCTGAACTCCGCCGCGTCGAGCACCTCGCCCGCGCATTTCACGCTCTCGACGTGCAGCATGACGACGCCCGCGGCGGGGAGATCGCGGTGATAGGCGAGGAAGCGCTCGCACAAGCCCGCCCCTGCGGGAACGGGGGTGCCCAGCAGGTGCACGGCGTCGAACTCGTCCTCGTCGGGGGCATGCAGGGTGGCGTGGGCGGCGTTGTGGGTGAGGGCGACGCCGGGTATTACGGGCCCCCCACCCGCCGGATCGAGGATGAAGGCGACGTGCTCGATCTGGCCATCGACATTGAGGATGGCGCGGGTGTGGCGTCGCAGGCGGGAGTTGAGTTGGTGGGTGTCCACGGGGGATTGTTGACGCGCCCGGTGGCGGGGCCATGCGAAGGGGCAAAGTCCAAAAGCGAGCACGGGGCCCGAAGGCCCCGCGTCGCAACCGATCTGTGTGATTTGCTTGGGATCCACCCGATGGGGCGGATCCGAGGCAGGGCGAAGGGCAACAGGTGCCCGCCCGCCTCCGGGCCTCGAAAGGGCCTTACTTCTTCTTCTTGGCCTTCTTAGCGCCCTTCTTCTTGGCCTTCTTCTTTGCTTTCTTTGCCATCGGTCGGTCTCCTTGCTTAGCGAGTGTTGCGCGACGATCGGCACAGTGCCGCGTTGATTCGCGCGACTCGCTTCACCTGACAGATTATCGGAATCGCAAGGGTGTGTGCTTCAACTGTGGAAAAGATTTTTTGATGAAGGGCTCGCGCGAGCGCGCGACCACCGCGCGATGACGCGCTTCGAGGGGTGTGCGCCGGTAGACTCAGCGCGTCTCAAGCAGGAGTGCGGGCCCATGACGACGATCGTGACGCGACAACTCGATTGCGGGATGACGCTGCTGGTCGAGCCGATGTCGGGCGTGCGATCGGCGGGGCTTTCGTGGATGCTTCCCTGCGGGTGTGCGCACGACGCGATCGATCGCCAGGGGCGTGCGACCATGTGGGGCGAGCTGCTCATGCGCGGCGCGGGCGACATGGGCAGCCGCGACCACGCCGATGCGTTCGACCGTCTGGGCGCGTCGCGCGCGACCGATGTGGGCACCACCACGCTGCGGATTTCGGCGACGATCCTGGGTGCCAGACTGCTCGAAGGCCTGCCCTTGCTGGTTGATATGGCGCTGCGTCCGCGGATGGATCCGGACTCGATCGAACCCGTGCGAGACCTTGCGCAGCAAGCACTTGCGGGCCTGAAGGACGATCCGCAGCAGTGGGTCATGCTGCTGGCCAGGGCGCATCATCACCCCTCGCCGCGCGATCGCTCGGGCCTGGGCACCCAGGAGGGGCTGGCGGCGCTCACGCGTGATGATCTGGTGAACGGGTGGCGCGAGACCTGCCGCCCGGGCGGGTCGGTGCTCGCCGTCGCGGGCGCGGTCGATGCCAACGCGGTGGCGCGTCGGCTAAACGAACTCTTCGTGGGGTGGGGGGGCGAGACGCGCGACCCACCCACCGGAGCGACGCCCGCGCGGGGGTATCACCACGAGCACCATGACACCAACCAGGTGCAGATCGTGGTGGTGCAGGACGCCCCCCCCGAGCCCGACGAGACGAGCGTCCTCGAACGACTGGCGGTCAGCGTGCTCTCGGGGGGGATGTCCGGGCGGCTCTTCTCCGAAGTCCGCGAGAAGCGGGGGCTCTGCTACAGCGTCAACGCCGGGTATCGGGGTGAGAAGGACTACGGCGTGCTCAGCGCGTATGTCGGCACCACCCCCGAGCGGGCGCAGGAGTCGCTCGACGTGCTCCTGGGCGAACTCGATCGCATCGGGCGCCCCGGCGGCGAGGTGACCAGGGAAGAGTTTGACCGCGCGATCACCGGGATCAAGAGCGGGTTGATCTTCTCGGGGGAGAGTACATCGGCCCGGGCCGCGGCGTTGGCGGGCGACCATCGACGCCTTGGGCGTGGGCGCACGCTCGATGAAATCGCGGCGAAGTACGACGCCATAACTCTCGACGGGCTCAATGACTACCTTGCCCGGCGCACCGCCGGGAAGATCACGATCCAGACGCTGGGCCCGCAGGCTCTGCGATGGACGAACCACACACGGGCCTGAATCGGCGGCGACACGCGGGTGAGCGTGCGGAAGGATTCGCATGGAATGGTGGCAGGCGATCGTGCTGGGGCTGGTCGAGGGGATCACCGAATATCTGCCGGTGAGTTCGACCGGGCACCTGATCCTCGCCTCGGGGCTGATGGGGCTGGGAACAGACGCCGCGTCGAAGAATGCGGTCGACGACTTCAACATCATTATCCAGGGGGGGGCGATTCTGGCGGTGGTGGGGCTGTACTGGCCCACCTGCATGCGGATGCTCAAGGGGCTCTTCGGGCGTGACCCGCAGGGGTTCATGCTGCTGGTGAATCTCGCGGTGGCCTTCATGCCCGCGGCGGTGATCGGCCTGCTGCTGCGCAAGTGGATCAAGGCGAATCTCTTCGGGGGCGGGCCGGTATTGCTGGCCCTGGCGGTGGGCGGGATCTACATGCTGCTGGTCGAGCAGTGGCGTCGGGGGAGGTTCGGCATCGTGCGCGCGCCCACCGACGATGTGATGCGGGTCTCGCCCAAGCAGGCGTTGGTGATCGGATTCTTCCAGTGCGTGGCGATGTGGCCCGGCACCAGCCGCTCGATGATGACCATCACGGGGGGGCTTTTCGCCGGGCTCAAGCCCAAGGCCGCGGCGGAGTTCAGTTTCCTGCTGGGCCTGCCCACGCTCCTGGCGGCGACGCTGCTGAGCCTGGTCTCGAACCTCAAGGAGGCGAGCGAAGGGGGAGCGCCCAGCATCTTCGAGCAATACTCGGCGATGTCGATCGTGCTGGGGATGGTGACGGCGGCGATATCGGCGGCCCTCGCGGTCAAATGGCTCGTGGGCTTCCTCAACCGGCACGGGCTCTCGCTCTTTGGGTGGTATCGGCTGGCCTTGTGCGTGGTGCTGGGGTTGGCGTGGTGGGGCGGGCTGGTGCGGATCGAGCCCGAGCGGGCGCCCGCGAAGTCAACCACGGGTGTGGTCGAGCCGATCCAATGGCCGGATGATGCCCCCGCCCGCGGCGGGGACGTCCGATAGGGGCGACACGTGGCGTCGAAGACGAGTTATCCCAAGGAGAAGATCCGCGCGGTGCTGCTCGAGGGGGTGCACCCCGCCGGGGCGGCGCTGCTGCGCGACGAGGGCTTTCAGGTCGAGACGCTCGCGGGCGCGCCCGACGAGGCCAAACTCATCGCCCTGGTCGAGAAGGCGCACCTGCTGGGCGTGCGCTCGCGGACGCAGGTGACGCCGCGCGTGCTCGAGGCGGCCAGAAACCTGCTCGCGGTCGGGTGCTTCTGCATCGGGACAGACCAGGTGGACCTGGGCGTGGCGGGGCGTCGGGGTGTGCCGGTCTTCAACTCGCCATTTTCGAACACACGGAGCGTGGCGGAACTGACGATCGCCGAGATCATCGCACTGCACCGGCGGCTGGTGGATAAGTCGACGCAGATGCACGCGGGGGTGTGGGATAAGTCCGCCGCCGGGGCGCACGAGGTGCGAGGGCGGACGCTGGGGATCGTGGGGTACGGGCACATCGGCTCGCAGGTGTCGGTGCTGGCCGAGGCGTTGGGGATGCGGGTGATCTATCACGACGTGCTGTCGAAGATGCCGCTGGGCAATGCGAGGCAGGTCAAGTCGCTGGGCGATCTGCTGCGCGACGCCGACGTGGTGACGCTGCACGTGCCCGCGAGCGCCTCGACGCGGGGGATGATCGGGGCGGCCCAGATCAAGAAGATGAAGCCCGGGTCGTATCTCGTGAACAACTCGCGGGGCGGGGTGGTGCAGATCGACGCGCTGGCGGCGGCGCTGCGCGAGGAACGCCTGGGCGGGGCGGCTCTGGACGTGTTTCCCGTCGAGCCCGCGGGCAAGGGGGAGGGGTTCGAGAGCGAGGTGCGCGGGCTGGCGAACGTGATCCTGACGCCGCACGTGGGCGGGAGCACGGAAGAGGCGCAGGCGGCGATCGCGGAGGACGCCTGCACGAAGCTGATCCGGTTCGTGAACGTGGGCACGACGACGGGGGCGGTGAACGTGCCCGAGGTGGAGCTGCCCGCGCAGGACCGTGAGGGGGACGGGGGGCGAGCCCACCGCATCCTGCACTTCCACCAGAACGTGCCGGGCGTGCTGAGCAAGATGCACGCGCTGATCGCGGGCCTGGGCGTGAACATCAACGCCGAGTATCTGCGCACGCGCGACGACGTGGGGTACGTGGTGCTCGACGTGGACCCGACCAACGGGCGCGAGGTGCTCGAGCGCCTGCGCTCGATCCCCGAGACCATCCGCGCGCGCCTGCTGTGGTAGGGCCTAGGCCCGCATCGCCTGCAGGATGCGCTGCGTGTTCTGCTCTTCGTGGTACTGGTTCACCACCAGCACGGCATGGGCGGCCCCGGGCAGCCAGAGGCAGACCGTCAGCAGCAGGTTCAGGATGGCCTGGAACGGTTTGCCGCACGACAGCACAGCGATGGGCGGCAGGATGATCGCGAACAGGTAACGCACGGCGGGCTCCTTTCCCGTTCCTTGTTTGGAGCGGGGGTGGTGCGGTTTCGCCGGGCATGTGGCCAAGAAAAACGCCGCCCCGGTGAAGGGGCGGCGTGGGTGAGCGGCGGTGTTACGACGTGACGGCTAGAGGTTGAGCAGCCCCACGACGGTGGCGGTGATGGCGAGGGCGGCGGCCATGAGCGACTCGCCCGCGATCAGGCCCGAGGCCACGGGGACGTTGAAGGTGTCGGCCGACTTCTTGTGCAGGCGCGTCCACAGGACGATGATGCACGCCCCGACGAAGAAGGAGAAGGCGTTCTGGAAGGGCATGACCCAGGCCAGGCCGATGCCCGTGGCGCTGGGCATGTACTTGCGGGCCTTGGGCGAGAGGAGCTTCTCGATCACGGGCAGGGCACACCCGATCAGCGCGCCGATGATGATCGCGTAGACCGCCGAGGTGGGCAGTTCGCCGATGCCCTTGGTGAGGATGCGGGCGACGGCTTCCCACGCGCGGGTGGCAGGCAGGGCGAACTGCTCGAGTTTCTCGCGGGTGGGGACCATCAGGTACCAGATGGGCACGATGGCGACGGTGCCGAAGAAGCAGCCGAAGAACTGGGCGAGGAACTGCTTGCGGGGGTTGGCCCCGAGGAGGTAGCCCATCTTGAGGTCGGTCAGCAGGTCGGCCGACGCGCTGGCGCTGTTGGCCGCGATGCCCGCCGAGGCGAGGTTCGCGCCCACGTTGCCCGGGTGGATGACGGCGAAGAGCAGCTGCATGACCTTGCCCATCGCGCCGATCGGGGTGGTGTCGGTCTCGCCCGTGGCGCGGCTGGCCACCATCGAGAGCACGAACGACATGCCCACGGCGAGCAGCCCGGCCCACCAGACCACCTCGAAGGCCACGATCTGCAGCCAGACCATGGCGATGGTGATGGGGAGCATGCCGACGATCATCCACTTGCCGGGGACTTCGATCGCGGCGAGTTTCGAGGCGGCGGTGTCGCCTCCCTTCTTGCCGGTGAAGGCCCGCAGCACGGTCTTCCACTGGAGGGCGACGCTGGCGAGGCTGGCGAAGACCATCACGCTGGTGCCGCCCCACAGGGCCCAGCGGGTGAGCACGATGTATCCGTCGCCCCAGATGAAGGTGAGTTTGTACCCCTCGAGGGCGCGCGAGGCCTCGTCCACCCCGGCGAGCCACGGGCCCACGCCCGCGTAGAGAATGACCGAGCTGACGAGCAGGGAGAGGCTGATGCGCATCCCGACGATCATGCCCGCGGCGATGAGCAGCACCGAGGGCTCGAACGCGAAGCCCGCCGGGTGCACGCCCCTGGGGTAGAGCTTGTTGAGGAAGTGCATCTCGATCTCGGTGGGGATGCGCACCACGATGAAATCGAAGAGCCGCTTGAGGAAGCCCACCTTCTCGAGAACGTCATCGCCCACGCGGAGGAAGCCGATCAGCAGCCCCGCGCCCAGCCCGATGACCAGCACATACGCCTTCTGCATCGCCTCCTTGCTCTGCGTGTAGAGGCTGCGGAGGGTTTCGGCGGCGGCGGTGCCCGTGGGGAAGGGCAGCTGCTCGTGGTTGATCATCTGGCGCTTCATGGGGATCGCCAGGAAGACGCCCATCAGGCCCGTGCAGAGCGTGAAGACGACGACGATCCACGGCGCGGTCACATCCCAGGTGTAGATCGGGCCCTCATGCCCGGGCGGTGGTTCGTAGAGCAGCACCAGCGCGCCGAACATCGTGGCGATGGTCGAGCCGGTGGCATAACCGGCGGCGGACGCCGTCGACGCCATGCAGGCGTTCTCGAGGACCGACATCTGGCTGACCTTGTTGCCCGAGCAGAAGCGGACGAAGGTCCAGATGGTGAAGGAGAGGACGCACGCGGTGATCGCGATGCCGAAGGCCCAGCCGATGGCCAGCGTGGTGTAGAGGTTGGCCGCGGACATGAGCATGCCCAGCACGCCCCCCATGATGACCGCGCGCCAGGTGAGCTGGGGCATCTTGTCCCCCTGGTACACGTGCGTGTACCAGTGCAGATCTTTCTGCTCGGGGGTCGCGTTCTCGGGCAAGGCCGGAATGCTGGTGGTTTGTTCGGGGTGAGAGGGACTTGCGGGGCTGGCCATAGGCGGGTCACCCTACACGCACGGCGTGTCCACACGCAAGCGAGAGAGATCGATTCGAAAACCGGGCCCCGCGTAACACCATCGCAAGGCATGGTGTATGACTGGTTCGGGGGCGGTTCGCCGGCGTTGTGTTCGGGTATTTGCCGGGTTCGCGTCGGTGGAGTGGATCGGATCTGCATAAGTAAGGAGTCTGCGATGGGTATCAACAGCCGTCGGGTGAGCATGGTGTGCGCGTGGGTGCTGGCGGCTTTGGCCGGGCAGGCGCAGGGTGCGGTCGATCAGGCCCCGCCCGCGGTGGAGTTTGATTGCGAGCGGCTGCTGGTCCGGTTTGATGACGCCGCCGACCCCAAGGTGGTGGGCCAAACGCTGATCGCGGCGGGCGTGGTCGAGGTGGTGTTCGAGTACTCATTTGTGCCGGGGCTGATCTGCGTGCGGGTCGAGCCCGCGGCGATTGAGGACTCGATGAAGGCGCTGGCCGCCTCGCCCCTGGTCCGGTATGTCGAGCGCGATCCGATCGTGCACGCGCAGGTGCAGGACACGCCCTACGGCATCACGATGGTGAACGCGCCCGCGGCGTGGCCGACGTACGGCAAGGGCGCGGGGGCGCGCGTGGCCGTGCTGGATACGGGCGTGCAGTTCGGGCACCCGGACCTGCCGGCGCCGGTCCTGTCGACATCGTTCATCAACGGCGAGGCGGTGGACGACTTCCATTCTCACGGGACGCACGTGTCGGGCACGGTGCTCGCGCTCGACAACGACATCGGCGTGGTGGGTGTTGCGCCCGAGGCGAGCCTGATGATCGGCAAGGTGCTGGCCAACTCGGGCTCGGGGTCGACCTCCGGGGTGATGGCCGGCGTGGACTGGGCCGCGACCAACGGGGCGAACGTCATCAACATGTCGCTGGGCGGGGGTGGGTTCTCGCAGGGCTTCCTCGACCTGGCGCAGCAGGTCTTCAACGCCAACGTGGTGATCGTGGCGTCGGCGGGGAACAGCGCGGTATCGAACCCGTCTTATCCGGGCGCGTACGAGCCGATCATCTCGGTCGTCAGCCTGACGTCGACGGGCGCGCTCTCGAGCTTCTCGAACTTTGGGCCCACGGTCGATGTGGCCGCCCCGGGGTCGAGCGTGCGCTCGACGATCCCGCTGATTACGTCGGAGGTTACCTGGGGCGGCACGCCGCGCTCGGCGAATATTTTGACAGGCTCGGCGATCGCCAACGCGAGCGGGCAGGTCATTTATTGCGGGCTGGGCGAGTCGGCGGCGGACTATCCCGCGAGCGTCGCGGGCAACATCGCGCACGTGCGTCGCGGCGCGGGCGTGTCGTTCTTTGACAAAGCCGATCGCGCCCGCGACGCGGGGGCGGTGGGCGTGGTCATCTCGAACAATGTGTCGGGCAACTTCACCGGCACGCTCAACGCCACGTTCAATATCCCCGTCGTCGCGATCTCGCAGGCCGACGGCAACACGCTCGAGGCCGCCAGCGGCGTGCAGGGCTCGATCACGATCCAGATGGCCGGCTCGGGCTATGGCAACAAGTCGGGCACCTCGATGGCCTCGCCCCATGTCGCGGGCGTCGCGGGCATGCTCTATTCGATCTACGGCTCGCAGGGCGTCACTTCGGCCCAGGTGCGTCAGGCCATCGAGCAGAGCGCGACCGATCTGGGCGACCCGGGGCGCGACGACACCTTCGGGCACGGGCTTGTAAATGTCGTCGCGGCGAGCGAGTACCTCGCCGGGCTGCTCAACTGCCTGGCCGATTTCAACGGGAGCGGCGGCACGCCCGATGATGCCGACGTGGCCGAGTTCTTCACGGCGTGGAACGCGGGCGAGACGCGAGCGGACGTGAATGGCTCGGGCGGCACACCCGACGACGCCGACGTGACCTACTTCTTCGAACGCTGGAATGCGGGGTGCTGAGATTCGAATGAGGAAGGCAGCGTCGCGAACAACGGCGGGTGGCACTGGTAATGCCTTCTAATCTGTGTGCCACTGGCAAGTCTTCTTGCCAGTGTCCTCGTGAAACCGGTATGTGTGAGTGCCGTCACCCCTACACGAAGCGTCTCGTGATCGTCGGAACTCCATCCGCGGCTGGCAGACCCGGGTGATCGTACTGATGGATGCTCGACCAGGCCCGTTCGGCGGGCCGCTTGCACAAGCCGCGTGCCACCGGGTTGTTGTGGATGTAGTGAATCGCGGTGGCCAACGCATCTCGATTCGTGATGTTGCGGTCATACCCGGGCCCTTCCTGCCAGAATCGGAAAGTCTGCTTGACGGGACGTTCGGTGATGGTCAACGCGAGAACCAATTCCGGTGATCCTACTTCGAAGTGCCGCTTCATCACGCGGGACGCGCCCTGCTTGATCGACTTGAGCAGCGCCGAGACGCCCGGGTCCGCGTTTGGAAACACGAGCAGGTGCACGTGCTCGGGCATGAAGACGAACGCAAGGATGTCGAACCCGTGCAACGCACAGGCCTTTGTGACCGCCTGCCCAAGCACGGCATACGCGTGGGGCTCTTCCAGCAACGCCCGTCGCCGATAGCATGAAAACGTGAGTTCCCGGGCATGCCCCGGTAGATCAAAGTGCTCGACACGCTTGCGGGGCGGCTGCACACGGCAAGTCTAACAGAGCACGGTTGACTGGGTGAAGACACTGGCAAGCAGACTTGCCAGTGGCACACAGATTTAGAGAACACAGAATAGAGAACGCAAAGAAAAGCACGAAGAGAAGAGCACTCAGCGAAGAGGGGTTGGTCAAGGCCAGAGGTGAGATCAGCCTCGACGATCTCATGCACTTGATCGTTGTCGTGGGGCAAGTGCGCAGGGGTTCGTGTCGAAACCCGATCTACCCCACCCGTTCGGGCTTCTGTTCGCGGGCCATGAGTTGGCCGATGGCCTCGATGGGGTCGAGGCCCTCGAACAGGATCGCGTGGACGGCCTGGGTGATGGGCATATCGACGCGGAACTTGCGCGCCAGTTCGACCACGCTGCGCGTGGTGGCGACGCCCTCGACGACGAAAGGGATCGAAGCCAGGTGTTCGTCGAGTTTCTGCCCGCGGCCCAGGGCCTCGCCGCAGGAGCGGTTGCGACCCTCGGGGCTGAAGCAACTGGTGGCCAGGTCGCCCACGCCCGCGACGCCGAAGAAGGTCTCGGGGCTGGCGCCCATCGCCGCGCCCAGACGGGCGATCTCGGCGAGCCCCCGGGCCAGGAGCGCGCTCTTGGCGTTGTTGCCGGCCTGCAAGCCGTCGATCACGCCCGCGGCGATGGCGATGATGTTCTTGACCGCGCCGGCGAGTTCGACCCCCAGCAGGTCGCTGTTGGTATAGATCCGCAGCCATGAAGTGCCAAAGAGCGATTGCACCACGCGGACGAAGGCGGGGTCGTCGCCCGCCGCGATCATGGCGGCGGGGAGGCACCGGGCCAGTTCGGCGGCGATGGTCGGGCCCGAGAGGCAGGCGAGGCGGCGCGGGGCTGAATCGGGGTCGTCGCGCCCGGCCTTGCGCAGGGCGTCGGCGATGATCTGCGTGGGGCGGAGGAGCGTGGTGTTCTCGATCCCCTTGGCGACGCTGACCACGCCCACGCCGGGGGGGACGTGGGGTGCCAGGCGCATCCACGTGGCGCGGGTGAACTGGACGGGGATCGCCGAGACGATGAGCGAGGCATCGGCGAGGGCGACGTCGTCGCGGTAGGTGACATTGACCTCGGGGGGGAGGGTGAACCCCTCGAGGCGGGGGCTTCGCCGGGTCTGGGTGAGTTCGCCCGCCTCATCGGTGGTGTGCCCCCACATGCGCACGCGGACGGGTCGTGAGGGGGTTCCCCCGGGCTCGCGAGCGCCTTCGGGCGAGCAGAGGATTCCCGCGCAGACCAGACCCATCTGGCCCACACCGAGAATGGTGACCACGGGTCGGGCGTCGTCGGGGCGTTGGCGGGGGCGATTGGGCATGGGGCGGGAAGAACTGGCGGGGGGTTGGGGTCGTATCGTACCGGCCGCTCGGGTCTGCCGCGGGTGGGGCGGATCGTCTAGGCTATCAGCCCCGCCGGGCGGGGTGAACCACGGGGTCGATGGCCCCGGGCGGATGAATGGCGGCGTGTGCGGTCGAGCACGCGCCTTCGGTATGGATCGCACAACGGGGATTCCATGGCGCACGATCACGCTCATCACGGTCACCAGGGTCACGCCCACGCTCATCTGGGGGCGGCGGCGAACCTGGGCACGCAGAACGAAGAGGCGATGGCCTGCTGCACCCACCACGAGGTGGAGATCGAGCGGTACATCCTGTTCACGCTGGTGGGCGGGGTGCTGGTGCTGGCCTCGACGGTGACGTACTTCACCGACATGCCCCAGGCCGTGTCGATCCTGCCGGCGGTGATCGGGTCGATCCTGCTGGGGATTCCGCTCTTCGGGGCGGCGCTGACGGAACTCAAGACGGGGCGGGTGTCGAGCTCGTCGCTGGCGGCGCTGGCGATCATCGCGGCGATCGCGACGCAGGCGTACATCACCGCCGGGTGGCTCGCGTTCATCCTGGTGATCTTCGGGCAGATCGTGCGCCGGACGGCGTCGGGCGCCGAGACGGCGATCCAGCAACTCGTCCGCCTGACGCCCAACGTGGCGCGGGTGCTGCGCGAAGGGGTCGAGCAGCAGGTGGCACTGGCGAGCGTGCGCGTGGGCGACGTGGTGCGCGTACGAGCGGGCGAGAATCTGCCCGTCGACGGCAAGGTGACGCAGGGGCGATCGACGATCAACCAGGCCTCGCTGACGGGTGAATCGGCCCCGGCGGAGGTCGCGATGGGCGACCCGGTGTATGCGGGCACGACCAACCTGACGGGCGCGATCGAGATCACCGTGACGCAGGTGGGCGCGGACACCACCATCGGCAAGGTGACGCAGCTCATCCGCGAGGCCGAGCAGAGCCGCACGCCCAAGCAGCTGCTCATCGAGCAGGTGGCGCGGTTCTTCGTGCCGGTGGTGCTGAGCGTGGCGGCGGTGACGTGGTTCGTCATGTCCAAGTCCGCCGATGAGAACGTGCGCGACAACGCCATGAGCGCGGCGGTGACGGTTCTGGTCGTGGCCTGCCCCTCGGCGCTGCTCCTGGCCAGCCCCAGCGCGATGCTGGCGGCGTTCGCGGCGGCGGCTCGCCTGGGCATCATGATCAAGCAGCCGGCCTACCTCGAAGCCGCGGGCAACGTGACGGCGGTGGTCTTCGACAAGACGGGCACGATCACGACCGGGCGGTTCCAGGTGACGAAGCTCGCCCCGGCGAACGGGGTGGAGGGGGCCGAGCTGCTGACCGCCGCCGCGGTGGGCGAATCGCAGAGCAACCACCCGCTGGCGCAGTCGATCATTGCGACGGCGCGCACGGCCAAGATCAGCACCGAGGGGGCGAGCGCGTTCGAGGAGATCCACGGGCGCGGCGTGCGCGCGACCACGCCCAATGGCGACATCCACGTCGGGCGGGCCAGCTGGCTCCTCGAGATGTTCCCCCAGATCAAGGGCGAACTCGAGCAGGTCGAGCAGCGCATCGAGGGCATGTCGGGCGTGCACGTGGTGCGCGGCGGGCGGTACCTGGGGGCCGTGGGCCTGGAAGACACCGTGCGTTCGAACACCCGCGGGGTGATCCAGCGCCTGCGCGACCTGGGTGTGCGGCACATCGCGATCTTCACGGGCGACCGCCTGAGCGTGGCCAAGCGCGTGGGGGCGGCGGTGGGCGTCGACGCGATCGAGGCCGAGTGCCTGCCCGAGGAGAAGCACGAGCAGATCAAGGGCATGGTCGCCAGCGGGTATCGCACGCTGATGGTGGGCGACGGGATCAACGACGGGCCGTCGCTCGCCGCGGCGGACGTGGGCGTGGCGATGGGGCTGTCGGGGTCGGATATCGCGGCCAACAGCGCGGGCATCGCGCTGATGAACGACGAGTTGTCGCGGATCCCGTTCCTGATCGAGCTGTCGCGCCGCACGCGGGCGATCGTGGCGCAGAACATCGCCGCATCGATCGTGATCGCGATCCTGGGGCTGATCCTGGCGGTGACGGGCACGTCGCACGTGGGGGCGATGGCCCTGCCGCTGGCGGCGTTCTACCACTTCGTGGGCGACGTCTTCGTGCTGGGCAACAGCTTCCGCCTGTTCCGCTTCGGCGAAGACTTCGTGGGCGCCGAGAAGACCGAGGAGCACGCGCCCAAGCGGCGTGCGGCGAGCGTGCGCGGGCTGGGTGCACAGCCGGCGTGATGATCGCGGCGATCTCACTCAAATAAAAAACGCCGCCTGTATGGGCGGCGTTTTTCATGTGATGCCAATGTCGCGCTGCCGGGTGTCAGTCCTACTTGGGCTCGTCGCCCATAGGATCCGCGGCGGGTTCGGCGGGGGCCGCATCGGCGGGCGTGGGGGCGGCGGCGGGGTTCGCCGCGTGTTCCTTGGCGCGCCGGGTGGCGTTGGCCACTTCGGCGGCGGGGAGGATGACGCCCGCGAACATGTCGCGCATCGAGCCGAACATCCCGCCCGACATGTCCGACTCGTCTTCGTCGGGCATCATCATGGTGACGATGCCCACGAACTTGCCCGCGCCGTCAAAGACGGGGCGGCCGACCTGGCCGGCGAAGGTCATCCCTCCCAGGAGCAGATGACGGGGTTTGCTCGCCACGCCGGCGAGTTTGCCCTCGATGATGATCGGCGCACGGTCCATGAACTTGCCCATGCGCGACACGGCGTAGAGGGGATCGCCCAGAGCGGGCGAGGCGGTGCTGGAGAGATCGACGATCGGGTAGGGGTCGTTGGGCGCGGTCTCGACCTTGACCCAAGCCTGGTCGAGTTCGGTGTCGCGCGAGATGAGCTTGGCTTTGACGCCCTCGGTGTCGTCGCCGACGAGGACCTTGATGTCGCTGGGGGTGGCCTGCATGCCCATGCGGGCGAGGAAGCCGCCCATCTCCATCGACGAGACGAGGATGAGCCCGTCGGCCTCGATGAGGACGCCCATGGCCTCCATTTCCTGGTCGCCGCCGAAGGGCCCGCCGCCCTCCATCTTGAGGACGAACTTGATGGTGACGAGGGCTGGGCCGACCTTGTCCATCAGCGACTGGTAGGCGGGATCGCGCCCGGCGGGCTGTGTAAGAGCCGCTTCGCTGCGGGGCGAGGCTTCGGGCAGGGGGGCGGCGTTGGCGAGGCCCGCGGCAAGAGCGAGCACGGCGGCAGAGAACAGTTTCATCAATGGCTCCGAGATTGGTGCGTGTGGACGAGATGAATGACGTGACGAATGACAGGTACGGGGCCAGAGCGCCCGGTGTTCAAGGGCTTGGTGGCGTGGGGGCGGCGTTGGTAGTGGGCTTCCATTCGGGCTCGGCAAACTTGAACTGGGTGCGACCGCCGCGGAGCACGACGAAGGTGACGCGCTCGGGCTGCTGGTCGGCGATCAGTTCCATCGCGGCGCGGTAGGTGGGCAGATCGGTGATGGGGGTGTCGTTGATGCGCTGGATGAGGTCGCCCGGGTAGAGGCCGGCCATCGAGGCCCAGCCGGCCTGATCGGCGACGACGACCATGACGCCGCTGGTGCTTTCTTCCCAGCGGTTGTCGTCGCGGTCGAAGAAGGTGAGTTCGCGGACGGTGAGGTCGAAATCACTGTTGCGGTCGCGCAGAGCCTCTTCGGGGCCGATGCGGGTGCGTTCGAGTTCGAGGGTGAGATCCTGGGGCGTTCCTTCGCGCAGGACGCGCAGGGTGGCAGACTGACCCAGGGTGAGCTGGCGCACGCGCCGCTGGAAGAGGCCCGAATCCTGCATGCCGCGGGGCGAGAGCGCGTCGTTGTTGAGGGCGACGATGACATCGCCGACCTTGAGTCCGTCGCGGGCGGCGTAGGTGCCGGGGTAGACGCGCGTGACGCGGAAGCCCGTCTGGTTGCCCAGGCCCATCTCGCGGGCGAGGTCGCGCAGCACCGGCTGTGTGGCGACGCCGATCCAGGGCTTGGGCACCTCGCGGGGCGGGTCGTCGGGCTTGTCGGGCTTGGGCTTGATGAGCGTGAGCTGGCTCTTGCCCGAGCGATCGAACTCGACGACGATCCAATCGGGGAGCGGGTCCATCGCGGCGATAGTCTGGTACGCCCCCACGAGGTCGTCGAGCGTGTTGACCGGCGTGGTGTTGATCTTCTTGATGATGTCGCCGGGCTGGATGGGGGGCTCGGCGAGCTGCGCGGGGCCGCCCGAGCGGACGCCCAGGACGAACGCGCCCGCGCTGGAATCAAGGCGCCGAGCACGGGCGAGGCGATCGGTGATCTCGCGGGCGGCAAAGCCCCAGAGGCGCAGGCCCGTTTCCTTTCCCTTGTCGCGCATCAGACGCTCGGTGACGATCGTCGCGGAGCGTGGGTTCGCGTCGTCTTTGGTGCGATAGGTGACGCCGACGCTCGACCCGACGGGCAGGTCGGCGATGGCGCGGGCGACGAGGGGGATCTCCTCGGCGAAGTGCGCGTTGACCGGAACCCCGCCCAGCGAGAGCAGGACATCGCCCGCGGCGAGCCCGGCCTTGGCGGCGGGCCCGTCCTTGTCCACGCTGTTGATCAGCACGCCCTGGCTGTAGCCCGAACGCTTGATGCTCTTGATGGCGACGCCGATGGTCGAGCGGGTGACGCTGCCGTTCTCGATGAGTTGACGGGCGACATCGCGGGCGAGATCGGCGGGGACGGCGAAGCCCATGGCCGACCCGCCGCGTGTGTTGACGCCGATGACCTCGCCGCGGAGATTGACGAGCGGCCCGCCGGAGTTGCCCGGGTTGATGAGCGCGTCGTGCTGGATCCACCGGGTGAAGATGTCGGAGGCGGTCTCGAAATCAAACTCCTGGTCGCCCAGATCGTCGCCGGTGGAACTGCTGAAGACGCGTTCGGTGTTGGAGACGATGCCCAGCGTGACCGAGCGCGACAGCGCGAAGGGCGAGCCCATGGCGAGCACGGTGTCGCCGATGCGCAGCGCGTGCGAATCGCCCAGCGTGGCGACGTGGAGGTTCGTGCCGGGCTTGACCTGCGAGAGGTCGATCCGCAGCACGGCGAGGTCGGTGAGCGGGTCTTCGCCCACGAGGGTCGCGGGCACTTCCTGCTTGTCGGCGAGGGTGACGCGGAACGAGCGGCCGTTGTCGACCACGTGCTGGTTGGTCAGGACCAGGCCCTCGGGCGAGATGATTGTGCCCGATCCCACGGACCCACCCTTGGTCTCCTTGCCCGACCAGTACTCGACGGTGATGGCCTGGATGTTGACGAGCGCGGGGAAGACGCTGTCGCGCGCCTCGGCGATCGCGGGCGAGAGTTGGGCCGTCTCGCGCGGCTGTGTTTGACAGCCAGCGATCGAGCCAGCCAGGAGCGCGATCAGCAATGCCGAAGAAAAACGGCGGGGCGTGGCCATGCGGTGCTCCGAAATATGTGATGCGTGCAGACGCGAGCGATACGAACAAGTTCACGGCATACCGGCCAGATGCGGGAGGGTCGCGTCGGGTGATCCCCGGGTTTGCCCCGTTGCGCCGCAACGGGGTTCCAATGCCTCCCCGGGATGAAGGCGGGTGAGAATATCCGAAATCAAAGGTTGCGTCGGTGGGTTGGGAAGAGGGGCGGCGTGCCGCCGGGCGGGTGCGTGCCTAGGGTTAGGCGTCCACCGCCAGTGGGTGGATGTGGTTCGTTTCGAAGACACCCTCGACTGGGGTATGGTGTAACGGTAGCACGACTGACTCTGACTCAGTTAGTCTAGGTTCAAATCCTAGTACCCCAACTTTCTTGTAAGACGTTGAGAGTGAGATGATTACGGCCCGGCGGACGGGTCGTGTGGTCGCGGTGCGCTGCCCATTCTGGACAGCGGCGGCGTCTTGGCGCGGGCAAGTCGTATGGCTCAGCGCCGGCGATAGATCCGGGCCGGACGGAACCCGGCGGTGTCGGTCTGGTGATAGACCCGTTCCCAGGACGCATCCTCGCGCAGGGCCAGATCCTCGAGCGAGTCGCGGTGGACCAGGGCCGCGACGAATCCTTGGGCGTGAAGCGCCTCGCGCCAGGCCTTCGCAGTGAGCGGCGCCTCGAGCGGGCGGTACTCGATCGCGTAGGTGTAGAAGGGGTCATACAGAAAGCCGCCCAGCGTGACGACGGCGTAGGCGAGGCGTTCGCCCGGTCGCACATGGGCGTGCACGTGCGCGTGCACGCGCGGGTCGATGCCCGTGTGCAGCCACTGAAACTGTTCGTACCAGCGGCGGTTTCGCGCGGGGTCGGTGATCGACACGCCCCAGCGGAACTGGACCACCGCCTCGCGCACGACCGCGCGGGCGTAATCCACCGCGTTGACGAAGAGCAGCGCGCCAAAGACCCACGAGAGAAGCAGTGGCCCGGCGCGAGCCCGCCAGGTGCGCGTGACCAGGTGCAGGATCACGTACCCTGCGGGCAGCATCGCCAGGCTGTAGCGCAGGTTCGACGAGGGGGGCGAGGCCAGCACGCCGAAGAAGAGCACCCCCACAATCAGACCGACGACGGTTGGTCGGCGGAGCGTGCGCGCCGCAAAGACCAGCGCGCACGGCACCACGCCAATCGCAAAGAGCAGCCCGAATGAGCCGTTGGCGTCCTGCGAGGTGGTCTGGAAGAGTTTGTAGATCGCCGTGTACCAGCGATGGTCCCACGTGCCCTTGGCGGTGATCATGAGCGATTCGGAGAGCAGCGGGCCGTCGAAGATCAGGAAGGGGCCAACCGTGAGGCGCAGGGGCCAGACGGGCGATGAGTAGAGAAACCAACTGCGCAGGTAGGGGATGAACGCGATTGCACCCGCCAGACCGAGGATCGCGAGGCACGCCGCCGGGCCGACGCGCCGAGGCTCTGCCTGGTCGGGGTTCAAACGCGAGTGGCGATCGCCCACCATGCACGCGAGGGTGCGCACCAGGCCGATGAGCCCGGCGGCCACGGCGATGGTGAGTTTGCTGGAGGCGCCGATCATGAGCCCGGTGGCACAGGCGAAGAGGTCTTGGCGTGACCAGGGTCTGCCGCGCGGCGGCGCTGCGAACGCCGCCCCGGCGACCATTGGGGCGCACGCGGCGAGATCGTTGTAGAGCACGCCTGTGAGGTAAGCGGGCATAGGTGTCGACACGACCAATGCCGCGCAGCGCAGCGAGGCGACGCGGTCAAGACCCGCTCGCCGGGCGAGCACGTGCGTGGCAAGCCCGAGCACGACCAGGCCGTGCCAGTTCACCATGTGCAGGCCGACGCTGTTGCCAAGGCAGAGCATGGTCCACGAATAGAGCAACTCGACGGTCCGTGGATAGGCATCGGCGAAGTCCTGGTGGTAATGGATTCGTCCGGGCACTCCGTCTTGAAAGGGCTGGGCGGCGACGACGAGCCGGTACATCGCGCCGTCGTGCTCGTCGCCCGCGTTCCACGCACCCCAGGCGAGCGTCAACGCCAGCACCGCCCCGGCAATGATCCACGCCAAGCAGGTGGGTCGATCGGCGGTGCGCCAGGCGTCAAGGGCGGCCAGCCGCGCGCGCTCGATTTCGAGGCGTGCGCTCATTCGCCGCCGCCACACGTAGACGACGCAGCCCGCGACCACGATGAGGTGGGCCCCGGGCAGGAGCGCGCGCAGCGGACGCTCGATCGGGACGAGCGTCAGGAGGAACAACTCGCCCAGCAGCACCAGCGGCATGAGCACGAGCGCGAGCAGGGCCCGCTCGGCGGGGCTGTCAAATCGGGAAGGATGCGCGAGAGCAACCCAGAGAGCGCACAATACCGGCGCAACCAGCACCGCGAGCCACGCGAGCGAAGACAGCACCAGCCACATCGCGGCCAGTCTACGAACTCCGCTTCGCCTGTCGGTGAGCGATCGTGCCTGTGAATAACGCCCGGTTTCGTGGGCTTACTTGTCGGCCTGGAGCGCATCCTGAATCAGGCCGCGGCTGGCGGGCAGGCCGAAGGCCTCGGGGTGGAGGTAACGCCCCCGCTCGGCCTTGGTCTTCTCGACCTCGGGCACGACGGGGTTGGCCCTGGCGAAGGCGTCCTGGCGGATGCCCGTGACCTGCCACGAAACGAGGGTGTCGGGCTGGCTGGTTTTGATGACGAAGCGGTTGCTGGCGACGGGGCGCAGGACCTTGGCGAAGATGAAGTCGTTGTCGCTCTCGTCGATGACGGTGAGCTGGTAGCGGAACTCGCGGTTGAGGGCCTCGAAGTAGGCGGGGAGTTCGACGACGGCGAGGCCCCCCTCGTCGGTTCGGATGTTCCCGTTGTAGACGTTCATCATGTCGGGGCTCTCGACGAAGGAGTGGGAGAGGAACTTGTTCTCGGGGTCGAGGGGGTGATCGATCTTGAAGGTGCCGCTGCCCTTGGTGAGCGCGCCGGTGACATTGACGCGCCCCTGGAAGTAGCCGGCATGACCTGTGGCACCGGTGGCGGTGCCGTAAACGCCGTACCCGTTCCCGGCGTGCGAGCCGTAGACGCCGACGCCCGCGCCGCCGGTGCCGCGGTTCTCGCCGCGCACGCCCGCGGAAAAGACCCCGGGGGTGGTGATGTTGATGACGCCATTGACCGCGGAGACATTGGCCTGGGTGGAATAGTTTTCGGCGAGGACGGTGGGGTTGGGATTGGAGGCCTGAACCGTGCTGAATCGGCCCGCGATGTTGGTGGAGGTGGCCCAGATGCCGTCGGCGCCGCTGCGGCCGTCGGCGCGGACGGCGCTGCCGGTGCCCCAGCCCCAGGCCTCGACCCCCGTGCCGTTGGGCCCGCCGCCGTTGGCGAAGACACCGATGCCGCCGATGCTGAGGCCCGTGACGCCGACGCCGGTACCGGCGGTGGTGGCGTAGATGGCGGAGCCTGTTGTCGAGAGTTGTTCGGCGCGGATGACGTAGGCGTTGGACGTGGGGGCGGAGTTGGTGGCGTGGATGGCGACGGCGCCGAAGTTGACCGCGGCGTTGGTCACACGCAAGGTCGGGTTGGCGTTGAGCGCATGGGTATTGACGAACTCACCCGCGGAGCCAGCGTTGGGGCCCATGACCCGTGCCTCAAGGGCCTTGGCGGTATGGAGAGATGCGTTCGGAACGATGAAGTACCCGCCCGTGCCGGTGATGGAGCCGCCGACGACGCCGTAGCCGTTTTCGCTGGCCCCCGTGACGCCCGCACCGGTACCGATCCCGGTGATTCCGGCCGGGGTCGTGAGGGAGGGATAGACCGTAATCACACCAGCCTGGCCGACGACGCCCCAGGTCGGGCCAAAGCCGCCGATGCCCGCCCCGGAGGCCGTGTTGTTCAAGATCGACAGGACGTAGCCCGAGGGAGATGAAGGCGAGCCCGCGTCGAAATATGGAAGGATGAGGCTCTCGGCAACATTGGCCTGTGGCGCGGCGCTCAAGGTCTGGCGCGGCGAGAGCGTGGTGTACGCACCGCCGCCGCTGGGGCGAACCTCGATCTGCAGCCAGCGTGTCGAGCCGTTGAACGTGCCAGGGCTGAAGTTGAACTCGGTGGTGAAGAGCCCGCCGACGACCGTGAGCGTTCGATTGATCGAAGCGCCGATCTGGTTGTCGGGTGCGCCGATGGGCAGGTCGTCGAAGACCCGGAAGACGAAGTCGTAGATCCCGTTGGCGGGGTTGCCGCCCAAGGACAGACGCCCCTGGTAGGTGGTGGGCAACGACTGTGCATGAGCGATGGGCGCGATGCCGCCGAGCGCAGCACACAACGCGAGCGTGAGCACGATCTGACGAAACATGGGTGAATCTCCTCCGTGGGCGTACCCGAGGAGTCTATTCAATTGCTGATATTACTCAATCATGAATTGCGAGGCGGGCGGACCAACGCGGGGAGGAGCGTGCGATTATCGGGTCTCGAGCGGAAAACGGATGAGCAGCTGCGAGTTCAGCGGGGGGTAATCCAACTCTAGACGAAGGCCGCGGAGCTCCGCCGGGTTGATCCCGATCTCGTCGAGCACGCGTTGAGTCATGTCGGCGTAGCGGGGGATCAGCGGGGTGGCGACGGCGGGGGGTTTCCCGGCGATCTCGGTCAGGCGCGTCGGGATTGGGAGTTCGCGCGGGTCGTGCGTCGCCGGGGTGCGCTGACCCTGGGCGAAGGTCTCGCCGAAGATCATCGACTCGGACTTGGCGCACTCCTTGAGCGACGCGTGATAGAGCAGATCGAAGACCAGGTGCTCGCACGGCGTGGTGATGCTGGTCCCCACTTCGCCGGTGTCGTCTCCGTCGCTGCGATAACGGGGAACATCCCCGCGCATGTATTCGGCGGTGAAGCAGTCGAACGACGCCGCATTGCCGATGGGCCCGCTGCGGACGACGAAGTCGCGTCCCTTGGCGTTGTCGGTGACGTCGATGGGGGGGAGTTCGCCGCGGCAGAACTCTCGCAGCAGCGGAACGCCGTCCTCGCTCGAGCGATCGACGGGCCTCCAGCGTTCGAGGTTGGATGAGGGCGAGTCATCCCAGACGCGCACTTTGAAGATGGGCCACTCCACGCTGGGGCGCAGACGCCGCACGTTGACGTAGCCGCGGATTGTGACCAGATCGAGGCGGTCGGGATTGTCGGCGTTGGGGACGATGATCCAGGTGGTCAGGCGTGCCTTGGCCTGCACGCCGCAGATCCCACTGTTGCCGCGGAAGGTAAGCCGACGGCTGAGACCCAGGCGATCCCCCTCATCGGTGAGGATGTTGTCCAGAATCAGTTCGAGCGTGGCTCGGTCTCCCGCGTGACGGGCGATCATCGCGTCGTACTCGTTGGCGGCTTGGCGCACCTTGAGCTTGGCCTCGATGAGCTGCGGGCTCTTGGGAAAGGCGTCGGCCACCTTGGCGATCGACCCCGCGCCGGGAATGAAGGGAATGGCCTCGATCGCGCTGGGCGCTTCCAGAAGGCGTGAGATGCTCCATGTGAGGGTTTTGTTAATTCCAAGGCTGCGGGAGACATCCTGGGGCTGCTGGGGGTTTTCATGACCTGCATCGAAGAGTTCGATCAGGGCGGATTTCAGGCGGGAAACCACCTGGGCGCACTCGGTTTCAAAGGTCTCGTGGCTCATGCGTCATGCCTCTCCGTGGGTGCATGATACAGGGGATAAAGCGACGCGGGTACGCACGGTTAGAATTTTCGTTGATTTTCCAAATGGAATCTTGACGGGGTGGGGACCAGTAACTAGATTCGTGTTGCGAGATGGCTTTTGGTGTGATTGAGGGTGCCGAAGCCGTCGCGTGTACATCGCAGGTCGTGACGGGCATCGCGTGATGGCCGGGGCGGCGTGAGCGGGCATTCAGGAGAGACAGGCATGAACAAGGCAATGGCAATCGGGATGGTCATGGCGTTGGCCGGTGCGGCTCAGGCGCAGACGACGCTGTGGGATCAGTCGCAACTCGACTGGAACGCCAGCGGGTTTTACAACTCGATCTCGGGCTCGCCGCCCTTCGGCTCGACGGTCTACACCGTGGCGGACGTGACGGTGCCCGCGGGCGGGTGGACCATGACGAGCATCTCGATGTACTACTCGCAGATTCTCGGCGACTGGTCCCAGTCCGTCACGCAGGGGCGCCTGTACGTGCAGCCCAAGACCGGCGCGATGCCAACCATCAACCCGGGTGGGTCGCTCATCCCTATGAGCGCGGTGCTCTTCTTCGACCCGATCGTGCAGCAGGCCTATGCCGAAGTGACGGCGAGCGGTCTCAGCATCCCGCTGGCGGCGGGCGAGTACTGGATCGGGATCACGCCGTCGGCGGCGGCGGGGCCGTGGGGTCCGGAACTGGGCATCGCCTCGGCGAACCCGACGGGCACCAACTCGCGGAGTTTCGCCGTGGGCGGCTTCCCCTCGGGCTGGCAGGACACGACCGTGGATGCGGCGATCAAGATCCGCGGCATCCCGACGCCGGGCACGCTCGGGCTGTTGGCGATGGGCTCGTTGGCGGCGGTGCGTCGTCGTCGCGCCTGATTGAACCTCTTGTGATCCACGTCGCCGTCGCGGGAACGCGCCGGCGTCGTTTTTAAGGTCCGGGGCGCGTGGGCTGGCCCCTTAGGAGGACGATGATGAAGAATGGAAACGCGTTCCTGTCGGCGATGCTGGTGACGGCGATGGGCACGACGGCGTTCGCGCAGCCCCGGCTCGTGATCACGCCCGCCGCGGAAGATCTGGACGCGAGCGGCAATAAATCGGTGGGTCGTCTGGTGGAATGGACGGCGGGCCCGACGGCGCACTACGTGCCGTATCTCTGGGAGCGTGGTGTCGGATTCACGCGCATGCCGGGGATGTATGCGACACCGGAGATGGTGCGCGGGTCATCGGACCTGACGAATCTGGTGTCGAACCTGCGGAATGACGAGAACTGGGGCGATCTGAACTGCTTCAACGGGTATTGCTTTGCGAATCTGCCCGGATGCACGCCGGGAGAACCTCGACCGCCGGAGAATCCGTGCTGGGTCCCGACCAACGCGTTCTGGTACTCGTCATCGACGGGATGGATCAACACAGGCTCGTTCGATCGGCTCCAGGACCCGGGGACGGGACGGTGGTATGGCGGGACGCGCTGCGACGGCACGATCGCCTCGCCGTATGACATCTCGGGGGATGGGCGATACATCGTGGGCGGGGCGTGGTGGGCACCGCTGCTGCACTCGAGCGGGGGGCCGGGGTTTGGCCTGTGCGGGAACTTCTATGCCTTCCGCTACGACTCGCAGACGGGGCAGTTTCTCGGGTTGACTTCGAGTTCGGGATCGACGACGACGCGGGCGGATCGCGTGAATCACGACGGGAGCGTGATCACCGGGTACGACCTGGGGCCGATCCCGGATGGGCAGGGTGGGTTCTGGTCCGGGCGGCGGCTGTGCGTCTGGACCAACGGGGTGCAGACGCTGCTGGATCCGTACTGGAGCAACTCGACGATCTGGCCGGTGAACGGGCCGGGGACGGTGATCGCGGGGCAACCCAGCACGCAGTTCAATCAGGCGATCTTTGGATCGGGCGGGATCAAGCTGGTGCGCTGGGTGCGTCAGCCGGACCACTCGTGGCAGCCGCAGAACCTGGGACGCCCGGTCGACCGTGACCAGGGGCTGGCGATCGACATCCTGGTGGCGTTGTATCCGTCGGCGATCAGCGATGACGGGAACACGATCATCGGGACGGCGCAGTACAACGCGCTGGGCCCGACGGGCACCTCGAGGCCGTTCATCTGGCGGCCGACGCTCAACAACGGCGTGCCGCTCGATCTGGCGGACTACATCGCGTCGATCGATCCGACCAACCCGATGCTGGCGGAGGGGTTCCACCTGATGCACACGCGCGGGATCAGCGCGGACGGGAACCGGATGCTGGTGACGATCATGGATCGTCGGAATACCTGCACCAACGGGGCCGAGAGCCACGTGACGTTCACCAGCGGGATTCTGTATCTCGACGGAACGGGCGTCGCGTGCGACGCGCCCCGGATCGGCACGGCCCAGCCCTTCTGGGAGGTCTCGACGTTTTACCCCTTCGGCGCGGCGTTGAACGTGTCGGCGTCGGGATCGTTCCCGCTGTCGTATCAGTGGCAGCGCGAGGACCCCAACAACCCAGGGCAGTGGATCGACCTGGTCGACGAGTGCACGAACTTCCCGCTCTGGGGCGGGGACTACACGGGATTCAGCCAGACGTTCGCCTACGAGGGGACGCGCACGAACCAGTTGCGGATCGGGATGTACGAGCCGACCTTCTGCGATCGCACGGGGCGCTATCGGGTGGTGGTGACCAACGCCTGCGGGAGCGTGACGAGCGAGCCGGGGATGGTGACCACCAATCCGGCGCCGATCTTCGTGTCGCACCCCGGGACCTCGTCGTTCTGCGCGACGGGAGGCGGATCGCTGGCGGCGTCGGTGAGCGGGAGCGGGACCTATGCCTATCGCTGGCAGTTTGAGTCGCCCGAGGGCAGCGACCAGTGGGAGGATGTGGTGGGCCCCACGATCTGGGACCCGTTCAGCAATATGTTCTGCGACGTCAGCGGCGAGACGACCTCGACGCTCTCCATATCGAACGTGTTCCTGGGTTCGCACTCGGGCACGATCCGGTTCCGGCTGCGTGCGTCCGCGTATGCCTGCGCGGGCTCTGCGGTGAGCAACCCCGGCGCGCTCGTGCTCTGCCAGGCGGATTTCAACTGCTCGGGGGGCGTTCCCGACGATGCCGACGTGGCCGCGTTCTTCGAGGCCTGGAACGCCGGGGACCCGAGTGCTGACGTGAACGGGAGCGGCGGTGTGCCGGACGACGCGGACGTGGCCCTTTACTTCGATCTCTGGAACTCGGGCTGCTGAACCTCGGGGTGTATCTCCGGCCCTTGCCGGCAATACGAAGGCTCATGGGGCGTTTCTCCCATCCGGGGTCGGATGGGAGTTTCGCCATGCGCTGGATAGGCCTTGCGTGCGTTACTGTTGTGGCGTCGGTCGGTGTTGCCGCCGACTGTGCGCGGACCTCGGTCGGGCTGACGCCGCTGAGCGACCTTGGCTCGGGGCTGTATCTGGGGCAGTACCCAGGGGGGCTGTACCCGGGTGGGTCGAATGCGATCCCGCCGGATCATCTGCAGGCGGGGGTGACGCAGGCCGGGGCGATCGTGCCGCGCGATGCCGCGGGGGCGCCCAGCGCGGGCGGGCGGATGGTGCTGCTGTCGATCGGGATGTCGAACACGACGCAGGAGTTCTGCGGCGGGTCGTTCCCCAACTGCGAGAGTTTCTCGTTTATCGGGCAGGCGCTGGCGCACCCGGGGGTGAACCACACGTCGCTGAGCATCGTGGACGGAGCGGCGGGGGGGCAGACCGCTTCGACGTGGGACGCGCCCACGGATCAGAACTATGACCGGGTGCGCGACACGCGGCTTGCGCCCGCCGGGCTGAGCGAGGCGCAGGTGCAGGCGGTCTGGATCAAGGTGGCCAACGCGGGGCCGAACGTCTCGCTGCCCAGCGCGCAGGCCGACGCCTTCACGCTGGTGCGGCAGATCGGGGACATCGCGCGGGCGGCGAAGGCGCGCTACCCGAACCTGCGGGTGGCGTTCGTATCGAACCGGATCTACGCGGGGTATGCAAGCACCACACTCAACCCCGAGCCCTTCGCGTATGAGAGCGGGTTTGGCGTGAAGTGGGCGATCGAGGCGCAGATCCGCCAGATGCGTGGCGAGGGCGTGGACGCCAGGGCAGGAGATCTGAGTTATGCGTCGAGCGTGGCGCCGCTGCTGGCGTGGGGGCCCGACCTGTGGGCTGACGGATTGATCGCGCGATCGGACGGGCTGACGTATGTGTGCGCGGACTTTGCGGCGGACGGGACGCACCCGGCCTCGGGCGCGCGGGAAAAGGTGGGGCGCTTGCTCCTCGAGCATCTGCTGGCCTCGCCGTTGGCGGCGAACTGGTTCCGCGCGTCGGGCGTGGTGGAGTGCCCGCAGATCACGGCCCAGCCGCAGAGCGTCGAGGCGTGCGTGCGTCAGCGTGTGGAGTTCAGCGTGCAGGCGACGGGAGGCACGCCGCTGGCGTACCAGTGGCGTCGCAACGGCCAGAATCTGGCGGGGCAGACCAACCCGACGCTGGTGATCGCGAACGCGATCGCGCTGCACGCGGCGGTGTACACCTGCCGCGTGTCGAACGCGTGCGGGAGTGTGACCACCGAGCCCGCGGTGCTGACGCTGTGCGTGGGCGATTTCAACTGTTCGGGCGGCGTGCCCGATGAGGCGGACGTGGACGCGTTCTTCCAGGCCTGGAACGACGGGCGGCCGGCGGCGGACGTCAACGCCAGCGGCGGCACGCCCGACGACGCCGACGTGCGCGAGTTCTTCGAGCGATGGAACGAGGGCTGCTGAGCCCGTTCACCGGGCAGTGTTTCTCGCACAATATTCCGGAATGGCGAGATCGGCAGTAAGGACATCAAGAGCCGTTATTGCCAGTGACGGGCGAGTGATCACGAGGACGCTGGAACACTCACCATGTCGCACGGACGCGCATGCCGAGCTGATGGCGTGATGATCTCGTATTGACACGGATTCGTGAGCTCCGAGCGAAATAGCCGTTCAGCGGATGAGAATTCCATACCCCGGGGAGAATATGGGGTATTCTCATTTCAAAGAGTGGTCACGCACAGGAGTTCCGCCATGCGAACTGAAATCGTGATTGCCTTCCTGTTGGCTGCCGCAGGTCGGGCCTGTGCCCAGGTGGAGTACGAGTTTGATACCGGCAGTGGGGTGGTCACGCTGAACGACCAGCCCACGACCGTGTTTCATGGCGTGACCATCGTCGATCAAGGTGTCATCCAGGGCGCACGGACGTGGGCGATACTCGGCAACATGACCGTGCCCGCGGGCGCGACGGTGAAGTTCAAGGGCGACCGTTTCGCTCGCGTGCTTGTGGGTGGGCACATGTCGGTCCCTGCCGATGCGACCATCAAGGCGGATGCCGAGGGCAATGAACCTGGTCCAGGTGGTGGTATGGGAGGCTCCGGCGGCACGGGGGGGAATGGTGGATCCGGTGGAAACGGCGGAGGTGGCAACTCCATCGACGGCGACCCGGGGCAAGACGGGCTGGGCAGCGCGGGCGGGGCGGGTGGATCATCGCCTCGCGCAGGATCGCCGGGTGGTAACGGGACGGTCGCCGCGGGGATGGGCGGCGGGAGCGGGATGTCGCGTGGCTCAGGTCAGAGTGGCGTCGCGGGAATGCGCGGCGCGGATGGTGTCGCCGGCGCCCTGGGAACCAACAACACCGCGACACCTTCGGCCGGTGGTGCCGGAGGAGCAGGACGCGGCGGCGGCCTGGGTGGGAGCGCCGGGGGTGGTGGCGGCTCCGGCGGTATCGGAGGAAGTCCGATCGGGGGGAGCGGGGATTCTGCACAGCCCGGCCTGAATGGAGCCGTCGGCGGCACAGGCTTGAATGGACTTGTCGGGGGCAACGGAACCAATGGACGTTCCTTCCTTCCGAACGCGGCACAGCTTCACACTCTCAACGGGGGTAACGGCGGTGGCGGTGGCGGTGCCGGCGGTGGCGGTGGCGGCGGTGGAGGTGGAACCACCGGCGGCGGTGGTGGCGGTGGCGGCGGAGGAGCCGGCGGTGCGGGGTCCTCTTCCGGTGGCGGCGGCGGTGGAGGTGGCGCCGGGGGCTCAGGAGGCAAAGGCGGCGAAGGAGGTTCGGGCGCAGAGGGTGGTCAGGGTGGCGGCGGTGGCGGTGGAGTTCAGTTCATCATTCAGGGCCGCTGTGATCTTCACGGCGCAATCTCGGCTCGAGGCGGCGATGGCGAATCGTCAGCGCAGGGCTCGAATGGCGCACCCGGCGAGGATGGCGGCTCGGGCGGACCCGGCGGGATGGGCGCCTCTGGGACCGGCGGCGGGAGCGGCGGGAATGGGGGTGCGGGCGGCGCAGGTGGAACAGGTGGGACTGGAGGAAACGGAGGCGATGGTGGAGTTGCGGGGGGCGGATCAGGCGGGACCGTCTTTGTCGCGGCGACCGTGATCGCGGGGAGTGGGGGTGTCAATGTCGGTGGCGGCACCGGACCGACGGCGGTGGCGCCCAGCGGACGCGTGCACTACGGCGATGCCGCGGTCGGTGCGCCGGTGCTCGCGCACCCTTCACTGCCGGTGGCGGTGACGACGGCGCTGGAGTTTGTCCCGCGCTTCACAAGCCCGTATTTTGCAGGGCTGGTGACGCCCAACATCGTGCCTGCGATTTCTGGTGCGCCCGGTCTTGCGGCGGGCCCAGCGCCGTTTGGGGTGCTTTCTGAGTTTCTTGCCGATCCGATACTTGCCGCGGTCGCCGCGGATGCGCCGCCCAATGCCGTCGCGGCGCTGATCCGATTCGATACCGGACCGGAACCGCTCCATGTTGCGTGCAACATGTCCAGCGTCACGTCCGGCACCAGCGAGTTCGACATGATCGTGCTGTTGAACCTCACCGATGGAGCCGTTCCGGTGAAGGTGAACGGTGCGCCGATTGCGCGCATGCCTTACACGCTCCGGGCCGAGTTTGGCGGGCCGGGCATCGCAGAGGCGATCGTGCTGCCGGCGGCAGGGTCCGGCGGATCGGGCGGGCCCGGTGGAGCGTGGGCGGTCTATTGCCCGGAGACGGGCGTGCTCAATCTGGATATCGAGTTTGACGGGCTTACCCATGATATGACCTTGGAAGACTGGCTTGATTTCACGACCCCGCCGCCGGTGGTCTATGTGCTGTCATCCGGGTGCCTGGCGGACTTCAACGGCTCGGGCGGCACTCCCGACGACGCCGATGTCGCGGCGTTCTTTGTCGCCTGGAATGATGGGGACGCGAGCGCGGATGTGAACTCGAGTGGTGGCACTCCCGACGACGCGGACGTGGTGTTTTTCTTCGAGCGCTGGAACGCAGGCTGTTGATTCGTTCGCGTGTGATTGGGCGCGGTTCGCAAGCGGGCTCCGCCGCCGCCCCGGACAAACCCTTGAAGTATTCAAATGAAAGCAATCAGTCGTTGAGCGGGGCGTTCTGCTCTGACGACTGAAAAGGGAGCCTGTATGAGCATGCAGAAGCGATCGGGCCGTGCGCGTTCACGCGCGGGGCGCGTGCTGTTGACGGGGCTGGTGGTGGGTCTTCCCGCCGGGCTGTGTGCGCTGCTGGGGGCGGCGTATGTGGCGCTGGGGGCGCTCCCGCCCGTGCCCGTGCCGCCCGAGAACCCGATGACCGAGGCCAAGCGTGTGCTCGGGAAGATCCTGTTCTGGGATGAACAACTTTCGACGAGCAACGTGGTGTCGTGCGGGACATGCCACATGCCGCAGAACGCGGGGACCGATCCTCGCCTGGCACGCAACCCGGGGCTGGACGGCCTGCTGAACACACCCGACGACATCCAGGGATCGCCCGGCGTGATCCGGTCTGATGTGAACAACGACTATGTGCGCGACCCGGTCTTTGGCATTGGCCCGCAGATCACGGGACGGTCGGCGAACTCGCCCATCAACGCGGCGTACGCGGTGGATCTCTTCTGGGACGGGCGGGCGCGCTCGCAGTTCCGCGACCCGGAGACGAACCAGGTGGCGATCGTCGCGGGCGGCGCGCTCGAGAGCCAGGCCGTGGGGCCGGTGACCAACAGTGTCGAGATGGCGCACGACAACATTGATTGGGGTTCGGTGACGGCGAAACTGCGCCGGGTGAACCCGCTGGACCTGGCGACGGCGATCCCGGCGGACGTGTCGAGCGCGCTGGCGGATCGGCCGAGTTACCCCGAGTTGTTCCGGCGGGCCTTTGGCGATGACACGATCAGTGCGCGCCGGATCGGGTTTGCGATCGCGACCTATCAGCGCACGCTGATCGCAGACCAGACGCCGTGGGATCGGTTCGACGCGGGCGATGTGAACGCGCTGACGCTCAATCAGCGCCAGGGGCTGCAGGCGATGCAGGCGAACAACTGCCTGGTCTGCCATGCGCCGCCGCTGTTCAGCGACAACACCTTCCGCAACATCGGGCTGCGCCCGGTGCAGGAAGATCTCGGCCGGCAGATCGTGACGGGCAATGCGGCGGACAGGGGCAAGTTCAAGGTGCCCTCGCTGCGCAACACGGGGCTCAAGCGGACCTACATGCACAACGGGCAGTTCACGAACCTGGGTCAGGTGATCGGGTTCTATGCGCGGGCCCCGGGATCGCCGCCGCAGTTCCCCGACAACCGCGACCCGCTGATGCTGCAGACGGTCATCCCGCCGCAGGCCGTTCCACAGGTGCAGGATTTCATGCAGAACGGTCTGACGGATCCGCGTGTGGCGAACCGACAGTTCCCGTTCGACGCGCCGGTCATGGTGGCGGATCGTCCCGAGCACCGTGCGACGCTGCTGGGCGCGGGCGTGGCGGGCAGCGGGGGCATTGCCCCGCGGATGATCGCGCAGGCCCCGCCGATGCTGGGCAACATGCAGTACCGGCTCGGGGTTGAGGGCGCGCTGGGGAACGCGAACGCGACGCTGGCGATCTCGACGCAGCCCCCGGTGGCGGGGCGGATCACGCCGCAGATGTTCGTGGGCATCGTGCGGACGAGCGGCGCGGGGGCGGGCAACGGCGTGGCGACGATCCACTGGCCGCTGCTGCGTGATGTGGCTCAGCCGGGTCAGACGCTCTACGCGCAATGGATCGTGACGGACGCCGCGGCCCCCGGCGGACAGGCGATGTCGAACGTGGCGGCGATCCCCTTCTTCTGCGGGACGTACGGGTGCCCGCCCTGTCCGGCGGACTTTAACGCCAGCGGCGGCACACCCGATGACGCGGACGTGGCGTCGTTCTTCGAGGCCTGGGGCGCGGGCGACGAGCGCGCGGACCTGAACTTCAGCGGCGGCTCGCCCGACGACGCCGATGTGGCCTACTTCTTCGAGCGCTGGGGTTTGGGCTGCTGATCGTCGAGACGAGCAATGCCGACATTCGTCCATGAAATCATGAGGCGAAATGCCATAGGCATTGGCCATGGTCCGGTAAGTGAGCCTGCGTAGCACAACGTGCGCTGCTCCCTTGCATTCGGGTTCATGTCTGGATGCGACATGACCGTTGTATGACGTGGAGGATCATCCTCACCAGCCCTGAATCGAGGGATTGGGAGGTGGTCCGGCTCACGTTGGAACGGTGAACAGTCGCGATGCGGACAGACTCCATAAACCACGGCGTAACGCCGCCACGCGAGAATCGTCTGCAGCGGCTGGGGGCATTGCGGGTCTGCGCGATCGGAATGGCCGTAGTGCTGGCGACGCTAGCGGTGCTGGCGTTACACACCACAGGCCGTGCAGAGCGGCAGTTCGAGTCGAACGCCGCATTGATGAACAACCTGAAGGACATCGAGCGCTATGACGAGGCGCTGACAATGTCGGCGCGGATGCACGCCGCGACCGCCGAAGAGGCCTGGCGCGCTCGTTACCAGGAATATGCCAGCCGGCTGGATCGGGCTATCAAGCAACTCTCGGTCACATCGCTCAGCACGCTCAAGCAGGACTGTGCCCAGGCCATCAGTGAGGCCAACCGCGTGCTGGTCGAGATCGAGAATCGAGCGGCCGAGCTCGTGAGCGAGGGGCGGGCGCGCGAGGGTGTCTTGCTGCTGAAGTCGTCGTTCTATGAGCAGGCCAAGCACGATTATGCCGCGACGCTTCAGGACCTCAGCCGATCGCTCGATCGCCACCGCGAGGCCGAGGCACGTCGGGGGAAGGCGTGGCGATGGGCGTTTGGCACCGCCGCCCTCATCGCGTTGCTCTGCGGCGTCGCGGGCTTCGAGTGGGCCAGTCGGGTGCTGGGGCGAGCCACGGACGTGCTGGCGGCCAACGAGAAGGTGGCTCAGGCTCGTCGTGCCGCGGGGCTGGATTCATCCAAGATCAGTTGGGGGAGTCCTCGACTGGCGTATATCGCGGTGATGTGCGTGATCGCGCTGTTGATCCTGGTGCGACGTGACTACGTGGTTCGGCAGATCGAGCACACGCAAGAGTCGGGCATACAGATCAACATGGCCGGGCGTCAGCGCGTCATCGGGGCACGGCTGGTCGACTCGGTGCGCATGCTGCTCACCGCCACGAACAGTGAGACGCACGCCGACATCGCGGAACGGTTGCTCTCGGACCTGGCGGCGTGGGACACGGCGGCGGAAACGCTGGCCGAGGTCTACCGGGAGCATTCAGATGATCAATCGACGGAAGTGAATCCGATCATTGACTATGAGCGCGCAGAGGCACTGCGGACGGCGATGAGCCGGCGTACTCGTTCACTGGCGATGAGCATTCTCGAGGGCCAGTTGTCACCTGTGGCCTCGGAGGCTCGTGTGATCATCGAGGGCTGGGAGCCGTATCTCGATGCCCAGGATGCCGCGGTGGCATCGCTCGCGCGGGATGTGCAGAGCGATCTTCACGCCATGACGAGCACCGTCCGTTACAGCGCCTGGATCCTGCTGGGGTCGGTGATCCTGCTGTCGGGGTTGGTGCTCGAGCCGGTGATCCGTCGCGCGGACCGCGCACGTCGGCTGCTGTCGCTCGAGCGAGACACGCTGGCCAATGTCCTGGAAGAGGTCCGTTCCCGGCAGGCCGCGATGGATCGGCACGGCATCGTTTCCGAGGCGGACGAACGCGGGCGGATCACGTATGTCAACCAGGCGTTCAGCGAGATCAGCGGCTACAGCGTGGAAGAACTGATCGGGCAGGATCACTCGATCGTCAACTCGGGGACGCACCCCACATCGTTCTGGAGGGGCATGTACTCGGCTCTGGCCAAGGATGGCGTGTGGACAGGAATGGTCTGCAACAGGGCCAAGAACGGCGAGTATTACTGGGTGCAAACGACCAACGTGGCGATGCGGGGCAAGGATGAGCGCATCAGCCGTTACATCAGCCTGAGCATGGATGTGACGGAGCAGAAGTTGTCCGAGGCCAAGCTGCTCAGCGTGGCGCAGAGCGTCAGCGCATCTTGCGGAGATGACATCTATCACGAGCTGACCAGGTCGGCGGCCAGGGTCACGGGTGCGGATGTCGTCTTCATCTCGAGGGTGAGCGGACTCAAGGCCACGACGCGGTCCATGCGGGTCGAGCAGGAACTGATGCCCGAGCTTGTGTATGACCTGAAGGGCACGCCCTGCGAACATGTCGCCGCGGGTGAGACCTGCGAGATTCCCTCGGACGTGGTGAACCGATTCCCCGCGGACGAGATGCTCAAGACGCTCGGTGCGGAGGCCTATTACGCAACGCCACTCTATAACACCGCGGGCGAGGTAATGGGACTTATCGGCGTGCTCTTCCGTAAGCCGACGACGGACACGGGGATCATGCCGATGCTGCGGATCTTCGGGGCGAGGATCAGCGCCGAGTTCGAGCGCGAAGAGGCGATGCGCGAGTTGCGCCAGGCCAAGGAGGCCGCCGATGCGGCCAACAAGGCCAAGAGCGAGTTCCTGGCGAACATGAGCCACGAGATCCGCACACCGATGGCGGCGATCCTGGGCTTCGCGGATTTGATCGCCAGCGAGCAGGAGTCATGGGATGGCGCCCGCCGTGCCGATGCGATCGCGACGATCCGTCGCAACGGGCAGCACCTGTTGACGCTGATCAATGACATCCTCGACCTGTCGAAGATCGAGGCGGGCAAGATGACGGTCGAACAGATCGCGACGCACCCCGCCGAGGTGCTGGGCGAGGTGCGGGCGCTGCTCGAACCCAAGGCGCTGCTCAAGGGGCTCGAGTTTCAGGTGGAATATGCCTCGGCCATGCCCGAGACGATGCTGGGCGATCCGGTGCGTCTGCGGCAGGTCCTGGTGAATCTTGTGAGCAACGCGATCAAGTTCACCGAGTCGGGGTCCGTGCGCATCGTGGCCTCGTGCGATGCGGGCGAGGAGAAGATCCGCTTTGACGTCGTCGATACAGGCATCGGGCTCACCCCCGAGCAGCAGTCACGCCTCTTCGGCTCGTTCGCCCAGGCCGACGCATCGACCACGCGCAACTTCGGCGGCACGGGCCTGGGGCTGCGGATCAGCCGCCGTCTGGCCCGGCTGCTGGGCGGGGATGTCACCCTGACCAGCGAGGCCGGGCGGGGCAGCACATTCACGGCCGTGGTTGCGACGGGTCCGCTCGCCGGCGTGGTCATGCTGACGCCCGAAGCCGCGTCGAAGACACGCCACGCCAATGTCCAGGGAGAGTCGGACGGCGCAATGATCTCGCTCGCGGGGGTGCGCGTGCTGCTGGTCGATGACGGGCCCGACAACCTGCGACTCGCCACGTTCCATTTGAGCAAGGCGGGGGCGGTGGTCACGACCGCCGAGAACGGTCGCGCCGCCATCGAGCACATGTCCGACGATGGGACGCTGGCAGGGCGAGTCGATCGTGCGCCCTTCGACGTGGTGCTGATGGACATGCAGATGCCCGAACTCGACGGGTACAACGCGACGCGTTGGCTGCGCGAGCGGGGCTGCCGCCTGCCGATCATCGCACTGACAGCCCACGCGATGAGTGACGACGCCAGGAAGTGCAAAGACGCCGGGTGCGATGATTACGCCACCAAGCCTATCGCCAAGCCCAGGCTGCTCAGCCTGTGCCGGCAAGCGGCGGACGGGCATTACGCCCGGCCCGGCCCGGACCAGCGGGCCGCAGCGTAATGACGCCAGGACACATCGTTGTGCCCGTGCATCGTCATGACCCGCGGCGACGTAGAGTTGCCCCGGCATGGCCCACGCTTCATCCAAGAGACGCACGCTCGTCATCGGCATTTCCGGCGCTTCGGGTGCTCCCTATGTGCTGCGGCTGCTCGAGATCCTGCTGGGCGGCGGGCATGAGATTCATCTGGTGGCGAGCGAGTATGGGCGTCGCCTGCTCGCCGAAGAATCCGACGTGCGGGCCCTCGACCTGGCCTCGCTGGCCCCGTCGCTGGCCCGGCGCGACGATGCCGCGGCGATCGCGCAGCGGCTGATCGTGCACCCGCACAAGGACGTGGGCGCGGTCATCGCCTCGGGCAGTTTTCTGCACGACGGCATGGTGGTGTTGCCCTGCTCGAGCGCATCACTCGGGGCGATCGCCACGGGTTCGGGGTCGAACCTGCTGGTGCGGGCGGCGATGGTCACGCTCAAGGAACGTCGCACGCTGATCGTGGCCCCGCGCGAGATGCCCCTGAGCCTCATCGACATCCGCAACATGGAAACGCTGACGCTCGCCGGGGCGATCATCTGCCCGCCCAACCCGGGGTTTTATCTCCGCCCCACGCGCGTCGAAGACCTGGTCGACTTTGTCGTGGGCAAGGTGCTCGACCTGCTCAAGATCGAGCACGACCTCAAGACCCGCTGGACCGGCGTATAAATCATTCGTCGTCGGAGCGGCGTTTTTTCCAGCGCTCGCGGGGCTCGGTCTTTTCGAGCGTCACGCCGCCCACGACCTTGACCATGCCCGGGCCCAGTTGATCGGTGATCTCACGCACGAGATCGGGCGCGAGGGCGATGCGGAACTTGGGGTCGGCCGCGAGGATCGCGACCTGGTCGCTCGTCCCGATGACGAACTCGAGCGGGAAGAGCGGCGGGGCGTCGTCGCCGCGCCGGGCGGGCGGCGCGGGGGCGCGCAGCGTGTCGGCGATGCGTTCGAGCGCCTGGCCCGACTGGCCGTTGAAGCGCATGGAATCGAAGAAGACGCGGACGCGTCCGGGGTCGAGCGGCACGCCGTCGATGGGCGCGAGGCGATCGACGATCACCTGAGGATCGCCGCGGGAGAGATCGACGCGCCCCAGGGCAAAGACGACCGCGTCGGCTTTGGCCAGGTCGGCGTGCTTGGCGTAGTTGTCGGTGAAGAGGACGGCGTCGAGCGTGCCCGACGAATCCTCGAGCGTCAGGATGGCCATCTTCTGCCCCGCGCTGCGCCCGTTGCGGACGACGATCGGGCGCACGCTCTGAACCATCGCGGCCAGCACGACGCGGGCGTCCTGAGGCAGGTCCTTCACGCCCGCGATCGAGCACGTGGCGAAGGCGCCGGACCAATGCTTCCAGCGATCGAGCGGGTGGCTCGAGACATAGAACCCCAGCACGTCTTTCTCGTGGGTGAGCGTCTCGGGCTCGGTCCAGGGCGTGGCCTTGGCCAGCGGGGCCTCGCGTTCGCTGGGGGCCGCGCCCTTCTCGACGGGCGCACCGCCGAAGAGGGCGATCTGGCCCGCGGCTTTGTCGGCGGCGTGTTTCTGGGCGGCGGAGAGAGCCGTGTCGATCGTCGCCACCAGCGCCGACCGGGCCGCCCGCGTGTGGATCGAATCGAACGCCCCGCACCGGATGAGCGCGTCGAGCATGGGGCGCGTCACCACGCCCGTGGGCATGCGCTCGCAGAAATCAAAGAGGCTGGTGAAGGGGCCCGCGGCGTCGCGCTGGGCGATGACCTGCTCGATCGCCTTGTCGCCCACGCCCTTGATGGCCTTGAGCCCGAATCGCACGTGCCCGTGCGCACTCGTCCGCGGCTCGTCCTTCTCGAAGACCACGCCAAACGCCGCCCGCGAAGCGTTGACATCCGGCGGACGCACCTCCACGCCCACGCGCAGATCCTTGCCCGTGGCGGGGTCGATGACGCGCGTGCGACGGCAGTCTTCGAGATAGGGGATCCAGTCCGACACCTTGTTCGCGCCCGATTCGAACGTGAGGAAGGCGGCCATGTACTGGCTGGGGAAATAGGTCTTGAGATAGGCGGTCTGGTAGGCGACGATGGCGTAGCCGGTCGAGTGCGACTTGTTGAAGCCGTAGCCCGCGAACTTGAGGATGAGTTCGAAGAGGTCGTTGGCCCCGTCGCGTGAGAGGCCCTTGGCCACTGCCCCGTCGATGAACTTGGGGCGTTCCTTCTCGATCTTGTCGTGCTTCTTCTTGCTGATGTTCTTGATGAGGGTGTAGGCGTCGCGCAGTTTGATCCCGCCCAGCCCGTGGACGATCTGCATGACCTGCTCTTGATAGACCATCACGCCGTAGGTCTCGCGCGTGAACTCGTCGACGATGGGATGGACGCTGGGCACGCGGTCTTGCCCGTGCTTGCGCCGGTTGTAGTCGGGGATGAGGTCCATCGGGCCCGGGCGGAAGAGGGCGTTGGCGGCGATGAGGTCTTCCAGCCGGTCGGGCTTCATCTCGACCAGCAGGCGGCGCATGCCCCCCGATTCAAACTGGAAGACGCCCGTGGTCTCGCCGCGGCGGAAGAGTTCAAAGACTTTCTGGTCGTCGTAGGTCAGGCGATCGAGATCGAGCGGGTGGACCGCGCTCTCGTCGGGCGTGACGGGCGGCGTGCGCCCCACGCTGGCCCAGATCTGCGCGTCGGTGAAGGCCTCGCGAACCAGGGCCTTGCAGCGCTCGATGATCGAGAGCGTGCGCAGGCCCAGGAAGTCCATCTTGAGCAGGCCCATCTTCTCGCAGGTGGGGCCGTCCCACTGCGTGACCACGTCGGCGTCGGCGCTCCCGGGCTGGCGATAGAGGGGGACGATGGTGTGCAGGGGCTGGGTGGCGACGATGACGCCCGCCGCGTGGACCGAGGCATGGCGCGCCTGGCCCTCGATGGACTGCGCGTTGTCGAGCAGGCGGGCGACGCGTTCGTCGCCGTCGGCGAGTTTGCGCAGGTCCGGCTCTTCCTTGAGCGCATCTTCGATGGTGATCCCCAGTGTTTCGGGGATCAGTTTGGCGATCTTGTCGACCTCGGGCAGGGGGATGTCGAGCACGCGGCCCACGTCGCGCACCGCCGCCCGGGCTTTGAGCGTCCCGAAGGTGATGATCTGCGCCACGTGCCCGTACTTGGTGCGCACGTAGTTGATGACCTCGGCCCGCCCGTCCTGGCACAGGTCGATATCGATATCGGGGAACTCGGATCGATCGGGGTCGGTGAAGCGTTCGAAGAGCAGCCCGAAGCGCACCGGGCAGGCGTTGGACAGCCCCAGCACATAGCCCACCATCGTGCCCACGCCCGAGCCCCTGGCGTTGGCGGGGATCTCGCGCTGGCGGCCCCAGTTGACAAAGTCCCACACGATGAGGAAGTACGCCGAGATGTTCTTGTCGGCGAGGATCTTGAGTTCACGCTCGAGGCGGGCCTGCACCTGATCGCCCTGGGCGGCTTTGCTCCACTGCGCGCCGTAGCGCCAGATCAGGCCGGCCTCGGAGAGCATGCGCAGGGCCCGGTCGCACTCCGCCGCGGCCTGGTCGAGCAGCGCCTTGCGTTCTTTCTCGGGGGTGCCCTCGGAGACGCTGAACGGGATGACCTCGAAGCAGGCGCAGTAGGCCTTGTACCACGCGGTCAGATCGCCGCCGAACCGGGCGTCGTCATGCCGAGGGAGAATGCTCGTGTCCCAGGCGTCGCTGGTGCGCTTCACGCCGACCGGGGGTCCGCCCGCCGACGCGGCGCCCTCGGGGCGGCGCAGCGCAACACGCACCATCGGGGCGTGGCTGACGCCGATCGGGAGTTCGACGTTGCAGCGTGCGCCGATGGCGGCGGCGTTGGCCAGGGATTCCTGCCCCGCCTCGCCATAACGCTCGAAGAGCGCGTGCATCTGCTCGGGGCTCTTCACATAGAGCTCGGGCGTGTAGCGCATCCGGTTTTCGTCGGACTTGCTCTTGCCCGTCGAGATGCAGATCAGCGTGTCGTGCGCGTCGTGGTCCTCGGCCCGCAGGAAGTGGGCGTCGTTGTCGCAGACCAGCGGCAGGTTCAGTTCCCGCGCCAGGCGGATCAGATGCGGATTGATCGCGTTCTGCTCGGGCACATGGTGCTGCATCTCCACGTAGAACCGGGGCTGACCCTGCGCGTTGGGGCCAAAGACCTCCGCGTGCCAGCGGGCGCTCTCGACCGCCGCCTCCCATGACCGGGCGTCCTGGCTGCGGTGATAGGTCAGCAGGTGGTCGCCGATCTCCGAGCCCAGGTGACCGTTGATCGCGATGAGCCCCTCGTTATGGGACGCGAGCAACTCGCGGTCGATCCGCGGCTTGTAGTAGAACCCGGTGAGGTAGGCCTCGGAGCAGAGCAGCATCAGGTTGCGCCAGCCCGCGAGGGTCTCGGCGAGCAGGACCAGGTGATACCCCCCCTCGCCCCCGCCCGTGTAGGTGCGGTCGGTGCGGGGCTTACCCGGGGGCGTGACGTAGGCCTCGACCCCGAGGATGGGCTTGATCCCGGCGCTCTTGCAGGCCTCGTAGAAGGCGACGGCCCCGAAGAGGTTGCCGTGGTCGGTCACGGCGCAGGCGGTCATGCCCAGCTCGGCGACGCGCTTGACGAGTTTGTCGACGCGGTTGCCCCCATCCAGCAGCGAGTACTCGCTGTGGAGGTGCAGGTGCACGAAGCCTGAGTCCGTTTTGATGTCTCGCATCCGGGCATCCTCCCGGGGTGTGCCTGGCCTGGCTCGTCCCGCACCTCGATGTTATCGAGCGCGCCGGGCTCGGGCGGGCTGATCGACAGGTTCCGCACGGAAGTCATAGCCGCGCCAGGGCGTTCGCGGGGTGCGGAGCGAGCCCGCGGTTGCTGGCTGGAAGAGTGGATGTACCGCACGCTTGAGGTGATGGCCGCGGGTCATCCGTCGGCGGGGCTGGGTGTCCCGCGGGCGACGGGCGTCATGGAGGTCGCCCCGGGTTCGGGACAACGAAGCGGAAGGAAGAGAGAATCATGAGAACGTCACGCATCATCATTGCCGCCGTGGGGATCGCCGCCGCCGCCGGTGCGGCCCAGGCCGACACGATCGACGTGCGCTATCTGGGCGCGGGGCGCGGCTCGAGCGTGCGGATCACGCACGCGGGCGGCACGCAGAACGTCTTCGCCGGGCAGTTGCGCCACACGCTGACCAACGGCACGGGGCTGGGCGCGACGCTCCACGGCACCTGGGTGACGTTCTGCACCGACCTGAACCAGCGGGTGTCGTCCACGACGCGGACATTCGACGTGGTCAGCGTGGCACAGCTCCCCAACTGGGGCGCGATGGGCGTGGCGCGGGCCAACGCGATCCGGGACATGTACGCCTTTGCCAATGGGTCGCAGCTGCTGTCGACCGCGAGCAACAACCTCGCCGCGGCCTTTCAGTTGGCCGTCTGGGAGGTCGTGACGGACTTCAACCCGTCCGTGGGCGTCGCCAGCCTCAGCCTTGCGTCGGGCGGGTTCCGCGCGACGAAGACCGACGGCTCGGCCTTCTCGTCCACGCTGATGAATCACGTCAACTCGTTCTTCAACTCGATCGGCTCCTCGCCGTCCGGCGGCGGGAACGTGAATATCCTCGGCCTTCGCAGCGGGACGGCACAGGACCAGATCGTGCCGATCCCGGCGCCGGGCGCCTTCGCCCTCACCAGCCTCGGCTGCATCTGCCTCGCCGGTCGTCGTCGTCGCTGAATCGATCCGTCTTGACCACCACACCCACCGCCCCGCGCCAGTCCATGGCCCGGGGCGGTTTTTCGTTTTGCTCTGCTCGCCCCGTACGCTTGGGTTTGTCAAGCGGAGGGTGAGCCATGAAGCGAGTTGCATGTGTCGTGTTGAGCCTGCTGGGTGTGGGGCTGCTCGCGTGGGATGCCCCGGGGCACCGGGCCATCACCGTGGCGGCGCTGCGTGAACTGCCCGCCGACGCGCCCGCGTTCCTCCGCGATGCCCACGTCCAGGCCCAGATCGCCGACCTGGCCACGCAGCCCGATCGGTGGCGCGGCGTGGCGCTGGCGCAGTTAACCCATATCAACAATCCCGACCACTACCTCGACGTCGAAGACCTCGAGGCCTACGCCCTCACGCTTGACACGCTGCCCGTTCTGCGGCACGAGTGCATCCGCGCGATGGTGCTCGCCAAGGAACGCGCCGGGGCCGCGTTCAAGGGTCGCCCGGTCAACCCCGCGACCGACCCCGCCAAGGTGCTCGAATGGCCCGGGTTTCTTCCTTATGCCATGGCCGAGAACTTCGGCAAGGTGCGCTCGGCGATGCAGACCTACCGAATCCTCGAATCCTTCGATGATCCCGAACGGGCAGACCAACTCGACGCGGCCCGGGCCAACATGATCGCCGCCATGGGCATCTTGTCGCACTTCGTGGGCGACTGTGCCCAGCCCCTGCACACCACCACGCACCACCACGGCTGGATCGGCGACAACCCCAATGCCTACACCACCGATCGCGGGGTTCATGCCTACATCGACGGCGGCGTGGTGCGCCTGCACGACCTGGCCCACGCCGACCTCATCGCGGGAGCGATCGGTGAGATCCCACCAGTCAACGCCAAAGACCCCTGGCCATCGCTCCTGGATGCCATCCGTCGCTCGCACGCACTGGTCGAGCCGCTCTACGTGATGGAGAAGAGCGGCGAACTGCGTCAGGAGCCGGGTCGCGTGTTCATCCTGGCGCGGCTGGCCGACGGGGCCGCCACGCTGCGGGCGCTCTACACCGCCGCCTGGAACGAATCGGCCCCCAGCGCGAAGGAGATTGCCGATTTCCGCCGGTACGACGGGCGGCTGGACCCGCTGAATAAGGGCGAGTGATGACCACGCCGCTGCTGCTTACATCCGCGCTGCTCGCCCACGTGCCTCACGCGTTCTCAACACGCGTAGGCGGAGTGTCGCTGGGTGTGTTCGCCTCGCTCAACCTGGGCAATCCGTCGGGCCTTGCGGGCGACGCACGCGATCCGGTGGCCAACATCCGCGAGAACCTGGCGCGGATCACGAGCGCGATGGGGCGTGGCGGGCGCGAGATCGTGCAAGTACACCAGGTGCACGGGGCCGAGGTGCTGACGGTGCGGGGCGGCGGCCCCTCGCATGCGCGCGCGGGCGACACCAAGGCCGACGCGATCGTGAGCGACGATCCGGCGCGGGTGCTGTGCGTGCGCGTAGCCGATTGTGCGCCCGTGCTGCTCGCCGAGCAGGGGGCGCTGGACTACCTCACCCTCGAGTACCTCGCCGAGCTGACCATGTCCATCCTCGCCCTGCAGCGCCAGCGCGACCCGCAGGCCGGCTTCGCCTCCGACTTCCTCGACGTCCTGCCGCGCCTGGCGCCGGCGCTGCGGCAGCAGCC
>JABWBB010000063.1 GCA_013360675.1 Phycisphaerales bacterium | reverse complement strand
CGGGGCCGCGGTCGGGTCAAAGGCCCCGTCGGTCATGGCCGCCAGGCGGCGCGCGCGGGCGAGCAGGCGGACCAGATCGTCGCTGACGCGCAGCCCCACGCCCCCCGCGCCGTGGCCCAGGCGCGACACCTCGCTCGTGGGGCGATAGTCGCTCATCGAGGCGTCGAGGGCGTTGATGGTCTCGAACGCGGCGTTCATCGCCCGTTCGGCCCGGGGCCAATCCCTGGCATAGACCACCACCCGCGCGCGGATCCCCATGCAGATCCGGGTACTCTCGTAGCGGGTCGGCCCCCCGGAACGTACCACCGGGACCGGCGCACACGCCCCGGCGACGACCGCCAGCAGCACTAAGGCCCGCACCATGACCGCCGCCAAACGATTCAACACTCCGCTCTGTGGGCGCATGACGCCGAGCGTAACTGGCCCGCGACGCCTCCGCCACGCGCTGGCGTGCACGGCGTGTGTATTCGCCGCGGCACTTGCCGCCGCCCAGCCCGACACGGCGACCACCCCGGCGCAAACCGCCACGACCGCCGCCCCGGCTTCAGCCCCGCCCGCGCCGTTCCGCCAGTCGCTCCCCGCGTCGGCGTTCGCCTTCGAGATGGTGCCAATCCCCGCCAGCGCCGACGGCTCGATCAAGCCCTTCTGGATCGGCGCGACCGAACTGACCTGGGAGGCCATGGACATCTTCGTCTATCGCCTCGATGAAAATGCCACGCCCCCGGGCGTCGATGCCGTCTCGCGCCCCAGCAAGCCCTACATCCCGCCCGACCGGGGCTTCGGGCACGAGGGGTACGCGGCGATCAGCATCTCGTTCGAGAGCGCGCAGGCCTTCTGCGCGTGGCTGAGCGCGCACACCGGGCGTCGATATCGCCTGCCCACCGAGGCCGAGTGGGAGCACGCCGCCCGCTGCGGTGCGCCGCGCGACGCCGCCCTGCCCGCGGGCGTCACCCTCGAGACGCTGGGCGAGTTTGCCTGGACGCGCGACAACGCCGACTTCACGCCCCACCCGGTGGCGAAGAAGAAGCCCAGCGCGTGGGGCCTGTACGACATGCTGGGCAACGTACAGGAATGGACGATCGCCCCCGACGCCACGGGGGTCTGCAAGGGCGGCTCGTACAAGACGCACGCGAAGGATCTCTCGATCGGCGCGAGGAGCGTGCAGGACGCGGCCTGGAACGCCTCGGACCCGCAGGTGCCCAAGAGCCGCTGGTGGCTGTCGGACGCGCCCTTCGTGGGGCTGCGCCTGGTGTGCGATTCGCCCGAGGTCATCACCCCATCCAAGGAAACCAAGCCATGACGATGCCACGGCGTGAGTTTGTCAAGGCCGCCGCGGTCGCGAGCGTGCTACCGAGCATCGCCCGCGGGGCCCACGCGCGCGGGTCCGACACGCTCAAGATCGGCCTGATCGGGTGCGGCGGGCGCGGCACGGGTGCGGCGTCCCAGGCCCTTCGCGCCGACCCGGGCAATGTGCTCTGGGCGATGGGCGACATGTTCGACGACCGGCTCACGTCCTGCCACGAGCGACTCACCGACGTCTTCAAGGACGCGCCCGGACGCATCGACGTCGCCCCCGAGCGACGCTTCCTCGGCTTCGACGCCCACCAGCGCGTCATCGATGCGGGCGTGGACGTGGTGCTGCTCACGAGTTACCCCCACTTTCGCCCGTCGCACCTCGAGGCGGCGGTCCACGCGGGCAAGCACGTCTTCTGCGAAAAGCCCATGGGCGTCGACGCGCCGGGGCTGGTGCGCGTGCGAGCCGCGAGCGAGCTCGCCCGCGAGAAGGGCCTCACGCTCGTCAGCGGGTTCTGCTGGCGCTACGCCAATGCGGAACGCGCCGCCTTCGCGAAACTTCATGAAGGCGTCATCGGCGACGTGCTGAGCGTGCACACCACCTACCACACCTCGACCCTGACCAAGCGCCCCCGCCGCCCCGAATGGAGCGACATGGAGTTCCAGCTCCGCAACTGGTGGCACTTCACATGGCTCAGCGGCGATCACATCGTCGAGCAGGCCTGCCACTCGATCGATCGCCTGGCCTGGGCGATGAACGACAAGACCCCCGCGCGCTGCGTGGCGATCGGCGGGCGCGCCGCCCGCACGGGCGAGGAATCGGGCAACTCGTTCGATCACTTCGGCGTCGTGTATGAGTACGACGACCGGCGGCGTGCCTTCCACACCTGCACGCAGATCGATCGCACGCCCAGCGACAACTCCGACTACATCACGGGCTCGTCGGGCACGGGCGAGATCAACGGCTGGAAACCCATCCACGCCTTCCGCGATCGTACGGGCAAGGTCATCTGGTCATACGAAGGCCCCAGCCGCGACATGTATCAGAACGAGCATGATGTGCTCTTCGCGTCGATCCGCGCGGGCGAGGCCCGCAACGACGGGCCCTGGATGTGCAACAGCACCATGATGGCCCTGATGGGGCGCATGGCCGCCTACACCGGGCAGACCATCACCTGGGACCAGGCCTGGGCCAGCGTCGAAGATCTCTCCCCGCCCGCGTATGAGATGGGCCCGCTCGCGTATCCCGCGCTGGCTGTTCCGGGCCAGACCCCATTCCGCTGAACCCCCTGACGGAGCGCTCGCATGCTCGAACCCACGCTGACTCGTCGCACGCTCATCCGCGCCGGGGCCTCGCTCGCCGCGGGCGCCGTCGTGCTGCCCCATGTGTCTCGCGGTGCACACATCGCCCCGCGCGGCGGGATCCGCGTGGGCGTGATTGGCTGCGGCGGGCGCGGCACGGGCGCGGCGCACGACGCGCTCCACGCCTCGCCCGACACGATCATCACCGCGCTGGGCGACGCGATGCCCGACCGGCTCGCCGGCTGCCGCGCAAACCTCGAGGGGAACGAATCGTTCAAGGGTCGCGTGCAGGTCACCGACGAGACCTGCTTCCACGGGCTTGATGCCTATCAGCGTGTGCTCGCCGCCCCGGTCGATGTGGTGATCCTGGCGACGCCCCCGGGCTTTCGCCCGATCCACTTCGCCGCCGCGATCGACGCGGGCAAGCACGTCTTCATGGAGAAGCCCGTGGCGGTAGACCCGGCGGGCGTGCGCACGGTCCTCGCCGCCGCCGCCAGGGCCCGCGAGAAGAAACTCAACGTGGTGTCGGGCACGCAGCGGCGACACGAGGCCTGCTATCTCGCCGCGATGGAGCGCATCCGCGACGGGGCCATCGGCCGCGTGCTCGGGGCCAATGTCTCGTGGAACCAGGGCGGGCTGTGGATGCACCCGCGCAAGCCCGAGTGGTCCGACACCGAGTGGCAGCTCCGCAACTGGCTCTACTTCACCTGGCTCAGCGGCGATCACATCTGCGAGCAGCACGTGCACAACATCGACGCCGCCCTCTGGGCCCTGGGCGATGACCTTCCCAGCCGCGCGCTGGGCCTGGGCGGACGCGAGGTCCGCACCAGCCCCGACTATGGGCACGTCTTCGATCACTTCGGCGTCACCTTCGAATACGACGACGGGCGATTCATCGTCAGCCAGTGCCGCCAGATCGACGGGTGCGCCGGGCGCGTCGAAGAGATCATCTATGGGTCCGAAGGCAGCGTGCACCTCTCCAGCGGACGAGCCCAGATCAAGGGCAAGAACCCCTGGCGCTGGGAAGACTCGCAGCCCAGCCCCTACGTCGCCGAGCACGTCGACCTCATTGCGGGCGTGACGGGCGGGCCCTACATCAACGAGGGCGAACGCATCGCCCGCTCGACGCTCGTCGCCATCGCGGGGCGCGAATCCGCCTACACCGGCGCGACGCTCGCGCTCGATCGCGTGCTGAACGCCGATCTCAGCCTCATGCCCGTGTCGCTGGAACTGCCCGGCACGCTCGCGACGCCCGAGGTCGCCGTCCCCGGTCGCACGAAACTGCCCCCGCCCATCGCCGCCGAACGTTCCTGAGTGCGCGCCCGCTACGATCGACCCCACGTGGACAGCCCCTCACCACAATCTCCGACCTTGGGCGCCTCGGTGTGGCAACGCCGCATCCCCAACCTGCTGACCGCGCTGCGCCTGGTCATCGCCACGGCGTTCTTCGTCCTGCTCTATGTCTGGACCTACCCCACCCACAAACTCGAGGACAACTCGATCTCTCCCCTGCGACCGCTCTGGGGTTATCTCATCGCCGCCGCCCTCTTCGGGTTGGCCGCGGTCACCGATGCGATCGACGGCCCGCTGGCCCGGCGCTGGAAAGTCGTCTCGAAGTTCGGGCGCGTCATGGACCCCTTCGCCGACAAGATCCTTGTCGTCGGGGCCTTCGTGCTGCTCGCCGGGCCGGCCTTCGGCGTCGAACGCCCCGGGCGCGAGCCCTTCCAAGTCTCGGGCGTCCACTCCTGGATGGTCCTGCTCATCCTCGCCCGCGAGCTTCTCGTCACGTCCATCCGCGCCATCGCCGAAGAGAGCGGCATCGATTTCTCCGCCGACTGGTCCGGCAAGGCCAAGATGATCATGCAGGCCACGGTCATCCCCGCCATCCTCGTGCTGCTGGGCATCACCGAGATCCACCACGGCACATGGGGACGCTGGACCATCGACCTCGCCGTCTATGCCACGGTCTTCGTCACCCTGCTTAGCGCGATCACCTATGTCCGTCGCGGCTGGCAGGCCTTCGCCGCCGACATGCCCCGCTGATCCGACACGCCGGCGGCGTCACACTGATCAATCAAGTGTCCGCACATGCAGCCCGACCGTCAGGGAGGGCCCTCCGCGCCTGCATGCGCAAACCAAGAAAGCCCTCGCTCACGCTCGGGCTGCTTGCCCCGCATCACCCCTGTTCTGAATCCGGTGCCACCACCCGACGCGTCCGCGCGGCGCGTGGTGCGTAACCACATGAACCCATCGTCATCCGGACATGCAGCCCGACCGTCAGGGAGGGCCCTCCGTGCCGGCGAACGTACTACAAAAAAGCCCTCGCTCACGCTCGGGCTGCATGTACCGCATCACGCCGGATCTGAATCCGGGTGCCACCACCCGACGCGTCCGCGCGGCGCGTGGTGCATGACTGCATGAACTCATCGTCATCCGCACGACGCGCGGGCGGCAGACCACCCGCGGGTCGTGGCACCCAGACAAGAGCATGCTCCGCACATGCAGCCCGACCGTCAGGGAGGGCTCTCCGCGCCGGCGAACGTACTACAAGAAAGCCCTCGCTCACGCTCGGGCTGCATGTACCGCATCACGCCGGATCTGAATCCGGGTGCCACTTCCTCGGGTCGTGGCACCCAGCCGCCGAATCGAAATGTCTTCGCTAGGATCGGGCGTGAAGCCACACCTGCAGATCCCCGCCCGTCCGCCGCTGCTCCGCGGCGTGCGCCTCATCACCGTCTTCGGGCTCGGGCTTGTGCGCCCCGCGCCGGGCACCTTCGGCTCGCTCCCCCCGGTCTTCCTGGCGTGGGTCCTCTTCCTCGCACTCCCCGCGGCATCCGCACCCGCCGCCATCACCATCACGATGCTGCTGGTGCTCGTGGTCTTCTCGCTCGCTTGCATCATGCAGGGCGACGCGGCCGAGGCAAAGTTCCGCGCGAAAGACCCGTCGAGCGTCGTCGCCGACGAGACCGCCGGCCAGTGCATCCCGCTCCTCTTCCTGCCCGGGGCGGCGTTCGCCAGCCCCACGCTGGCGGCGTTCACGCTCGTCTTCGCCTTCCTCTGCTTTCGCGCGTTCGACATCATCAAGCCCTGGCCGGCGAACCAACTGCAGCGCCTGCCCGGCGGGTGGGGCATCCTGATCGATGACCTTATCGCGGGCCTCTACGCCGCCGTGATGGTTCAGGTCGTCGCGCGGGGGATGCTGGGATAGACGCCGCGGCACGATGAATTCCATCCCGACGATCTGTGTCGGCTACGGGCACACCTTTATTTTTCCGCGCATCGTTCGAACTCGGTCCAGTAGAGGCCCCCTTCGATCGCGTCTTCGTGCCCAACGACCACCACATAAACGCCCTTGTCGATCCGCGCGATCGTGTACGTCCCGCCGACGATCATCCTTTGTCCTAAATCGGTCATGATGACGAGACCTCTCCCGCGGATGCTCGGCCGATATACGATCTTCTGCCCAACAACAAACGGGCATGGCTCGTCTTTCATGGGATCATCTCCGATCTAGAGTGCGAGTGGCGCGGCTCGGGTGCCACCACCCGACGCGTCTTCGCGGCGCGTGGTGGTGTGTACCATAACCGCTCAAGTCCATGGACGACCCGCCACGCAAGCACCTTCGTCGCATCGAACACACTCACCATCTTCGATTCCTTACTTTTTCCACCTACCAAAGGCTTCCCCTCTTCAACAACGACCGCATCAAGGACGACTTCGCGGCGCACCTCGCCAACGCCCGGGCGGCCTTTTCGTTCAATCTCTACGCATGGGTCGTCATGCCCGAGCATGTGCACCTGCTCCTCTGGCCGTGTCTGCCGGAGTTTCCTGTTCCATGCATCACGGCCTATCTCAAGCGGCGATTCGCACGTCATGTTGTGGCCCGTTGGCGCTCGCTCCGTGCCCCCATCCTGGCCCGGATCACCGCCCCTGATGGCTCGACTCGATTCTGGCAGCGTGGCGGCGGGTACGACCGCAATGTCTTCTCAATCGAAGAAACACGCGAAAAGATCGATTACATCCACACCAACCCCGTCGAACGCGGCTTGGTCGTACGCCCCACCGACTGGGCGTGGTCGTCGGCTCGCGCCTACGCCGGCGACACGAGCGGCCCTGTGCCCATCGACCCACTGCCGCCCACGCGGCCCGCGCCCCGCGCATAGCCCGTCCACCACGCGCCGCTCAAAGCCGCGGCGGGTGGTGGCACCCGATCCATGCCAACATCCTTCCTCAAACGCGCATGAAAAACCCCCGCACACCGCGGGGGTACGTGTTCATCGCGTGCTGCGCCGTCGCGGGCCTTACGACCCCGCGGGCGGGCGCTTGAGGTCCATCTCCTGCTTGCGGCGCATCAACTCTTCCTGCGCCTTCTTGTCGGCGTCGCTCAGGTGCGAGTTGTCGCTGGGCGGCGGCGGTGCTTCCTCGCCTCCGCCGATCACGCCCGTGTAGTACAGCAACCAGAGACCCGTGGCCAGAATGGCGGCCACCGCCACCCCCGCCTTGATCATCTGCTTCTGATCCATCCCACCCTTGCCGCCGGCCGGTGCCGTTGATGTCTTTGCCATGTGTGCCTCCGTTGATGTACCCGCGCCGGTGACGCCGACGCGGTGAATCCGCCTGAATCCTACGCGACGATCAGCCCACGTCGCGCTTCTGGAACAGGATAACTCCCAGCGACAAGAACGCGCCGATCTGCACCGCCGCATACAGCGCGGCCATTCCCAGATACTTCGGCGGGACCGGACGGTTCTGCGAAACCGCATCCAGCAGCCAGAAGAACTGCAGGTTTGGCACCACGCCCCACACCGCCAGCGCCGCCGCATTCACCCGCGTGGGCTCTAAAAAGACGTAATCGCCGGGCTCTGGCGGGCGGCTTGTCGCCACCCCGGTCCCCGGCCCGCCTACATGCCGCAGGCGGATCCGGCGTCCCTCGATCCGCTCGGCGATCACCGCCGCGGGGGCTCCCGGCGCGAGCACGACCTCGGCATCGGTGACATCCCCCTCAAACCGGGCCGGGGAAAACCCGGTGACCAGCGGATAGCCGTTGGGCGTGGGCCCATAGTGGATGTTCGCCCCGGGCCGGATCTGTCCGGTCGGGTCTTGTTCGAGTTCGATCCTGAACCGTTCGCCTTTGGCGAAGTCCGGCTTGGTCGGTTCTTCGGGGCGGACAAAGGCGATCGCCCCAACCGCCTGATTGACAAAGACATGCCGCCCGAACAGGTGGTTCGAAAGGAGCGCGAGCACAAAGACCCCCAGGCAGGCCACGATGGTCATGACCTGGCCAAAGCGGGTCGAGACGGCGGTCGCCACCGCCGTCAGCACCAAGATCGCCAGCAACAGGCACAAGCAAGCGATGGTGATCTGGGGTTTGAAGGTCTGCAGCGGGTGCGCCAGCCCCCAGTTTTTCCCGAGGAAAGCCACAAAGATATAGGCCAGCAGGGTCAGCGGCAGCAGCAACAGGATGACCGATTGCGGGAAGCTCCAGCCATAGAAGTAGTTGCACCAGCCGCCCAGCGCCAGAGCCAGGGCCACGCTGCCCAGGCCCAGCCACAGCACGGGTTTATCCAGTTCTTCCGCGGTCGTGCTCATGACCCCGTGACGGATCGCCAGCAGCAGAAACACCAGCATGATGACGCTGGCGACCATGATTGCCCCGGCGACGCCGAGGTATTTCCCCAGCACCAGCACGGGTCGCCCGACGGGCTTGCTGACGACCGTCAGCACGGTCTTGTTTTCGATCTCGCGGCTCATGACCGCCGTCGCGATGAACCCGGCCAGCAGCGTGCCGATCACGAAAACGGTGCCCAGGCCGATGTCAAAAAGCAGCTTGTTGTCGGCGGCGACCTCGGAACTTTCGGTCAGGCCCATCGAGAAGCCGGTATTGGCGGTGTTGTAGATCTGAAACGCACCAGACAGCAGCACCAGCACAAAGAGAATGGGCTGGCGGATGGCCTCGATGAAGGCGTTGCGGGCGATGGCGAGGGCTTGGAAGAGCATCGTTTTGGATTCAACCCCGGCGCAGGTGGATCAACGCACAGAAGGTACGCCGCATCGCCCCCGCGGATTGGGTCGGGCTGAACATAGCGGCTTGAATCGACGGCTTCAACGAACCGTCGCCCGCCCTGAGCGGTACAGACCACACGCCCCGGCGGTTCGGGTCAATGGTGCACGTGTGGACAGAAGCCGACGGGCCTGCCACAATACGCACCCTTGCCCGGTTGCCGGCGCGGGGCTGAGCAGGGCGTGACGAAGGGCGGGCCGTTCTGGCTCCTCCGCCCGTGGCCGGCGACGGACGCCGGGCGTGGGATCAGGGCGTGGTGTGGTGAACAGGCATGCGGGCGAGCGGGCATTGGCCCGCTGCCAAAGGCCCGCGGCGGATGAGCGTACCGATGAGAGCCGACTACCTGACGTACAAGCAGGCCACGGGTGTCAGCCTTCTGGGGATGGTGATCCAGGGGGCTCTGGCCGCGGTCATGCTGGTCTACGGCATCCTGGGCCGGGACCACACGGCGATGACGCTGGCGGGCCTCACCCTGTGGAGCGCCTTCATCTGGATGTCGCTGGCCATCGTGTATGACCAGCACCGGCGCGAGCGGATCGAAGCGATGGAGGCCGACGCGCTGGCCGCCTCGCCCACCGGGGGCACGAGCGTCTTTGACAACACGGCGGCGGAGTTCCGCCCCGCGCAGCGCCGCCTGGCGGGTCTCTACAAGTATTTCTTCGCCGCGGTCAGCCTCGTCACCACGATCGCGATCGTGACCTTTGGGTACATGCGGTTCACGAGCGGGGCGGCGCTGGTTGATCCGCTCAAGGGGTTCATTCCTCCGACGCTCCCGGGGTGGGGGATCGGCCTGACGGCGGTGGTGTCGCTGGTGAGCTTCCTGCTGGCGCGCTACGCCGCGGGCATGGCCAAGCACACGTCGTGGGCGAGCCTGCGGGCGGGGGCGTCGTGGACGGTGGGCGTGTCGCTGCTGAGCCTGGCGCTGGCGATTGCGCATTTCGCGGCGTCGCTCAAGGCCGACGGGCTGGTGCGGTATCTGCAGCCCGCCGCGGGCATCATGCTGATGCTGCTCGGGGCCGAGACGCTGCTGAGTTTCATCCTGGGGATCTATCGCCCGCGCCGGGCCGACGAACTGCCGCGTCCGGCGTTTGATTCACGCCTGCTGGGCTTTGCGGCGGCGCCCGACCGGATCGCGCAGTCGATCAGCGAGGCGATCAACTATCAGCTGGGCTTCGACGTCAGCTCGGGGTGGTTCTTCCGTCTGCTCAGCCGTGCGCTCACGCCGCTGCTGGGCATGGGCGTGCTGGTGGTATGGCTGCTGTCGTCGATGGCGGTGGTGCAGCCGCACCAGCGTGCGATGGTGCTCCGCTTCGGCAGCCCGATCCGCAACGACGTGGGCCCGGGGCTGCACTTCAAGGCCCCCTGGCCGATCGATTCGATCTACATCCCCGAATACATGGAGCCCAACGCCAAGGGCGACCTGGTCGTTACCGACCTGACGGCGACGGGGGTGCGCAGCGTGCAGTTGGGCACGACCCCGCCCGCCACCACCGAGGCCATCTTGTGGACCAACGAACACTCGGGCACCGAGGACTACCAGTACGTCCGCCCGGGCGGCGGGCTTTCGCGCGGGTCGGTCGATGCCCTGGGCACCACCGACCTGGCGATGGTCTCGATCGAGATCCCCATGCACTACGTCGTCGAGGACGTGCGCGTCTTCGATGAGCTCGCGCCCCCGGAACTGCGCGAATCGCTGCTCAAGACCATCGCGATGCGCGAGGTGAACCGCTACTTCCAGCACCTGACGCTCGGGCAGATCTTCGGCGGCGACCGTCGCGCCATGGGCGAGGAACTCAAGCATCGCGTCGAGGCCGCCTTCGCCGCGATCAACCCCGGGAGTGACGGCAAGCCCCGCGGCGCGGGCGTGAAGGTGCTGTCGATCGGGCTGCTGGGGGTTCACCCGCCCAAGCAGGCGGCGACCGCCTTCGAGACGCTCGTGCAGGCCGACCAGCGCCGCGAGGCGAACATCGACGCCGCCCGCGCCGACGCGATCAAGTCGCTGACGCAGGTGGTGGGCGATGCGTCGCTCGCCGCGGATCTGATCGCCGCCATCGAGGCGGGCG
>JABWBB010000062.1 GCA_013360675.1 Phycisphaerales bacterium | reverse complement strand
TGGCCAAGCGCTTGGCCACCAGGCCGATCGCCAACTCCGGCCGCACCACGCCTTCGACCTGCTGATCCTCAAGCGCCTCGCCGCTGGCGGCTTCGCTCGCCTCGCGACGCTGACGCGCTTTGGTCGGGCGGGCGCCTTCGTCCGCGGCTTGCTTGGTGCCCTTGGTCTCGTCCGTCTGTGTTGCTTTGGCCATGAATTCCCTGCTCAAACTCGGCGTGTATGGCCCGCACGCATCGCGGGCCAAGCCTTGATATGGAACTGATGAATCGGGGTGGTCACGAACAATGAGATCGGGCCTGACGCCCGCCGCTCGGCCCCTCGCATGACTCGGGGACCGTTGCGAGAACTCTTCAACGGGGCTCCACGGGCGACCAACGCCGGCGCGAACACCCTGCGGTTTTCATTCTGAACGCGACGCTGGATCAGGCCGCCCGGGCACCGTGGCCCGTACTCCTCATCGCGTCGGCTCATCAGTATAGACCGGCCGGTGCGCCGGGGTTCATCCCGCGGGCGGGCCGCTTAGACCCCCAGTTTCAGCCGGGGGAGGAGTTGCAACACACGCCGGGCCAGATCGTCCCGCCCCGCGTCATTCACCACCACCAGATCGGCCCGCGAACGCTTCTCCTCCAGCGAGAGTTGCGCTGATTCGCGACGTTTCAGTTCCGCCTCGTCCCACCCCTGGCGGGCCTTGACCCGTTCCTGGCGCTGTTCACGCGGGCTGTCGACGAACACTACCAGGTCGCAATCCGCATCCGACCCAGCTTCGAAGAGCAGCGGCGCATCGATCACCACGCCCGCCTTACCATCCCGGGCGGCCTGCTCCACCACCTGCCGACGCGACGCCTTCACGATCGGGTGCGTCAGGCCCTCGAGTTTGCGCCGGGCGTCGGCATCGCGGAAGACAATCCCCCCCAGCGCCCGGGTATCGATCCTTCCGTCCGGGGCCACGATCGTTCCGCCCCACCAATCGACCAGTTGCGCGCGCACCTCGGGCCGATCCAGAGCGGCCTTGGCCAGCGCGTCGGCGTCGATCACCACGAACCCCTGCGTGCCCAGCAGGCGCGCCACCTCGCTCTTGCCCGCGCCGATGCCACCCACCAGCCCGATCACGGGCACGGGGTTGCCCGCGCGTTGATGTTGCGCCGCATCGACCACCTCGCGCACGCGAACAAGCACGTCCTGCGGGCGTCGCATGGCAACCCAGTTGAGCACGAACCCTGCGGCCCCTGCCGTCGCCACGGTAATGGTTCCAAGCCCGAGCAATCGTTCCGTGACGCTCTGCGAGACCCCGATCTGGCGCACGTGGCGCAGCGGGAGATCCGCCGCCGCCCGGCGCAGCAGCCCACCCACCGCGACGATGCGCTGGGGCGTGAGCACATAACGGCGCGACAGCCACTCGCCCACCTGCCACCCCACGCGCAGCACGATCAGCAGCCCGCCCACACGCAGCACCCACGAGGCGGCGTCGCCCAACCCCGCCCCCGCCAGCCCCGCGTACGTCGACAGCGTCACCAGCGCCAGCAGCACCAGCGTCCGTGCAATCGTGATCAGGATGAACCAGGGGCTGGGGCGCGACACGATCAGCGGCGTTTCATCCGCCGGGATGTATCCCCCGCGGGCCTGAACGCGCGCGTGCGGCTCATGGGCGTTCACGCGGGGGCTCCGGGCGTGGGGCGTCGCACCTAGCGCGCCTCCGGGCGGAGCGTGCCGATCTGCGGGTAGTTGCGGTAGTGCCCGTCGTAATCGAGCCCGTAGCCCACGACGAATTCGTCGGGGATATCGAACCCGACGTAATCGACGGGCACATCGACGCTGGCCTTGCCCGGCTTGCGCAGGAAGACGCACAGGCGCACCGACGCGGGCTTCTGCTCGCGCACCAGGCGCGACACCACGTCGAGCGTGTGTCCGCTGTCGAGGATGTCGTCGATGATGAGCACGTGCTTGCCCTCGAGGTTGCCCGGCAGTTCGCCGCGCAACTTCACGCCCTTGCTCTCCATCGACTTGCCCGGGTAACTCGACACCGCGACCAGTTCGAGGCGCAGTTTCAGAGGGAGTTCGCGGATCAGGTCGGCGACGAAGATCATCGACCCGGTCATGATCGGCATGATCACGACCTTGCCGTGCTCGAGGTCGCCGCCCAGGTCGCGCGTCAGATCCGCGGCGATCTGCTCGCCCATCGCGTGCACGCGGGCGGCGATGGTCTTTCGATCCAGCAGGATGCGGTCAAGGTCGTGCTGCATGATGACTTGCGCCGATCGTACGTCCGCCCCCCGCACGGCACGGAAAGCCACGCCCCCCAGAATAGCGGGAACCCTGCGCCTTGGGCCGGGCTCCAACAATCGAACCGAAGGCGACCCGAGACCGGCTCGCCGTTCAATATCCAAAGCCTCATCAAGGACACCGCCATGAACCGACCCATCACCCGCGTTGCTCCCACCCGCACGACCCTGACGGCCCTGACCGCGGCCCTAATGCTCGCCGCCCTGGGCGCGTGCGCGTCGTCCGACTCGGCCCCGACCAAGGCCGCCGCCGCCAGCGAGACCAAGGCCGCCACCGAAACCAAGGCCCACACGCCCCCCACGACCGCGCAACTCGAGCCCTACCAGTGCGGCACGGTGCAGCGGATGCACACGCTCGACGGGGTCTTCCTCGCCAGCCAGCCCGCCGCCGCCGACTTTGAGCAGGCCAGCAAGGGCGGCATCAAGACCGTCATCAACAACCGGCACGCGAGCGAAACGCCCGACTTTGATGAAAAGGCGATCGTCGAGGGGCTGGGCATGACCTACATCAGCCTGCCCTACAACGGCGAGGCGGAACTCACCGACGACGTCTTCACCCGCGCCCGCGAACTCCTCGCCAGCGCACAGCGCCCGATCCTCATGCACTGCGGCAGCGCGAACCGCACCGGCGCGCTCTGGCTCGCCTACCGCGCCCTCGACGGCGGGCTCTCGCTCGACGCCGCCAGGGCCGAGGCCAAAGTCGTCGGCCTCAAGTCGCCCGCATACGAGGCCAAGGCCGTGGATTACGTGAAGCGCAAGGGCGGGAAGTAAGCAAGAGCGACTAGTCATCCACCATAATCTATCGATGCGTGCCAAGTTCGTACACTGTGTCGGCACGACCACCATGGACGAGGAACACACTACCCTCAATGAAACCAACGCCACATCGGGCGTGTCGCTCTTCGATCCCTCGTTCACGCCGCAACGCTTTCTCGCGTTGATCAAACTGTGGAAGCGACTACCGCTGATCGAAGCGATCGTGCAATTCGCTTCAATCCCCGCGGCGTTGGCAGTGTTTGGGCTGCCGCGTTCGGGCGGGGACGTTGTGATCCTAATTCTCGCAATCTTGTTGTGGTGCTATGTTGTCCACCTGAGCAGAAATATTTTTTTACATTCCTACATTTTGCACCCCCTCCGCGGCTTCGCCCATCGCTGGGGATTTGTGGAAGGGGTTGCCCCGAACAAACTGACTCTCAGCCCTGAAGAACTTGCGTTTCTTTATCGTGTCCTTGCGGTGGCAAAGGGGCAAGACAGAGAAATAGCGGCAGCGCTCATCCATGCCAACCGGAACCTCAGTGAGCCACTACAGAACTCAATCAACTGAGATCTCAACGGCTCACGACTGAGTAAGCCATGGCCGGCACGATCGGCGTACCACTTTCTACAGCCCCTTCATCCCCCCCGTCCGGCGCACCTTCTCGTACCGCGTCAGCGAGTCCTCGATGACGGCGTGGGCCGCCTCGACGGGCAGGATCTCGTCCACCGCCACCTCCTTCCCCTCGAGCAACTTGTAGTCCTGGAAGAACCGGCGCAGCATCTTGAAGATGTGCTTGGGAAAGTCGCTCGCCTTGCGGAACTCGCTGTAGATCGGGTCGTCGGTCAGCACGGCGATGATCTTGTGGTCGGGCTGCCCGTGGTCCACCATCGTCATCACCCCCACCGCCCGCGCGTTGCACAGGCACATGGGCGGGATCTCCTCGGTGCAATAGACCAGCACGTCGAGCGGGTCGCCGTCCTCGGCGAGCGTCTGCGGGATGAACCCGTAGTTCGCCGGGTAGTAGACCGCCGACGAGAGCACCCGGTCGAGGCAGAGCAGGCCCGAGGCCTTGTCCAACTCGTACTTGTTGTTCGAGCCCTTGGGGATCTCGATAATCGCGCGAAAGCAACTGGGCAGGTCCAGCCCGTCGACCGCGGGCGTCACATCGTGCCATGAGTGCGTCATGCCCCGAGGATACGGGGCATCGAGCGGGCAAGGCGTGCTACCCTGCCTTCCCATGCTGACCCTCGACTTTGCCAACTGCTTCGCCGACAAGGTCGGCTCGCACGGGCTCGATCCGGCGAGCGTCGCCCCCGGCTCGAACGATGCCAAGGCCATCGCCGCCCACACCGCCCGCCTGGCCACGACCCGGGGCAAGGGCTGGGAGCGCTGGCGCCTGCTCCCCGCCGATCCGATGCGGGGCGAGCACGTCAACGCCGTCAAGAGCGTGGCCAAGGCCTGCGAGGGGCGCTTCGACACGATGGTGGTGCTGGGCATCGGCGGGAGCGCGCTGGGCAACATCGCCATCCAGGCGGCCCTCAACCCGCACACGCACAACCTCCTCCCCGCCGCCGCCCGCAAGGGACCGCGCCTCTTCGTGGTGGACAACGTCGACCCGGCCTATTTCGGCGCGGTGATGACCCTCTGCAAGGCCCAGGAGGGGGGCCTGAAGCGCACGCTCTTCAACGTGATCTCCAAGAGCGGCGAGACCGCCGAGACCGCCGCCCAGTTCATGATCATCCGTGACCTGCTCAAGCGAGAGCTGGGCAAGGACTACGCCGCCAACATCGTCGCCATCACCGACCCGGCCAAGGGCACGATGCGTCAGATCTGCGACCGCGAGAAGTTCACCACGCTCCCCGTGCCCGACGGCGTCGGGGGGCGCTTCAGCGCGCTCTCCCCCGTGGGCCTCTTCTCCGCGAAGATGTGCGGCATCGATATCGACGCCCTGCTCGACGGCGCCGCCGCCATGGAGCAACGCTGTTCCAACCCCGACATCGCCCAAAACCCGGCAGCGATGCTGGCCACGGTCCTGGTCGAACTGGGTGAATCCAAGGGCAAGCCCAACCACGTGCTCATGCCTTATGCCAACTGCCTCTACCTGCTGGCCGACTGGTACCGCCAGTTGTGGGCCGAGAGCCTGGGCAAAGAAAAAGACCTGGCCGGCAACATCGTGCACACCGGCTTTACCCCCATCAAGGCCCTGGGCACGACCGACCAGCACAGCCAGGTCCAGCTTTACCGCGAAGGCCCCAACGACAAGGTGCTGGGGCTGGTGGGCGTCGATTCCTTCGGCACAGACGACGTGATGATCCCCACGGGCCTGGGGGTCGAGGCGCTGGGCTATCTCGAGGGCAAGCCCATGTCGGGGCTGCTCAACGCCGAACGCCGGGCGACCGAGTACGCCTTCGTCGCCAGCCAGCGCCCCAACTACACCATCCGCTTCCCCAAGGTCGACGCCTACCACGTGGGCGAGTTCATCTGGCTCTGGCAGATGGCGACGGCGTACGCGGGGCTGCTGCTCAACATCGACGCCTACGACCAGCCCGCCGTCGAGCTGGGCAAGCAGGCCACCTTTGCGCTCATGGGCCGCCCCGGGTATGAAGACCTGCGCAAGGAAGTCGACGCGACGCTGACCAACCCGGCCTGACGCGACGCATAACGCGTTGTAGCGCGTTGCGCCCCGCGCAGCGCCTGCGCTCCGCGTACTTCGTTCATCCGAATGGCGCCGCCCGTCGGGCCGCGTTCGACGGGCACGCCCTTTGCGTAGGCGGCCTTCGCCATGAGCTACGGGCTCCAACTCTCCGCCGCGGGCGTGCTGACCTCCATGTACCGCATGGACGTCTACGCCAACAACCTGGCGAACACCGACACGGTGGGGTTCAAGGCGGACATCCCCGCCGCCCTGACCCGCAAGCCCGTCACCGAAGAAGACGCCGACGCGGGGATGCTCCCCTCGAACAAGATGCTCGAACGCCTGGGGGGCGGGACCCTGGCCTTCCCCACGGCGACCTCCCACACCCAGGCCTCGCTCCGCTCGACGGGCAACGACCTCGACCTGGCCATCCAGGGCGATGGGTTCTTCGTCACCCGCGATGTCGCCGACGCCGGGGGCGACGCCCTCCGCTTCACCCGCGACGGGCGTTTCACCCGCAACGCCGACGGCCTGCTCGTCATGGCCACCACCGGCATGCCCGTGCTCGACGTGAGCGGCAACTCGATCAAGCTCCCTAATGGCAAGGTCACCGTCGATGCCGACGGCACCATCCGCCACGGGCAGGCCGCCGTCGCCCGCGTCCAGATCACCGACGTTCCCGATCGCTCGCGCCTGCGCAAGCAGGGACACAGCCTCTTCACCGCCCCCGCCGACGCCATGAGTTCGCGATTCGCGGCGACGGGTTCGATCCGCCAGAATCACATCGAGGAATCCGGGGTGGACGAGGTCCGCACGCTGCTCAACGTGACCAGCGCCGCGCGCGACATCGAATCCAACCTCGCCATGATCCAGCAGCACGACCGCCTGATGGAACGGGCCATCGCCGTTCTCGGTCGCGTCAACTGATCCGTCACCGACTGACACACACGGACTAACGCCCCATGGCCATCAATGCTCTCCAGTCCTCGTCGTCCGCGTTGTCGGCCCTGAACGTCGCCCTCGACGTCACCGCCAACAACCTGGCCAACGTCAACACGCCGGGCTTCAAGTCCAGCCGCACCAACTTTCAGGACCTGCTCTACGTCGAAAAGGCCCAGCCGGGCGTGCTCAACGCGAACCAGGACCAGCGCCCCACAGGGCTCTACGTTGGCCTTGGCGTCAAGGTCTCGGGCACCCAGCTCGACTTCACCCAGGGCGCCCCCCAGGCCACGAACCGCCCCCTCGACGTCATGGTCAACGGCAATGGCTTCTTCGAGGTCAGCGTCGAGCCCGAGCGGGGCAACGGCGGGCGGGCCTACACCCGCGCGGGCAACTTCGCTCTCAACTCCGACGGCGAGATCGTCCTTGCCAATGACCAGGGCCGCCGCCTCCAGCCCACCATCGCCATCCCCCCCGAGGCCATGGAAGTGGCGATCACCGACGACGGGCGTGTCTTCTACACCGTCGCGGGAAGCCCCGAGCCCACCGAGGCCGGGCAGATCCAACTCGCCTCGTTCGCGAACAACGCCGGCCTCAAGCAGATCGGCGAGAACCTTTTCGTCGAAACCGCCGCCTCGGGACCTCCCGTCGTGGGCAATCCCGGCGTCGATGCACGTGGCACGCTCCGCAGCAACTTCCTCGAATCGAGCAACGTCGACCCGACGCGCGAACTCATCGAGCTGATCCGTACCCAGCGGGCCTTCGAGATGAACAGCCAGACCATCCGCGCCGCCGATGATACGCTGCGGTCCGTCGCGCAACTCCGCCGATAATCAATAGTTAGGCCGCAAGCGGCGTCCCATGCCGTCATTCCTGTGGGATGACGATGGCCCATTCCTGCGCGATACGCGCAATACATGCGCATCGTGGTATGCCTCATGCTGGCACGCCGTTCGCGACTCGTCCGATGCGATGCGCCGAATCCTCTTCTTGATCCTCATCCTGTTGTCACCCGTCGCGCACGCGCAGGAGCGGGTGACGCTCCGCCCCGCCGCCTCGTTCGTCCCGGGCACGCCGCTGATGCTGGGCGACGTGGCGCACATCACCGGCGACAACGCCGAGATGCTCGGCGCAATCGAGCTGACTGCCGACGCCGCCTCGATCACCCCGCCCCTGGTCGATGTCGCCCTGGTGCGCGATGCCCTGAAAAAGGCCAAGGGTGTCAATCTCGGACGCCTGACCATCAGCGGGGCCTCGTGCGCCCTTCACGAGCAGACGCACGCCGACGCACCGCTCGACGCCGCCCATGTTGATCCACAAGGCGTTTCGTCCGGCGGCGAGACGGTGCGCTCACGGGCCCTGGCCTGCCTGGCTCAGACCTTCAGCGTGGCTATTCATGATCTTCGGGCAACCTTCGCCGCCGAAGATTCCCCGCTGTTGGCCTTCCCCATCGCGGGGTTGACCGTCGTGGTGCAGCCCCTGGGCACAGGCGAGATGACGCCCCTGAGCGTGCGGCTCTTCCGCGGCAATCAACTCGTGCGCACGGGCTCGCTCCGCGCAACCGTGCTGGTGCGGCGCGAGGTCGCCATCGCCAAGGTCGCGGTCAGCCGCGGACGCACGCTCGACGCCGACTCGATCACCCTGGGCGAGCAATGGCTCACGCCCGTGCAGAGCCCCGCGACGCCCACGCAGGCCATCGGGGCCGAGGCGCGAACCACGCTGCGCGCGGGGGCTGTGATCATGGCGGGCGACGTCGAACCCCCGCAGGTGATCGCACGCGGGGACATCGCCAGTGTGGATTGCATCGCCGGCTCGATCGTGCTGCGGGCGCAGGCCCGGGCGCTCGAGAACGCCCGCACCGGGCAGGTGATCCGTTTCCAGAGTCTGACGGGAAAGCGCGAGTTTCGCGCCCGCGTGAGCGGGCCCGGGCACGCCGTTGCGCTGGCGGGTGGCGGAGCCTCCCCTCACGCCCTTGATGCGGGGGGTTTGCCATGACCATGAAGACCATCGGCGGCGTACTCCTGATCGCGGCACTCGGCGCCCGGGTGAATGCCCAGGCGCTCGAGCGTGAGGCGGGGCGTGCCATCGCTCCCACCCAGGCCGATGCGCTGCTCGAGCAGGGCGAGCAGCTCCGCAACGCCAGCCTTTACTTCGTCGAGAAGCCCAAGCCCCGCCAGTTCCAGATCCACGACAAAGTCACCATCATCATCAACGAGTCGACCCGCCAGTCGTCGCAGCAGAACCTCGACGCCAAGAAGGACTCTTCGCTCAAGGCCACCCTCAAGAACTTCCCCGACCTTGCAGACCTCGTGCAGGGCGAGCTCTCCAACGGCTCGAGCAACCCCGTCACCGCGGTCGACGCCACAGCGGGCTCCGCCTTCAAGGGCGACGGCAAGTTTGAGCGTACCGACCGACTCACCGACCGCATCACCGCCACCGTCATCGACGTGAAGCCCAACGGCGTGCTCGTGATCGAGGCTCGCCGCAGCGTGAAATACAACGAAGACGAGCAGACCGTCGTTCTTTCAGGCGAATGCCGCCGCGAGGACGTCACCGACGCCAACTCGGTGCTCTCGAGCCAGCTGGCCGAGCTCAAGCTGGTGTTCACGCGCGAAGGCCAGGTGAGCGACAGCGGGCGCAAGGGCTTCCTGACCCGCCTGTTCGACTCGGTCTTCAACTTCTAACTCCGGCCCATCGCTGGCATGCGGGTTGCGTTCACGCATCGCGTGAGACGCGTCGCATCCATCGTCCTGGGCGTATCGCTGCTGGCCAGCAGCGCCCTGGCCACCACCGTCAAGGAACTCGTCCGCTTCAAGGGTCAGGGCGAGGTTCCCCTCACGGGCATGGGTCTGGTGGTCGGTCTTCCCGGCACGGGCGATTCAGGCAAGGAGGCCCTGCTCGCCCGCCCGCTGATGGAGGTCTACCGCTCGCACGGGATGGGCGGTGCGTCCCCGCGCGAACTCTCCGCGGCCAAGGCCGTCGCTCTTGTCACCGTCTCGGCGGTGATCCCCGCCTCGGGCGCGCTCGCCGACGACCGCATTGATCTGCGGGTCCAGGCCGTGCACAACGCCTCGAGCCTCAAGGGGGGCGAACTCTTCCTCGTCGCGATGAAGGGGCCCTTCCCCACCAGCCCGGTCTATGCGCTTGGCCAGGGTGTGGTGGATCTGCCCGATTCGTCCTCTCCCACGGCGGGGGTCGTGCGGGGTGGAGCGCGGATGCTGCGCGATGTCGCCGGCCCCGAGGTGCCCGACATCTTCGAACTCATCATCGATCCGCACTTTTCCGGCTGGGCCGCCGCCAGCCAGATCGCCACCGCGATCAACTCTCGCGCGCAGCCCCAGGGCCCCAGCGTCGCCGTCGCGGTGGATGAGCGCACCATCCGGGTCTCGATCCCCGAGGCCGAGCGCGGCGACCGGGCGGCGTTCCTCGCCGACGTGATGGGGGCCGAGGTGAACTCGTCGCTGCTCGATCTGCCCGCGCAGGTGATCGTCAACTCGCGCACGGGCGCGATCGTCGTCACGGGCGATGTCGAGATCAGCCCCGTGGCCATCACGCACAAAGACTTGAACATCACCACGACCCGCCCGACCCCCGTTCCCAGCGCCCAGAACCCGCTGATCGAGCGCCAGCGCTGGGCCGACGTGCGCACCAGCAGCAAGCCCAGCGAGAACGCCAAGCTCGCCGACCTGCTCACCGCCTTCAAGTCGCTCGACATCCCCGTGACCGAGCAGATCGCCATCCTCCAGATGCTGCACAAGACCGGCAAACTCCAGGCCCGGCTGGTGGTGGACTAAGCCATGATCGAACGCGCGGGCGCACGCCCCGACTTCACCACTCCCCAGACCATCGGCGATCGCACCATGCTCGATCGCCAGCAGTCATTCGGCTCGCTCCTCACCGAAGAGCGCTTCAAGCGCGAGCCCGTGAACCAGGACCAGGCCAGGGACGCGGCCCGCAAACTCGTCGCCCACGCGCTGGTGCTTCCCGTGCTCAAGCAGTTCCGCGAGACGAACAAGGCCGCGGCCCCTTTCGCGCCCAACCAGGCCGAGAAGGCCTTTGGCTCGGTGATGGACCAGGAACTCGCCTCGCGTCTGGTCTCGTCGAAATGGGGGCTGGTGGACGCGGTGGCACGACGCTTGCTGAAAGGTCTACACGACCAACCCCTGCCCGAACCCGGGCCGGCCCCGAGGCTTGAATGAACCCCACTCCCGCCATGCTCACGCCGAACCTGACGCAGGACCTTGCGTCGGTGATCGATGCGCTGACGCGGGAATATGACCGGCTGATCGAGCACGTGATCGCCCAGCGCGAGGGTGTGCGCCACGCCGATGCGGGCGCGGTCGAGCGGGCGACGCAGGCCCAGGCCCGTTCGCTCGCCGCCCTGGCCTCGCTCGAGC
>JABWBB010000020.1 GCA_013360675.1 Phycisphaerales bacterium | reverse complement strand
TCGAGGTGCGCTCGCGCCGCGTCGGCGGCGCGACCTACCAGGTGCCGGTCGAGGTGCGCGCCTCGCGGCGCCAGACGCTCGCCATGCGCTGGGTGATCGAGGCGGCGCGCGCGCGCAGCGAGAAGTCGATGGCCTACCGGCTCGCCCACGAGCTGATGGATGCGGCCGAGAACCGCGGCGCCGCCGTGCGCAAGCGCGAAGACACGCACCGCATGGCGGAGGCCAACAAGGCCTTCGCCCATTACCGTTGGTGAGGAAGTAAGCCCGTGCCCCGCACTACGCCCATCGAGCGCTACCGGAACATCGGTATCTCGGCGCACATCGACGCCGGGAAGACGACCACGACCGAGCGCATCCTGTTCTACACCGGCGTCTCGCACAAGCTGGGCGAGGTGCACGACGGCGCTGCGGTGATGGACTACATGGAGCAGGAGCAGGAGCGCGGCATCACGATCACTTCGGCCGCCACGACCTGCTTCTGGAAGGGGATGGACAGCAACCTCCCCGAGCACCGCATCAACATCATCGACACCCCTGGGCACGTGGACTTCACCATCGAGGTCGAGCGGTCCTTGCGCGTGCTCGACAGCGCGGTGGCGCTGTTCTGCGCGGTATCCGGCGTGCAGCCGCAGTCGGAGACCGTGTGGCGGCAGATGAACAAGTACGGCGTGCCGCGCATCGCCTTCGTCAACAAGATGGACCGCGCGGGCGCCCAGGAGTGCCTGCTGCCCCAGGTGCAGCGCGGCGAGGCGTTCCTGCTCGAGCGACTTGTGCCACCCCGCCGCCTCGTGCCGCGACAGTTCCGCCTCCTGGCGGCGCGTCTCCAGATCCGACAGTACGCCCGCGGCTTGGTCGCGCTCGCCCCGCAGCCCCTCCTGGCGCGAGGTCAGCCCGCACAGCCGCGTGCGCAGATCGTCGTATTGCTCAAAGACCAGCGCCAGGCGCCAGGCCTTCAACTCCGCGTCGAGGTCCTTCCACTTGCGCGCCTTGGCCGCCTGCCCGCGCACCAGGCGCAGCCGGCGCTCGGTCGAATCGAGTTGCTCGCGCGTCTGCTGCAGGTTCTGCTGCGTCTTGTCGAGTTTCCGCTGCGATTCGATCCGGCGCTGCTTGTACTTGGCGATCCCCGCCGCCTCTTCAAAGATCGTCCGGCGTTCCTGCGGGCTGGCCAGCAGCATCGCGTCGACCTTGCCCTGCTCGATGATCGAGTAGGCGTCGGCCCCGATGCCTGTATCCAGGAACAACTCGCGGATGTCGCGCAGGCGGGCCTTGCGTCCGTTGATCAGATACTCGCTCGTCCCGTCCCGGTACAGCCGTCGCTCCACCTCGACCATGTCCGTGTCGATGGGCAGCGCCCGCTTGCAGGCGGCCAGCACGGTCGTCTCACCCTCGGCGTCAGGCTCGCCCGCGCTGATCTCGCGCCCCGCGACCGACTCGTCCACCGGGTTCTCGAACGTCAGCGAGACGCTCGCCATCCCGCTGGGCTTGCGCCCCGCGCTCCCGGCGAAGATCACGTCGATCATCTCCGTCCCGCGCAGGCTCTTGCTCGACCGCTCGCCCAGCACCCACTTCACCGCGTCCACTACGTTGCTCTTGCCGCACCCGTTGGGCCCGACAATGCCGGTGACCGCGTGATCGAACGTGAACTCCGTCCGATCCGCGAAACTCTTGAAGCCGTTGAGCGTGAGACGGGCTAGACGCATCGCCAAGCAACCTCCGTGCCGCCGGGACGGTGGGGCATGCCCATCGCCCGTATCAAGCAGCCTCCATGCCGCCTCCGGGGCACGCCCCCCAGAGGGGCCCCCCGTCCGCCGTACTTCAAGAAGATATCGCCCCGCCCGCCTCAACGCGAGCAGGAATGGCCCCGCGGGCTAGTTCTTCTTGGGTTTCTCGGGGTTGGCGGGCACAATGGGCACGATCCGCGGGGTGTCGTCGGTTCCCGGGGCATCGCCCTTGAGCGAGGCGGGCTCGCGCACCACGACCACCTCCCGGTCCGCGGGCGTCTCGGGGCGGTGACGCACCTGGCCCGCCGCGGCCGCCGTCAGAAGGTCCGCCTTCAGCTTGTTGCGCTCGGTGGTCATGGCGGCGGCGGTCCCCCCCGCCCGCTGCACCGCGTCGAGCACGCCGATCACCTCGGAATACGTCAGATTGAGCCCCGACTGCGTATCCCCCGGGAAGGCCTCGCGCGCCAGGAACTCGATCAGGTCCGGGATCGTCGCGCGCACGCTGTGCGTGGTGGCCCGGTCCATGCCGGGCCCGCGCCACAGGATCGACGCCGTCGATTCGCCCGCGTCGCGCTTGATCAGCAGGCGGTCCTCCCACACCGGGATCACCGCCGGATTGGCTATCTCCATCCCCTCGCCAAAGAGCACGATCCGCGGGCGATCCTGCTGCGTCACATAAATCAGCGGCTCGCCCACAGGAACGATGTCGACCAGGAACTTCCCCGCCACCACGCGGCGTTGCACGCCCTGCACCGCGGCCTCGTTCGCTCCCCATCCGGTCAGCGCCTCGCGATGGGTGCCGGCGCCAACCCCCGACAGCACCGCCGCCCGGCGCGCCGCGTTCAGCCGCTCGGCCCGCCCGGCCAGTGCCTCATACGCCGCCACGCGGATCGACAACTCCGTCTCGCCCATGATCTCGCGCAGCGTCATGTCGACGCTCGGCCCGGCGTCGATCTCGCCCAGCAGCGCGATCGCCTCGAGCCGCTGCACCCCGCTCCCGCTCTTGGCCAGTTCCCGCAGGAACGACGACGACCGCGCGTCGTTGAGTTTTGCCCCGACCATCAGCCCCGTCAGTTGCGGCACCGGCTCGGGGTGGTCGTACAACTCGCGCACGAACGGCACCGCCGCATCCCCCAGCGCCAGCAGCGCGGCCCCCAGTTCGCTCGACAACCCCGGCTCGGCCTTGAGCGCCTCGATATACCGGCGCGCCGCCACCGGCGCGGGTGTCGCATCAAACCGCAGGTACTTCACCACCTCCAGGAACTCTGCCGGCTTGTCCCGATAGCGTGCGGGCACGCTCAACTCGATCGCCTGCCCCGATACCCCACGTGCGATGGGCCCGCTGTCACCCCGCCCGCTGGGAAAACGCGTGTTGATCGCCGACACGATGCTCCGCGCCCGCGCGTGGCTCGTGTTCCCCATCATCAGCGCGATCCCCACCGGGTTCGTCACCACGCCGCCCCCCAGCACGCGCCCCGACTTGCGGCTGGGCCCCTCGCTCTCGCGACCCGGGTCCGCGAAGGGATTCACGAACAGCGGCCCGCCCGCCGCCGCGATCACCCGCTCCTGCGCCCGCCCAAAGGTCGTCGCGTCGCCCACGCGCAGTTCGGTCGTCCACAGCGTGCCCCCGTCCAGGCTCGACGCGTTCAACGCCGTCACATACGCGTCGAACCGCTTGCCCTTGGGCGAGCCGGGCGGGATCGCCGCCTGCACCAGCACCACCGCCACGTTGGGGTCGCGCAGGATCTCCCGCGGGGATTTCCCCGAGATCGCGCTCCCGTCCCGGTTCGTCCCCGAGATCCCGCGCAACTGCATCTCGCGCTCGAGCGTCGCCGCGATGGGCTCGGGCAGGTTCGGCTCTCCGCCCGTGCCGCGCAGGCCGACGACGATGCCATACCCGCTCACGAGCACCGGCTCGGTGTTGAGGAAGGTCGCCTCGGCGTGGATCGTCTCGCGCAGCAGCGGATTGACGTCGCGCACCATGGGCGCCTGCACCTCGCGGGCCTTGGGCTTCTCGCTCGAACACCCTGCTGCGAGCATCCCAAGGCACAACCACGCCGCCACGCGCCTCAACGCCATTCCCAGCTCCCTTCGTACGCATCCCCTCGCCAGCGCTAGGCCCCGCGCGGAACGCACCACCAATGTACGGCTTTGCGCCCGACCTTGGTCCGCGGGGCCGTGCTCATTTCATACACCAGGCACCCGCCACGAGCCTCATTTCAGGAGCCGCGGCTTGCTCCGACGGCATCTCGCCGGGCGATCACCATGTCCCCGCAACACGTTTTCCACAGAGCGAGCACCCGAACACCCGGCCACCATGCAAACAAGCCGTGGTTTTCCATGGATCGAACGCCACCACGCGTTTCTGGACTCGATTCCGCACCCCGCACCGAAGCGCCAGTCAGAGCGAAACTTGCGCCACAATCGACAGTCTTTTCACAGCCGACACCCACGATTTTGTACTCCGACCCCATTGCCCACACGATCTGTAGTGGTATGCTGCCCCCCTCAACTCACTCGGCCCTGGTCTTGAAGGGCGGCCCATGCCACCCTTCCGCCCGCCGAGTCCTACACCCCGCGGCCCAACGGCCCCTCCGTTCGACTCGTTCCCAAGCCCGCAAATGTTCGCATAAAATACGGTGTCTGTGGGGTTAAGTGATCGGCTGATCGCGCGGGTGTCGCGTCGGCCGGCGGCGTCGCCTCCCCCCACGCGTTTCGTGAAGGGTCGCACGTGGGCGTCCTCTCCGACAATCAAATCCAGCGGCTCATCAAAATCGAGCCCTTCGAAACCGCCACCAAGCGCCCGGGGCGCATTTCCTACGGCGTCTCCAGCTACGGCTACGACGTCCGCGTCGGCGGCCGCTTCAAGATCTTCACGCCCACCCCGCGCTCGGGCTCCATCGCCGTCGTCGACCCCAAGGCCTTCTCCGACGACATGATGGTCGAGGTCGATGTCGGCACGCGCCCCGAGGGCCAGCGCTTCGTCATCATCCCGCCCAACTCCTTCGCCCTGTGCGAGACCGTCGAGTACATCGAGATCCCGCGCAACGTCCTGGCCATCTGCGTGGGCAAGAGCACCTACGCCCGCTGCGGGCTCATCGTGAACGTCACGCCCCTCGAGCCCGAGTGGCGCGGCAAGGTCACCCTCGAAATCTCCAACACCACGCCCCTGCCCGCCCGCGTCTACGCCGGCGAGGGCATCGCCCAACTCGTCTTCCTCAAGGCCGACGAGGTCTGCACGAAGTCATACGCGGACAAGGCGGGGAAGTACCAGGATCAGAGCGGACTGACGCTGCCGAAGGTGGACTAACTCTGCACGCACGGACGCCCCGCGCTCGCGGGGTTTGTTTTGAGGGAAGCGCATTTATGAAGATCACGCGCAAGTTCACTGTCGCAGGCCGCGACCCCTTCGCCTCGGTCAAGTGGGTTGCCCGCTCCTCCAAGATCACCAACCCCGACGGGTCGGTCGTCTTTGAGATGAAGGACGCCGAGGTCCCCGAGACCTGGTCGCAACTCGCCACCGACATCATGGTGAGCAAGTACTTCCGCAAGGCCGGCGTGCCGCAGGACGGCGGGCCGCGCGGGCTCGCCAGCCCCGGCGGCGCCAAGGGCGAGATGGGCCCCGAGAAGTCCGCCAAGCAGGTCATCCACCGCCTGGCCGGCTGCTGGCGTCACTTCGGCGAGACCAACGGCTATTTCGACTCCGCCGCCGACGCTCAGGCTTTCTACGACGAACTCGTCTACATGCTCGTTCACCAGATCTGCGCGCCCAACAGCCCGCAGTGGTTCAACACCGGGCTCAACTGGGCCTATGGCGTCAACGGCCCCGCCCAGGGCCACTGGATCGTCGACCCCACAACCGGCGAGCCCACCCTCGCCCCCGATGCCTACTCGCACCCCCAGCCCCACGCCTGCTTCATCCAGGGCGTCAACGACGACCTCGTGAGCGAGGGGGGCATCATGGACCTGTGGGTGCGCGAGGCCCGCCTGTTCAAATATGGCAGCGGCACGGGCACCAACTTCTCCAACCTCCGCGCCGAGGGCGAAAAACTCTCCGGCGGCGGTCGCTCCTCGGGCCTCATGTCGTGGCTGCGCATCGGCGATCGCGCCGCCAGCGCCATCAAATCCGGCGGCACCACCCGGCGCGCCGCCAAGATGGTCTGCCTCGATATGGACCACCCCGACATCGCCGAGTTCGTCAACTGGAAGGTCCGCGAAGAGATCAAGGTCCAGGCGATGGTGGAGGGGCTGCGCCTCCTCAAAAAGCACGACCCCGACCTCGCCACCCAGTGCGATCGCTTCCACCTCGAGCTCGATTACGACTTCAACGGCGAGGCCTACCAGACCGTCAGCGGGCAGAACTCCAACAACTCCGTGCGCGTCCCCGATGCCTTCTTCGACGCCCTCGACGCGCGCGGCGTGTGGGAGACGCGCTACCGCACCAGCGGCAAGGCCGCCCGCGCCCTCGACGCCAACGAACTCTGGGAGCAGATCGGCTACGCCGCCTGGCGCTGCGCCGACCCGGGCGTTCAGTTCGACACCACCATCAACGCGTGGCACACCTGCCCGGGCGCGGGGCGCATCAACGCCAGCAACCCGTGCAGCGAGTACATGTTCCTCGACAACACGGCGTGCAACCTCGCCTCGCTCAATGTCCTGCGGTTCTACGACGCCAAGGCCCGCGCCTTCGATGTCGAGCGCTTCGAGCACGCCACCGATCTGTGGACCATCGTGCTCGAGGTCAGCGTGCTGATGGCCTCGTTCCCCAGCCGCGAGATCGCCGAACTCTCCTACAAGTACCGCACGCTGGGCCTGGGCTATGCCAACCTGGGCGCGCTGCTCATGCAGGCGGGCGTGGCGTATGACAGCGACGAAGGCCGCGCCTTGTGCGCCGTCCTCACCGCCATCCTCACGGGGCGTTCGTACCGCATGTCCGCGCTCATGGCCGCCCAACTGGGCGCCTTCCCCGGCTACGCCCCCGAGCGCGAGAACATGCTGCGGGTCATCCGCAACCACCGCCTCGCGGCCCGGGGCGAGGCGCGCTCGAGCAAGGCCTACGAAGGCCTGCGGATCACACCGGTCCCGATCGACCACGCGCTGCTCCGCGATGGCTCGTCGCGCATCGCCAACGCTCTCACCCTGCTCGACCGGGCCGTCGGCGCGTGGGACGACGCCCTGGCCCTGGGCGAGAAGCACGGCTATCGCAACGCCCAGGTCAGCGTCATCGCGCCCACCGGCACCATCGGCCTGCTGATGGACTGCGACACCACCGGCGTCGAGCCCGACTTCGCGCTGGTCAAGTTCAAGAAACTCGCCGGCGGCGGCTACTTCAAGATCGCCAACGAATCCGTGCGTCCCGCCCTCGCCGCGCTGGGCTACACCAGCGCCCAGGCCAAGGCGATCATGGAGCACCTGCTGGGCGCGCTGCACCTGGGTGTGCCGATGCCCGCGGGCGCGCCCGATCTGCAGCCGCGCGACACGCTGGCGACCTGGCTCAAGCGGCGCGGCCTGAGCGACAACGATCTGGCCCGCATCACCGAGAGCCTCCCGGGCGTCTTCGAACTCTCCTTCGCCTTCAGCGGGTGGGCCCTCTCGCCCGACGCGCTGCGTGCCTGCGGGGTCGACCCCGCCGTCGCGCAGACCGACTCGTCCTTCAACCTGCTCACGCACCTGGGCCTCTCCGCCGATGTCGTCGAGAATCTCAACACGCTGGTCTGCGGCACGGCGACCATCGAGGGCGCCCCCGGCCTCAAGGACGAGCACCTCGCGGTCTTCGACTGCGCCAGCAAGTGCGGCAAGCACGGCAAGCGCTTCATCGCCCCCGAGGGGCACGTGCGCATGATGGCCGCGGCTCAGCCCTTCATCAGCGGCGCGATCTCCAAGACCATCAACCTGCCCAACGAGTCGAGCGTGCAGGACATCAAGGACTGCTACCGCCTCTCGTGGGAGCTGGGCCTCAAGGCCAACGCCCTCTACCGCGACGGGTGCAAGCTCAGCCAGCCCCTCTCCGCCACCACCGACGAGGCGAAGAAGGAAGCCAAGATGGACGCCTCGCCCAAGGCCGAGGCCCCCGCCCCTTTCCCCCAGCCCTCGATCCCGGTGCCCGCGCCGGCGGCTGCGGCGGCGATTGCCCCCGTTGAGCCGCGGCGTGCCCGCCGACGTCGCCTCCCCGACACACGCCACAGCGTCACCCACAAGTTCAATGTCGCCGGGCACGAGGGGTACCTGACGGTGGGGTTGTATGAGGACGGCGCCCCCGGCGAGCTCTTCATCACCATGAGCAAGGAGGGCTCGACCATCGGCGGGCTCATGGACAGCCTGGGCACCGCGACGAGCGTCGCGCTCCAATACGGCGTGCCGATCGAGAGCCTTGTGGGCAAGTTCAGCCACCAGCGATTCGAGCCCGCGGGCATCACCGAGAACCGCGACATCCCCTTCGCCAAGAGCCTCGTCGACTACATCTTCCGCTGGATGGGCATGCAGTTCGTCCCCGGCTATCGCGAGGCCAACGCCCCCAGCCGTCCTTCTGAAACCAGCGGTGCGCCAGGCATGCGCATGGATCTTTCGGCGGCGGGCGAGCCCAAGGGGCACGCGCCCCGCCCGGACACCGTCGCGGCCATCCATATCACGCAGACCCAGACCGAGATTGATGTCGTGACGTCGTCCGCGAGCATGCTCTCGGACTACATGGACCGCGTCGGCGACGCCCCCGCGTGCGATGTCTGCGGCAATGTCACCGTCCGCAGCGGCACCTGCTACAAGTGCCTCAACTGCGGCAACAGCATGGGCTGCTCCTGAGCCGCCCCACGCATCACGACCACCGTTGTTTCGTTACGCGCTGTTCACCACTCAACACGAGGAGATTGCGGAGGTCGCCGAACCTGGGCCGGGCCTGACCCGGGACAGCAAAGAGCCAGCCACGAATGGATGCGTGCTGGGGCGGCGGCGAGGATCGCCCGCCGACCCACCGCTTGGCCCGCTCAAGACCAGTTCGGCGAACCACGTCGCGGCTCACGCCACGACGCTCGATGGGAGGACCCGTGGCCCGATAACCCCCTAACAGGGGGCATGAGGGTCACCGCCAAGGAGGAGCCTGAGTCGGCACACGACCCATGGCACATCCGGCCGCGGGACGGCGACCTCCGCAGTCTCCAGACTACTTAGAGCCACCCACCGCGGGGGCGTTGGATTTGGGCTTTGGCCCTGATGCCGCGACCCCCGCACCTCCCTGAGCCCCCGGGTCCCACCGCCCGGGGGCTTCTTTGTTTTCAGCCGGTTCGTTGTCGAACCGATGACCAATGGTGCATAACCATTGAAATGAATTAGGGATACGTTCAGTCGCACGGGAGCTTTGCCGACGTGAATCCCCCGGATTAGGTGTTCTTGGACGCGACTAGTCAGATTTCGTCAGGAATTGCGTGACCAAGCGCGGATTCTGCGTTGACAGGTTCGGCAAGGCGTGCCACAATGACCATGCACGGGGTTGGAGAGTCCCGTGTAGTTGTAAGACAACGACACTGGCCGGCTGTGTTTCGCCGGTTGGAAGAGAGCGGGAGGAGTGAGTCAATGAACGTTTCGAAGAAGTTTGCCATCGGTCTGATCTCGATCGCCGGTATCGCGGCATCGTCGGCCAACGCCGACGTGCTCGCCACGCTGACGTACGACGATCTCGCGGGCGGGTACAACGCGGGCATGTTCACGGCGAGCGCCGTCAACAACGCGTTCCTCCGTTCCTCGGGGAACACGTCGCGTCTCGTCGGCCCTGGCGTTTCGTCCGCCACGTTTGAACCCGGCTTCGAGGGCGGCCTCGATCCCGCGAGCTTCAACCTGTCCCTGAGCGTCGTCCCGATCAACGGGCAGATGGCGTCGGGTTCGGGCACCTTCACCGCGACCGACCGTGATGGCGACTTCGTCACCGGCACGATCAGCGGCACTTGGTTCTACCCCGGCCCCGGCTTCATCTTCTTCAACGGTGCACTCAGTAACGTGCAGCTCGTTTCCGTTGTCAACAGCACGTTCGACGGCACCGCTGGCGGTGCGTGGGATATGAACCTCCCCGGCGGCCCCGTCTTCTCGGGCGCTCTCGTGCAGCTCGTCTTCGGCGGAGCCAACTTCTTCCAGACGCCCTTCGCCAACCGCGCCACGGGCATCACGGCTCAGATCGTTCCCACCCCCGGCTCGATCGCCCTCATCGGCGTCGCCGGCCTGGTCGGCCTGCGTCGCCGCCGCTAAGTTTTTCGCAACCTCCGCTCGATTCACCGGCCCTCGTCCTTGCGACGGGGGCCGGTTCTTTTTTGTCAACGACATCGACGCCATCACTCGGCGCTCGCCGGTCGAAGCGAGCCTGCGCCGCGGCTTCTCGTCGCGCACGACCGTCCATGCTTCGGGCACCTTCGATCATTCCGCGGGGCGTTGTTCCAGCGCGGCGACCCCCATGGGCAACTCGAACCGGTCGCGCGTCAGGCAGTACGCCAAGCCACCCATCCGACCCACCGCATTGAGAAGCCCCGGGTCGGTGTGCAGGCGATCGTTGATCAGATCGTCGCGCACGTGCACGTGCACCACCTCGCCCAGCACCACATTCCCGCCCGCGGGCGCGCCCGGGTTCGTGCGGATCACCTGCAGCGTGCGGCATTCGAACGACACCGGCGATTCACGCAGCCGCGGCGCCTTCACCACACGCGAAGACGCGGGTGTCAGCCCCGTCAGATCAAACTCGGATGCGCCAAACTCGAGCGGCTCGGCCGCGGCGACGACCTGGCGGATGATCGCTTCGGGCGCGACATTCACCACGAACTCGCCCGTGCCGCCATCATTCACAGATTTGCAGTTGCGCAGCGTGTCCTTCTCGCTGCCGTCGGGCTTGTTCGCCGGGCAGAAGAGCAGCGTCATGGGGTTCGATCCCACGCCGCAGAAAAACGAGAAGGGGGCCAGGTTGATACGCCCATCTGTACTGCGCGTCGCCACCACCGCGATGGGGCGCGGCACGATGCAGCCGATCAGCAACTTGTACCGATCCGCGGGAGAGAGAGCACCAGGGTCAATTTCCATACCCTTCAGGGTATCGCCCAGATCGTACGGTCGACGTTCGGTGAAAAGGGATTTCTCGGACGAGTGCGTCGCACTTATTTCGGGGGGCTGCGCCCGGTCCCATAGGGCAATTTTTGCCAATGGTTCGATTTGGTATTGCCTTCAAGTTCCTGACATGACATACTTAGACAGCCGGCCCGAGAGACCCGGCATTCGTGATTCTGTCTCTGCCGTACCGGCAGCGACGTTAGAGGAGGGATTTCAATGTCCATGTCGATTCGCAGTGTTGCTCTGATCGTCGCCCTTGCGGGCGGGGCTATCGCCTCGACGGCGAGCGCCACGGTCATCGCGACGTTCTCGTACGATGACCTCGCGGGCACGTACACCCAGGCGTCCCCGGGCGTCGGCTCCTTCTCCGCCGTTGCGGTGGATCAGGGTCCCGGCGGCCTTCGCAGCTGGGGCACCACGTCTCGACTGGTCTCGCCCACGGGTGACGCCTCGTTCCAGAACGGGTTCGTCACGCAGGGCACGGCCAACATGGTCGTCAACGTCTCGGTGAACGTCATCAACGCCACCCCCGGCAACGAGTTTGGCCTGGGCGTGGGCAGCGTCGTCGTCACCGACGCCGACGGCGACACCATCACCGCTGACCTCAATGGCTTCTGGACCGCCACTCCCAACAGCCAGGGCCTCTTCCTCAACTTCAATGGGTCCATGAGCAACGTCTTCCTGAACGACAACGGTTTGGGCGACGGCACCTTCGACGGCACCGCCGCCGGCGCGTGGAACATGGGTCTTCCGGGTGGGCCTCCCTACTCGGGCGCCCTTGTGCAGCTCGTCTTCGGTGCGCAGAACTTCTTCCAGACGGGCTTTGCGGATCGCGCCACGGGCGTGACGGGCCAGATCATCCCCACCCCCGGCGCGCTGGCGCTGCTGGGCTTGGGCGGGATCGTGGCCGGCCGTCGCCGTCGCTAATCCCTCCTTCGATTTCGTGAATCACAAGGCCCCGGAGCATTTCGCTCCGGGGCTTTTTTTTCGCGCGAGCATCGACGGGCCCGAAAACCGGTATCGAACGCCTAGGATCGGTTTTCATCGCAACCCATTCCTTGTCGAACAGCACCACCGGAGCGACGATTCATGGCGACCAAGCGAGCGAAGATCAGCATCATTGGGGCGGGCAACGTCGGCGCGACCTGCGCCCACTGGGCCGCGGCCAAGGAACTGGGCGACATCGTTCTCCTCGACATCCCCGATCGTGTCGGCGTGGCCAAGGGCAAGGCCCTCGACCTGGCCTGCTGCAGCCCCATCGAGGGCTTCGACGCCCGCATCACCGGCACCAGCGACTACAAGGACATCGCCAACAGCGACGTGGTCGTGATCACCGCGGGCATGCCCCGCAAGCCCGGCATGTCGCGCGACGACCTCATCAAGACCAACGTCGTCATCGTCAAGGACGTCTCGCTCAAGGTCCGCGAGTTCGCCCCCAACGCCCACGTCATCGTCGTCAGCAACCCCCTCGACGCGATGGTTTACACCGCGTGGAAGGTCACCGGCTTCCCCACGCACCGCGTGATGGGCCAGGCCGGCGCTCTCGATGTGGCCCGTTACAAGACCTTCCTCTCCATGGAACTCAACTGCTCCGTCGAGGACATCACCGCCCTCCTCCTGGGCGGGCACGGCGACGACATGGTCCCCCTACCCCGTCTGACCAGCGTTGGCGGCATCCCCGTCACCGACCTCCTCCCCAAGGAGAAGATCGACGCCTGCGTCCAGCGGGCCAAGGTCGGCGGCGGCGAGATCGTCAATCTCATGGGCACCAGCGCGTACTACGCCCCCGCCAGCGGCACCATCCAGATGGTCGAGGCCATCGTCCGCGATAAGAAGCGCGTCATCGCCTCCGCCGCCTACTGCGAGGATGAGTTTGGCATCGCCCCCGGCCAGAAGGGCAAGGGCTACTTCGTCGGGGTGCCCGCCCTGATCGGCGCAGGCGGCATCGAGAAGGTTCTGACCTTCAAAATGAACGCCGAAGAGCAGAAATTCATGGACGAATCCGTCAGCCACGTGAAAGACCTCGTGGGGACGGTGCGCAACCTCTTCCCCGACCTGGCCTGAACCCCACACCCCCGGCGCACGCCCGGGCGGATCCACTGAGGAGCCTTCGAATCATGTCCAAGCGAATCGTGTTGTTATCTCTCCTGGCCGGCCTTGGCCTGGCCGGCGTCGCGGTGGCCCAGGACGCCCCCAAGACCCTCTCGGCCAACCCCATCGTCCGCACCGCCTGGACCGACCCCGAGATCGGCGCCCTGGGCGATGCTCTCACCGGGTCGTGGAAAACCGCCGCACCCATGCGGCTATACGGCGCGGCGAACGAGTCGACCACGGTCACGATGCACGTGGCCCCCGTGGCATTTGGCACGGTCCGTAACGCGATGTACGTCGAACTGAGCCGCGAGGGGCAGCTCAACCGTCCCTATCGCCAGGCCATCTGGCGTCTCTATCGTGCCAACGGCAAGATCCAGCTTCAGACCCTCGAGTTCCGTCGCCCGCGCGGCGCGGCGATGCAACTGGCCGGCATGTGGGCCGCCCCCGAGGCCTTCCCCGCCGCGCTCACCACCGACGATCTCGTGGCCACGCTGAACCTGGCGATCGACGGCAAGGACGGCTCGTGGTCGGGCGCGACTCCCCATCCTTATCCCACCTTCGTAGGCTTCGCCTCCACGATGACCAGCCAGATGACCCTCAACGCCGACGGGCTCACTATCACCGATACGGGCACCGACGCCGACGGCAAGGTTGCCTGGGGCGGCACGCCCACGACCTTCGTTCGCACCGACTCGGGTGTCAGCGTCATCCGCCACCCGGGCGGGGTCGCGGTGATCGAGTACCCCTCGCAGACCAGCGGCGACGTCGCCAGCGGCAGCGACACCGTCAGCGTTCATTACATCGGCTACCTCGAGGACGGAAAGATCTTCGACAGCTCGTACGAGCGGGGCGTTCCCTTCACCTACAGGCACGATCGCAAGCTGATCGACGGCTGGACGCTGGCCATGGCGGACGCCAAGCGCGGCCAGATCCGTCGACTGCTCATCCCCTCGGCCCTTGCTTACAAGGAGCAGGGAAACCCGCCGCTCATTCCCCGCAACGCGAACCTGATCTTCGATGTCCAGGTGCTTGAAGTCGCCGCGACGCCCGAGGCCGCGCCGACGATGGACGAGGCCGCCCAGCTCGAGGCCAAGAAGAAGATGCAGGCCGAGTTGGAGGCCAAGCAGAACGCCGAGCCCAAGTAAGACCATGGGAAATCGTCCCTGATCACGATCGCTTCCGCGAAGCCCGGCCATCCGCCGGGCTTCGCGTGTTTTTGACGCTGGACATCGTTGACGCAAACCTAGAATCGCCCCGCCATGGCGTCGAAGGATTACTACGAGGTTTTGGGGGTGACGCGCGACGCCACCCCGGATCAGATCCGCAAGGCCTACCGGGCCCTGGCGCGCCAGTACCACCCCGACGTGAACAAGGCCCCCGAGGCGCAAGCGAAGTTCAACGAGATCCAGAACGCCTACGACGTGCTCAGCGACGAACGCACCCGCAAGTTGTACGACCACCACGGCGAGGCGGGCGTGAAGGCCGGCGCCGCGCCGGGGGGCGGCGGGTATACCAGCCAGCAGGCGTGGCGCCACGCCACCGGCGTGGGCGGGGTCGATTTCGACTCGGACGATCTGGGCTCGGTCTTTGAATCAATCTTCGGCGCGAAAGGCCAGCATGGCCCGCGCCCCCGCCACGGGCCCGCCCAACGCGCACCCGAGCCCCCGCCCGCCACGCACGAGATCAGCGTCAGTTTCATGACCGCGGCCCGAGGCGGCACCGAGCACCTGCGCCTCGACGACACCGACCGCTCGCGCACGATCGAGGTCACGATCCCACCCGGGACCGACGACGGCACGACGCTTCGCATGCGCAAGGTCGTCGGCTCGCGCGGCGCCGAGCGCGACCTGCTCCTCACGATCCACGTTGGAGCGCACCCGCTCTTTCGGCGCGGCGAGCACAGCGAGACCGGACGCGGGCTTGACCTCTACATCGATGTCCCCCTCACTATTGCCGAAGCCACGCTCGGCGCCCAGATTGCAATCCCCACGCTTGATGGTTCGGTCGAGGTGGCCTTCCCGCCCGGCACGGCCAGCGGGCGTCGCCTGCGCTGCCGCGGCATGGGCCTGAAGGACTCCCACGGGCGTCAGGGCGACTTATACGCTATTGTGAAGATCGTGCCCCCGCCCGCCGACGCCCTGAGCGACGCGGAACGACGGGCGCTGCAAGATGCCGCCGCGAAGGGCCCTGCTCCTCGTGCGGCGTCGGAGTGGCCCGGGGCCAGCCCCCGGTCGGCCTGATGGGCGGTTGACAACCCGCCCCCGAGAAACGACAGTGAGTTCCCCGGGGGAGTCCGGGTCGCCAGCCATTGGCGAGATGAGTTGAGGATCGACCCGCGTGCTGAAACAACGCCATCAGTTGTTCGTCTGGCTCCTGAGCGTCATGGACGCGTGCGTCGTGGTGGGCGCGTGCTACGCGGCGTGGTTCATCCGCCGGTATTGGGTCGAGGGGGCCATGCCCCAGGCCTGGGACACCTGGGTCCGCGAGCCCATCGCGCCCATCGCCGTCCCCATCGCCCTGTATTCGTTCTGGATCTTCGGGCTGTATCAACCCTGGCGCGACCGCAGCGTGGTGGGCGAGATGCGCCAGGTGGCCAAGGGGACCGCCGCCACCATCGTGGGTGTCATCGTCGCGCTCTGGCTCATCGGGCCCGAACTTATCGACAAGGCTCAGGGCGAACTCGCGGGCGAAGCGGCCAAGACGCAGATCCTCGCGCTGGGCGTGGTCATGGTCATTGCGGTGGGGGTCTTCCGCACGGCGTTTCGCCTGGGGTTGCGGGCGATCCGCAGCCGCGGGCACAACCTGCGTCACGTGGCGGTGATCGGGACGGGCCGCTTGGGGCGGATCGTCTGCCGCACGCTCGAGCGCAACACCTGGACGGGCATCCACGTCGACTACTTCATTTCGCACCGCGAGAGCGTGGGCGAAGGGGTCGAGTGCAACGGGCGACCGGTGCTGGGCGGGCTGGGCGACCTCGAGCGCATCATGGAGGACGAGGGCGAGCCCGACGCGGTCTACCTCGCGCTGCCCAACGCCTGCGCCGCGTGCATCCCCGAGCTGCTCAAGCGCCTCGAGCGCTACGTGGTCGATGTGCGCATCGTGCCCGACGTGCACCCGCGATACATGCCCCAGAGCATGAGCGTGAGCGAACTCGAGGGCATGCCCATCCTCAGCGTGCGCGAGAGCCCGCTCTACGGCCTGGGCGGGGCGGCCAAGCGCCTGCTCGACGTGGGCGGGGCGGTCTTTGCCCTGGTCCTCTTCTCGCCCGTCATGCTCGCCACCGCGCTGCTCGTGCGCCTCACCAGCCCCGGGCCGGTGATCTTCAAACAGCGCCGGGTGAGCCTGGGCGGTGAAGAGTTCAATATCTATAAGTTCCGCACGATGTTCGCCGCCGAAGATGAGCAGACGCCCACGTGGACGCAGCGCGAAGACCCGCGCATCACGCCCATCGGGCGTTGGCTGCGGCGCACCAGCCTCGACGAACTGCCGCAACTCCTCAACGTGCTGCGCGGCGAGATGAGCCTCGTGGGCCCGCGCCCCGAACGCCCCGAACTCATCCAGCGCTTCCGCGACGACTGGCGCGGCTACATGCTCCGCCAGCACGTCAAGGCCGGCATCACCGGCTGGGCCCAGGTCAACGGGCTCCGCGGCGACACGAGCCTGCGCAAACGCCTCCAGCTCGACCTCTTCTACATCCGGCACTGGTCGATCTGGTTCGACATCAAGATTTTGTGGCTCACCCTCTTCCGCGGGTTCTTGCACCGCAACGCGCACTGAGCCGAGTGGAAGGAAGCTAGCTTGCCCGATCCGGGTGCCACCACCCGCCGCGGCTGCGTGGCGCGTGGTGTCCTGATTCCAACATGCAGCCTGACCGTCAGGGAGGGCCATCTACTTCTTTATCGGCCAAGAAAGCCCTCGCTCACGCTCGGGCTGCTTGCCCCGCATCGAGCCTGATCCGAAGCCCGTGCCACCACCCGCTGGCGTGTGCAACCGCTCGCCGATGGGTGCCACCACACGACGCGTCTTCGCGGCGCGTGGTGTCCGGCATGCAGCCCGACCGTCAGGGAGGGCCCTCCTACTCAGGTGTTATTGAGCCAAGAAAGCCCTCGCTCACGCTCGGGCTGCTTGCCCAGCATCGTGGCGGATCTGATGCCGCGTGCCACCGCCCGCCGCATTTTCGCGAACCGTGGTGTCTTCGATCGAACAGCGAATGCTCAGGCGGGACGCCTGAGCCACCCCGACCAAAGAGGCTGTCGGGCGGACGGATTCCCGTTTTAAACGGGGTCGGTTTCGTCGTAGACTGCGGCCCATGCGCTGGCCCGAAGAAATCAACACACAAAGTATCATCAGCCGCGGCGGTGGGGGGAAGTGTTTCGACTGCGGCTATGAACTCGCGGGGATCGCGCGAGAGGCCCCCTGCCCCGAATGCGGCTTTGATCGAATACTGACTTGCCCGCCGTACGGCTTGCTCAGGGCGGCGGATCGGGCGTGGCTCAAACGCACCTACTGGGCATCACGCTGGCTGCGCTGGGGGGCGTACGCCGCGGTGGATGCCTTTCTCGCGTTTCTCTTGTTCTTTGTTTTTTTCTGATCTCGAATAGCTTGGATATCGCTCAAGAGATCGAGAGTATGTTCTTTGGGTCAGTGATTTCCTACTTGTCGATGGGAGTTGTCTCGGCGCTGATACCACTGGGAGTGTTGGTCTACTTGGTGTCATGGTGGCTTCTGACGCAGGCGCCCAAGGAAGATCGGCTTGAAATGCGGAATGGCCGCGATGCGCTGTGGACCGGCCTGCTCTTCGTCGTGCTTAATGTCGTCAGTATGTCGGGATTTGGGCCGCGTTGGCTCTTGCATAAGTGGGGCGTCGTAGCGATCGAAGTGTCGATCGACACCCTTGCCTACGCGCACATCATCTATGCGGCTCGATTCTTTAGGCGCCTGGAATGGCGCACGCAAGGGTGGGTCATCCAGCGCGCGAACCGATATCAAGGCACGATCAACGTGGCGACAATTCTCTTCGCCATCGCGCTCGTCTTCGATCTGGGTTGCCCCGCGATGTCGTTCTTTCGATGGTACCCAAGACCGACTGGTCTGCACGTAGCAGCTTCGATCGCGCCCGTAGGCATTCTCGCCCTCTCCATCGCTTGGGGTTACTGGTTTTTCGGAGTGGCAGACGTCCCCGCCAAACTCAAGGCCGAACTCGAGGCGAATCGGGCGAATCCTCCGGCCCCAAACGTGGCCCCAAACGCGGGCTCCGACGCAGCGCCCGGTTCGTCCGCCGGAACTGCATGAAGTAATCGATCCCCGCGATCACGCTCAGCGCGATCGTCGGCCACAGCGCCCACGGCGCATACGCCGGCGCGACCAGCAGCACGCCCATCAGCACAAAGACCCCGGCGGTCGTCAGTTTGCCCGGCCAGCGGGCGGTCATGGATTTAAACTGCGCCCATTCGCGCCACAGCGCGGTCAAGGCCGCGATCACCCCGACCGTCACGTCGCGCGACAGCACCAACCCAAGGTGCCACCAGGCCATGACCCCCTCGTGAGCGAAGGTCGCGAGCACGCTCAGCGTGACGGCCTTGTCCGCGATGCCGTCCATCAGCGACCCCACCCAACTCGTCAACTTGAACCGTCGCGCAATCGCCCCGTCGGCCCAGTCGCTGGCGGCGGCGACCAGCACCAGGGGCAGGCGCCACCCGGCGGCGGCGAAGGGGAAATACCCCGCGATCGCCAGGCGCAGCAGCGTCAGCGCGTTGGGAACCCACCAGGGTGGTCGGAAGGGCGTGCCCACGCCCACACCATACCACCCGGGCCATCGCCCCCGAAACGCGTACCCTTGCCCGTGCCAAATCGGTTCGATGTCATCGTGGTGGGCGGGGGGCACGCGGGCGTCGAAGCCGCGTGGGCGGCGGCCAACCGTCTGGGCACGCCCGCCAGCGTCGCCCTCGTCACGCTCGACCCGGGCAGCGTCGGCGTCATGTCCTGCAACCCCGCCATCGGCGGGCTGGCCAAGGGCCAACTCGCCCGCGAGGTCGATGCCCTGGGCGGGCTCATGGGTCTGGCCACCGACGCCACGGGTATCCAGTTCCGCGTGCTCAACACCAGCAAGGGCGCCGCCGTGCACGGCCCGCGGGCCCAGTGCGACAAACTCGCCTACGCCCGGTGCATCCGTCAACTCATCGCTTCGCGCCCCGAGATCCAGGTCATCGCCGGCTCGGTCGAGCAACTGCTCGTCGAAGGGGGCGAGATCCGCGGCGTCGTCATCGCCCCGCTCACGCGCGCCACGGGCCAGTGGCCAGAAGGCCGCGGCCCGCGCCCGATCCTCACCGATGTGCCCCTCACGCTCCACGCGGGCGCGGTCGTGCTCACCACTGGCACCTTCATGCGTGGGCTCATGCACACGGGCACCAGCCAGACGCCCGGCGGTCGGCACGGCGAGGCCCCCGCGCTGGGCATCTCGGGCGCGCTGGCCGACCTTGGCTTTGAACTGGGGCGGCTCAAGACCGGCACCCCGCCGCGCCTGGCGCGAGATTCGATCGACTGGGAAACGCTCACCCCCCAGCATGGCGACGACCCCGCGCAGCCCTTCAGCGATCTGACGCTCTCGGGCGAGGCGGTTGATGAAGCCGCGCCGTCGCTGGTTCGCTTCCCCGCTTTGCCGCAGGTCTGCTGCCACCAGACCAACACAACGCCCGAGATGCACGAACTGATCCGTGCGAACCTCGACCGCGCGCCGATGTTCAGCGGGCAGATCACCTCGTCGGGCCCGCGCTATTGCCCCTCGATCGAGGACAAGGTCGTGCGCTTCGCCGAGCGCGAGACCCACGGCGTCTTCCTCGAGCCCGAGAGCCACGAGAGCGATTGGATCTACTGCAACGGCATCTCGACGAGCCTTCCCGCCGACGTGCAGGAACGCCTCGTGCGGATGATGCCCGGTTGCTCGCGGGCGGTGATCCTGCGCCCTGGCTATGCGGTCGAGTATGACATGGTGCGTCCGCACCAGATCCGCGCCACGGGCATGACGCGCCTCGTGCGCGGGCTCTTCCTCGCCGGTCAGATCAACGGCACCAGCGGGTACGAAGAAGCCGCGGCCCAGGGGATCATCGCGGGCATCAACGCCGCGCTCCTGGTGAGCGGCGGGGATGAACTAGTGCTGGGGCGCGAAGAGGCGTACATCGGCGTGCTGATGGACGACTTGGTGACCAAGACGCCCGTCGAGCCGTATCGCATGTTCACCAGCCGCGCCGAGCACCGGCTGCTGCTGCGCGCCGACAACAGCGCGGATCGACTCACCCCGATCGCTCAGCGACTGGGGCTGCTCTCGACCACGCCCCTGGGGCGCCTGCGCGAGCGGCGCTATGTGCAGCGTCAACAGCAACTGCACGACATTGGCGCCGCGCTGGACGTGCCCCGCGGCGTGGGCGCCGACGCCCGCGCCGGCCGCCTGACCCTCGCCCAGATGCGCGAGGCGATGCACGCGCACGAACCCTTGCGCACGCTCCGCGATGACGTGTGGCTCACCGCCCACGCCGAGCGCAGTTACGAGGCGTACATCATCCGCCAGCGGGCCGAGGTCAAGCGCCTGGCCGGCTACGAGCACAAGCCCATCCCCGATTCGATCGACTACCACGCGCTCGAGAGTCTCCGCACCGAGGCCCGCCACGCGCTGGCGAAGTTCCGCCCGGCGACGCTCGGGCAGGCCGGGCGGCTCGAGGGCGTGACGCCCGCGGATCTCACGCTCCTGGCCGTACTGGCCAAGCGATGGGAGGGCCCGCGCGCCACGCAGGGGGTGACCGCGTGATGACGCACCTCCTGGCCAGCGCCGACGGCATGGCCCTGGCCACCGACCTGGTGATCGTGATGGGCGTGGCGGCGGTGGTGGCCTGGGTCTTTCAGGTCGTCCGGATCGACGCGATCCCCGGTTATCTCATCGCGGGGGTGCTGATCGGCCCGCACGCGCTGGGGCTGATCCCCGGGGGCGAGACGATCGACCAGATCTCGAGCATCGCGATCATCCTGCTCATGGCGGGCATCGGCATGCACATGGACCTGACGGTCATGCGCCGGGGCCTGGTGCACATCATGGCCATCGGGGCGATCTCGACGCTGGGGGTGCTCTTCGTCACGTGGGGGCTGCTCGCGCTCACGCCCCTCGATGTGCAGTCGGCCCTCGCCGTGGCGATGGGCGTGTCGATGTCATCGACGGCGGTCTTCGTGCGCATCGTGCAGCAACGCCGCGAATCGCGCTCGCTCCACGCGCGCGTGGGGCTGGGCGTGGCGATCGTGCAGGACCTCTTCGCGGTGCTCTACCTCGCGCTCATCCCCGTGCTGGCTCGATGGAAGACGGGCATCGCCCCCGAAGAGGCGGGCTGGTTCGAGGGGATGCCCCGCTGGGTCGAGGTTGCCGCCCGGGGCATGCTGGGCGTGGCGGGCGTGTTCCTCATGGTGCTGCTGGGGCGGTACCTGCTGCCCCGCGCGATGCGGATCGTCGCCCGCAGCGGATCAAACGAACTGGTGCTGATCGTGTCGGGGGCGGTGGCCTTCGGGGCCGCGGTGATTACGACCAAGCTCGGCTTTAGCCCCGAGATGGGCGCCTTCATTGCGGGCTTTCTGCTCGCGGGCACGCCCTATCGCTTTCAACTCGCCGGCCAGCTTGCGCCGGTGCGCGACGTGCTCATGGCCGTCTTTTTCACGGCGGTGGGGCTGCGGATCGCCCCGGGTATCGTGCTCGAGAACTGGTGGGTCGTGCTGCTGGGCGTGGGCATGCTGATGAGCCTGAAGGTGGTGACGATCGGCGGCAGCGGCTGGCTTCAGGGCATGACCGCCTCGGGGGCGCTCCTCACCAGTATCTACCTCGCCAACGCCGGCGAGTTCACGCTGGTACTCGCCTCGCAGGCCTTAGAGACGGGCGTGATCAGCGAGCACACCATGGGCGTGCTCACGGGCGTGGTGGTCTGCACGCTCATCATCTCGCCCATGCTCGTGCGCCCCGCGCACGAATGGGGCCACCGTCTGTCCACCGTGCGCCTGGCGCGCGTGCCGCGGATCACGCCCCTCACCGAGACCGCCCCCGACAACGCCGACGAGCCCGTGCCCGTGGCCCCCGCGCACGTCATCATCGCGGGCATCGGGCCCGTCGGGAGGGCGCTGGCCGATCGGCTGCTGACCAAGGGCGTGCCTTTTACGGTCGTCGAACTCAATCCGCGCACGGTCGAACGACAATCGGGCTTGGGGCGTCGCGTGGTGTATGGCGATATCACCAACAGCGAAGTGCTCGAATCGGCGGGCATCCGCGACGCCGACGCCGTCGTCATCACCATCCCCGACAGCGAGATCATGCTCCGCGCGGTTCAGGCGATCCGCCGCGTGGCCCCGAAGGTCTTCATCGCGGTGCGCACGGGGTACCTGTCGGGCAAGGTGCAGGCGATGCAACTGGGGGCCGACCACGTGACGGTCGAGGAGATTGCCACCGCCGTCGCCATGGAGCAGGAAGTGATGGAGGCGCTGACGCGCCGGGGCGAGCGGGTTAACCCTTCTCCGGGAACTGCTTGAGTTCGTCGCGGAGGATCGCCGCCAGCTCGTAGTTCTCGTGGGTGATCGCCTGGCGGAGGCGCTCGCGCAGCTCGGCCTGGGGGCTGACGGGCAGCTTGGGCGTCAGCGAGTCACGCATCCCGCGGAGCATCTGCACCTCGTTGGACTGCTCGAAGGCCTGAGGCAGCCCCGCGTCGACAAAGTGCCGCTGCAGCGCGTCGAGCGCGTCGTCGAGCGCGACGATCGCCGCCCGGGGCTCATCGTCGAGGATCGCGCGGCTGGCCAGCGCCCGCGCCCGCACCATCACGATGTACGGGCGGAACTGCTCGAGGACCTCCTGGTCGTCGTCCTCCTCGGCGTGCTTGGCGCACAAGTCGAGCACCCGCAGGTTACGGGTCGTGTCGCGCACCACCCGGTCAAAGTCCTCCAGCACCAGCAGGGCCAGGTACCGGTGGTAATACTGGACCGCCTCTTCACGAAGTTGACGGCATTCCTCGGGGGTGAGTTGACGCCGCTGGTCGGATTCGCCCTCACGCCCCGCCCCATCGCGTCCGGCGTCGATCTGATCCTCGAGGTATTCGAGCAGGCTGGGGTATCCCGGGGGTGGATTTCCCGCCGGATGGCCGTCGGCGTTGAGCTGAAGGATGCCAAGATCAAGGCGGACCTGAACCTTATCGGACCCATCCAGACCACGAACAATACGTGCCGTCAGTTGGCCGGGCTGGTAGGGCCATTCGTCGAGAAAGGGTGTCAGGTCGTGGTTCATCAGGGTGCTGATCCCCGATACGCCCGGAAATGCCCCCGGTTCGGGTGTGCGAGGGGTGTTCGGAGTGTACATCGGCGGCCTACCTTAACGGTAATTGCCGGAGGACCATGGTTTTGCATTTTTTCTGACGGGAAGGGTTGCATCCCCGGATATGCGTGTCAAAGTGAATGTGGGGAGTGGTGCCCAGTGTTCCGCACTCAAGCACCTCTTTCCCCATGTCGATGCATCCCCATGACGGGGATATACGGATAGGTAACCGACCGCAACGGAGGAGGTTGCGACGGTGTCGTAGGGAGGCGGCGGTTCTCGCCGGGAGAGGGTGGTAGACAATTGCCTCGTACACGTGGATCCAAGCCGGGCCTAACCGGCAGTCGTTCCGTCCAGTCGGACATTCAACTCTACCTGAAAGAGATCAACCGCACCCCGCTGCTCACCGCCGAGGAAGAGCGCGATCTGGGCTGGAAGATCATCAACGAGTCCTGCCCGCAGGCCCGTGAGCGGATGATCCGCTCCAACCTTCGCCTGGTGGTTTCCATCGCCAAGAACTACGGCGGGCGGGGACTTTCACTCACCGATCTCATCGAAGAGGGCAACATCGGCCTCATGCGGGCCGTGGAAGGGTTCGATCCCGCGCAGGGCGCCCGGTTCAGCACCTACGCCTCGTGGTGGATCAAGCAGGCCATCAAGCGGGCCCTGATCAACGCCTCGCAGCCGGTCCATATCCCGGCGTATATGGTCGAGCTCATCGCCAAGTGGAAAGTCGCGGCCCGTCGCCTCGAGGCCGAGCTGGGCTATCCGCCCTCGCTGCAGGACCTGGCCAAGGCCATGGACCTCCCCCTCAAGAAGATCCGCATCATCCGGCGCGCGGTCAAGGCTTTCCAGGGGGCGACGCAGGAGCGTCGCGATTCCTCGGGCGAACTGATGACCATGAGCGAGATGGTCGCCGACGAGCGTGTGGGCGCCCCCTCAGAGCGGATGCTCCGCGAGGACGAACTGACTACCCTCAAGCGCCTGCTCGACACCATCGACGAGCGCGAGGCCCGCATCCTGCGTCTGCGCTTCGGCATGGACGGCTGCGAGCCCCTGACCCTCAAGCAGATCGCCGACGAGGTCGGGATCAGCCGCGAGCGAGTCCGCCAGATCGTGGACGAGTCGCTGACCAAGCTCAATGAGCGTCTGCTCGACGAGCGTCCCAGCCGGTTCTTCCGGCGCGAGGACACCTTCGCCGCCCAGGACATCGACGACCGGATCGACAGCGAGATTCCCCGCGAGGCCGATGTCTCGCAGCGGGTCATCCGCTAAGCCGGCGTTTCAGGAAAATCCAGCCTCTTTCCGGGCGTGTCCTTCGTGGCACGCCCGTGTTTTTGATGGGTCACGTCCATGCCCGGGGCGGGCGTGAAACTGCTACGATCCGCCCATGATTTCACGCATGTGGTCGTTGTGCGCCAGGGGCTCTGGCCGGGTGTCGATGGTGGTCCTCGCGGCGATGCTGGGCGGGGTCCTCCCCGGTGCGCACGCCGACGAGTTTGTGAACCGGGCCAATGCGCCCTACGCGAGCCTGCCCGCCGCCCGCCGGAGCGACACGCTCCTGCTCCCTGCCATCGCCCTGATGGACCCCACGCCCGCGGGTGTGCGTCAGGTCTATGCGGCGGCGATGCTCCCCGCGGGCAAGAGCGGCTGGTCCGAGGCCGAGGCCTGGGCGCAGGCCAAGCCCCAGCAGGACGTGCTCAAGGTGCTCGCCACGATCACCAAGGAGCCCAACATCCGCGATGCCTACGCCTTTGGCCAGCCCTACGGCGTGGAGGGTGTTGATTTCGCCCTGGTTCAGAAGCGGCTCTACACCGAGCTGGGCGATCCGCCCACGCTGGCGGGGGCGCAGTTCTTCTATCTCAAGGGGCTCGAGGCGCTCGAATCCCTGGTGCAGGTCGAGGCGACGCGTCTGGCCGCGGCGGGGAATCCGTCCGACGCGATCGACGTGCTGATCAACTGGGTTTTCTTCTGCCGCCAGATGGCCGATCGCGAACTGTTCACCGAGGCCGACTGGGGCCTTCGTTCGATGGCCATGGCCCTCGAGCGCGTGCGTGACGTGGCGTACAACGACCTCCGTGGGCCCAAGGCGCTGGTGGTGGATCGCCTGCACGGGCAGATCGACCGCCTGAAGATCGAAGGGTCGTACCTCGATCTGGACCGCATGACATTCCCGCAGGGCAACAAGGTCGCCGCCGAGCAGGTGATCGCCCGCGTGTACATCCCGCGCAACGGGATCGACGAGCGTACCTTCGCGCCGACGCTCTCCCGCCTTGGGACAACCGAGTTCCCGCTGCGGCTCTTCTCGGAGACGGGGCGCTGGCGCACGATCGGCGACCAGCAGGCCAACTGGTTCGACGCGACGGAGAAGCTCGCCGGCGTATGGGAAGACCAGGTGCAGCGGTGGGGCGTGCGGATGTGGGACCGGCGTTTCGCGGTGGTGAGCGAGCAGAGCAAGCTCGACCGCACGAAGTTCGCCGCGATCGACGTGGGCCTGCCCGACATGAGCGTGCTCTACTTCCGGCGGATGGTGGCCAGGACCGAGGCCGTGGGCTCGCAGACCGCGCTGGCGGTGGTGGGCTGGACGCGCCTGGGGGCGACGCGCGGCTATCCGACGACGATCTCGGCGGTGCGTCCGCAGTGGGTGAAGGAGCTGATGCCCGATCCGTTCAACCCCAATCGCGAGTTCGGCGCCCGCCCGCCGCTGGAGTATTTCGTTCCGATCCGCGACACCCCGCGCAACGAGCGTGAAACGCCCCAGCCCTACCCGATCGAGGTGGTCACGCCCGATGGGCGGGTGCTGAACGTGCCGCTCAAGGACGACTCGTTCGTGCTCTATTCGTGGGGCTCGGACAACGGCAAGAGCTTCGCGCGGCGCACGCAGAACACCTACGTCAAGGTCGAGAACGCCGACTACCTGATCTGGCCCCCGGTGATCTCGCTCGAGCGCGACACGCGCCTGCTCCTGGGCGAGATCAAGTAATGGAAGACGGCATGAACGCGCACAAGGTGGTCATCATCGGATCGGGCCCCGCGGGGTGGACGGCGGCGATCTACGCCGCCCGCGCCCAGCTGGACCCTGTCGTCTATACGGGCGTGGCCAAGCAGGACCCCGGCCCGGTGCTCCCGGGCGGGCAGCTCATGCTCACCACCGAGGTCGAGAACTATCCGGGCTTTCCCCACGGGGTGATGGGCCCGGAGATGATGACGCTCTTCCGCCAGCAGGCCGAGCGTTTCAAGACCACGATCATCGAGGAGGACATCCTCCGCTGCGATTTCTCGAAGCGGCCCTTCGAGCTGCACACGAGCGACGCCAAGGTGGTGCGCGCCCACAGCGTGATCATCGCGACGGGCGCGGTGGCCAACTGGCTCAACCTGCCCAACGAGATGCGACTGGCCACCAGCGGCGGGGGCGTGAGCGCCTGCGCCGTCTGCGACGGGGCGTTGCCGGTCTTCCGCGGGCAGGAACTGGGCGTGGTCGGCGGCGGCGACACGGCGATGGAAGAGGCGAGCTACCTCACCAAGTTCGCCAGCACGGTGCACGTCATCCACCGTCGCGATGCCTTCCGCGCCAGCCGCATCATGCAGGACCGGCTGCTCTCTCGCCCCAACGTGAAGGTGCACTGGAACAAGGCGGTGGTGGACGTGCTGGGCAAGGACATGATCGAGGGTGTCCTGCTCGAGGACACGCAGACCAAGGCGCGTTCGACCCTCGCGCTCAAGGGCCTGTTCATCGCGATCGGGCACACGCCCTCGACCAAGTTCCTGAACGGGGCGGGGATCGAAGTGAACGACAAGGGCTATATCCGCCTGGATTCGCGCAAGAGCACGACGAACATCCCCGGTGTCTTCGCCGCGGGCGATGTTGCCGACGCCGAGTATCGCCAGGCCGTCACGGCGGCGGGGATGGGCTGCCAGGCGGCGCTCGACGCCGAACGCTGGCTCGCCGCCGAGGGCGTGCACTAAACCAGCGTCCCGGGCGAACGCGACGCGAGCCTGTCCGGTACAACCAAGCAACGGGGCGTCGTGCGCGCCCCGAAGGAGTGTTCACATGAACAAACGCAGCGTTATGGCCGGAGCGGTGGTTCTGGCGTGCGGGTTGGCGGCGGCGGGGGCCATGGGCCTCGGGCATCGAGCCCGCGAAACGAGCGCCAACGAAGCGGCCCCGCGTATCTATGAGTGGTGGGTGGCCCCGGGGACGTACACAGGGTTTGTCTTCACCTCGAGCGCGAACGCGAATACCCGGCGCTGGATCGTGACGATCGAGCACGCGGGGACGTCATTCCCGGTGTCGATCAACCCGGGCGAGACGGTGACGATCCCCTTCGCCGCGGGATGGACAATCCGCCCCGAGCACGAGGTGCGGGTGCGCTCGATCCACGTGCCCTTCGATGATCTCAAGGAGTTCGACCCGCTGCGCGCCGACGGGCCGATGTTCGTGAACGCGTGGGGCCTGACGCCCAATGGGCCCGTGGCGTTCGTGCCGCCCAGGAAGTAACGATCGAACGAGAGGCTCAGCCGCCCGGGCGCTTGGGCAGATCGGCCTCGCCCAGCATGCGAAACTCTTTGCGCCGCAGGATCTGCCCGGCCAGGGTCATGTCATCAACCGCCAGGGCAATGGCCGGCGCGTTCTGACGCATCATGAGCGGGTAGGCGAAGTGGATCGAGAGTTCGGCGGCGAGCAGGTGCAGGCACATGCTCGCCAGCGTGTGCCCGCCCGAGAGTTCCACCACCAGCACATCGAGCGTGGTGTAGGGCAGATCGCTGGCGATGAGCACCTTGGCCGCCTCGCCCGCGCTGCTGGTGATGATGCGGACCACGGCGTGATCGCTGGCCTCGTGCACCGAGAGGGCGCAGATATTGACGGTCGATCCCTCAAACCCCTCGACGAGGTCGGCGAGCTTTCCGACCTTGTTGGCCAGAAAGACGGAGAACTGCGTCACCCGGGGGGCGCAGTAGCCGTGAGTGGTTTCGAGGGGTGTTGGCGCCTGCGTCATCCTGAAGACTCCGAAGGGAGGCGGGCAAGCCCGTCATACCGCACCGACCCCATCTCACGCACGTCAAGATGCGTGTATGCCGGGTCAGGATAGGGCAAGGCGCGAGCCCCCACCAAACCCGAAGGGAGTGGTACGGGCCCGGGTGGTCAGGCGCTGAAGCTCGAGCCGCAGCCGCAGGTGCTCGTGGCGTTGGGGTTGTTGAATACAAACCCGCGGCCCATGAGCTCCTCGCGGAAGTCGATGGTCGTGCCGGCGAGATAGAGCAGGCTCTTGGGATCGCAGACGATCTTGATCCCGTGCTGCTCGAAGACCTCGTCGGTCTCCTTCTGGGTCTCGGTCAGATCGAGCGTGTAGGAGAAACCGCTGCAGCCGCCGCCCTTGACCCCCACGCGCAGGCGGACCTTGTCCTTCTCCAACTCGTTCTCGGCGACGATCTTGTTGACCTCGCGGGCGGCCAGTTCGGTCAGGATGACCACGCTCTGGGCGGGCTTGGTGTCGATGGCGGCTTCGGGCATGGGAGACTCCTTCACGTCATTCTAAGGCCGCTTTGGGGCCCTGGGTTCGTCAATGCTTGGCCGAGGAAGATGCGGGGGTGCCGACCCCGGCGTGCTTGGCCTGATAATCGGCGATCGCGGCCCGGATGGCATCCTCGGCGAGGACCGAGCAGTGGATCTTGACCGGGGGCAGGTCGAGTTCCTCGACGATCTGCGTGTTGCGGATGGCCAGCCCCTCGTCAATGGTCTTGCCCTTGAGCCATTCGGTGGCGAGCGAGGACGAGGCGATGGCCGATCCGCACCCGAAGCACTTGAACTTGGCGTCCTCGATGACACCCGAATCGGGGTTGACGCGGATCTGCAGCTGCATCACGTCGCCGCACTCGGGCGCACCGACCAGGCCCACGCCCACGTCGGGGCGGGCCTTGACCTCGGCGCTGGTGCCGAAGGTGCCCACGTTGCGCGGGTGCTCGTAATGCTCGATGATCTTGGGTCCGTATGCCATGGGTGGTTCCTCCCGATGATCGCGTCCCGCCGGGCGGGGCGCGTGGTGTTCAGTGCTTGGCCCATTCGACCTTCGACAGGTCGATGCCTTCCTTGTGCATGTCGTAGAGGGGCGAGAGCGTGCGGAGCTTGGTCACCGAGGCGATGATCCGCTCGGCCGCGTGATCGACCTGCTCTTTCGTGGTCCAGCGCCCCAGGCTCAGGCGCAGCGAGCTGTGGGCCAGCTCGTCGCCCACGCCCAGGCCCTTGAGCACGTAGCTGGGCTCGAGGCTCGCGCTCGTGCACGCCGACCCCGACGAGCAGGCGATCTCGCTCACCGCCATCATCAGGCTCTCGCCCTCGACGAAGCCGAACGACACATTCGTGATGTGCGGCAGTCGCTTCTCGAGGTGCCCGTTGATCGCGCACGAATCCAGACGCGTCACCAGCGTCTGCTCGAGGTGCTTGCGCAGCGCGAGCAACCGCGTGGCGTCCTTGTCCATCTCGTCCTTGGCGATCTGGGCGGCCTTGCCCAGGCCCACGATCCCCGTCACGTTGAGCGTGCCCGGACGGAAGCCTCGCTCCTGCCCGCCCCCGTCGACCAGGGCCTGCAGGCGGACGCGCGGGCGACGCCGACGCACGAACAGCGCGCCCACGCCCTTGGGCCCGTAGATCTTGTGCCCGCTCATGCTCAGCAGATCCACGTTGTCCTTCTCGACGTTCACCGGCATCTTGCCGGCCCACTGCGTCGCGTCGGTGTGGAACAGGATGTCCTTCTCGTGGCAGAGGGCGCCGATCGCGGGGATCTCATTGATCGTCCCGATCTCGTTGTTCGCCCACATCACGCTGACCAGGATCGTGTCGGGACGCAGGGCGGCCTTCACGAGGTCGGCGGTGATGATCCCGTCGGGGCCGGGCTCGATGAACGTCGCGTCGAAGCCCTCCTTCATGAGGCGCTTGACCGGGTCGAGCACGGCCTTGTGCTCGAGGATCGTCGTGACGATGTGCCCGCGCGAAGCCGAGCCCGCGGGGGCCTTCTCGTACATGTACGCCCCGCCCTTGATCGCGATGTTGTTGCTCTCGGTCGCGCCCGACGTGAAGATGATCTCCTTCTCGTCGGCACCCAGCAGGGCGGCGACCTGGGCACGGGCCGTATCCACGGCTTCTTCAGATTCCCACCCGTAGCGGTGGTTGCGGCTGCCGGGATTGCCGAACTTCTGGGTGAAGTAGGGGAGCATCGCCTCGACGACGCGCGGATCGCAGGGCGTCGTCGCCGCGTGATCGAGATAAATCGGGGCCTTGCTCGCCATCGGACCAACCTCCCTCGGGATCGCCTTTTTTAGAAGCAATCCACGCTAGAACCATTGAGACTCAGTCGCAGGAAGGATAGGCGGGCAACCCCGCGGGCGGCTTCTTTCAGCCCGGGGTGTCACAGGCGATCCGGGGCGTTTTTGAGACCGTGCGAGGGGCTAGAGAAGCCCGAGCGTGCCCAGATCGGCCAGCGGCTCGTCGAACGAGCAGGACCCAAAGCAGAGGGCGAAGTGCTCGCGGGCCATGGCAATCTGGGCGGTATCCAGCCCCCAGCTGCGCCAGGTCAGGGCAGCGTCAGCGAACTTGAACTCGTCGGGATCCTCGGATTGCAGCAGGTCGATGGTGCGGGCCTCGTCGAGCTTGCCCGCGTTCACCAGGGCGGCGGCGATGAACAGGTTCAGGAATCCGTGCATGGTGCAGGTCTGCGCATCGGGCTCGTAGGTCAGTTTGTGGCACGCCCGAACCGGATGGTGCAGGCCCGCGGTGGCCTTGAAGGGGACGCTCGCCGCCGCGCACGCGTGCAGGAACGCCGCGACCTCGGCGCACGTTGGGAAGGCGTTGCCCACGACCCCCCCGGTGCGGATCTTCGCCGCCGCACCCGTGCCGGCCAGGGCAGCGACATAGCCGCGGCAGTCGGCCCCGCCCCCGGCACAGCTCACCGGGAACTCAAAGAACGGGACGATGTCGTCGGGGATGATGTCCAGCGCGTCGTCGATCTCGCCCACCTTGGCGACCTTGAGCTCGATCATCTCGACGCGGGCCAGACCCTGGTCGGGGTTGGCATGGTGCGCATTGAACTCGTCGATGCGGTCGATGTCGGCCAAGAGGTCGCCGTCGATCAACGCCGACACACGCCAGGGCGGGCGCTGCGCGGTCGTTTCGCGATAGCCGCTGGAGGCAAACGTGCCCGGCATGAGGGCGGCGGCGGCGTGAGAAAACTCGCCCAGGCGCGACACCGGGCAGATGAACCGCCCCAGCATCCACTCGTGCTCGCCCACGATCGAACGGTTGTACGTCTCGACGGCGTCCTGCATCCCGAGCTTCGCCGGCGGGAAGAGCCCGGCGTAATCGATCAGTCCGGTCATCAGGATGCGTAGCGATCGGGTCATACGCTGTTGCCTGCTCCCTGGTCGGGTCAGTTGGCCGGGGTGTCAACACCCACGATACCACGAACCCACCGTGCCACCCAGAGCTGCGACGAGGGGCGCGGGCTGCCCTTCTCGGCGGGGCTGCGCTGGGCGGTCCACATCATCCACTGCCCGTCGGGGCTGAAGGCCGGCAGCACGTCCGCGCCATTGGTGAAGGTTACGCGCTCGCTGCGCATCGAACTCACGGGCGCGCCCGCCTTGAGCGCGTCGATGTCCACCTGCAGCGCAAAGACCTCATAGTTGTGGTGCCCGACCGAGCTGGTCGCATAGACCAGGAACTTGCCCGACGGGTGCCAGAAGGGGCACCAGTTGACGTCGGCGTTGTCGGTGATCTGGAACTCGTGCTCGATGCCCACGGGGGCCTGCGTGCCGTCGGTGAGCGTCTCGAAACGCAGCGTCGCGACGAAGAGTTGCAGGTGGTCATCGCCCTTGCGGTCTGAGCGATAGCAGATGGCCTTGCCGTCGGGCGAGAAGAAGGGCCCCCCGTCGTACCCCTGCGCGGTGACAATCGGGGTGTGGCTGCCCGTGATGCTGTCGAAGATGTACAGGTTCGCGTCGGGGCGGCCCATCGCGGGGGCGTCTTCGACGTGGGCATAGAGCAGGAAGCGCCCGGTGGGGTCCCACGACCCCTCGGCGTCGTAGTTGGGGCGGTTGAAGAGGGCCTTGGGCGCGCTCGCCTCGACCGCCGCACTCGTGCCCGCGGGCGTGCTCAGGGTCCACGGCGTGAAGGATGCCTCGGCGATCTCCATCTCCGCCGGGAACATCCACACATACTTGCGCGAGCCGACCTGAAAGCCCGACTTCTGATCGTCGGAGGGGGTGGTGAAGGTGGTACCGAAGAGGATGCGGTTGGGCTGTGTCGGGTGGAACCAGCCGCAGGTGTTCGCGCTCCCGGGCGGGCTGACACGGGTGATGCCGGCGAGTCCCGTGATCTTGCCCTGCTCATCGCGCACGACCGAGGCGACATACATCGCGTAGAAGGGGTCGGCCTCCTTGCCCGCCTCGGGGACGGGGATCGCCTGGAAGATGATCGACCGCCCATCGGGGCTGAAGTAAGCCTCGCCCGCGCGGCTGAACTGCTCGACAAACGTCAACTGCACGTGGTCGGCGAGATACGCGCTCTCGCCCGTGGCGACTTGGGCCGCTTCGGGCTGGGGCGCGGCGTCGGTGGGGGGCGCAACAGGCATGGCCACGGCGATGCTCGCGACGAGTGGGTACAGCATGCGTCATTGTTGGCCCTACGCTGTCGCGCGTCGTTGACACACGCCCGTTTTCCGCACCGATTCGACCCTCTGCCGCAGATTTCCGCATGCTTCCGATCCCGCCGGGCATCCCCATCGTCCACGCCTGCGGGAGATACGTGGTCGTCGCCAAGCCCCCCGGGCTGCTCAGTGTTCCGGGCAAGGGCGAGGCGAAGCAAGACTGCGTGATTACCCGCGTGCGCGAGGCTTTTCCGCACGCCGCGGGCCCCATGGTGGTGCACCGACTGGACATGGAAACCTCGGGGCTGATGATCGTCGCGCTCGACGCCGACGCCCAGCGCGAACTCTCGGGCCGCTTCGAGCGGCGCGAGGTGGAGAAGGACTACATCGCGATCGTCCACGGCGGCCCCGACGCCGACGAAGGAACCGTCGATCTGCCCCTGCGCCTCGACCCCGACAACCGCCCGCGCCAGGTGGTGGATCACATCCACGGGCGGGCGGCGATCACGCAGTGGCGCGTCATTTCGCGCGATACCGCCACCACGCGATTGCGACTGCACCCCGTCACCGGGCGTTCGCACCAACTGCGCCTGCACTGCGCCATTGGCCTTGGGTGCCCGATCGTCGGCGATGTGCTGTACGGCGACGGGCACGCGGGCGACCGCCTGCTGCTGCACGCCACTCGCCTGGTGCTGACGCCGCCGGGCGAGCAGGAGCCGCGTGTTTTTGTGAGCGAACCGGCGTTTTAGGTCGGCGAACTCACACCTCCCGCAGCATCACCGCGCACGCCGCCTGCCCGTGCAGGAAGCACTCGCCGCCGATGGGGCCGATCTCGCCCGCGGCAAAGAAACCCGCCAGCGGCACCAGCGGTTCGCTATCAAAGGGCATCCCACCCTTGGCCAGCGATTCGCCCCCCATGGGCGTGGCAAAGGCCTTGGCGACCGCGCGGGCGTCGGTGTGGCGTTCGTGAAAGAGGCGCTCGCCCCGTCCGTTGCAGGTGATGAGCAGCACGCCGCGCGGGCGGTCGTAGAGTTTCTGCAGGTCCATCAGCAGGGCCAGGTCCTCGCGGGCGGTGGTGGCGTCGCGCGCGTGCAGGCGGATCGTCGCGCCCACGGGCACGATGTCGCCCACGGCGATGGCCCCCTCCTGCGGGCGCACGCCCATCACGTTGCGGATCAGAAAGTCATCGCGCCCCAGGCGCGGTTTGCTGGCGTTGATCGCCACGCCCATGAAGAGCCCGTCCGAGAGGCCCTTGCGCTGCTTGGCGTCGAGCGTGTTCACCGCCGCCTGCACCGCATCAATCGCGCTCTGCCCGCCCAGTTCGAAGATCAGATTCCCTTTGGCCCTGGTCACCACGAGGTTGGGCCCGAAGGGGCGGCACCCCTGCGAAAGGACCGTGTCCACCCGCACCGGGCCCGACAGCGAGATCCCCACCGCGCCCGATCGCTTCAGGCGCTCGTCGAGGATCAGCGAGTTCATCCCCGCCGCCTTCCCCGCCGAGGCCATCCCGCCGACCACCACGCCCCCGAGCGACCCCTTCGCCCGGTTGAGCGCGGGCAGCAGGCGGATCATCGGCACGCTGAACGGATCGGCCAGCAGCAGCGTGGCGCGCCACTGGTCGGTCATGCCCACGGCGGCGGCGATCGCCGTCTCGTTGGCATCGTCGGGCGGGGGCAGGTCCGCCTCGGTGAAGGGCGTAAACGTCACCCCCGGCATGCAGGCGGCCAGGATCGACAGCCCGGGCGTGCGCTCGAGTTCCGTCCCGCCACCGACCACCGATTCGGCGCTGCAGCCGATCACGTGCACCGGGTTGAGCATCCGCCGGATGACGCTGGCGATGCGGTGTCCCTGGTCGCGGTGGTGCAGCGAATAGAAGACGACGACCAGCGACGGGCGCTCGCCCCCCAGGCTCGCCTGCGCCTGGGTGCAGGCGTTGGCGGTGGCCAAGCTCACGTCCGGGTCCGCCGAGAGCCCCGCGCCGACACGCATCTGGGTGGGTTCGCTCGTCACACCCCACTGTAGTGAAGCCAAACCCGCCCGCGATGATCCGTCGCAGGGTGTGCAGCGGCGTTACGCCCGCGTCGCATGGGGCACTAAACTCCGCCATGACGACCCACGCCTCGCACCTCGACCAGACCCACGACGCCCTGCTCTCCTCGTGGATCACCTCGGCCAACGACCCGGCCACCGACTTTCCCATCCAGAACCTGCCCTACTGCGCCTTTGAGGAGAAGGGCGTGCGCCGCCTGGCCACGCGCATCGGCGACACGATCGTCGACCTGGGCCTGCTCGCCGCCTCGCCCGCCTTCGCGGCGTGCCTGGCCAAGGAGAAGGCCCCAGAGCCGGGCATCGCCCTTGCCCTGGCCTCGGGCGACCTGGCCCGTGTGGCGGTGCTGGGGCGGGGTGCTGGGCGCGCCATCCGCCGCGCTCTCTCGCATCTCTTCAACGCGAGCACGCCCGACCTGCGCGACGACGCCGCCCTGCGGGCCAAGGTCTGCAAGGACGCCGCGTCATGCACGCTCGTGCTCACGCACCGCATCGGCGATTACACCGACTTCTACGCCTCGATCGACCACGCCTCGACCGTCGGCGCGATGTTCCGCCCCGACAACCCGCTGCTGCCCAACTACACCTGGGTCCCCATCGGGTACCACGGCCGCGCCAGTTCGATCGTCATCTCGGGCACCAGCGTCCGACGCCCGCGCGGCCAGACCAAGGCCGACGACGCCAACGCCCCCGTCTTTGGGCCCTGCAAACTCCTCGATTACGAGCTCGAGGTTGGCGCCTTCATCGGGCGCGGCAACGCCCGCGGGTCGTCGATCCCCATCGGTGAGGCCGGCGAGCACATCCTGGGCCTGTGCCTCGTCAACGACTGGTCCGCCCGCGACCTGCAGAAGTGGGAATACCAGCCCCTGGGCCCGTTCCTGGCCAAGAACTTCGCGACCACGATCTCGCCCTACATCGTCACGCTCGACGCGCTCGAACCCTTCCGCGTGCCCGCCCGCCCGCGCACGGGTGATCTGCCCGCGCCGCTGCCCTACCTCGATGACGACGCCGACCAGAACCGCGGCGGGTTCGACATCCGCGTCGAGGCCTGGATCGACACCCCCGCCATGCGCAGCGCGGGCCAGGGGCCCGCACGCCTGTCGCGCGGCAGCCTCCGCCACATGTACTGGACCCTCGCTCAGATGCTCACCCACCACGCCTCGAACGGGTGCAACCTCGAGCCGGGCGATCTCATCGCCAGCGGCACGGTCTCGGGCCCCGAGCCCGACGCGCGCGGGTGCCTTTTGGAACTGACGTGGGACGCGCCGGGCAAGCCGCGAAAGCCCGTGACTCTCCCCGGCGGCGAGACACGCACATTCCTGCAGGACGGCGACCGCGTGATTCTCCGCGGCGCATGCGAGGCCGAGGGCTTCCGACGCATCGGCTTTGGCGCGTGCGAGGGGACGATCACGCCGGTCGAGGGATAAAACGTTTCACAGCCGCATCGGGCGTTCGATCAGCATCGCCTTGTGCGTCAGACCTAGCGCGATCAGCAGTTTGGTCATGCCCTGGGCATCATGCTCGTCGAACGCGCCCGTCTCGTAACTGTCGGCGTCGAGCACGCCCCAGCACTCCCCGTCGTCATCGATGCAGGGGATCACCAGTTCCGAGCGGTCTTTGGGGTCGCAGGCGATGTAGTTCGCGCCCAGGGTGGCCACGTCGGCGATGATGATGGGGCGCTTCTCTTGCCAGCCGCGCCCGCACATCCCGTGCAGCCCGATGGGCGAGCAGGCGGGCTTGGGCTCGCGGCAGGCCAGCGTCATCTCGTCTTGGCCGCTGGTCTTTTCGTAGAACCCGATCCACGAGATGTTCTGGCAGGCGAAGGCGCTCCAGAGCAGGTCGATGGCGCGGCGCATGGCGTCGGTGCGTTCGGCCGGGCCCCGCAGGGGGGGCGGGTGGTCAAAGGATAAATCTTCCCGCGCCAGCAGCGTGAGGTAGTCGCGCCACACGGGCGCGCGACCCAGCAGGTCGATGTCTGACGACATCGCGGGGCCTTGGGTTTAGAGCGTGGCGGAGGTGAAGGGCAGCAGGGCCATGAACCGGGCCCGCTTGATCGCCTGCGAGAGCAGACGCTGCTCCTTGGCCGACGCGGACAGGCGCTTGCGACCCATGATCTTGCCGTTGGGCGACATCATGCGGCGGAGGGCGTCCACGTCCTTCCAATCGACGTGGGCCTTGCCGTTGGCGGCGACGTTGGCGATGCGGGTCTTCTGGGCCGGTCCGAAACGTGCGAACTTCGACATGGTCGTCATCTCCCGTGGGGGTGCGCCCCGCGGGCTCCGTCGTGGTCTTCGGGCCTGCACGGTTGGGCGTCAACGCGACGCTGGGTGCAGGCGACGGGTGGCCTCAACCATAGGTCGTATCCGGCCCGGGGGCGAGTTTCACCCCGCCTGGGGGTGGCGATCGAACGCCGCCGGCCCGGGGCCGACGACCGCGATGAACATCGCCCCGGCAAGCAGGACCGCGTTGCGGGCGACGTGGCAGAACCCGATGGGCCCGGTGCAGGGGATCTCGAACTTGCCAAAGCAGCCGCAGGTCACGTCCATCTTGCGGGCGATCACCGAGATGATCCCCCCAAGGAATCCCGCGATGAGCAGGGAGAGGAGGGTCGCCGCGGCTCGGGTCCAGCATCCCAGCACGAGGCAGGCCCCCAGGACGATCTCGACCCAGGGGATGACGAACGTGGCGAGGATGCTCAGGTGCTCGGGGAGGATCTTGAAGGCATGGACGCTGAAGGCGAACTGCTGCGGATCGCCCAGTTTGACATAGGCCGCGAAGAGGAAGAGCCCGCCCAGGATGAGGCGCACGGGCAGGGCGAAAAGGTGGGGGAGTCCTTTGCCCATTACTCCATGCCCTCCGGCGCGCCCGCGGCGACGGCGTGCCCCGCGCTGACCCACCCGGGCAGACCGTCGGTCATGATGTGGCAGCGAGCGAAGCCCGCCTGCTGGAGCAGGATGGCCAGGTTGTGCGAAGCGTCGCAGTGTCCGCCCGAGCAGTAGATCACGACCTCGAGCGAGGGGTCGAGGTAGTTGAGCGCCGCGGGGACCTTGCCGCCGCTGAAGGCCTCGGCGGGGAGCCAGAAGGCCCCCTCGACGTGCGACTTGGTGTAGTCCGCGAGATTGCGCGAATCGAGGAACGGCCGCCCCTGCTGGTAGAGGTCAAAGGCCTGGGCCACGCTGATCTCGAGCCCGAGCCCCTGAGGGGCGGAGGGTGTGATCGGGGCGGCGGCGGATGAAGCACCGGGGTTGGTGTCCGAGGTTGAGGCTTGGACGCCCGGCGTTTCCGGCGCCATTGTTGAAACGGGCGGCGGCGGGGCCTTGGGGCGGACGACGACGGGGCGGATGTACGAATGCACAGTCCCCGCGCCCACGCCGATGAGCGTGAGGATCGCGAGGCGTGCGATGAAGGGGCTGGGCATGGTGGTTTGGCGTCGCGGTGATCAGCGGGGGATAAGCGAGCTGGGGCGCTGCTGCCAGGGATCGTTGGCGACGGGCTGGCCGACGGGGTTGGCCACGCCGCCGGGGGGCACCTGGCGCTGCTGAGCGCGGACGAAGCCGAAGTAGGGAATGCGGATTTCCTGTTCGCCTTCCATGTCGGTGGAGATCACGATGTCGCCGCGGAACGAGCCGGGCTCGGTGGGCGAGACGCCGTTGACGGTGATGACGTAGGTGGGGTACTGGGCGCTGGGGTCATTGGCGACCTGGAAGCCCATGACATTGGGGCCCTGGGCGGCGACGCTCTGCACGCCGAGCACCTTGAAGGGCTTGCTCTTGCGGCTCTGGACGCGGATCTGAGTGGCGAAGGACTCGGCCATGCCCTTGCCGCCGACGCTCAGGCTCTTGGGCAGGGTGACGAGTTCGCCCAGGATCTCGCCCATGACGGTGCAGTTGAGCAGCGCACGCTTCTCATCGCTGGTGCGGATGGTGAGCAGGTCCTGCACGGTGCCGGTCTTGGAGGTGTCCTTGATCGTGATCTGGATCGGGATCACCGTCACCTTTTCGCCCTCGATCTCCTCCTCGACGGCGGGGAGCACAACGGCCTCGGTGCGCGGGTTGTTCGAGGCGACCGAGGCGACGGTCAGGCCCGGAATGCGGGTGATGAACTTGGCGGTCTGGGTGACGGGCTCGCCACGCTCGATGTTGCCCAGCGTGATGACCTTGGGCTCAACGCCGACCATGGGCTTGACGGTGGAGCGGACGTTGAGCGTCTGGATGGGGGCGGTGGGGTCGTTGGAGTTGACGGTGATGGTGGTGTGCTGCGAGCCCTGGCGGTTGGCGGGGTTGTAGGTGACGGTGATCTCGCCGCTCTCGCCCGGGGCGTAGGTCTTCTTCTCGAGCTGGGGGACGGTGCACCCGCACGACCCGGTGAGGTTGCCCATCTCGAGCGGGCCCTTGCCGGTGTTGGTGAAGCGGAACTTGTGGGTGACGGGCGCCTCGTCGGTGATGGCGCCGAAGTTGTGATCGGTCGCGTCGAAGGTGATGCGGGGTGCGGTTTCCGGGTTGGTGGGCAGGGCGGGGCTGGCCCCGGGCTGTACCTTGATCTCGGGGGCGCCCTTCATGGGGCCGGTCGGCGACAACTCGGCGGGCATTCCCTGCGCGAGGGCCATGCCGGCGGACAGGACGAGTGCGAGCGGGGCAACGAGCGTGAACGTGCGGGCCATCGTGCGTCTCCTCTGATCTTCAACGACCCCCGCATGCCGCGAGTGGTCTGAACATGGTGTCTCGAAACCCTGTCACGACCGGCATCCCATTCTTGCCGGGCGGACGGGTTCTGTCCGGGATATCGGCGGCTCCATCCGCCTTCTGTAACCCTATTCCTCGATTGTGGGGGGTGCGCTCGGGGGTGGCGATGGCAATTCATACAGTTGGGAGCATGAACGGCGTGGCGCTTCAACTCGGACCGGTTCGTCTGGCGACGAACCTGCTGTTGGCCCCGATCGCCGGGTACTGCGACCTGGCCTTTCGGACCATCTGCCGCGAGTGGGGCGGGGTGGGCCTGGCCTGCACGGACCTGCTCTCGCCCGAGGGTTTGCTGCGAGGGACGGCGACGAGCCTGGACTTGGCGCGGACCAACGACTTTGACAAGCCGGTGGGGATGCAGTTGTACGGGAGCGACCCCGACCTGATGGCCGAGGGGGCGAGATGGGCCGTCGAGCACGGCGCGACGGTCGTCGACATCAACATGGGCTGCCCGGTCGACAAGGTGACGAAGAAGGACGGCGGCTCGAAACTGCTGACGGATTTGTTGCGGGCGGCGGCGATTGTCGAGCGTGTGTCTCGGGCGCTCGAGGCGTGCCCCCTGCCGCGTGATGAATGGGCCAGGCGCCTGGGGAATGCAACGCTGGCGGGCGATGGGCCCATGCCCGTGCCGCTGACGTGCAAGGTTCGTCTGTGCTGGCACACGAGCGATTACGAGGCGGGGCAGGCCTGCTCGCCGGGGCTGGCGCTGGCGCTGGCGGATGCGGGCGTGGTCGCGGTGACGGTGCACGGCCGAACGACCGAGGACAAGTTCGCGGGGACCGTGCGCCTCGAGGGAATAGCCCGTGTGGTCGAGGCGGTGAACGGGCGGATCCCGATCATCGGCAATGGCGACGTGCGCACGCCCGAGGACTGCGAGCGGATGATCCGCGAGACCGGGTGCGACGGCGTGATGATCGGGCGGGGTGGGCTGTCGAAGCCGTGGCTCTTTCGTGATTGCTGGGCGCACCTGCACCGGGCTGGGCTGGGGCGCGGTGCCGCGCCGGTGGAGTTGACGCCCGGCGAGCCCAGCGAGGCGGAGATCCTGGCGAGTGTGCGACGCTTCTTTGACCTGATGCGCGACTACCGCGATGATCGCTACGCGCTCTTCCAGATCAACCGGCGGGTGTCGTGGTTCTCGCGCTCGCTGCAGCGCGAACTCCACAACGGCAAGCTCGAGAGCATCAAGCCCTTCAAAGAGGCGGTCCGCAACGCCCGCAGCCCCGCGCAGGTTTACGACGCGATCGATCGATTCGCGGCGGGGGAACTCCGCGGCGGGCTCGAGATGCAGGAAGAGGCCGCGCCGTGAGCGGGGATGGATCGCGCGGGCGATTGGCGCGATGGCTCGACCCGCCGATTCTCGTCACCGATGACGCTGGACGGGACCATGCGTTTGTGCATGAGGGTGGCTCGGTCGATGTCGATTCGGCCGACGTGATGGACAAGGACGCAGAGGACGAGAAAAAGCCCGCCACGTTCGCGGCGTGGGTGTGGCGTTGGTGCCTGTATGTGCTTGTCCTGGGCGCGGTGCTCGGTTTCGCCACGCTCGCGGTCTGGCTGATCTGGAGGCTCGGTGCGCGGATCGGGGCGGCGATGGGCATGTCCTCGTGGGTCGCCGGCCCGGTGGCGGTGGCGATCTTCTTCGGCTGGACATTCTTCGGTTCTCGCCTGAGGCACTTGTTTCCATGGGAGCGTCGGGGCCTTCGGACGGAGGCCCGCGCCGCGTCGATCCAGAGGCTTCGCCGCGGGCGCTGCGGCGTGTGCGACTTCACGCTGGACCAGATCCGCACGGATGAGCACGGGCTCATGCCCTGCCCCGAATGCAACGCCCGCTGGGACTTTCCCGCGTGGCGGCGTGACTGGGTGGAGCACCCGCGCCCCGAGGCAGAGTGGAAAGCCCCCCAGCGCGGGCGGGGCCTGCGGATCTTCGACGCACGCGACGCGTCATGGCCAAGCCTGGCGGGGCGGACCAAGCACGAGGCATGGCATGGGCTTGGTGCGGTGCGCCGGCGGCACTGGCGCAGGCTCGATCGCACCGACGCGCGGGCGGTGGCGGTGTGGGTCGTCGGCGTGGCGCTGCTGGGCCTGGTGCCGTTGGTGATGATTCAGGGCTGGAGCGCGAACACGGCGGCGGTGGTCATCGCGGGGTGGGGCGGGATTCTGCTGGTGGTGCTGCTCATCCACCGGGTCGGGCGCACGCGGCACGCGGCGAACGCGGAGTTTGTCGGCGGGTTTGTCGCACGGGACGTGTGCCCGTGTTGCGAGGGCGAACTCGATCCCGTGCCGGTGAAGAGTGATGGGGCGCAACTCTGCCGCCGCTGCGGCGGGGCGTGGAAGTCTAACCACGAACCCGGTCAGTCAGCGGTAGTGGGTAGTTGACTCTCCTCGATTGCAGTTGGTACGCTGGGCTCGCTTTTATCACGGAGAATCGTCATGTCAATGCGAATTTATGGCGCCGTTCTTGGTGTCGTGTCAGTGCTGATGATTGTGGCGGGTTGTGGCGACAAGGAGCAGGTGGCCCGATTGCTCGAAGAGCGCAACGCTGCGGTCGAGGCAAGGATTGCCGTTGAGAAAGCGCTAGGTGAATCAAAGGCCGAGGTTGACGCCCTCCGAACGAGACACGAGTCAGTTGAGACAACTCTTGCAGAGCATGAAGCGAAGATCAAAGCCTGTCGGGAGGAGCGAGAAGCATCAGCATCGCGTGCTGAGAAGGCAGAAGCAGAGGTTGCATTGCTGCGCACTTCAACAGTGCTCGAGGTTCGTGACGCAAAGGGAGTGTTGCTATCAAAGCAGCCAATAAAGATTCAGGGCGCTACGGCAATCAGACATGGCGATGTGATTTACTTCGGCAAGGCTGACAGGACCAAGGTGAGGATTAAGTACACCGATGGTCGACTGAATGACCAGAACGTGTCGATTAGGGATGAAAAAGGCAAGCTTATCATGGAAGGGCCGATTGTGAACGGCTTTGTGCATGGGTTGTGGACTTTTTATGACGAGGGCAAACCCATGCTTCGGATTAGTTATCGAGAGGGCGAGACAACCGAGTGGGAGGTACGTGAAGACGGCGGTGCTTGGCGTCCCGTTACTGAAGAGGAGTTGGGTGTGCTTGAGAACATGTTTAGGGCAGTCATGTCGCTCTTTGTCGAGCCTGGCTTGGCGCCGCTCAACGAAGACAACTAGCGCCAGCTGCGGGGCGATACTCGTATGACTTTGGCTTGGAACTATTAGGGGCTACGCTTCGCCTATGAGCCACGACGTCTTTGCCGCCGCGTTGAGCCGACTTGAGTCCGCCGCCGCCATCGCGGGCGTGCACGCCGAGTCGGTGCAGCGTCTCAGGCAGCCCAAGCAGTTCCTCGAGGTGAGCATTCCGGTTCGGATGGATGATCACTCGCTGAAGATCTTCACGGGGTATCGCTGCCGATTCGATGACACGCGCGGGCCGGCCAAGGGCGGGATCCGGTTCCACGCGGATGTCACGCCCGCAGAGGTGAAGGCGCTGGCCTTCTGGATGACCTTCAAGTGCGCGGTGGTGGGGCTGCCCTTCGGCGGCGGCAAGGGGGGCGTGGTCGTCGATCCGCAGACGATGAGCGCGGGCGAGAAGGAGCGGCTGTCACGCGGGTACATGCGCGCGGTGGCCCACGTCGTCGGCACCGACGTGGACGTGCCCGCGCCCGACGTGAACACCAACGCGCTGGTGATGGCGTGGATGGCGGATGAGTATGCGGCGATCGTGGGGCGGCGTGACCTGCCCCCCAAGAACCAGTCCATCCGCCGAGTTAGTCTGTGGCGGCGAGGACGCATTCAAGGGGCGCGAACATGGGAGACACGAGTAAGCGGTAC
>JABWBB010000061.1 GCA_013360675.1 Phycisphaerales bacterium | reverse complement strand
CCCGCGGGCGTGCTCGAGGCGGCTCTGACGATCTGCCCGTCGGCGACCGGGAGCGTGCTGCCGGTGGATGCGCAGGGCGAACCCGTGCCCGGGGAAGCCGCCGCGGCTTTTGACGCGTGCCTCGCGGGGGCCGACTCGCTCGTCATCGGCCCGGGGCTTGGTCAGGGCAAGGGGCGTGGCGATCTGGTGCTGCGTGCCCTGCAGCAGGAGGATGTGCCGATCGTCGCCGACGCCGACGCGCTCAATGCGATGGCGAGCACGCCCGATCTCTTCCGCGATTTTCGCGCCCGCGCGGTGCTGACCCCCCACCCGGGCGAGTTCGCAAGGCTCGCGGCCGCTTTGCGCATTACTCACAGCCCCACCGATGATCGCACACGGCCGGCGGCTGCGGAATCGCTCGCGCAGCGCCTGGGGTGCATCGTCGTGCTCAAGGGCCCGGGCACGATCGTCAGCGATGGGCACAGCACCTGGACCTGCCCACACGGGCACGCCTGCCTGGCCACCGCCGGCACGGGCGATGTGCTCGCGGGCGTCATCGCGGGGTTGATCGCCCAGTTCGCGGGCCATGCGCGTGCGCCGATGTCGCTGTTCGACGCGGCAAGGCTTGGGGTGCATGCGCATGCATGCGCGGGCGAGGCCTGGGCCGCATCGCACGGGGCGCAGGCGGGTTTGCTCGCGCAGGAACTGGCCCAGGCGATCCCGGCCCAGATCGAGGTACTGCGGGCTTGCTAGTCGTTTGTCCTCGGGCGTGATGGATTCTGGCGAGCAGCCCGAGCGTGAGCGAGGGCTTTCTTCGCCGATGAAGAATAGAACAGAGGGCCCTCCCTGACGGTCGGGCTGCATGTCCGGATGCAGTGACCTCACGCCGCGCAGACGCGTCGGGTGGTGGCACTCGGATCCACAGCGATCGTGGGGCCTGGCTTAGTCCTCGAGTTTGCGCGGGCCCACCGACGAGACCAGGCGGATGGTCGGCGCGACCAGGCCCGTGTTGAACGAGGCATCCTGAAAATCGTTGGGGCGCACGGTCAGGTCGACGGTGGCACGGCGCAGGCGCGGGCCCACGTCGTACTCGAGCCAGAAACTCGCGCGCTCGATCCCGCTCAGCAGCGGTCGCTCCTCGGTGTCGCCCTCAACCCCGTTGCTGAAGTCGGTGCGGACGTACCACAGCTCGAAGGGCCCGCGGGCGGCGTCGCTCGTGGCGCGGGCCTCAAGGCGGATCACCCGCCACGAGTTGGTCGCCACGACCCGATTGGTTTCGAACTCGATGAACGTCGAGTCCTCGATGGGGTTCTGGGTAGGGTCGAGCGGGTCGGCGGGGTAGGGGCCGAAGTTCTCGCCCGTGCGGATCATCGCGAGCATGCGGTGCATGACCATGCGTGCGATGACGTTGGTCGAGGCCCCTTCGGTGGTGGCTTTGTAGCTTTTGAACGAAGTATCGAGCGCAGTCATGGTGGCGGCCAGCAGCGTGACGGTGATCGTCAGCGCCACGAGCAGTTCGATCAGGCTGAAGGCGCGTCGTGCACCGGGCGTGGAGCGAATCACAGCGAACCCTCCCTGTACGTCGCGGGCAGCGGGCGGACGCCCATGGGCAGCATCACGCCGTCGGGCAGCACCATCAGCGGGTCGTAGCGGAGCTGGATCCGCCCGTAGCCATGGAAGGGGACGGGCGTCGATCCGGCGGGCTGGGGCTGCGAAGCGCTGACGTCGGCCAGCCCGTCGGCGTTGGTGTCCCAGCCGACGATGCGCACCCCGCCCACGACGGGGAGCGTGGCCGGGTCGAGCGATTCGCTGTCGCCGTCGTTAGGGCCGAAGTAGCCCAGGGTGGTGTTGAAGCCGGCGGGGTTGCCCACGGGGTTGCCGCGCGCGTCGACGAGCGGGGCCTGGCCGTAGGTGGGCGCGAAGGTGAGCAGGAGGGCGCCGTTGATGCTGGTGTTGCCACGGGCGTCGAGCACGCCGGCGATGATCGCGCCGCGCAGGTCCAATGACTGCTCGGGCGGGCTGTTGAACGAGCCCAGGTCCACCGAGTAGTGCGGGGCCATGAGCGAACTCTTGGCGATCTGGGCCACGTCCGCGGGCTCGGGGTTGAGCGAGGCGTTGTCGGGCTCGGTGGGATGGCGCGTGGCGAAGCGCGTGGCGCCTGTGAACTGCAGCTTGTTGCGCACCTGCACATAGCCCTGAGGCGCGTCGCTCACGATCGAGCCGACGATCAGGCAGTCGTGGAAACGGATGTTGTTCGAGCGCGTTTTGGTGTCGACGATGCGCAGACCCGCGGCGATGAGCGGATCGGGCAGCAGGTTGTACCCCTGCGTGATGGCCACCTGGTTCGAGGGGATGTCGGCCTTGTCCAGGGGCGTCGTCGCCATGAGGATCATCCGCGCGGGCGGGATCGCCGTCGCGGGCAGCATCGTGGGGTAGAACGTCTCGCCCGGGTTGTCGCCATAGACGAACCGTGCCACGGCGGGGGTCGGGCGTCCGCTCGAATCGAGGCGCAGTTTGCCGTACTCGCCCCAGAGCAGGTGCGTGTTGGCCGTGTCGGTCTGCACGCGGGTCACGCCGATGAACGAGCAGTTGCGGAAGAGCGCGTTGGTCCCCATGGGGATGACCACGTCGCGGAAGGTCATGTTCTCGTAGACGGGGCGGAAGTAGACGTCCGAGTAGCTCGGGCTGTTGTAGGGCATCTTCTCCCAATAGGCCGTCGTCCAGTTGTCGGGCAGCCCGTCGAAGTTGTTGTCGGGATCGACCCGCAGGTACCGCGGCTGGGTCGAGCCCGGGGGGCGGCTCTCGACATACGTCGCCAGCGCGCCCACCGAGACACCAAGCTGCGAGGCCACCTGCTGCGCAAACGTCTGGCCATCGGCGGCGGCGGCCAGCCCCGTCTGCGTCGAAACAAAGACCGAGGGATTCACATCGGGCAATACGTCATTGCCCACGTTGAAGGCCACGGGCGACGTGCCCGCCGCGGGCACGATGGGCCCGCGCACGCGCGCGGGCACCGGGCCCTGCGCCGTCTCCCACGCACTCTTCTGGACACGAAAGCTCAGGCGTCCGGCGATCTTGGCGTACTGATCACGCCGGTCGATGTACCCGTCGCGATAGCCCAGGATCTGATCCCTGAACACGCCGTGCTCGTGGTCGAGATCCAGCATGTTCTCGCCCGAATCCCATCGCCCGTTGCCGTTGGTGTCGGTGAAGCCCCAGATCCCGTTGCGGTTGCGGTCGGGGTTGTTCGAATCGATGAGGAGCGCCAGATCCTCATCCACCTGGAACTCGGGAGTCTGGCCCTGTGCGGGCGTGCCGGCGGTGAGCGCGTTCGAGAGCACAAGGCGCCCGTCGCCGTTGCGGTCAAAGTGCTTGATGAAGATGTCAAACTCGTCGACATACCCATCGCCGGTGACGTCGGCGAAGGCGCCGTCGAGCTGCCCGTCGCCGTCGTAGTCACGGTCGATGGGCATGCCCGCTCCCTCGACGGGGTGCCCGACGCGCAGGCGGTTGTCGCCGTCGACGTCGTAGGTCTGCATCCGGGCGAGGAAATCGGCGAGCTTCTGGTCGAGGGTGGCGCTGAGCCCCGAAAAGTCCGAGCGGGTCACCAGCGGGTCGGCGTTGTTGAAGTTGACGTTAGTGAAGCGGCAGCCCAGATCGCCGCTGACCATCACGTTCTTGCCCACCATCACGCGCGTGGGGCTGATGATCGCGTGCTTCACGCTCTTGATCAGGCGGAAATCCTGCGTGATGGTGCGCGTGACGGGTGCGCCGTTGCGCGTGTAGCCAAAGTCATACCCGGTGGCGATCACGCGGATGTCGATCCCGTTGGCCAGGGGTGCATAGGCGATCGAATAGGCCAGGGGCGGGTTGGTCTCCCCCGCGTGCCTCGCCTCAATCGCCACCACCGGCGTGAAGAGCCAGTTCGTCTGCATGTACTCGCTGGTCGAAGCGCCCGCCTGGGCGTTGCCCAGCGTGGGCACGCTCACGCCCGCCCCCGCCACCACATCCTGGTCGAGCGCGTGAGCCTGCGCCAGCGCATCGGCCAGACCCGCGGGGTTGGAAAGGTCCTGGCGACCGGTGCGAGGCGGCAGGATCTGATACTGCCCCACCGCGCTCAGCTCGCCCCGCCACAGACCCCAGCCCATCGTGGCGTCGACGCTGCTGTTGGAGACGATGAACCGCGCGCTGGCCTCGGCGAGCCGCGCCGACGCGACCCGCAGCCCCGTCTCCGCCGCCCCCTGGGCGCGCGTCATGTGCAGGTGGGTGGCGGCGGTGGTGATGTTTCCGCGGCTGGCGATGGCCATCGCCGCCGAGAGCGATCCGAAGAGCACCAGGAACATCATCGCCAGAACCGCCGCGACGCCCCGACGCTTGGCCCGCCAGAGGCGAGCGCCAAGGCCCCGAAGCCCACGGTTGTGCCGACTTGTTCGCATCGATCCTGCTCCTTGATCCACGCTCACTCCGCCGGGACCACCCACGTCAGCCGGGTGATCTCCTCCGCCGTGGTCCGATCGGGGTCCGTGTATTCGACGATGACCGTCACGCGCAGCGGGAATCGATCCACGCCGATGGCCGGCAACTGGGCCCCCGCCGCCTGCACGTACGCGTCGGCGCGCACCAGCCCGAAGTTGTACGGATCGATCTTGTCGACGATGACGCGCTGGCGCCACCCGGCCAGCCCGCGACCATCCTCAAAGGGGTTCCCGTCGAGATCGACGGCGGGCACCACGAATCCGAAGGCATCGATGGGGCCGGCAAAGGTGCCCCCATCGCCGAAGATCATGCCATCAAGGTCGTCCAGGTCATCGATGTCGTCGACACTGACCTCACCGGCCTCGCGTCCCCAGCCGACGAGCACCTGCGACCCGCCCGACTGCGAGAGCGTGAGGCCCGTGACCGGGTCGTGACGCGGCAGCCGCCGCGCCAGTTCGCGAATCTCGTTGGCCAGGAGCATGCCGGTAGCGGCGCGGCTGGACCAGTTGTTGCTGCGGGTGAACGCCGCCTGCGCGTCGATGAACGCGAGGATGCCCACGCTGATGATCACCAGCGCGAGCATCGTCTCGAGCAGGGTAAAGCCCCGCCCTTGCACCGGATTGACGCCACGTCCGCGAACCATCCGCTCCTCCCGGCGCGCGCCCCGTGGGGGCCGCGCCATGGAGTGCATCGGTCACTTCACGATCTGGCTCATCTTGAAGATCGGCAGGATGATCGCCATGGCGATGAATCCAACGACTGTACCCATCAGGAGGATCATGACGGGCTCGATCATGCTCGTCACGGCCTTGATGTTGTCCTTGAGCTGCTTGGAGTAATAGACCGAGATCTCGTCGAGCACCTCGCCCAGCTTACCGGACTCCTCGCCCGCCGCGATCATCTGGCTCACCGCCACCGGCAGCGTCGGGTTCTTCTGCAGCGCGTGCGTGATCTTCTTGCCCTGCTTCACGCTGGCGTGCACCTTGCGCCACAGGCCCTGGAAGATCACGTTGCCCGAGATATCGCCCGTGATCGCCAGCGTGTCGAGCATCGGCACGCCCGCGTTGATGAGCTGGCCCATCGTCTGCAGGCTGCGGCTGATGTAGAGCGAGCGGAACATCGTCCGCACCACCGGGATGCTCAGCTTGAGCTTGTCGACCCAGAACGAGCCCAGCTCGGTCTTGGTGAAGGCGAAGATCGAGCCCCCGCCCACCACCGCCGTGCCCACCAGCAGCAGCCAGTTCTTCACCATGAAGGCCGACAGCCCCATGAGGAACTTGGTCGCCCAGGGGAGGACGGCCTCCTTGCCCTGGAAGACGCCCGCGAACTTGGGCAGCACGAACGTCAGCAGGAAGACCGTGACGCACACCGCCAGCCCGCCGATGATGGCCGGATAGATCGACGCGCCCACGACCATCTTGCGGGTTTCGATCTGCTGGGTGATGTAGGCCGCGATGCGGTCGAGCATCTTCGAGAACGAGCCCGACATCTCGCTGGCCTTCACCATGTTGACGTAGAGCGGGTTGAAGAGCTTGGGGTGCTTGGCGATCGAGTCGGAGAACTGCTTGCCGCCCTCCACGTCGTGCTTGAGCTGCATGATGACCTCGCGAAAGCCCGGGTGGGTGGTCTGTTCGGCGATCCCGTCGAGCGCGGCTCGCAGGTTGATGCCCGCGCGGATCATCACCGCCAGCTGCGTCGTGAAGTCCAGCACGTGCTTCTGCGTCGGCTTGCCGGCGTTGAGCTCGCGGAGCTTGGCCGCCAGTCCGCCCTGGCCCTCGCCCGCCGCCAGCGCCGAGAGCGACAGCACGTGCGCGCCCTGCTGGCGCAGCATGGCCGAGGCGGCGGCGACGCTGTCCGCGCCGATCACACCCGCCTGCACCTGGCCCCCCGCCGTCCGGATCTGATACTTGTAGTTGGCCATGCTCTCGAGACTCCGCGATCACGCCGCCATTCAGCCCTGTGCCGCCGCCGCCGATCAGGCCGCCAACTGCCGCTCAAGCTTGTCGGGGAAGGCCGACTGCGCGATTGCGTCCTCGCGGCTGATCATCCCGTTGAAGAAGAGTTCCGCGATCGAGCTGTCCAGGCTGCACATCCCGATCGCCCGGTTCGTCTCGATCACGTTGGGGATCTCGAACGTCCGCGCCTCGCGGATCAGGTTGCGCACCGCCGGCGTGCACAGCAGCACCTCGACCGCAGGCACCATGCCCGCGCGGTCGATGCGGCTGAAGAGCGTCTGGCTCAGCACCGCCTGCAGCGTGTTGGCCAGCATCGAGCGGATCTGGTTCTGCTGCCCCGCGGGGTACATGTCGATGATGCGTTCCACCGTCTGGCTGGCATTGACCGTGTGCAGCGTGCTGAGCACCAGGTGCCCCGTCTCGGCGGCGCTGATGGCCAGCGCGGTCGTCTCGAGATCTCGCATTTCGCCCACCAGGATGATGTCCGGGTCCTGACGCAGGCAGTGCTTGAGCCCGCTGGCGAACGTGGGCATGTCCTGCCCCAGCTCGCGCTGCTCGATGATGCACTCCTTGCTCTGGAAGGTGTATTCGACGGGATCCTCGAGCGTGATGATGTGCTTCTTGTATCGCTTGTTCATCGTCTCGATCATCGCCGCCAGCGTCGTGCTCTTGCCCGAGCCCGTGTCGCCCGTCACCAGCACCAGCCCGCGGGGGAGGTACGTCAGGCGGGCGATCACCTCGGGCAGGCTCAGGTCGGCCAGCGGGGGCACCTTGGTCTTGATGCGGCGCATCGCCATGCCCAGCGCGCCGCGCTGCATGTGCGCGTTCACGCGGTAGCGGGCCAGCCCGGCCACTTCGTACGAAAAGTCGGCGTCCTTCTGGCGCTCGAAGGTCTGCTGCGCCTCGGTCTTGGCCATCTGCTCGAAGAAGGCCTTGGCCTGCTCCTTGCTGATGACCGGGTAGGCCATGGGCGTCATCACCTGGTGCACGCGCATCACCGGGGGCTGCCCCGCGATGAGGTGCACGTCGGATGCATCGGCTTCGAACGCCGCCTTGAGAATCTGGTTCAGGTCCACGGTCGCCCTCCGGAGGTTCGAGTCCCTCCATCGGCCGCCCGCGCCCCCCGGGCCACGCCTCCCGCCCTACGCCCGCAAACGCCGCACTCCCCCCGCCCGCACAGACCCACCCCCGCGCACCCAACGCCCGAGAACGCCCCGCGCCGCAGGTGTGCCGGCGACACCACCATCCATATGAATGCACGCCGTGTCGCGCTCGCACCTGGGCGCGTTCAGGCCTCGGGCCCGCGTCCCGCGGCGATCTTCGCCGCCGCCACCGCCAGTTTGTCGCAGCGTTCATTCTCCGGGTGCTCGCTGTGCCCGCGGATCCAGTGGAAACTGATCTCGTGCCGCCCGCGCAGGTCGTCGAGCCGTTCCCACAGGTCCTGGTTCTTGACGGGCTTTTTATCTGCGGTCTTCCAGCCGCGCCGCTTCCAGGCGTCCATCCATTCCTTGAGCCCGCTGAGGACGTACTGCGAGTCGCTGTAGAGTTCAACCCGCGACGAGCGCGACAGCGACGAGAGACCCTCGATCACCGCGATCAGTTCCATCCGGTTGTTCGTCGTCGCCTTCTCGCCGCCCGATTGCTCGAGCTCTTTCCCGCTCGATGGGTGGCGCAGCACGAATGCCCAGCCCCCCGGCCCCGGGTTCCCCGAGCAGGCCCCGTCGGTGTACAACTCAACGTGCGGGAGTTCGCTCGCGTCCTTGCGTGGGTCGTTCACGGGTGTTCAGCCCTCGCCGCCGCGCTGGGCCAGCGTCGCCGCGGAGACCATCGGCACCGCCACCGCCCCAGTTTCGGCCTGGAATCGCGCCAGCGCCAGGTCGTGGGCGGTGTGATACGCCTTGCCCAGCTTCGACCAGTCGAAGTCCCACGAGTGCCGGTCCACCTCGTTGCGCAGCGCGATCCGATCGCGACGTTCCATCTTGCAGAAGTTCAGCAGTTCGGCGGCCAGGTCCCCCGCCGCATCGCCGAAGCTCCGCCCGCGCCGGCGCAGCACGCTCATGCCCCAGCGCTCGGGCTTGTCGTAGTTTTCCTGCACATACCGACCGAACCCGGCCAGGTCGCTCGTCACCGCGGGGACGCCCATCGCCGCGCACTCGAGCGGGGTATAACCCCACGGCTCGTAACTGCTGGGGAAGACGCCCATGTGGCACCCGCGCACGAACTGGTCATACTCCATCGAGAAGAGCCGGTTCGTCGGGTTGATAAAATCGGGCACATAGACCACCTTCACCGGGTCGTGCTCGAAGTTGAAGAGCCCCAACTGGCGGATCTGGTTCAGCACCGGATCGTTCGCGTCGTCCTCGAGCAGGTGCGTGACGACCATCGGCAGGCAGGGCTGCTTGAGCGCATGCTGCGCACGCCGGTAGCGGAGCATCCAATACTCATCGACCAGGTCGTCCATTTGCAGGCGCCCGCCCGACGCCGCGCGGGTGAACAAGCGCGAGCCCACACCCTCGACGATCCGCTGGCAGACCTCCTCGAGTTCATTGAGCACGCCGCGCTTCTCGAGCGCCAGCGGGTTGAAACTCCGCGTGGCCCGCTTCGAGATCAGGAAGAAGACCACCGTCTTGCCCAGGTTCGCGTGCTTGAGCTCCGCGTTCAGGCGTGCCATCGCCTCCAGGCACAGGTCGAACCCCTTGTTCCGCGGCTCGAACCGGCCCGACGTGAAAAAGTACAGCGTGCGATCAAGATCAAAGCCGTAACTGGGGAAGAAGTGCCCCATCGTGAACCGATGGATCATCTCCTTGTATTCGCCGTGCAGGCGCTGCTGCTCGTGCCCCGCGTTGTACAGCCCGATCGTCAGCCCGTTGGGCACCACCACGTCAACGGGCCGCCCCAGCAGCGCGGCACACTCCTCGCCCGTGATCGACGAGACCGTCGAAAAAACGTGCGCCCCGTGCGCGCACGCTCGCTCGATGGCGTGCTGGCTCTGCACGTTGTAGCGCGCCGCCTCGCTCGCGTCGTCAACCCAGGCCAGCTTGTCGTAGAAGTCCTCGCGCGAACTGGCCACATACCGCCCCAGCAGCGTCGCGTGCGTCGTGAAGACCAGCGCCACGGGCAACTGACGGCGTTTGATCTGCGGGATCGCCAGCCCCCCCATCCACTCGTGGAAGTGCGCCACGATGGGCGCGTTCGCGTCGCCGCGCCCGCCGCGCGTCGCGCCGCGGGCCTCGCACAGCGCCTCGATCAGGCGTCGCACCGCGTCGCCGAAACTGACCACGCCGTCGATCAGCGGGTCGTCGGCGGGCGTGGGGATGCGATGATCCGCCCACAGGTAGTACTTGGCCGCTACCAGCCGCTCGCGGGGCATCGCGTGCTCGAGCAGCATGACCCGCGGGCGACCGGGCACGAGCCATCGCCCGTAGTGCACGATCAATCCCTGTTCGCGCAACTGCCCCAGCGCCCGCGCCATGTAGCCGGTCGGGCGACCCTCCTCGAACTCAAGGCTCGCCTTGGACGGATCCCACGGGCCCACGAGGCAGTACCGCTCGCCCCAGCGCTGCACCATCAGGGGCACCTTCGAGCGGACCACCTGATAAATGCCTCCGACCTGGTTGCACACCTCCCACGCCAGCTCGAGCAGCAGCGGGCCCACGGGGGCGCTCGCCGTCGCATCGGCGAGGAGTTCCGCGCCCGGCTGGTGGTCGGTCGAGGCGGGGTCGGAGATGAGCGAGCGTTCGGCCATCTGCCCGCACTGTAACCCCTCGAAGGCCCCCACGCCGCGTGATCGCTCGCCATGCCCCCCGCTACCATCGGGCGTGAGCCACGCCGACCACGCCGTCTCGATCTGCCGCATCGAGGTCCGATGCCGCCCCTCGCGCCCCGATCCGCGGGCCGACGCCGTCGCCCGCAAGGCCGCGCAGGCGGGCCTGCGCCCCGAGCGTGTCGCGTGCGCCAAGGTCTACTTCCTCGAGGGCCCGCTCAACGACGAGGCCATCTCCCGCATCAAGTCGCGCCTCCTGGCCGACCCCGTCACCGAAACCGCCGTCGCCGGCGTGCAGCCCGCCCACCCCGACGCCCAGATCGTCGAGGTTCACCCCCAGCCTGGCGTCATGGACCCCGCGGCCCAGAGCGTCCGCGACGCCGTCCGCGATCTCACCGGCATCAGCGTGGGCGTCTCCACGGGCGTCCGCTACGACTTTGTCGGCGTCGACGCCGACGACGCCCTCGACTTCACACGCCACGCGCTGGCCAACCCCGTCATCCACGACATCACCCACGGGCCGTGGCTGCCCGAATCTCTCCCTCGCGGGCACGAGCACCCCTTCAAACTCTCGCACATCCCCCTGCGCGGGCTCACCGACGCCGACCTCGTGAAACTCGCCCGCGATGCCCATCTCTTCCTCAGCCTCGCCGAGATGAAGGCCATCCAGGCCGAGTTCGAAGCCCTCGGGCGCGACCCCACCGACATCGAACTCGAGACCATCGCCCAGACCTGGTCCGAGCACTGCGTGCACAAGACCCTCAAGGCCAACATCACCTACCGCCACGCCGCCCACGCCTCCCCCGCCGACGATCCGATCGTGTGGGAGAACCGCCCCGGGCACAGCATCAACCCCGACAAAAGCGTCTCGATCACCAACCTGCTCAAGTCCAGCGTCGCCGCCGCCACTTTCGAACTCATGGCCGACGGCGTCACCTGGCCCCTCTCGGTCTTCAAGGACAACTCGGGCGTCGTTGCCCTCGACGATCACTGGGGCGTCTGCATCAAGGTCGAGACGCACAACCACCCCAGCGCGATTGAGCCCTACGGCGGGGCCGCCACCGGCGCGGGCGGATGCATCCGCGATGTCATGGGCACGGGCCTGGGCGCCAAGCCCATCGCCAACACCGACGTCTTCTGCTTCGGCCTGCCCGACACGCCCTTCGACGCGCTGCCGCAGGGTACGCTGCACCCGCGC
>JABWBB010000060.1 GCA_013360675.1 Phycisphaerales bacterium | reverse complement strand
CCTGGGGCTGAAGGCGGTCCCAAGGGTTCGGCTGTTCGCCGATTAAAGTGGTACGCGAGCTGGGTTCAGACCGGCGTGAGCCAGGTCGGTCCCTATCTGCTGTGGGCGTCGCAGGCTTGAGAGGAGTCAACCTTAGTACGAGAGGACTGGGTTGGACGCACCCCTGGTGATCCAGTTGGACTGCTAAGTCCACGGCTGGGTAGCTACGTGCGGCAGGGATAACCGCTGAAAGCATCTAAGCGGGAAGCCCCCCTCGAGATTAGGCCTGCTTGTCGAAAGACGTGAGACCCCTGGTAGACCACCAGGTTGATCGGCCGCGTGTGCACGGGCAGAGATGCCTTTAGCTTAGCGGTACGAACGGTCGAACGCTTGGTCACACCAACCAGCCGCCGCGGCTGTGGTGATTCCAACTTCATGTTGGGCACCCCACCGTGGTCAGGCGCTGTTCTTATCAATCTTGTCGTTTCGATTCATCCGAATCCGGCTGTTTCTAGCCGGGCTCGCCGAAAGGCGTGTCCGCTGGATTGTCGGTGACCACAGGCATCGGGAAACACCTGTTCCCATCCCGAACACAGCAGTTAAGCCGATGCCGCCGATGATACTGCACTGCGGGAAAGTAGGTCATCGCCGACGCTTAACCCCCTTCAGGTAAACCTGGAGGGGGTTTTTCATTTTTGACATCACCTGCGTTGCACGGCGACGCTCTTCTCTAACACGGGGTTGATCGTGCGGCTCAGCGTGCCTTTGTGCGGTGCAGGTCGATCGCAGGTTTTGTTGGATACCTCGCTGACGTGAAGTGCGCGCCAGGGAAATGGCATCGCATTGCCTGTGGTCTGGGCTGAAGTGGCCCAGGGGCGATACGGACAAACAAGGCAAGCGGTGCGGGGAGGATTCGAACCCCCGAGGCCCTTGCGGGCCTGCTCGATTTCAAGTCGAGTGCTTTCGGCCACTCAGCCACCGCACCAGGTGGGCCGCGGATGACGCGGCGGGGGCGATTGTATCGGGCGGGAACGCACGGGAATGGCCCGAACGCGCAGGCCGCGGGCGGCGTATAAATGGACGTGGAGGTCCGCACGTGCTGACACGGTGGCTCGCCATCCTGCTGCTGATCCTGACGCCCAACGCGTTGGCAGGGAGTGCCTGTGCGCCCCGGGCGACGACTTGCTGCATGGCCAAGGCGACGCCGGGGTGCTGCAGCAAGGCGACTAATGCCTCGCAGCAGACAACGAATAAGGGATCGATCAAGGATTTTGTCAAGGCCTGCCGTTGCGGCGTGCCCAAGCCGAACAAGCCCAAGCCCGAGGCGCCCGCGTCCACCCGGGCGGGGGCGGAGCAGGTGTTGGCGGTGCTGCCCGGCGTGGTTGCGGCGGAGTTTTCGCCGTCCCGTACCGGGCGAGTGGCGTGCCAGAGCGAGCGTGTGGCGAGGCCCGCGTCGCGGAGCCGCGCGTTCCTGTGTGTCTGGTTGACGTAGAGACGGAATGTTGCGCTTGCGGTGCGCGCTGAGCGAGCCGCGGGTGATGTCCGTTCGTTGACGTTCAACACACCGACCACAGGGAGTTGCGATGAAACGCAGACATGGCGTAAGCGCGCTGGCGTTGATGCTGGCGGCGTGGGGATGCGCGTCGGAGCGGATCACGATTGATAAGCCGCGGGCGTGGACGCCCGGCGAGCCGGCGGGCGAGGCGTACGCGCGGAATTATCCGTTGGGGCATGGAGTTGGTGAAGGGGCAGGCGGGCCGCCTGCCCCACGAGTGGGTGGAGGGAAGAGCGGAGAGCAGAGCGGAGACGTTCCGGACTTGCACGGGCGGGACGCCCGTGCCACCCAGACTGAAGAGGGCGCGAGCGAGCAAGGCTATCTCCTGCTCGGGGCGCGTCAGAGCGTGCGGCTGAAGGGGGCGTACGAGCGGTGGCGGGCGGCGGTGGCGCGGGTGACCATCGAGGGGTCGCTCATGGACCCGATGCTCTCGTATGGGCGGTTTCTCAATGAGTTCTCGTCGCGCCAGGCGATGGGGCAGCATGAGTTTGAGTTGATGCAGACGTTTCCGTGGTTTGGCGTGCTGGCGCTGCGCGAGGACGCCGCGGCACGCGAGGCCGCGATGGCGGCGCGAGAGTACGAGGGCGTGCGGCTGGCGCTCTTCCGCGATATCCGCGTCGCGCTCTACGACCTGTACCTGCTGGGGCGGGAGATCGACCTGACGAGGGAGAACCTGGCGCTGGTGAGCCAATTCGAGGCGATTGCGCGCACGCGGTTCAAGGTGGCGACGGGCACGCACGCCGACGTGGTGCGCGCCCAGGTCGAGATCGGTCGGCTCGAGGATCGCGTGCGTGAACTCGAGCGGATGCGCACGCCCGCGCTGGCGAGGCTCAATGCCGCCCTGTCGCGCCCGGCGGGGACGGCGATGGCGGGGGTGGTGGAACCCGAGCCCGAGCGACTCAACGCCGACGCGGCCCAGGTGCTGGCGCTGCTCCGGGCGCACAGCCCGCGCCTGGCCGCGATGGCGGAGGATGTGGAACGCCGGCGGGCGATGACCGACCTGGCGCGCAAGGCCTATTGGCCCGATGTGTCGGTGGGGGCGATGTACATGGTTGATGGGGACGACCCGGCGCAGGTGCGGGTGTCGGTCAATGTGCCGCTGTGGCGGGCGAGGCTGGATGCGGGCGTGCGCGAGGCGAACTCGCTGCGGCTCGCGGCGGCGTATGCGAAGGCCGACGAAGAGAACATGCTGGAGTTCGAGTTGCACGAGGCGTTGTTCGCGCACGACGACGCGCAGCGACGCCTCGAGTTGTACGCAAGAACGCTGCTGCCCAAGGCGCACGAATCGGTGCGGGCGTCGCTGGGGGCCTTCCAGGTGGGGACGGGGAGTTTTCTCGAGTTGATTGACGCGCAGCGGACGCTGCTGGAGTTTCAACTGGCCCACGTGCGAGCCGCGGTGGAGCGGGCGGTGGCATTGGCGCGGCTGGACGCGCTGGTGGGGACCTCTGTGACGCGGGTGCGCGACGAGGTTTCACAAGGAATGGCTCCGGGGCCGGGAGGTGAACAATGATGCGGATCATCTGGAGGATGCTGGGGGCGGCGTGGCGGTCGACGGCGGGGCTGCTGGCGGTGGTGCTGATCGGCGCGGCGCTGGTGATGGGCGTGTGGATCGGACGCGCGCCCATCCGCGAGGCGAAGCACGCGGCGGAGGACAAGGCCGCGAGCGAGCAGGCGGCCGCGGGCGGCGTACAGGAATACACCTGCTCGATGCACCCACAGGTGCGCCTGCGCGACCCCAAGGCCAAGTGCCCGATCTGCTTCATGGACCTGATCCCGGTGGTCGAGGGGCCCGCGGGTGGGGGCGAGCGAACGCTCGTGCTGAGCGAGGCGGCGGTGACACTGGGCGAGATCCAGACCGCGCCGGTGGCCAGGCTCTTCCCGGCGGCCCAGGTGCGGATGGTGGGGCGGGTGGACTTTGACGAGACGCGCAGGGCGATGATCGCGGCGCGGTTCCCCGCGCGCGTCGACACGCTGTACGTCAACTACACGGGCGTGGGTGTGGAGAAGGGACACCCGCTGGCGGAGGTCTACAGCCCCGAGTTGATCGCGGCGCAGGAGGAACTGCGCCAGGCCGCAGCCGCGGTCAAGGCGGTGTCGGAGGGGAGCGCGATGGTGCTGGAAAGCACGCGCGCGACGCTGCGCGCGGCGCGGGAGAAACTGCGCCTGTGGGGGCTGACGGGCGAGCAGATCGGGGCGATCGAGGAATCGGGCCAGATGCAAGAGCGGCTGACGATCCACGCGCCCATCGGCGGGATCGTGGTGAACAAGCCGGTGGTCGAGGGGATGTACGTGCAGACGGGCGAGGCGATCTACGAGATCGCGGACCTGTCGCTGGTGTGGGTGCGGCTCGAGGCGTTCGAGTCGCAGGTGTCGATGCTGCGATTCGGCCAGGAGGTTGTGTTCACCACCGAGGCCTACTCGGGCGAGGAGTTCCGCGGGCGGATTGCGTTCATCGATCCCGTCGTCTCACCCGAGATGCGCACGGTCAAGGTGCGCGTGAATGTGCCCAACGCCGACGGGCGGCTCAAGCCCGGGATGTTCGTGCGCTCGGTGGTGCGGGCGCGACTGGCAGGGGACGGGCGGATCGTCGCCGACGAGATGGCCGGGCGCTGGATCAGCCCGATGCACCCGGAGATCATCAAGGACCAGCCCGGGACGTGCGACGTCTGCGGCATGGCGCTGGTGAGCGCCGAGGAGCTGGGGTATGTGACGGATGTATCGGCGATCGATCCGCCGCTGGTGATCCCCGCGACGGCAGCGCTGATCACCGGCCGCCGCGCGGTGGTGTATGTGCGGCTGGCGGGGAAGGACGCGCCGACGTTCGAGGGACGCGAGGTGGCGCTGGGCCAGCGCGCGGGGGACTGGTACCTCGTGCGCGAGGGGCTGCGCGAGGGTGAGGAGGTTGTGGTCCATGGCGCGTTCAAGATCGACAGCTCGATGCAGATCGCGGCCAAGCCGAGCATGATGAGCGGGGAGGCAGCCGCGGCGGGGGGCGGACATGCCCATGGTGCGACGCCGCGTGCAACGGGGGCGGCACACCCGCCGATCCCCGAGACCATGCTGCGGTCGCTCAAGCCGCTGTACGGGGCCTATCTGACGGCGCAGGAGGCATTGGCCGAGGATGACCTGGAGACCTTCGGGTTTGCGATGGAGGATCTGGCCAGGGCGGTGGAGGGGGTCGCGCTGCAGGGCGTCTTTGGCGAGACGCTGGGCGTGTGGCGCCGGATCAACACGCGGCTCAAGGCGGGCATGGAGCAGGCCAAGGGTGCGACGACCCTTGCGTCGGCACGCATCGCGTTCGGCACGCTCTCGTCGGCTGTGATCGAGTTGACCGAGCGGATCGGGCACGTGGGGGGCGTGGCGCTGGTGCGGGCGCACTGCCCCATGGCCTTTGACAACCGCGGGGCCGACTGGCTGCAGATCGGCATCGAGATCAACAACCCGTATTTCGGGGCGTCGATGCTGCGCTGCGGCGAGATCAAGACCAGGCACGAGCCGCGGGAAGGGGATGGGCGATGAATCGTCAACCATCGATCGTCGACCGGCTGATCCGTTTCTGCCTCGAGCAGAAACTGGTGGTGCTGCTGATCACGCTGGGCGTGGTGGGGTGGGGCGTGCTGGTGGCGCCCTTCGACTGGAAGGTGCCGGGGATCGCGCGGAGCCCCATCGCGGTCGATGCGATCCCCGACATCGGCGAGAACCAGCAGATCGTTTTCACGATGTGGGAGGGACGCTCGCCCCAGGACGTCGACGACCAGGTGACCTATCCGCTGACGGTGGCGCTGCTGGGGGTGCCCGACGTGAAGACGGTGCGGAGCGTGTCGATGCTCGGGTTCTCGAGCGTCTACGTGATCTTCCGCGACGGTGCGGAATTCTACGACACGCGCACGCGGATCCTCGAGAAGTTGAGTGCGCTGCCCGAGGGGACGCTGCCACCGGGTGTGCGTCCGTCGCTGGGGCCCGATGCGACGCCGCTGGGCCAGGTGTTCTGGTATCGGCTCGAGGGGCGCGACGCGCAGGGGCGGCCGACGGGCGGGTGGGACCCGCAGGAGTTGCGGAGCATCCAGGATTGGACGGTGCGCCGGGCGCTGGCGTCGGCCGAGGGCGTGGCCGAGGTCGCGTCGATCGGCGGCTTTGTGAAGGAGTATCAGATCGACGCGGACCCGGACGCGCTGCGTGCCTACGGCGTGACGATGATGGACCTGGTGGAGGCGGTGCGCGCCAGCAACATCGACGTGGGGGCTCGGACGATCGAGGTCAACCGCGTCGACTACATCGTGCGCGGGCTGGGGTTTCTCCGGAGCGTGTCGGACATCGAAGAGACGGCGGTGATGACGCGCGGGGATGTGCCCCTGCGCGTGAAGGACGTGGCCCGGGTAGCGCTGGGACCGGCGCAGCGCCAGGGGGTCTTGACGAGCGGCGGAGCGGAGGCGGTGGGGGGCGTGGTGGTGGTGCGCTACGGGGCCAACCCGCTGGCGGTGATCCAGAATGTGAAGGAGCGGATCGCGACGGTGCAGGCGGGGCTGCCCAGCCGCACGCTGGCGGACGGGACGCACAGCCGCGTGACGATCGTGCCGTTCTATGACCGCACGGGGCTGATCTACGAGACGCTGGCGACGCTGAACGACGCGATCGGGCAGCAGGTACTGGTGACGGTGATCGTGGTGGTGCTGCTGGCGATGCACCTGCGGAGCAGCCTGCTGATCTCGTCGATGATGCCGCTGGCGGTGCTGATGACGTTCATCGGCATGAAGCACGCGGGGGTGGACGCGAACATCGTGGCGTTGTCGGGGATCGTGATCGCCGTGGGGACGATCGTGGACATGGGGATCGTGCTCTGCGAGAACATCCTGCGCCATCTCGACCAGGCGAAGGAGGACGAGCCTTCGCTGGAGGTGGTGTATCGTGCGAGCACCGAGGTGGGCAGCGCGGTGCTGACGGCGGCGCTCACGACGATCGTGGGCTTTTTGCCGGTCTTTGCGATGGAGGCGGCGGAGGGGAAGTTGTTCAAGCCGCTGGCGTATACCAAGACGTTTGCGCTGATGGCGTCGATCATCGTGGCGCTGACGATCCTGCCGACGGCGGCGCACGTGCTGATGGGGTGGCGCGTGCGCTCGCGCCTGCCCGGGCAACTGGCCGGGGGGGTTCTGCTGCTGGCGGGGGCGTGGGTGTCGTGGCGCGTGCTGGGCTGGGCGGGGGCGGTGATGGCGGCGGTGGGGGTGTACTGGATCGTCAGGCCGTGGCTTGGGCGACGCGTGGCCAAGGCGGCGACATGGTCGTGGAACCTGGCGGCGGTGTGCGTGGTGGGCGTGATTTTATCGCGGGCGTGGGAGCCGCTGGGCCCGGCTGCGGGTGAACTCAAGAATCTGCTGTTCGTGGCGGCATCGGCGGGTGGGATGGTGCTCCTCTTCATCGCCTTCTACTACGCCTATCCGCGGATGCTGGCGTGGGCGCTGCGCAACAAACTGGCGGTGCTGGTGCCCTCGGGCCTGATCGTGGTCTTTGCGGCGATGGTGTGGCTGGGCTTTGGGCGCGTCTTCGGGTGGCTGCCCGCGTCGGTGCGCTCGCAAGAATGGGCGGTGGAGACGGCCCACGCGCTGCCGGGGCTGGGCAAGGAGTTCATGCCCGCGCTCGACGAGGGGAGTTTCCTCTACATGCCCACGACGATGCCCCACGCGTCGATCGGCGAGGCGACCGACGTGCTGCTGAAACTCGACAGGGCGATCTTGAGCGTGCCCGAGGTCGAGGACGTGGCGGGGAAGATCGGACGCGTCGAGAGCGCACTCGACCCCGCGCCCCTGTCGATGGTCGAGACGTTGATCTCGTATTGCCCCGAGTATGTGATGGATGAGCACGGCCGCCGCGCCAACTTCAAGTATGAGTATGGGGCGTTCGTGCGCGATGACGCCGGGCGGCTGGTGCCCGATCCCGACGGGCGCCCCTATCGCCAGTGGCGCGAGCACGTACGCACGCCCGCGGACATCTGGACCGAGATCCAGAAGGCGACGGAACTGCCCGGCACAACTTCGGCCCCGCGGCTGCAGCCTATCGAGACGCGGATCGTGATGCTGCAGAGCGGCTTTCGCGCGGCGATGGGGCTCAAGGTGCTCGGGCCCGATCTCGAGACGATCGAGGGGTTCGCGCTGCAGGTGGAGCATCTGCTCAAGGAAGTGCCCGCGATCGAGCCGGTGACGGTCTTTGCCGACCGGATCGTGGGCGCGCCGTACCTCGAGATCGTGCTGGACCGCGAGCGTCTGGGGCGGCACGGGATCAGCGTGGCGTCGTTGCAGGAGATCATCGAGGTGGCGCTGGGGGGCAAGCCGCTGACGATGACCGTGGAGGGGCGAGAGCGATACCCGGTGCGGATCCGCTATGCGAGGGAGCTGCGCGACAGCATCGAATCGTTGTCGCAGATCGTTGTGCCGGGGATGGACGGGCGGCAGGTGCCGCTGAACGAGGTGGCGAAGATTGAGTACACGCGCGGGCCGCAGATGATCCGCAGCGAGGACACGTTCCTGGTGGCGTATGTGCTGTTCGACAAGCGGCCCGGTTTCGCCGAGGTCGATGTGGTCGAGTCGGCGTCGGCGTATCTCAAGTCAAAGGTTGACGCGGGCGAGTTGGTTGTTCCCGCGGGCGTGAGTTACCGCTTCGCGGGGTCGTACGAGAACCAGGTGCGGGCGTCGGCGCGACTGAAGATCGTGCTCCCGCTGTCGCTGCTGGTGATCTTTCTGATCCTGTATTTCCAGTTCCGCAACGTGCTGAGCAGCCTGGTCGTGTTTTCGGGGGTGTTCGTGGCGTGGAGCGGCGGGTTCGTGCTGCTGTGGCTCTATGGGCAGGATTGGTTCATGGACTTTGAGGTGGGCGGGCACGCGGCGCGGGAGTTGCTGCACATCGGGCCGCTGAATCTGAGCGTGGCGGTCTGGGTGGGGTTCCTCGCGCTCTTCGGGATCGCGACCGACGACGGCGTGGTCATGGCCACGCGCCTGCAGCAGAGTTTCGATGAGTCTTCGCCCGCGACGGTGGACGAGGCGCGGGCATCGACGATCGTCGCGGGGCGGCTGCGCATCCGCGCCTGCCTGATGACCACCGCGACCACGCTCGTGGCGCTGCTGCCGGTGTTGACGGCGACAGGGCGCGGGGCGGACATCATGCTGCCCATGGCCATCCCGACGATGGGGGGGATGCTGCTCGAACCATTGACGTTGTTCATTGTGCCCGTCTGCTATTGCGCCATGCAGGAATGGCGCATCCGTGCGCGGGCGGTTCTGGGTCGTTGAGCGTGAAGGAGGTTCATGATGCGTTGGATGTGGATGATCGCGGCGGTCGGGCTGACGGGCGGCGTGTGCGCGGCGCAGGGCGAGGCCGATGGGAAGCAACCCGACAAGCCGGAGGAAAGGACGCAGGTGAAGGAATCGGCGCACGCCGTCAATGCGACGTGCCCGGTGGGGAAGTTGCCGATCGACACCACGACGTATGAGATGTGGGGCGGGGCGAAGGTCGGCTTCTGCTGCAAGGAGTGCGTGGCGACATGGCGCGCCTGGAGCGACAAGCGCAAGGACGCCTTCGTGGCCAAGGCCAGCAGCGAGGGTGGGGCCAAGGCGCCCGCGGCCCAGGCTGCGGTCGACGCGGCCAGCGTCGAGCGGGCGAGCGTCTACCCGCTGACCACGTGCATCGTGACGGGTGAGGTGTTGGGCTCGATGGGTGAGCCGGTGAAGCGTGTGTACGACGGGCGCGAGGTGCGGTTCTGCTGTGACTCCTGCGTGCCACGGTTCGAGGCGGACAAGGCCACCTACTTGCGCACGATGGACGAGGAGATCATCCGCACGCAGCGCGAGATCTACCCGCTCACGGTGTGCCTGGTGTCGGGCAATGACCTGAACACGATGGGTGAGGCGGATGAGTTCGTCTATCGCAACCGCCTGGTGCGGCTGTGCTGCAAGGCCTGCCGCGAGGGGTTCGAGAAGGACGCCGCCGCGCTGCTGACGCGCCTGGACAAAGCCGCGGCCGATGCCCAGCGTGCCAAGTACCCGCTCGACACGTGCCCCATTACGAAGAAGAAACTCGGGTCGATGGGCGAGCCGGCGGAGGTGGTGGTCGCGGGGCGGCTGGTGCGCCTGTGCTGCGCACCCTGCGAGCCCAAGGTTCTGGCCCGCCCCTGGGAGGCTCTGGGCCTGCTCGAGAAGGCGATGAAGAAGTAATCGCCGCGTGGTTGCGCGATAAGTCCCGCGGGCGTGCGCACGAGGTGAGACCCCGCCGCGAGCCTTCCACCGGAATAGCGAAAAAATTTCATCCCGAGAATGGCCGAGTCAATCACGCCCCACGCCCCGTGCGTGGGGCTTTTTCGTGCGCGCGCAGGGGGTTCGGCGTGGAGAGGGTGTGCGGGCGGGCGGCGGGGTGGTGCACCTCACGCCGTGTTCCTCATGCAGGCGGGAGGCGTGGCGATGCGAAGCGAACGACGGCCGCAGACGGGTGACGGGATCGACGCGGGGCTGATCCAGGTCGCGATCGATGAGCATCGGCGGGACGTGCTGCCGCGGCTGGAGCGATGGTGGCGCTACTACCGCAACCCGGTGGAGGTCGGCACAGACCGCGCGGGGCCCTCGCTCACACAGGCGCAGGAGGAGGGGCTTCCCGAGCGCCTGGTGCGAGGATCGATCGGCGGCACGCACGGCGAGATCGTGATCGAGAACGACATCGGCTGGCGCGTGCACACCATGGTGGACTTCATGTTCGGCAAGCCCGTGCCGATCCTCAGCACGGCGCAGGACGCGGACCTGCGGGGCGAGATCGAGCGGGCCCTGGACCGGATGTGGGAGAACTCGGGCGGGATCGCGCTGCTGCAGGACGCCGCGCTGCTGGCGCATGTCTATGGGCACGTGGACCTGGTGCTGCGGGTGGACGCGGGGCGGATGACGCGGGCGGGGCACTCGAGCCAGCGGGCGTTGCTCGCCGCCGACGCGATGCGGGTGGAGATCGTCGAGCCTACGCGGGGCGTGCCGGTGCTGAGCGAGCGCGACTATCGCACGCTCGACGCCTACATCGTGCGGTACACGCAGGAACTCAACGCCACCGAGCAGGCCGGGCTGCTCGAGCGGCTCAACCCGCTGCGGCGCGACGACGCGCCCAGGCGCCTGCGGCGCGAGGTGGTCGAGGTGCTCACGCCCTGGCGGCGCGTGGTGCGCGAGGATGGGAAGAAGACGCTGGATGAATCGCTGGCGTGGAGCGGCGGGCAGGTGCCCGTGGCGCACATCCAGAACATCGCGCAGCCCTTCCGCTACGAGGGGTTGGGCGAGGTCGAGCCGTTGGCCCCGCTGCAGGACGAACTGAACACGAGGCTGTGCGACCGGGCCAGCCGCGTGACGATGCAGAGCTTCCGCATGTACCTAGCCAAGGGGATCGAGGGCTTCGAGAAGACGCCCGTGGGGCCCGGGCAGGTCTGGTCGACCGAGAACACGCAGGCGAGCGTCGAGGCCTTTGGCGGCGATGCGTCGTGCCCCAGCGAAGAGCGGCACATCGACGAACTGCGCGAGGCCTTCGACAAGGTGTCGGGCGTGCCGCCGCTGGCCAGCGGCGTGGTGCGGGCCAAGATCGGGAACCTGTCGAGCGCCAACGCGCTGCGGATCACGCTGATGGGGCTTCTCTCGAAGAACGCCCGCAAGCGGGTGACGTATGGGCGCGGGATCGCGCGGATCTGCGAGCTGGCGCTGGGGGCGATGGATCACTTTGGCGTGCTGGACATCCCGCCCGGCGAGCGAGGCGTGAAACTCGCCTGGCCCGATCCGCTGCCCACGGACCTGCGCGAGCAGGTGCTCGCGGCGCAGGCCAAATCCAACCTGGGCGTGTCGTCCGAGCGTGTGCTCGCGGAGTTGGGGTACGCCCCCAACGACCCGGGCGTGATCTAGACGGTGGGTGATTCACGAGAGGAGGTCGCGGTGGAGCCGGACAACGAAGGCAAGATCGGTGAAGGAGGCGAGGGTGAGGGAACGGTGATCGACCCGGGCTTGGACGCCGTCGATCCGCCCAAGGCGGGCGACGAGGCGGGGCTGCGCCGGCGTGCGGTCGCGGCGGAGAAGCGGGCG
>JABWBB010000059.1 GCA_013360675.1 Phycisphaerales bacterium | reverse complement strand
CGCCGCCACCCGCGACGCCGTCTCGCGTGCGCTCGCCCGCTCGAGCGTGTTGCGGCAATCGGTCGTCAGCCACTTCACGCTCCCCGCCAGGTCCGCGTGCCCGGGGCGCGGGCGGTGTACCGGCGGCGTGCGCACCGGATCATCAAGGCGCGAATCCTTGTTGCGCACGAGCATGGTCACCGGCGAGCCGAGGGTGACATGCTGCCGCACGCCCGAGAGGAACTCGGCCTTGTCATCCTCGATGTTCTGGCGACCGCCCCGCCCATAGCCGCCCTGGCGGCGCGCGAGTTCCTTGTCGATAAAGGCAGCGTCGAGCGTCAGCCCGGCGGGCAGGCCGGTGACGACGACGACCATCGCGGGCCCGTGCGATTCCCCCGCCGTCTGATAGTCGAGCCTGGGCATGCCCCAAGGCTATCGCGCTTCGGCCCCGGGTGTCGGTTAACGCCAGCGCAGCACGCCCAGGATGTTTGAATAGTCGTCGGTCCACAGGGGCTCGTGGCCCGTCGCGGCGTGGCGTTCCCAGTTGGGCAGGCGGGCCAGCGGGCCCAGGTCCTCGCGATCGTTGGCCAGCGCGACCCACGTCGAGGCAAACTTGCCCTCCGCCGCCTGTTTCTCGGTGATGAAATCATCGTTTCGGCTGATCACGGCCATGCCCATCGCGCCTCCCGCCCCCGCCAGCACGGGCGTGAGATCAAAGAAGCGGCTCGACACGTGGAAGAGCAGCACGCCGCGCGGGCGGAGTTTCTGGCGATAGAGCGCGATGGCCTCGCGCGTGATCAGATGGACGGGGATGGCATCGGAACTGAAGGCGTCGATCACGATCAGGTCGTACGCGCCGTCGGGGTCGCGCGACAGGCCCAGCCGCCCGTCGGCCACGCGCACCTCGCACGCCGCCCTGGCCCCGCTCAGGAACGTGAAGTAATCGGGGTTCTGCGCGATGCGCGCCACGGCGGGATCGATCTCGTAGAACGTGAAGCGCATGCCCGGCTTGGCGTAGGCCGCCGCCGAGCCCGCGCCCAGACCCACGAACGCGGCGTCGGTGAGCGCACCGCGTGCCTCGAGCATGGTGACGACATCGCCCAGCGGGCCCGAGGGGTGGTAATAGGTCGTGGGCACGCGTTCGAGGGGCATGAAGCGGGCCTGGATACCGTGCAGCGTGGTGCCATGCCAGAGCGAAATCCACTTGCCCCCGCTCGCGGTGCTCACGCGATGGACGCCAAAGAACGTGCGCTCGCGGTGCACGACGTGCCCGCGCGGCACGACGACCGACGCGAGCACCATCAGCGTGCCCGCGGCCCAGGCAAAGCGGATCGACCCGCGCCGCAGCAGCACCAGCGCACAAATCAGCGTGGGCACGCCCGCGCGCAGCGCCATGCTGAGGCGGGTGGTGTCGAGCGTGTGCTCGCTCAGCCAGACCGACGCGCCCAGGGCGAGCACCGCGACCAGGCCCGCCGCGATCGCCGCGTGCATCCAGCGCCGTGCCCGCACATGCCTCGATTCATCCATCTGCGGTCGCAGCAGGCACGCGGCCCCGATGGCCAGCGGATACTCGGCGATGCGGTCGAAGATCGCCGGGGCGAGCAGCGCCGTCGCCGCCCCGCCCAGCACACCCCCCAGCGACAGACACAGGTAATAGCCCGTCAGGCGCGACGCCGCGGGGCGGTCCTCGGCCAGACGCCGATGACACATCATCGATGCGGCGAAGAACGTGCCCAGATGCAGCGGGAGCAGCAGGCCGATGGGCTGCTGCGCGTCGGCGAGAAAGACCATCACCAGCGGGATCACGCCAAACGGCAGCACACGCCCCCACAGCCGCGATGAACCCCAGCGCGGGCCCGAATACGCCAGCACATAACTCAGCAGATACAACGCCAGCGGCAGCACCCACAACAGCGGCACCGAGGCCACGTCGGTTGTCAGGTGCTGCGTCACGCCCAGCATCAGGCTCGACGGGACCGCCGCCAGAATGATCCAGCGCACCCGCCGCATCGCGCCCAGTCGCTCGACCGGCAGCGCCGTTGGCGGGAGCGGGGCGTCCTTGGCCAGGCTCATGCCCGCGCCGCAGGCCAGCACCAGGGGCATCAGCAGCCCCCAATACCCAAAGGCCCACGTCATGCTCTGATCCTGGCGGCTCATCAACGGCTCGACCAGCAGCGGATACCCCAACAGCCCGATCATGCTCCCCGCGTTGCTCGCCGCGTAAAGGAAGTAGGGGTCGTGCGAATCGGCACGCCCCAGGCGCGAGTACCAACTCTGGAGCAGAGGCGCGCTCGCCGACGCCGCGATGAACGCGGGCCCCACGCTCAGCGCGAGCGTCTTGAGCACCCACCATGCGTTCGATCCAGCTGGCTCGCCCACGTCGATGGCGACGGGCAGCGTCAGCGCCGACACCGCCAGCGCACACAGATGCACCAGCGGCTGCACGCGCCGCGGCAGCCGCGACACGCCGTGGGCGTAGAGATACCCCGCGAGAAGGGCCCCCTGGAAGAAGACCATCGCGGTGTTCCAGACCGCGGGCGAGCCGCCCAGCAACGGCAAAAGGATGCGCCCGGCCAGGGGCTGCACGACGAAGAGCATCGCCGCCGAGATGAAGATCGAAGCCGCGAAGATGATCCGCACGAGCGCCTCCGCGTCAGGGAGAGTTCGACGCCGGGAACATGACGCTGAGAATGTTGGAATAGTCGTCGGTCCAGAGGGGTGTGCCCGGGGCGGCCCGGCCGCGCACCCATCGCCCGCCCGATGCGATCTCACCCAGGTCGGTCCCCTCGGGGGTGATCACCACCCAGGTCGAATCCTTCTTTCCCTGGAGAGCGAGTTCTGGCGTGACATCGTCATTCACGCCAAACGCCACGCACCCGACCGACTCGGCGATGCGGGCGAGCACCCCGCCCAGCGCCAGGTGCCGGTTCGAGATATGCACGCCGATGATGCCCCCCCGCGCGAGTTTGGGAAGGTACGCCTGCTCGAAGGCCTCCTTCGTGAGCAGGTGCACGGGGATGGCGTCGGAGGTGAAGGCGTCGAGCACGATGAGATCGAGCGAGGCATCGGGGCGTGCGCCGATGGTCAGGCGCCCGTCGCCCAGGATGATCGTGACCGAGCCGCGGGCATCGGGCACATAGGTGAAATACCGAGGATCGGTGGCAATCTCGATGACCGCGCGGTCGATCTCGTAGAAGGTGAACTCGTCGCCCGGGCGGGCATAGGCCGCCACCGCACCGGCTCCCAGCCCGATCGCGCCCACGCGCAGCGGTGTTCCCCGCGCGGCGAGCAGCGCGAACATCTCGCCCAGCGGGCCGGTGGGGTGGTAATACGCCGTGGGGATCCGCCCCAGTGTGGGCTCGCGCGGCTGCAGGCCGTGCACCGTGGTGCCGTGCAGCAGCCGATGCCACTTGCCGTCCTTCTCCTCCACCACCTGATGGATGCCAAAGTACGTGCGCCGGGTTTCGAGAACCTTCCCCGCGCGTCCGCCGCCGACGATGACGAGCCCCGCGGCGAGCGCCCCCCAGGACAGCGCTCCCCCACCCGCGCGAGACAGCCATGCCACGCCCAGCAACGTCGCGCACACCGCCGCGACGATCAACCGGCCCTGATAGATATCCGGGTGGCCCGCGACGAACTGGCGCGTGACGAGGACCGCGAGCAGAAGAAGCACGATCCACCCCATGGCCAGCCCACGCCCCAGGCGCGTGCGCATCGCCTCGGTCGACTGCGGGCGCATCGCCAGCGCCAGCCCGATCACCAGCGGGTACTCGAACAAGAGCGGGAAGGCCACCGGCGCGATGATCGCGTTGAAGATCCCGCCACACACGCCCCCCACCGACACCCACAGGTAAAACTCGGTCAGGCGCGACACGCCCGGGCGGCTCTCGGCCAGCAACCGATGGCACATCCACGCCCCCACGAACAAGAACGCCAGGTGCGCGCCCATGGCCAGGAACAGGTTCGTCCCCACGCCCGCGGCCATCACGCCCAGCACGAGCAGCCCCGCTCCGGGCAGGATCCGCGCCAGCGTCCGCCCCGTCACGCCCACGCCCGATGCAAAGGCCAGCGACATCGACACCAGGTACAACAGCAGCGGGATCACCCACAGCATGGGTACCGCCGCCACGTCCATCGTGATCGCCTGCGTCGAACCCAGCATCAGGCTCGACGGCACAAAGGCCAGCAGCACCCATCGCCCACGACGCCCCCACGTCAACCCTTCGGACGCTTCCGCCTTCGTCGGCTCAGCCAGACCTGAAGGCTCGCCCGCGCGCAGCGTCGGCAGCGCACACACGATCACCAGCACCACCAGCAGCACGTACAACACGCCCCACGCCAGGCCTTGCCCTCGCAGCGTCAGCCCCGGCTCGAGCAGCAGCGGATATGCGAGCAAACCTGCCGCGCTCCCCAGGTTGCTCGCGGCGTAGAGAAAGTAAGGGTCCTTGCCCCGCGAATGGCCGCTCGACGCGAACCAGCGCTGCAGCAGCGGGCCCAGCGTGGCCACGGCGAAGAACGGCCCCCCCACCACCATCGCCAGCGTGCCCAGCACCCACCATGAGACCGAATCGCCCGCGGGCACACTCATGCTCGTCGGCAGCGCGATGGGCAACGCCAGCCCCGCCAGCGCCATCACCACCACGTGAATCCCCACCTGCACCCGCCCCGTGGCCCGGCGCGTCAGCAGATGGGTGTAGAGATAGCCCAGCAGAAGGGTCCCCTGGAAAAAGACCATCGCCGTGTTCCATACCTGCGGGCTGCCCCCGGCCAGGGGCAGCATCAGGCGGGCGGCCAGGGGCTGCACCAGGAAGAGAAGCCCAGCGCCAAGAAAGATCGCAACGATGAAAACCGGGAGCATCAGGCCGACAGGATAGTGAAGCCGCCGCCCACGCCCCACGGGGGCCTGCAATCCCCTGCGGGCCTTGCCCAATAAAGGCTCAGACCGGCCTTCTCGGGGGCCGGGGTGGAGGTGGTCCATGATCGACGTGCTCACCCTGATGACCCGGGTCCTGCTGTCACCCCTCTGGGCGCTCTGGTGGGTCTATCGCTTCCTCTGGTGGACGTTCTCGCCCGACGCCCCGCCCGCCGCGGCGCCCGCCGCCGGGGGCAAGGCCTTCGACATCGTCGATTCCCGCCCCACGCCACCCAAACTCCCCGTGGGCGCGCTGCGAGGCGGGTTCATCGGTTCACTGGCGGCGAGCGGCGGGCTGGCGGTGCTCGCGTCCACAGCGGCCCGGCACGACATCGTGCAGCCCGCCTCCGCCGCCGCGATCTGGGCCTGGACCAGCGTGCTCATCTTCGTCATGAGCATCTTCGCGGTGCGACGCGTCGTCCTCGCCAAGGAACGAAAGGCCGCCCGCAAGCGTCTGGCTATCCCCGGCGTCGCGGTGCACGCGGCCAAAGCGGCGGCCACGCGCCTCAAGGCCGCCATCGATCCCGAACCCGTTGATCACGCCTCGCCCGTGACACCACGCACCCCTCGGCTTCGCCATGCCTTCCACGCGTGCACGACCTATGCCGGGAAATCCTGGCGATGGGCCGCGTCGGGTGCATCGCGAGCGGCGGCGGGCGCACGCGATATCGCCCGCGTCCTTCACAACCCCGTGCGACATGCCCACGCCACCGACGCGGGCCCCCGCGGGTGAGGCTACTTCCCGGCGGCTTTGCGATGCACGTGCCCGAGGAACTTCTTCAGATAGAAATCCTCGCCGATGAAATAGTGCATGATCGCCCGGGGGATCGGGCTCTTGACGGTGCCCGTCTCGGTCAACATCAGGCGGCAGGCTCCCTCGCCCGCGGGCTCGATGACATGATCCCACGTGCCGCTGAAGGGCCCGTGATCATCGGCAATCTCGCGCGTGATGCGCGTGGGCGGCTCGAGGCGTGTCGTCGTAGTCACGAACGAGTTGCGCCCCATCTGCTGGCGATGCACAAGCCGCCCGTCGGCGTCGGGGAGTCGCTCGACCTTGGTGATCTCGGGCACCCAGGCGGGCATCTCCTCGACGCGTTCAATCCAGCCGAAGACAGTATGGGCCGGGGCGCCGATCTCCGCTGTTTGCGTCGCCACGTGCGTATCGGGCAAGCGCGAGCCCAGGATGCCCAGCACCCCGAAGAGTACGAAGAGCAGCCCCAGCAGCGTGATGATGATGTACAGCGCCATGCGCATGTCCTTCTCCGGATGATCCCACCCGGCCCCGCCGGGGGCCGGGTTTCGGCACAACACGATCGATCAAGATAGCCTGCACGCACACACGGGGGTTCAACCATGAGTCACGCCGACGCGCCCATCAGCACTGCGCCGATCACGGGCACACCGCTCGAGCCGCCCCGCGCCGCCCCCGTGCGCGAGGGCGCCCGCATCGATGCGATCGACGCGGCACGCGGCTTCGCCCTGCTGGGGATCTTCTGCGTCAACATCCTGCTCTTCGCCGAGCCGATGGGGCGGATCGTGGACGTGGTTCCCACGGGCACGCTGGGCGACGCGATCGCGCACTACTTCGTCCAGATCTTCTGCCTGGGTAAGTTCTACAGCCTCTTCTCGCTCTTGTTCGGGATCGGCTTCGTGCTGATGCGCGGGCGGGCCGTCGACAAGGGCGCCCGCTGGGTTCCCGTCTACCTGCGCCGGACGTTCATGCTGGGTGCGTTGGGGCTTGCGCACGCGCTCTTCTTCTGGTACGGCGACATCCTGTTCATCTATGCATTCGCCGCCATCCCCCTCATGCTCATGGGGCGTGCCGGACCCAGGACTCTGACCATCACGGCGGTGGTGATCCTCTGCATCGCCACGCTGCTGGGGGGCCTGTTCTCCGCGGTGTCCTATGTCGATGCGAGGACCCCGACGACCGCCGCGGCTGCACCCGCGCCCGATTCATCCGCCGCGCCTGAGGCTCAGCCCGACGCCGCACCCGACGCGGCTCCGCCCGCCGATGCCGCAGAGCCGGTTGAACCCGCCGCGGCACCCGCCACCGAGCCCGAGGCGGCGACGCCCGCCAAACCCGCCGATGCTTTCTGGTCCACCCCCTTTGGCCAGCTCATCCACGGCTTCAAGCACCAGAAGATCCAGGACCCTTCCAACACCACATGGCGCAACCTCGAAACCCGGGTGTATCAGGAAGGCCCGTTCTCGCAGGTCTTCATGTTCCGCGCGTTCACCTGGCTGATGATCCTGATGATCTGCCTGTTCGGCTTTGGCTGGAGCGTCATCGCGATGTTCTTCATCGGGGCGGCGTTGGCCAAGGCCGACGCCTTCGCCCCCGAGCGCCTCCACTGGCACCGACGCTTCGTGATGCTGGGGCTGTGTGTCGGGCTGCCGGTGAGCATCGTGGCGTCGTTCTTGCCCGCGACGGGCATCTCAATGTGGACGATGCTGGCGCACGTCATCGGCAACGCGATCGCCGCCCCCCTGATGGCGCTGGGCTACCTCGGTGCGATCACCCTCTTCATCCACTCGGGGCGCTGGCCCCGCCTCGCCCAGAGCCTCATGGCCACGGGGCGGATGGCCCTGACCAACTACCTCACCCAGACGATCGTCGCCACGAGCGTCTTCTACTACTGGGGTCTGGGCTACTTCGGTTCGACACCCCGCCCGTATCAACTGGCCCTGGTCTTTGGGGTCTACAGCGTGCAACTCCTCATCATCAGCCCCCTGTGGATGCGTTATTTCCGCTACGGCCCGATGGAATGGCTCTGGCGTGCGTTCACCTATCTCACCCTTCCCAGGTTCCGCCGGGGGAACGCCCCGCCCGCGTGAGCCCCTTCTACGCTTGGGGCGATGCCCTTCTCCCCGATCTCGGAAATCCTGGACGACCTCCGTCACGGCCGCATGGTCGTCTTGACCGACGACGAGGGTCGCGAGAATGAGGGGGACCTGGTCCTCCCCGCCCAGTTCGTGACGCCCGAAGCCGTCACCTTCATGCTCCAGAACGCGCTGGGGTATCTGTGCCTCTCCCTGCCCGAGGCCGACTGCGACCGCCTCAACCTGCACCCCCAGGCCGCGGTCAACACCACCACCCGCGGCACGGCCTTCACCGTGTCGATCGATCTGCACCCGCGGCATGGCGGGACTACCGGCGTCTCGGCCCGCGAGCGGGCCGCGTGCATCCGCATGGCCATCGACCCCAAGTACGGCCCGGACGACTTTGTCCGCCCCGGGCACATCAACCCGCTGCGCGCCCGCGACGGGGGCGTGCTGGTGCGAACCGGCCAGACCGAGGGATCGATCGACCTGTGCCGCCTGGCCGGTCTGACCCCCGCGGCGTGCATCATCGAGATCATGCGCTCGGACGGGGAGATGGCCCGGGTGCCCGACCTCGAGGTCTTCTGCAAGAAGCACTCGATCAAGATGTGCTCGGTGGCACAGATCATCGAGCACCGCGTCGCCCGCGAGAGCCTGGTCCGCCGCCTCGAACCCGTGCAGGGTCGACCGTTGCGCACCACGTTCGGCACGTTCAACACGTTCATGTACGAGAGCATGGTGGACCCCCTGCCGCACCTCGTGCTCGCGGTGGGCGACGTGGGTCTCTCGCCCCGGCACACGCAATCGAGCGAGCCCACCCTGGTGCGTATGCACCGGCGTCATCTGCTGGGGGATGTCTTCGGCGATCTCGACGCCACGTCCGACGGCCCTACCGCCGACGTGCTTCACGCTTCGATGCGAGCCATCCAGAAGGAAGGGCGCGGAGCGATCGTCTATCTGCGAACCAGCGGCTGGCCACTCACCCACGAGGGCGACCTCGAGGGCGCCCTCCAGACCATCCGTGGGCAGTCGCGGCTCGACGCGGACAAACCCTCGCTCGACGACGCCGCCCGCGGCCCCGTCCCCATGCCCATGCGCGAGTACGGCGTAGGGTGCCAGATCCTGCTGGACCTTGGCATCACCCACCTCCGGCTGCTGAGCAACTCGCCCAAATCACTCCCGGGTCTTGAGGCGTTTGGTCTCACCATCACCGAGCAGGTGCCGCTCCGCCAGGCCCGATAGTGTCGAGTAGCAGGCGATAGCGGCTTGACGCCACCCTTGTATACCCCTAACATGATGCTGGTTTTCACCCAGGACTTCTGCTCGGGTTGTCGGGGGTCGATAGACCCAGCAGGAGCCGCGGCGAGGGTCGCCAGCGGCCAATCCGAAGCAGAAGAAAGGGTTTACCTATGCGCACGATGACACTCACGCTTGTTCTGGCCGCGGGCTTTGCCATGCCGGCCTTCGCACAGGACTCGAACACGGTGAACTACGGCTCGACGCAGCCGACGACACCCGCCACGACCACGACGGGCTCGACCACTCCCGACAACGCCAACGAGGCCTGGGGTCAGCACAACAACCCCGGCGCGAACCACGGCAAGCTCGCCACGGGCATGTCGGGCCTGTGGTCGACCACGACGACCTTCCGCTCGGGCCCCAACACCGAGCCGCAGACCTCCACGGGCAATGCCCGCATCGCCCCGACCCTCGATGGTCGCTTCGTGATGCAGGAGTTCAACGGCGAGTTCTTCGGCAAGACGTTCAAGGGGATGGGCTTCTTCGGGTTCAACAACGCCTCGAAGCAGTTCGAGTCGTTCTGGGTCGATTCGGCGACGACGGGCATGCTCTTCTGCACGGGCACGCAGGGCGCCGACGGCTCGATCACCTGGACGGGCAGCTACACCGACCCCGTGTCGGGCCAGAACAAGACGGCCAAGAGCGTGTCGCGCTTCAACGGGCGTGACGCCTGGTCGTTCGAGATGTACGACACCACCAGCGACGGGCAGGAGTTCGTTTCGCTGAGCGTGGCCTACACGCGCACGGGCAACACCCCCGCGCTCGAGCTTAAGCCCATCGAGGGCAGCGCCAACGCGACGACCTCGAACAACACCACCCCCCGCACGCAGGAGCAGATGTTCACGGGGCAGAAGCCCGACTACAAGCGGCCTTCGCCCAGCGGCTCGCCGACGACCAGCGTCACCGAGCCCAAGTAACACCCGACGCGCCTCGCGGCGCGGCCGGATGTTCATAATCGACCGCATGGACGCGGGTTCTCACGGACCCGCGTCCTCTTTTTTGACGCGTCGCGCCGGAGCGCGCCGCACGCCACTGTGAGGGATTTGAAGGAGAACCGTCGTATGAAAAACCGTACCGCTACGTTCGTGCTCGCGTCGATCGCGGGCTTGTGCGCCCTGGCCGTCGCCCAGCCGGCCAAGGAGGCACCCAAGGCGCCCGCGCAGCCCGTCGTCGACGCCCATCACGCCCAGCCCGAGATGGACGAGATGATGCAGCAGTGGATGGCTCTGGCCACCCCCAACGAGCACCACGCCCGCTTCAGTGTCTTCGTCGGTGAGTGGGATTCCACCGTCACCATGTTTGAGCCGGGCCAGGACCCCAGCGTCTCGACGGGCGTGATGGTCAACACGCTGATCCACGGCGGGCGCTACGTGCATCATGAGTATCGCGGCGACTTCATGGGCATGCCCTTCACCGGCTCGGGCACCTTCGGCTACAACAACGCCACCAAGCAGTACGAGGGCACCTGGATGGACAGCATGAGCACCGGCATCATGTCCTCCACCGGCACCTACGACGAGGCCACCAAGACCTACAACACCGTCACGTCGATGTACGGCCCGGGCGGGGTCAAGATCCCCGGGCGCGAGGTGATCGTCGTTCACTCCAACGATTCGCACACGATGGAGATGTACCACACCATGCCCGGCATGCCCGAGATGAAGGCCATGGAGATCAAGTACACCCGCAAGGCCGCAGGCCACGCCGCTCCCTCGGGGCACTAATACCGGCCCCGACATTCGACCGCTCATTTCGCCCCGGCCCTGCCGGGGTGTTTTTTTGCGCCGAAAAGACACAGCTTGAAGCGTCCGTCGTCACACCTTGACCACTGGTCGCGACCGCACGCAAGGTTCAATATGCCCGCACAAAAGAACACGGGCCGGCGCCGAAGCGCCAGCCCGTGAGAGGGTCGAGGTGTTGTCGCGCCGGTTTAGCGGCGGCGGCGGGTGATCACTCTTTTCGCAGCCGCTCGACGTCGAGGCCCCAGCGGATGCCCTGATCGTCGGGCAGGTGCTTGAAAGTGTAGTCGTATACGTCGTCTTTGGATATCTTGCCCTTGATCACCATGAGACCTGACATGCGGACAGGCTCAAAGTTTACCTTGTCGATGAAGAGTTCCCAAGTCACGGAGCTGCCTGGCTCGTACTCGTCCTTGAAGTGGTAACGGTAGCACGAACGATTATTCATAACAGCATCCTCCACCAAAGTGGGGGGCTGCATGTTGGCCAGAAATGCGCCAAGGGCTGGCGGCATTTCCAGGGTAGCAATGAATGGGCCCGTGGCAATCGAACCTGGACCGCACGTAAAATCAATTTCAGGGAAACAAAACCAGCCACCTTCCGTAACGTCGTGTTCGATCAATACCCCAGATGCCTCAATCTTATTGGCAAACGTGTAGGTGGGCACATATTCTTGGACGCGCTGCCCATCCGAGTAACTGGCAAAGATGAGTTTCCCGTCCTTACGCACCTCGTTTAGCACCTTTGGGCCCGAGTGCCACCCTTGACACTCGTAGAGCACGCCGTGATGTCGATTATGAACAATTACATGCAGTACCGGCTTTGATTCAAGCGATCGGCGCATGCACGCAATGATCTCCTCGGGTGTCGGCGACTCTCCTATAGGAGAGTGATTCAGTGCGTTCTGGCCAGACTGGGATGACTCAGCGGCGGCGATGGAGCCCGCAGATCCCGGAATCGTCCTTGCAACGCAGCCGATCATTATGCAGAGCAACGCCGATACAAGTAGAAGAGCAACTCTCATGATGGCGCTCCAAACTCGCTCGGATTACGGATTTGTTCCGTTCTGGCAGTAGCCGCCCGGCGTACCCGGTCGGCAACGAACATAGGCGCTGCAGTTTGCCGTGGTGCACTTGACGTTTTGAGACGCGCTGCCAGCCCCATAGGAGCAGCCACAAACATCACCGGGCATGGAGATGGTAGCATCGGCCTTGACATCCCACGTGAGGGAATCGAAGCCCAGACCGACGATGGTGACGAGGATCCCGCCGTTCCCGGTGCAGGCGACGGTGCACATGTTCCCGTCGCTGTCGAACAGGTACGCGGTGCCGTCCTCGTCCTCATCCCAGAACTCCAGCCACTTGATGCCGTTCCCGTCGGCGGTGAAGCCCAGCACGCCGTCGGTCGAGTTCGCCGAGTAGACAAAGATCGCGTTGTTGCTCAGGAACGTCTCGATGATGTTGTTCGGGTCGCCCAGCACCGAGGCGATGCTCATCGTGTTGTCCCACGAACTGCACTGCGCCTGTGCCGCCGACACACATGCCATCATCCCTGTCAACGCCCCCACAATCAATTTTTTCATGGACTGCCTCTTGTCATGGTACCCAATCACGCGACTACTCACACCCCCCCACTGTCAAGTGCACGGCTGGTTATCCACCGTCATTCATTAGTTTCCAACTCTTGATTCCCCCCACCTTCACGCTCTCGGCATACAGGCTGTCGCGCTGACGGTTCCTCTGAACTGGCATCAATCACCGCACGCTCGCAAAAAGAACACGGGCCGGCGCCGAAGCGCCAGCCCGTGAGAGGGTCGAGGTGTTGTCGCGCCGGTTTAGCGGCGGCGGCGGCACAGGGTCAGCGGGGCCAGGGCGAGCAGGCTCATCACGCCCGGGGTCGGGACGACCACGCGCTTGTCCTTATTGATCGACACCGAGCCGCCCGCGGGGATCACGAAGTCCCACTGGAAGGCCCATGTGAGATCGCCAGGGCCGATGGGGCCGGCGTTGTTGCTGAGGTTGTCAACCACGCCGTCGTTGAGCATGTTGACCATGTTGGGGAAGGAGTCGACCTGCCAGCGGGTGGGCTGGGGGGTGACGACGGTCTCGCTCAGCGAGGCCTGGCCGTCGGTCTGACGGGCGGTGTTGAAGAGCGGCCCAAGGATCTCGACCGAATCGTCGGTGACCGAACCGTTGAGATCGAAGTCGGAATACTGGAAGAAGGAGATGGCCAGGGGCGCGCCCGAGGTGCTGGTGTTGCGGATGACGATAGTCTCAAGGACGTCGCCGGTGCCCGAGCCGTTGGCCCCGCCGCGGACGGTCCAGGTGGGCTCGATCGTGAAGCCCGCGCCCGAGTACTGCAGGGCGAGGGTGTCGACGCGAGCGTCAATGAAGGGGTTGGTGTCGATCGCGCTGATGCCCGTGAGGGGGAGCGTGCCGACGTTGGCCTCGTTGTTCATGCCCGCCGTGCGGAACCAGAACCCCTGGAGGAAGAGGTTGTCCACCCCGTCCACCACGAAGTCGGTCATGCCCGCGAGGGTGCCCGAATCATTGACATTGACCGAGGTGTTGCGGTCATGAAGCGCGGTGATCGCCGCGTTCGAAGCGCCGGCAAAGCAGGCGAGCGCGAGTGCTGTCGTCATCATGCGAACCATAAAGCAGTCTCCTCTAGACGCGGCCGGGTGATGCCCCACCGGGCGCACGGCGGCGCGTCCAGTGAGACAATGACCCCAAATCCGTTGCGCGGCCAGCAAAACACCGCATATCCCGCATAGACCGGAAAAAAATACGCCTCACCCCGAACACGCCCTTGCCAAACAAACAAACCGCGAAACGCGCATGAAAAAACGGGCCAGCCAAAGGCCGACCCGTGTGTAGATCGTGAGAATCAGAGGTGGATTACCGACACCGACGGGCCGCCACGAACCCGCTCAGGGCCAGCAGCGCGAGGCTGCCCGGCGTCGGGACGAGCGACTTGGTCTTGCTGATGACCACCGAGCCGCCCGCGGGGATCACGAAGTCCCACTGATAGGCCCAGGTCAGATCGCCGGGGCCGATGGGGCCGGCGTTGTTGTTCAGGTCAGTCACCGCGCCGTCTTCGAGTGCGTTCACAACCACCGGGAAGGAGTCGACCTGCCAGCGCGAGGGGGCGGGGGTGACGACCGTCTCGGACATTGCAATGCCGCCGACATCTTCCTGATGGGCGGTGTTGTTGCCCGCGCCGTGGAAGCGGACGAGCTGATCAAGCACGGTGCCGCCCAGGTCAAAGTCGGAGTACTGGAAGAAGGTGATCTCGAGCGTCGTGCGGCCGGTGTTGTGGATGGTGATGGTCTCGGCCAGGTCCGAGTGGAAGGACCCGCCGACGCTGCCACGCAACTGCCACGTGGGCTCGATCGTGAACCCGCTGCCCGTGTACTGGAGCGAGAGCATGTCGGGGCGGTTGTCGACGAAGGGGTTGGTGTCGACGGCGAACTGCCCGGTGAGGGGGAGCGTGCCGACGTTGAACTCACGGTTCATCCCAGCCGTCCGGAACCAAAAGCCCTGGAGGAACAGATTGTCGATCCCGTTCACGGTCCAGTCGCGCATGCCCACGTCGGTATCGACCGATGCCGTTGCATTGCCGTCGAACAACTGGACGACCGCGGCGTTCGCCGAAGCGGCCGCGATCGCACCAGCCGTCATTGCCATCAGTAGAGTCTTCTTCACAAGCAGGCTCCTCTTTCTCCACATCCGGTCGAGTTCTCCGAACCCTGACCTTCAACTCGGAGGGGCTGACGCCACGAAACCGTCGAGTCCGCACCTCGTGCCATGTGGAAAATGCCCCGTGTTTGCCGTCTGGGCAAGGAACTTGGAAGGAAAGCCCGATCACTCGACGTTCTACGATCGAGTTAGTGTTTACAAACTCTTGGCATGATCCGATAACATCGCGCAAGATTTGAATGAACGGCCGCTTCAAGTCGTATAAACGTCTGTAACCACTGACGTTGCGCCGTTCGGCAGCATGGAAGCGTTCTGTTTGGGCCACACAGCCCGCACGTATGCCGAATCTCAACGAGCCCCTGACCAGCCACGGGCATTTGATGTCGTCGCGTCGGTCAGGGCCGAGCGCACCCCTACCGTTGCGGCCATGACCACGACCACCAAACCCCGAATCCTCACCGGTGATACCCCCACCGGACGCCTGCACCTGGGCCACTGGGTGGGGAGCGTCGAACGGCGTGTCGCCCTGCAGGATGAGTACGACTGCTACTTCCTGCTGGCCAACATGCACGCCTTCACCACCCGGTTCGACAAGCCGCAGGACATCCGCCAGGACACCCTCGAGATCGTCAAGGACTGGCTCGCCGCCGGGATCGACCCCAATCGCTCGACGATCGTGCTGCAGACCGAAATCCCGGCGATCGCGGAGCTGACGTGGTACTTCGCGATGCTCCTGTCGTTCAACGACGTGATGGGCAATCCCACGCTGGTGCACGAACTCGAGACCAAGGGCCTGGCCGACAAGTACTCGTTCGGATTCCCGCTCTACACCGTCGGGCAGTGCGCCGACATCCTGGCCTTCCGCCCGGAACTCGTCCCCGTGGGCGAGGACCAGGAGCCGCACATCGAGATGTGCCGCAAGGCCGCCCGCAAGTTCAATCAATTGTACTGCGACGTCTCGAGCCGCACCGAGGACGCCGACTACGTCAAGGCCGGGGGTGTCTTCCCCATCCCCAAGGCGCTGCTTGGACGCGTCAAGCGTCTGCCGGGCGTGGGCGACGGCAAGCAGAAGATGAGCAAGAGCCTGGGCAACGCCATCTTCCTGAGCGACACGCCCAAGGACGTCCAGAAGAAGATCAACAAGATCACCACCGGGCGCCAGAGCCCCACCGAGCCGGGCGACCCGACCAACATCCTCTTCCAGTTCGTCGAGGCGTTCATCCTCGATGAGGCCCGCGTGGCGGAACTCAAAGACCGCTACGCGCGGGGCGACAACCTGGGCGACGGGCACGTGAAGCAGGAACTCGCCGAGGCGATCAACGCCCTGCTCGAGCCGATGCGCACCCGCCGCGCCGAGTATGAAAAGTCCGGCGGCGACGATGCGATCATCGACATCATCAAGGCTGGTGTGAAGAAGGCCAACGCGACGGCGGAGGAAACCCTCCATCTCGCCAAGCGGGCGATGAAGTTAGACTTTGGGCGGCGGACGCTCGCCTGATCCTTGACGACCCACACCCCCCACTCACGCACGCTTCGGAGCTCGCACCATGGATAATCAATGGATCGGTTACGAGATGACCACGGACGAGGGCTCGCTCCTGTGCCTGTTCAACGTGGGCGCCGGCGACATCGCCCCCGACGAGGCCCGCCCGCATTGCGTGCGACTTCGCCTGACCTTTCAGGACAAGGGTGAGGAGGGCATGGGTGCGCAGGACGAGCGGGACGAGTTCGAATCCCGCCTCGAAATGATCGACCCACAGCTCGACAAGCTCAAGGCTGTCCACATCGCCACGCTGCGCGGGCAAGGCTGCTTTGATTCGATTTACTATCTGCCCGAGCAGTCCGGCGATGCCTTCGCCAAAGCCGCCGAAAAAGCCTGCAAGGGCTGCGCGCTCGAGATCGAGGGCGGCCCCGACCCGGAGTGGGAGATCTTCGAATCGCTGCACCCCAGCGAGGAAGAAGTGGCCTTTTACTACGACGGCGTGATCCTGAATGAGATGGGCGAGGACGGGGACACGCCCGACGCCCCGCGCAGCGTGGAGCACTGTCTGCTCCTCCCGGACGATGCCGCGGCGGAGGTGGTGATCGCCAAGGCCGGCAAGGCCGGCTTCGCGCTCGACGAGCGTGAAAACACCGACGATGAACTCGCCGTCCAACTCGTGCTGACGAAAGAGCACCCCGCCACGCTCGAAGCCATCAGCGCCGAGCGACAGACGCTGACCGAGATCGCGAATGCGTCGGGCGGCGTCTACGACGGCTGGGCGTCGCCGATTGTGAAATAGGACGCACCACGGTCATGACGTGGCCTAGGGCAGGCTTACGAGTGCCCGCCGCAGCAGCCCTTCTTGGCCTCGTCGCCCTTGCGGTCGGCGGTGAGGATCTGGGCGGCCTGCTCGGGGGTCATGGTCCCCTCGGCGATATAGGCGGCGACCTCGCGCTTGGTCTGCTCGCGCTGACGGGTCTGCGATGATTTCTGAAGAGCGCTGGCGATCGTGCCCACGATCGCGACCGTAAAAGCGCCGCCGATCGCGATGACCGCCACCACCGAGCCGTTCATATCCGCCGCCAGTGTGCTGAACATCAGTGTCTCCATGGGAATGCCGCGCAGGCTTTAGCCGCACTTGCTCCGGCCCGCCTGCATCAGGCGCTCGCCCTGCTCGGGGGTGAGCGAGCCCTCGGCGATGAACGCCGCGATCTCACGCCGCGTGCGCTCGCGCGCCACGCTCCGCACCATCGACGAGACCGAGCAGATCAGCACGATCACGACGCCCCCGGCCATCATGATGCTGGGGATGAGGATGTCCTCGTTGAGGAGTTGCTGGATGATCGAGGCTTCGGTGTCGGTGTGCATGGCCCTGCTCCTGCCGGCCGGGAATGATCCCGCCCGTGTAGTCTATTAGGAACTCCCCCCGGGCCCTTGCATGTCCCAAGGATTCCGCTGATATGTCGGATCGAAGCCGCATCCTGACAGACGCCGATCGGCAGGCCGTGGATGCCCTGCTGACGCACTATGCGCAGGGTTGGTTCCCGATGCTCGACCCCGATGAGGAGGTCGTCCGCTGGGTGCAGCCGTCAATGCGATTCCTGCTGCCGCTGGAGGACGGAGCCTTTCACATCCCGCGCACGTTGCGATCGCGCGTGCGTGCCGCCCGCTTCGAGGTGACGTGCGACCGGGCCTTTGAACGCGTGATCCGGGCGTGCGCCGAGTCGCGCCCCGGGCGCGAGGAGACATGGCTCGATCCGAGCATCATCGACGCCTTCGAGTTGCTCCATCGCGCGGGGCACGCCCACAGTCTCGAGGCCTGGCACCACGACGAACTCGTCGGCGGGCTTTATGGGCTGTGCGTGGGCAGCGTCTTCTGCGGCGAGTCGATGTTCTCGCGCCCCCACCTGGGCGGGACCGACGCCAGCAAGGTTTGCCTTGTCCACCTCGTGCACCACCTGCGCCGCTGCGGGTTCACCCTGCTCGATGCCCAGTTGCATTCCGATCACCTGGCCCGGTTCGGCGCGACCGAGGTCCCCCGCGCCCGCTACCTCGCGATGCTCCGCAAGGCCGCACCGGACCATCGCGACTGGCTGCCCTTCGATCCGGCCGTGGCCCGCGCCTGACGCCCTACGCTCATCCGCGCGTGATCCTGCTCATCGACAACTACGACTCGTTCACCTGGAACCTCGTCCAGCGCCTGGGCGAACTCGACCCTTCGCTGCAGGTGGGGCGCGACCTGCTCGTTGTCCGCAACGACGCCATCACGCCCGATGAGGCCCAGGCCCTCAACGATGGGAAGGGCCCCTCGCGCGTCATCATCTCGCCCGGGCCCTGCACGCCCAAAGAGGCTGGCGTTTCCGCCGCGATCCTCGCTCGATTCCTCGGCAAGGTCCCCATCCTGGGCGTCTGCCTGGGGCACCAGACCCTGGCCGACATGCACGCCATGATCGTCGAGCGCCACGCCACGCCGATGCACGGCAAGACCAGCGAGATTCACCACGACAACCAGGGGCTCTTCGCCGGTCTCTCCAACCCCTTCGTCGCCACGCGCTATCACTCGCTGGTCGTGCGCGAGTCATCGATCCCCGTGCTCGCGCCCGGGCAGGACGGCTGGAAAGTCTCGGCGTGGGCGTACGAGTTTGACGAAGTGACGGGCGAACGCCGACGCGTGGTGATGGGCCTGCGCCGGATCTTCGCGAGCGCGGCGAAGCCCGCCGAGGGCGTGCAGTTCCACCCGGAGAGTTTCCTCACCGAGCAGGGCCCGCGCCTGCTGAAGAACTTTCTGGATCAGTAACACAGGAATACGCCGCGAACCCTCGTGTCCCTCGCCGGGTGCCACGACCCGCGGGCGGACCGCCGCCCGCGCGTCGTGCGATGTGCGTTGGAAGACACCACGCGCCACGAAGACGCGGCGGGTGGTGGCACCCGGCGTGCAATCACACCATCACATCGATCATGCGCCCCGTCGCCGCGGGCGAGATCGTCTGGGCCTGAGGAACGCGCGGCTTCGCCGGCGCGACATCACCGATCTTGGGGGCATTCATGCGTGACGCGGGCGCCTCGTAGGTGGCCTTGGTCGCCAGGGATGCAAGGGGCTCGTAGCGATCGCGGAGGTTGCGCCGCTCGAGGTGCTGCCAGAAGGGGTCGGGACCGAGCGTCGCCAGGGTCACGGGAACGATGGGCGGCTCTTCATCACGACGCGGCGAAAGAGGGCACCCGCGCACCGGTTCGACCCGTCGCGCACCATCGCCGCGCCACACGAGCGGGGAGGGAGACGAGTCTGGGCCGGACGGCACGAGCATCGCCCAAACCCAGGTTCGAACGGCGTGCCCACCACGGCGTCGCGCGAACGAGCCGATAACATCGGGGCCCGCGGGCGTGCGCGGGGGTCGAGGCCATCGCGATGGGAATGACCGCGTGGCCGGATGCGCGGGATGTTGCCCGGGTGCAACACGCGGCGTGGCTTCGGGTCGTCATGGCATTGGCGTGCTTGGAACGGGCAGGCAAGGAGCGGGCGGTGCTGCGGACGAGCGATCTCGACTATGACCTGCCCGCGGCGTGCATCGCGACGCTTCCCGCCCAGCCGCGGGACTCGGCACGCCTGATGGTGGTCAACCGCGCCGAGGGCACGATCCGTGCGCACGCGACGATCCGCGACCTGCCCCAGTTCCTGAATGCGGGCGACCTGCTCGTGCTGAACACCACGCGCGTGATCCCCGCCCGGTTCGAGGGGGTGCGGGTCGATTCGGGCGGCAAGGCCCAGGGGCTCTACCTGGCGAGCGTGCCGGGCGAGACGCGTCGCTGGACCGTCTATATCAAGGCCCGCCGCCAGGGCCCGGGGGTCGAGATCGACCTGATGCGCGAAGGGCGCCCCGTGGGCGTACGCCTGGTGCTCGAGCAGCGCAGCACCGACGAAGAGGGGGCGTGGGTCGCCCGTGTTCTGGGCACTGAGGCGGCGGAGACTGACGAGCAGGTACTCGAGCGCGTGGGGCTGACGCCCCTGCCACCCTATATCCTGCAGGCGCGTAAGACGGGCGGGGTTGAGGTTGCCGATGACGCGGACCGGGCCCGGTATCAGACGGTCTTTGCCCAGGCGCAGGGCGGATCGGTCGCCGCCCCGACGGCGGGGTTGCACCTGACCCCCGCGCTGCTCGACACCCTGCGCGGGAAGGGTGTTGTCCGGGCGGACGTCACCCTGACGGTAGGGAGCGGGACGTTCAAGCCCGTCGAGGCTGAGTTCGTCGAAGCACACCCGATCCACGCCGAGTGGTGCGCGATGACGCCCGACGCCCGGGCGGCGATCCTGAGCACGCGTGAGCGCGGCGGGCGCGTGGTCTGCGTGGGGACCACCTCGGTGCGCACGGTCGAGACCTTCGCCGCCCTGCACGCTAGCGGGGGCGAGCCCCCCGCGCAGATGGACACGCGGTTGCTGATCACGCCCGGGTATGCCTGGCGCTGGACCGAAGGGATGCTGACGAACTTTCACCTGCCCCGCTCGAGCCTGATGGCGATGGTGGGCGCGTTCCTCGGCCCCGAGGGCGTGGCGCGGCTCAAGACGCTCTACGCGACGGCGGTCCGCGAGGGGTACCGCTTTTACAGTTATGGCGACGCGATGCTGATCCTGCCCTAGGTGCTCAAGGCGCGCCCGGATGAAACGCCGATACCATCGCCCCGAGCACACGTGGGAGCCTTGCCATGGATCTGCACGAACTGATGTCCTGCCTGGTCTCGGCGGGCGTGCGTGTCGTCGTGCACGGGGACAAGGCCAAGGTGCGCATCTGCGACGTGACCGAGGACAGCCGCACGGTCGTGCCCGGCTCGTTGTTCGTCGCTCGGGCGGGTCTGAAGGCCGATGGGCGTCGGTTCGTGGGCGATGCGGTACGGGGTGGGGCGGTAGCGATCCTGACCGACGACACAAGGCTGGGGGATGACGAATCGCCGGGGGTGCCGGTCGTCTGCACGGGCGAGGTGGCCCGGGCGTCGGCGCTGATCGCCGAGTGCTTCTACGGCCAGCCCGCGTCGCGCCTGCACATCGCGGGGGTCACGGGGACCAACGGCAAGACAACGATCAGTTATCTCATCTGGCGGATGCTCAACGCGCTGCAGCACCGCTGCGGGCTGGTGGGCACGGTGCTGATCGACGACGGGCGCGAGGTGGCGAGGGCGGCGATGACCACCCCCCCGGCGATCGAACTCTCGCGCACGCTGGCCACGATGGTTGAGGGCGGGTGCACGCATGCCGCGATGGAAGTGTCGAGCCACTCGCTCGACCAGCGCCGGTGCGATGCGATCGGCTTTGGCGTGGGGATCTTCACGAATCTGACCGGCGATCACCTCGATTATCACCAGACGATGGAGGCCTACGCCGCGGCGAAGGCACGCCTCTTCGAGATGCTGCCGCCGGCGGGCGTGGCCCTCATCAACGCCGACGATCCCTGGGCGCCGCGGATGGTGCAGGATTGCAAGGCCCGGATCGTGCGCTGCTCGGCGGTGGGCGAGGCGGACTGGACGGTGCGGATCGAGCGTGAGACGCTGCACGGGATGGACCTGTCGATGCACGGGCCGGCGGGCGCGATGCGCTACCGCGTGCCGCTGATCGGTCGCTACAACGCGATGAACGTGCTGCAGGCGGTGGCGGCGTGCCACGCGATGGGCGCGAGCGGGGCGGATCTGTCGCGGGCGCTGGGGGCGGTGCAGGCGCCGCCCGGACGGCTCGAGCGCGTGGGCCGCCCCGACGATCCCTTCGGCGTCTACGTGGATTATGCGCACAGCGATGACGCGCTGCGGAACGTGCTGTTGGCGGTGCGCG
>JABWBB010000019.1 GCA_013360675.1 Phycisphaerales bacterium | reverse complement strand
AGCTCCGGGTGGTGGCGGCGCAGCGGCCGCGGCGCCTGGGGCTGGCCTTCTGGCCGGTCTTCGACCGGATCGCGCTCCCGGAGGGCAGGTCCGGCACGGGGAATCGGCATTCCCGAATCGCCCAGTACGCGGTTTGTGCCACCCTCGGAGGCCGGATAGGGATTGTTCCACGGCGAACCGCACGCCCCCAGCAGCAGCGCGCCATAGACGATCGCCTTCGCCCCGGTGTTGCTGCGCCGCCGGTGCGGGCGGCGCATCACCGGGCGACTCATCTCGACCGACCGCTCGACTTGTGAGGGCAATGCCATGGTCACCTTCCGTGGAATGGGCCCAGCCATCGCGTGGGCGTGCACACCGAATCCAGACGCACGTCGTCGCCATCCGTGGGGACGTGCTCGATCACCTGCTCATCCAGCGCCACGCCCACGGCCTGTGCCCGCCGCTCGCGCCGCGCCAGAAACCGATCATAGAAGCCCGCGCCCCGCCCCAGCCGCTGCCCCCCGGGCGAGAACGCAAGCCCCGGCGTGACAATCACATCCAGTTGATCCAGGCCCACGCTCGGCGCGTCGGGCCCCGGCTCGCGCACGCCGTGCTTCGACGCCACCAGCGCCCCGGGCCAGGCATCGATCCGCGCCGGGGTCATAGCCCGGGCCGTCCAATCCACCCGCGGCAGGCAGACCACCGCCCCCGTACCCAGCCACGCCATCGCCGCTTCGCCCGGATCAATCTCGCCCGCCATCGGGGCATAGACCATCACGCACGCCGGGCGCGGGAACCGCTCGACCAGTCGGCGGCAGACTTGAACCGACGCCCGAGCCCAATCCGCTGGATCGATCGCTCCAAGCCGCTGACGGACCTGCGCACGGAGTTCCTGCTTGGGCGAGTGGTTCGCGGGCACGGGGATACCTTCTATCGGCATGCACACCGGTCGGGGGCGAATAGGGCGGCCCGGTTCGTGCGCGTCTTACTTCGTGCCCTCGCGCGAGGCGCGGATCTGCTCGAGCAGTTCGGCCAGTTGGCGTTCGAGCCCATGCTGCGACGGGCGGTAATAGGTCTTGTCCACGCCGAGGTAGTCTTGCGTCCCGATGCCGCCGGGCGAATCGTGCGCATAGGCGTAGGCAGCACCCCCGCCCGAGCCCTTGCTCATGTCCGCCGCCTTGCGCACGTTGGCGTCCTTGATGTGCACCGGCACGGGGATGGTCCGTCCCTCGCGCACGTCGGCCAGGGCCTCTTCGATGGCCAGGTACGAGGCGTTGCTCTTGGGGGCTAGCGCGAGGTAGATCGCGGCTTGCGCGAGGGTGATGCGGCATTCGGGCATGCCGATGCGCTCGACCAGTTGCCACGCCGCGCTCGCCACCATGATCGCCCGCGGGTCGGCGTTGCCGATGTCCTCGCTGGCGAGGATGGCCAGGCGACGCGCGATGAATCGGGGGTCCTCGCCCGCGTCGAGCATCCGCGCGATCCAGTAGACCGCCGCGTCCGGGTCGCTCCCGCGCACCGATTTGATGAGCGCCGAGGCGACGTCGTAATGCTCGTCGCCCGTGGCGTCGTAGACCGCCGCCTTCTGCTGGATCGAATCCTCCGCCACCTGGCGGTCGATCACGATCGGGGCGGGCACGGCCTGGTTTCCCTGCGAACTGAGCACGGCGACTTCCAGCGCCGTCAGCGCCCGGCGGGCGTCCCCGTCGCACTTGGTCGCCCAGAGGCGCAGGGCGTCGTCGCTCACCGTGAGCGCGAGGTTGCCGTAGCCGCGTTCGGGGTCGGCGATGGCCCGGCGGAGCACCCCGACGATCGCCTCTTCGTCGAGGGCTTCGAGGCGCAGCAGCGTGCTGCGGCTGACGAGCGCGCTGTTGACCGCGAACAGCGGGTTCTCCGTCGTCGCCCCGATCAGCGTGATCAAGCCGCGTTCGACGTCCCCCAGCAGCACGTCCTGCTGGGCCTTGGTGAATCGGTGGATCTCGTCGAGGAAGAGGATCGTCCGGCGTCCCTCGAGTTCGAGGCGGCTGCGCGCCTCGTCGATCAACTCGCGGATGCGCTTCACGCCCACGCTCGCCGCGTTCTCGCGCTCGAAGTGGCGCTTGGTGCGCGACGCGATCAACTCGGCCAGCGTGGTTTTGCCCGTGCCCGGCGGGCCGTGCAGGATCAGGCTGCTGATCGTGTCGGCGTCGAGCATGCGGCGAAGCAGTTTGCCCGGGCCCAGGATGTGCGTCTGCCCGGCGAACTCGTCGAGCGTGCAGGGGCGCAGGCGCTGCGCGAGCGGCTCGACCGCCCGCACCGCCGCCGCCCGCCGGCTCGCCCACAGATCACCCATGCCCCGACTCTAGGCCACTACCGAACACAACCCTTCCGGGTTTGGGTTGACTAACATCCGCCCCCCGCATGTGGCTTTTATGGCTCATCTTGGCGTTGATGGCGATGGTGGCCTTCGCGTTCGTGTCGCGTTGGCTGCTCGACACGCCGCGCGAAGAGCCCGTCAGCGGGATGTTCTTCCGTTTCACCGAGTGGTACGCGCGACTGGTTCATTCGCTTCGCGTCGAGGGGCGGCACCACATCCCGGCGGGGCGTCACCCGGGCGCGCTGATCGTGATCTCGAACCACACCGCGGGCATCGATCCGCTGCTCATCCAGGCCGCCTGCCCCTTCGAGATCCGCTGGATGATGGCCCAGGACATGCGCCTGCCCGCCTTCGAGTGGTTCTGGAACTATGCGGGCATCATCAGCGTGAAGCGCACCGGGCGCGACGTCCGCGGCACGCGCGACGCGATCCGCCATCTGCGGCACGGGGGCGTCATCGGCGTCTTCCCCGAGGGGGGCCTTGAGCGTCCGCCCCGCCAGATCCGGCGCTTCCACGCGGGCGTGGGTCTGCTCATCGCCAAGACCAAGGTGCGCGTCCTGCCCGTGATCGTCGACGGCACGCCCGCGGTCGATCACGCCTGGGCCAGCCTGATCCGCCCCAGCCGCTCGCGCGTCGTCTTTCACGAGCCCATCGACTACGCCGATTCGGGTCTTACGCCCGACGAGATCGCCCTCGATCTTCGCCAGCGCTACCTCGCGTGGACCGGCTGGAAGGCCAACGACATCGGCAGTCTCCCGGGCGAAACCGACGCGCCAGCACCCACGCCAGGATAAACGTTCTTCTCTAGCGGGCCTTCATCGCGCGCAGCGCCTCAAGCCGCTCGGCGTGGATGGGCCGATCCGGCTCGATCAGCGTCAGCGCCTCGAGGTGACGTTGGGCGTCGTCGAGTTGCCCCGCGCGGATCGCCACCATCGCGCCAAACTCGCGCACCCTGGCGTCGTAGGGGGCGATGCGTGTCGCCCGCAGCGATTTCTCCATCGCGCGGGTCAAGTCGCCCTGGGCGAGGTAACGCCGCGAGAGTTCGGTCGCATAGGCCGCGGTGTATTGCTCGCGCTCGTCGAGGTACTGAAGGTGAGGGATTGCTGCCTCGGGCGTGGGGCCGGCCAGTCGGATCGCCGCGAGGAGCTTGTGCGGGAGCGGGTCAACGGGCCTCGCGGCGGCGTAACGCTCGAGCAGCGGGGCATCGTCGATCGTGGGCGCGTTCTTCGTTGCGCGGAGCATCCGCTTGACCGCCGCGTCGAGCACGAAGGGGTTGGCCGGGTGCTCGGCGAGCCAGCGGTCGAGCATGGCGTCGGAGGGGGTGGTGGGGGCCTCTTCGGTGGCGCCCGCCGACGCGCTGAGCAGTTCACGGATCGACGGGTGCTCGGGCGTTGGCACGACGCCCCACGCGCCCAGCCGTTTCCCGGCGTGTGCGCGGAAATCATCGAGGAACTCGCGCCGCGTGATGCCCAGCACTTGCGCGAACGCCGCCTCCTCGCGGACGCCCGCGGCGTAGAGGTCCATCAGCTTCAGCGGCGACTCGGCCCCAAACCGCTCGACGATGTACTCGTACATCCAGTGCCCCTGGGCATAGGCCAGGGACCGGTCGGTCGGGCGTGCCGGACGCACGAACGCGACATTGATCGTGTCGAAGTCGAGCAGCGTGTTCGTCTCGTAGGCCCGCGCCACGACCTGGATCGCCGTGTAGTCATTGGGCGAATCCTCCAGATAGACCGCCCCGGCCTCGGTGAACCAGTGGGGCAGGCGGTTGCGCGTTCGCGAGAGCGTGACCGTGTGCGTGAACTCGTGCTGCACCACGCGCGACCAGTCATACGCCCCAGCCTTGTGCCCGGGCCCCTCGCGCGGGGGCTCCATCGCGATCACCGGGCCCGTCGCCGCCGCGATCGTGTGCAGGCGCGGCATGCCGGTGATCCGCACGCTAAACCAGCGGTGGTTGGGATACAGCTCGACGGTCGTCTTTCCCTCGGGCTCGTGGTCGATCCCGCCCGGCTCGTCGCCCGTCACACGCGTGTAGATCCGCTCGAGCACCGGGCCCATCTCGCGGGCCATCACCTCGTCGATCCCCGGCTTGTAGCGCACCACAAAGTGCGGGGTTTCGATCGTCGCGTATGAGGCGATCTCGCGCAGCAGCGTCAGGCTGTTGGCCGCACGCACATTGAATGAATCCAGCGACGCGGCCTTTTCGAGCGACACGCGCGCCGAATCCAGCCGCCCCGCCTGCAGCTCCGACAGACCCAGTTCGATCCAAGGCTCGGCCCACGCGGGGGCACGCTTTGTCGCCAAGCGCAGCGCGTCGGCGGCTTCGTCGTATTGGCGGGCGCCGGCCATGGCTCGACCGGTTTCCATGTAGCCCATCGGCGTGCCCGGGGCCAGGGCGTCGAGCGCATCGAGGTGGGCCTTGGCGCCCGCGTCGTCGAACGTTGCCGCCGTCGCCGCCGCCCGCGCTGCCAACAGCCCGCGATGGGTGGGGAACTGCTCGATCGCGGGGGCAAGGGCGTTGAGTGCCCCTTCGCCGTCGCTCAGGCGAAGACGAGCGCGGGCGCGGACGATCGCTCCCTCGGGGCTGGGCGATGGGGCCGCGAGTTCATCCAAGCGCGTGGCGATGGCCTCGGCCTTGTCCATGTCGAAGGCATCGACGGCGAGTTGCCCCGCCAGCGCCCAGCCCGCACCCAGGCGCGGGTTGAGCGTCATCGCCTCGGTCAGCGCCTGCGCCGCTTCGGGGTAGTTGTCTTTTTCGTACAGCAGCGCGGCCTCGGCCAGGCGCGGCTCCCACGCCAGCTTGTCCACCTGCTCGCGTACGCGCGAGAGCGACCCCATCATCGCGCGGTAGTCGGCATGGCCCGCCTCGCGCAGGCGCGACAACAGAATTCGCGCCAGCACCGGCTCGACGACGTCCGCGAGCGTTCCGGCGCCCGCGTGCGAGGCCGCCGCGCTCAACGCCTCGATCGCCTCTTTGGTTTGGCCCAGGTCGAGCAGCGCCTCGCCGCGCAGGCGCAGGGCCCGCGGCCCGGGCTGGCCCTCGCAGAGCGTGAGGCATGCCTCGGGCTCGCCGCGGCGCAGGGAACCCTCGGCCCGGTCGAGCGCGGGGGTTCGTTCGTCGCGCAGAGCGTCATCATTCCACGCCCCGCGGATCAGCGACGCCGATGCGCGCGCGATCGGATCGGACAGATCGCCCTGTTCCCATGTTCCGTGGCGGATTCGCAGGGCCGTTCGTTCGTCGGCGGTGAGATAGTCCTGCGCGAGCAGCGTGCGCACCGCGGGCGAGAGATCGGGATAGGGAATCCCCTCGGGTTGCGGGGCGGCGTTCGCCGCGTGCCCACACACCCACATCAGCATTGCGGCGGCCATGCCGCGTCGGACCAGGGACAAACGCATACGTCTCCCTATCGGCCCTCGGGGTCGGCCAGGTTCCGTTCAACCACGGACCAGCCCTCACCCGGGGTCTCCGACGCCCATACGTGCGGTTCGATCGAAGCGTTCACCTGAACTTTGTCGAGCCAGAAAATACTCAGGTCGCCCGTCTTGTTCGTGGTCTTGGCCGCCACGGGGAGCAGCCGCCCGCCCGATTCCCGGTACCACAGGCGAATGTCCGCGAACTCGCGCAGTTCCTTGATGCCCGGCTTGGGGGACAGCCGCAACTGATACGCCCCCGCGACCAGGGCCGAGAACGCCGCCTTCTCGCGGATATCGGGCAGGTCCGCATCGGCGGGGAGCAGCGTCGCTTCGAACCGCGCCAGGATGTCGTCGCGCTTCTGCCCGATAGGCAGCGGGAGCGGGCCCTCGCCGATCCGCAGCGGATCGATCGCCTCGCCCTCGCGGGCCACGCGGCTGCGCACCATCTCCTTGCGCGTCGGGCGCGTCTCGATCAGCATCGTGCCGTCGAAGACGTAGACCACAGGCTCCTTCTCGATGCGACGGCCGATGCGCAGTTGCTCGAAACTTGCCGCGAAGCGCCGCATGCGCGCTTCACCGGGTTTGGTCTGGTCTTCGTAATAGAGCTTGCCCCAGCGCACCTGCTCGTCGCCGGCGATCTCAAAGATCTTGTCATAGCGGCAGTCGGCCTGGATCGTGCGCATGTCCGCATCAGCCACCTCGAGCGCCGACAGCAACGCCTCGGGCGTCGTGATCGGTGCGCCGGGCTTGATCTCGGGAGGTGTCTCGGATGCCGCCGGTGGCGGCGTGGGTGCCGCCGAGGGAACCTTGGGAGAGGTGAGCGGACAGGAGGGCTCGGCGGGCGTTGGTTCCGTGGCGGGCTTTGGCTCCGCGGGGGGCGTCTTTGGCTCGTCCGCGGGCTGAGGTTGGACAGCGAGGCTCAACCCGACCGAATAGACCGGCGCGGGCTGGGTCCAACCCACGGCCGTCGTCAGGATCATGGCCAACAACATCATCGTGAACTCCCTCTCCGACGCGTGATCGCGGCATACTCCCGATTCATGCGAGCCGTGCCATGGATTGCTCTGCTTGGCGTGCTGGGGATTGTCGCGCTGTCAATCATGCTATGGAGCCTCGTCGGGAGACGGGTCTTGACGTACACACCCGACACCGACCTGAACGACATGGCCGCTCGCGAGGGTGCGCTCTCGGGCCAGTTTGGCTCACCCCCCAACGATGTCCCGCCGATCCGCACGTCCATGGTGCTTGGGTTGCTCCCCGGCGGTGTGGGCGCGTGGAATGTCCGTGTCGCGGGAATCGCGCTTTCATACCTTCCGGCTATGGTGTTGTTCGTCAGAGCCGGGGACATGCCGTAGGTTTGACGCACGAAGCCGGCGTCGGGTTCCGTGGGTAGAACCCAGGGCCTTTGGTGTGATACCCAAGCGCATTCGTGACGATCACTCCCGCGTTCGCGCGAGCATCGTGCCCCGTCGTTGTTCAGCGTGGCTAAGGATCAGCCCTTGACGGCCTCGACGACCTTGCCGTCCTTGAAGCGCACGCTGTAGTGCGTGTTGCCCTTGCGCCAGGTGAGGATCACAAACTCTTCGCTGGGCTTCGAGCCGCCCGCCACGCCATAGGCGCTGATGTTCACGCCCGTGGCCTCCTGCTTCGTGCCCTTGCCCAGGATGTCCTCGACCTGCGACATGGTCATGCCCGGCGTGATCGACGCGAAGTTCTCGTTGGTGAGTTTCTCTTCGCACCCGCCCAGGAACACGCACACCACCACCGCCAGCATCGGCGCAATTCGGATCAGTTTCGTCAGCATGAGCGGTCTCCTGGGTCGTCCCGCCCGAAACAACGCCCCGGCACGGTCGACACGGGCAGTGTACCGCGCCCACAATCCCCCATGCCCGACGCACAGCACGCATCCCGCCCGGACCTTCACGTGGACGAGGGCGTCTGCACCGTCATGTTCGCCTTTGACATCGCCCGGGCCATCGACCTCGACCTGGCCGAACGCCTCATCGCGAGCATCGCCGACGCCGATGGGCACCGCGAAACCGTCCGCAACAGCCGCCGAGCCCCCGAGCACTTTGACTACCGCCCCCTCCCCCTGTGCATCACCCGCCCCGCGGCGGCCCTCGAGGTGGGGGGCTTCCACACCGGCCCCACCCTTGAACTCACCCTCTACGACTTCGGCGCCGTCTCCGTCGCCTTCATGTTCCCCCTGGCCGGGCCCTTCGCCCGCCTGCGCGACCTCTCCGCGGCGTTGTATGAAAACGAGTCCCTCCTCAACGAGGCCCGGAGCCAACTCGACCGCCTGATGCAAGATCTGCACGCGGCCCTTGATCGCCCCGATGTCGTCCCCATCGCCGAGGACTACCACGTCTTCCATATCGCTCGGGCCACGCTGCCCGATGGCGTTTCAACCTATGACGCATTTGTCGAAGCCAACCGGGCCTTGGTCGCGGGCATCTTGAGGTCCGAGCGCGATCCCTTCTCGGCCCAGGAGATCGGCGAGGCCCTCGCCGCCCGGTTGTCGTATGGCGAGCACGACCTGACCCTCATCGATTGGAACGCGTCGATCGTCTTCGATCGAGCGGCCGCCGACACGCTCAGCGTGCTCGAGTTCGCCAACGTCGAGCTGCTCGAACTGCGCGCGCTCGACGACAAACTCGACCGCTCGCTCGACGAGGTCTACCGCCTGGTGCACCAGCCCATGTCGCTGGCCAACCGGTTCACGGGGGGGGCGCATCGGCTGCGCCGCGTGGCCCGCCTGCAGATGGACTCGGCCGCCCTTTTCGAAGGCGTGAACAACGCGCTCAAGCTGGTGGGGGATCAGTACCTGGCGCGTCTCTACCGCCTCGCCGCCCAGCGCCTGCACCTCCCCGACTGGGACACCACCGTCCTGCGCAAACTGGGCACCCTCGACAGTGTCTATCAGAAGCTCGCCGACCGCCAGGCCAACACGCGGATGGAGATCCTCGAGTGGATCATCATCCTGCTCATCGCCTTCGAGGTCGTCCGCGCGATCCTTCACGAGGGGCTCTAACCGCACGACAGTCGGCGGGCGGCACCCCGAACGCCGAAACACGCAGGAAAAAGTCTGCGACCGGGTAAGGCCCACGTCCGATAGAAAGCGGATACCGCTCCCTGCGCGAATGCCGGGGTGCGTCCGGAGATGCGTCAATGCCCGAGCGTGAGACGACCGCAACGATTATCGGACCCGGCACCAAGATCAAGGGCGAACTGGCCTTTGAAGGATCGGCACGGATTCTGGGTGGGGTGGACGGCCAGATCAACGGCACCGGGGAGCTGACCATCGGGTCGGGGGCCGTCTGCCAGGCCGCGATCGAGGCCGACACGGTCGTCATCGACGGGACCGTCGAGGGGGACGTGGTCGCGCGTCAGCGGCTGACGCTGAGCTCGAAGGCGACGCTCAAGGGCGACATCACCGCCGCCGCCGTCGCCGTGGCTGAAGGTGCGACGTTCATCGGCCATTGCCGCGTGGGTCCCGAGGCCTTGGCGAACCCGCCCGCGCGCACGACGACGACCATCGAACCCAAGGCCAAGTCGAGGGCGCAGGCCCCCGAGTGGGCGGGCGAGAAGAAGACCACGGACTGGACCCCCACGCCCACGACCGCGATTCCCGAGAATGCCAAGCCCACCTGGATGGCGGGCCTGACCGGATCAGCCTGACGCCCACGAACCTGGCGGAGCCATGTTCCAGCAGAAGTCCGAGCAACGCATTGCCGAGTGCTACCACTGCGGGCATCGCATCGCGATGTCGATGGCGGCGCGTTCGGTCACGTGCCCGCGCTGCTACCGGGGGCTGGTGCTCGACGATCTGATCGTGCGTGACAGCGTGAGCGGCGCGAAGCTCATCACCTGCGGGCGGGTCGTGGTCGAGCGCAAAGGGCGTGCCGTCACGCGCCACATCAACGCCCGCGACGGCGTCGAGATCGAGGGCGAGGTCGAGGCGCAGGTGAGCAGCGGGGGCGTGGTGCACGTGGGTTCGCGCGGGTGCGTGCGTGGCGATATCGCCGCCGCCTCGCTCGTGGCCGACACGGGCGCGGTGATCGATGGCTTCTGCCGCATCGGCAACCCGCAGGCCTGACGAGAACCAGGGCGTCGTTGCGTCGGGGGTGGGCATCCCCTAGGCTGGGTTCATGCGCGTGCTGCTGTTGATGACTCTTGTGCTGCTGTGCTTTGCGGCGTCCTGCACTCAGGATGCCGCCTGGACGGTCGAACCCCCCCGGGGCGACCGGCTGGGGGCGGTGGCCCGCGCGATCAACCTGACGGTCGAGGCCCAGGAGGCCGCCGCCCAGAAGGCGATCGAGGCCCTCGCCGCGGCGGGGGTCACCCAGGGCGATGCGGGCGATATCCTCGCCGGGGCGCGTCGCGAGGTGCAGCGTCTTCGCACGCGGGCCCAACTCGCCGGGCGTCGCCTCGAGCATTCACGCCTCACGGGCGATCTGCTCTTCGAGCAGTGGGGCGAAGAGATCGGAACCTACAGCGATGGCGCACTGGCCAAGGAGGCCTCGCGCCAGCGCTCGCTCGTGCGCACGCGTTTCGATGCAGCGATCGAGGCCCTCGACCACGCCGATGAGGCCTTCAACCCCATCCTCCGCCTGCTCGACGACCGCCTGCTCTCGCTCCAGCACGCCATCGCGGCGAACGTCGAGCCCCCCGCGCCCCTCTGGACCGAGGTCATCGCGGGCGATCTGCTGGCCCGCACCCACGCCGCCCGCGACGTGTGCGATGAGTTCGTGAAACAGGTGCCCGAGGCGAGCCGCCCCGCGCGGCGTTGAGCGCTTGTCCACGCACACCCACTCCCCGGGGGTCGTTGCTACGGGCGCTTGCTGATCGTGAGTTGCGGGAAGGGGATCGTCAGCCCCGCCTCATCAAGGGCCTTCTTCACTTCGCGCACCGCGGCCTGGCGCACCTTGCCAAAGTCCTGACGCGGGGCCCACACCCGCACCTGCCAGTCCACCGACGACGGGCCCAACTGCCGCAGAAACGCCTCGGGGTCCTTCTCGGTGGCCCGCCCGGGCACGCGCATCGCGGCGGCGAGCAGCACCTCGCGCGTCTTGTCGAGATCCGCCGCGTAATCCACCCCCACGTCGACGTCCGCGCGTCGGATCGGGTGGCGCGTGAGGTTCTCGATGAGCGAGCCAAAGACCTGCCCGTTGGGGATGATCAGGCGCCGGTTGTCGGGGGTGTCGATGTGGGTCGAGAAGAGTTCGATCTCGTCCACCATGCCGATCTGCCCGGCGATGCTCACCATGTCGCCCGTCTTGAACGGGCGCGTCACCATCAGTAGCACGCCCGCGGCCAGGTGCGAGAGGCTCCCCTGCAGGCCAAGGCCAATCGCGATGCCCGCCGAGCCGATGACGGCGGCGAAACTCGCCGTCTGCACCCCGAAGATGCCCAGGCACGCCACCACCGACAGCACGATCAGCGCCATCCGCGACAGGTTCGAGAGGAAACGGGCAAGCGTGGGCTCGACCTTGGCCCGCTCGAGCGATCTGCGCGCCAGCCTTCGCACCCACGAAGCGATGATCCACGCGACGATGAGAAAGAGGATCGCGCCTACCACGCGTGGCGCGGTCTCCACGAGCATGCCGGTGAGGCGTTCCATCAGCGTGGCCGGTGTCTGGGTTTCGGGCATGACGCGTGCAAGGTAGGAGGCCAAAACCCGCCCCGGCGTCTACCATCACTCATCATGAACATCGAGATGAAGACCAGCGTGGGCACCATCGCCCTGACCCTCGACCCCCAGAAGGCCCCCGTCAGCGCCGCCAACTTCGCCCAGTACGCCAAGGATGGCCACTACGACGGCACGATCTTCCACCGCGTCATCGACGGGTTCATGATCCAGGGGGGCGGCTTCACCCCCGACATGACGCAGAAGCCCACCCGCCCGGGCATCGCCAACGAATGGAAGAACGGGCTGAAGAACACGCGGGGCACCATCGCCATGGCGCGCCTGGGGGGGAAGGCCGACTCGGCCACCTGCCAGTTCTTCATCAATGTCGCCGACAACGGCTTCCTCGACCGACCGCAGCCCGACGGGGCCGCCTACGCCGTCTTCGGCAAGGTCACCCGCGGCATGGAGGTAGTCGACCAGATCAAGAGCGTCGCCACCGGCACCCGCGCGGGCATGGGCGACGTGCCCGCCACCCCGATCGTGATCGAGTCCGTCCGCGTCGTCGAATAACACACCCGCGGCGGGTTCAATCGGCAGTTACATCCCCGAGCGGATCGAGCCCAGCAGCAGATTGAGCAGGCGCAGCGCGTGCGGCCCGGGCGTGCCGTCGCCTACCGCCACGCCGTCCAGCCGCGTGATGCTGGTGATCATCGTGAGTGTGCCGCAGAGCATGATCTCGCGGGCGGTGCGCAGTTCTTCGACGCGTAGCGGGCGTTCGACGATCGACGCGTCGGCCGCGAGCAGCAGATCGCGCGTCACCCCGCCCAGGATCGACGCGCTCGACATCGAGGGCGTCACGACCTCATCGCCCCCGCCCTTGCGCGGCACAACCGCGATCAGGTTCGCGCTCGTCCCCTCGCCCGCAAAGTCCCCGCGCGCCAGGATCGCATCATCACACCCGGCCTGTTCCGCATCGAGGGCGGCCAGAACATTGCCCAGCAGCGCGATGCTCTTCACGTGCCCCCGGTGCCAGCGCAGATCGGGGATCACGCACGCGCTCTTGGTCGGCACGGGCGGATACGCCCCCAGCCCGGGCGTGGGCACGCAATACATCATCACGGTGGGCGTGATGTCCGGCGGAGGGATGCGCGCCCGGACGGGTCGCCCTGCGCCGGGCGTGCCGCGGGTCACCTGCCAGTAGATGAACGCGTCCTTGAGGTTGTTGGCGCGGAGCAGGTCCTGCGTGGGGCGGACGAGTGAGGCCGGATCAAAGGCCAGCGCGATCTCGCGCAGCCCGTCGCTCATGCGCTTCACATGGCGGTCGATGGCGACGACGCGCCCGTCGAAGGCCCGCAGGCCCTCGTAGAGACCGTCGCCAAAGAGAAACCCGCGGTCGAAGACGCTGATCTGCGCCTGCGCAGCGGGGACGATCTTGCCGTTGAGGTACACCTGCACGAGGGAGAGCGTAGCGTGGAACGCCGCGCCGCGGTCAGGGGCGATCGAGGAGATCCTTGCGCGGGGCCTTGCCGGTCTTGAGCTCGAGAAGCCGCATGAACAGGGGCACAAGTTCGATCCCCTCGTCGCTGGCGCGCGCCTTGAGCAGGCGGCTGCGATCCTCTTGAAAACGGATGAAGTCGATCTTCCAGGCGCCATCCACCAGGAGGAAGTCGAGCTTGACATCCGAGTTGGGCCGGTCGGAGGGGACGACCGCGGTGGCGCTGCTCTTGCGGACCTTGATCTTCTCGAGGATCTCCCAGCCGCCGGGGCGCACCCACAGCCCGTTGGACACCATGTGCCGGATGAACCCCGTTCCATCCATGGTCTGGCGCTCGTGAGCGGGGAGCGCATGCCGGATGTAGGCCACGTCGAACAGCGAGTGGGGCGGGAGCGCACGGACCTGGTCGCCCGTGGCGTTCTTGGCGATCTGGAGCAGGGTGTCGTAGTGCTCGATCGCGTCTGGGCTGAGGGCCTGGATCGCCGCGTCAGGGTCGTAGTTCTCGCACGCCGTGGCGAACTTGAGGTAGCAATCTCGGATCGCTTGCTCTTCATCGCCCTCGCAGCCGCCGAGGTTCAGGAGCAGGATGCACGCCAGTAGAAGCGACAGGGTTCGTTGAAACATGCAAAAAGTGTACCGATGAGGTCGTGGCCTGCAAGGACCATGTGCGGCAGTGAATATCGGGATCAATGACTGATGTGAGGGGCGACCTATTCCTCATCAAACCCGGCATCGACCAAGGCCTTGAGGGCCTTGCACGCCGCCGCCGCGTCCGAGCCTTCGGCCAGGATCTCGAGCACCGATCCCTTGCCCGCGGCGAGCATCATCATCTGCATGATCGACTTGCCGTCCACGCTCGTCTCGTCTTTGCGCACGGTGATGGCCGACTGGAAGGTCCCCGCCAGGTCCACGAACGACATCGCCGGCCGGGCGTGCAGCCCAAGCTTGTTGATGATCGTCGCGTTGACCGTGCAGGAATCCGACACGTGGCCCCCGTGGCTCAACTGGGCTGGTGGAAGCCGTCCGCCTCTTCAAAGAGCGCGCGGACCTCGGCGGGGGAGCCCGCCTGACGCAGGAACCGCCGGAACGTGTCCTTGGCCAGGTGATGGAAGATGACCTCCATCGCCCGGAGATGCGCGTCGGGGTTGTCCTCGGGGCTGAGCAGCAGCACGATCGAATAGACCGGCTGGCGGTCGAGGCTGCTGAAATCCACCCCACGCGACGACAGGCCCACCGCCGCGGCCATCGTCGAGACCGCCTTGTGCTTCACGTGGGGGACGGCCACGCCCTTGCCAAAGCCCGTCGAGCCGCGTTTCTCGCGCTCGAGCACCTTGGCGATGAGCTCATCGCGGAGCGAGGCCGGGGCCGAACCCGCGGTGATCAGCGCATCCACCAGCTCCGCCACGACCTCGTCGCGGGACTGGCCCTTGAGCGGGGCGACGACCGCCTGTTCCGCCACGATGTCGGTCAACTTGAACATCACGACGCGATACTCCTGGGGCGCTGCGCGCTCAGTGCTTGTTCTGCTTGAGTTTCTCTTTGAAGTCGCGCAGCTGCCGCTCGCCCTTCTCCGACGCCAGATCGATCGCCGCGTACGGGTCCTTCCCCGTCGCCTTGGCGATGAAGTCGGCGTGCTTCTCCACGTCCAGCACGAGCTCGACCTCGTACTGGGGCGAGTGTGTGTGGTCCTGCGGCTGGATCGTCACCGTCACCGCCTGCAGGCCGTCAAAGAACTTGCTCAGCTTCTCGGCCTTGTTCCAGGCGTACTGGCGGATCGCGTCAGTCACCTCGAAATGCCGTCCGACTACATCCACTCGCATGTACGTATCCCCGCTCGTGCCTCGTGTCGCCCGCGAACCGAACACGCTCCTGACGTGCTGCCCGCAAGGCGGTAGACGTCATGATACGCGTCGCATCACCCCACGCCCGACCCGGCACTTGGCCCACCCGCGGGCGGGAGCGATGCCCCCTGGCCCGCATCGGCGCCGCCATTCCCGCTGATCTGCCCGGGCGGCACCAGCACGCCCCCGGTGATGATGTAGCGAAGCGCCTCGTCGATGCTGATGGGCACGTCGATCACCTCGTCGGCCCGCACGCTAATTGTGAATCCGGTAAACGGCGTGGGCGTGTTGGGCACAAAGATCGACAGCGACGCCCCGCCGATCGTCTGCTCGGCGGTCTTCAGACCCCCCGAAGTCACAAACGCCATCACCCACGAGCCCTTCTTGGGGAACTCGACGAGCACCACGCGGCTGAAGGCCATGGGCCGATCGCCGAAGATCAGTTCCACCAGTTGCTTGACGTGCGGGTAGACCTGCTTGAACCCCGGAATCGTCGAAATGACCTGCTCGAGCTTGTCGTACAGCTTGCGCCCGACGAACCCGCCCAGCAGCAGCCCCGCCAGCCAGATCAGCAGGATCGCCACCACCAGCCCCAGCGCCTGCATGTACCAGCGCTCGTTCCAGAACTCGTTCAGGTTCTTGTGGCGGATCTGGGCGGTGAGCTGCGCATCGGGCACGCCGCCCCCGCGGCTGGGCTGCGACAGCCGCGCCTGCTGCACGTCCGCCGGTGAAACCTCGTACCAGCCCGGATGAAAATCCGCGGGCAGGATCGGCACCACGGCCATCACCCCGGTGCGCAGGCCCCCGTTGATCGGTTCGGCCACGTTGTTGTACACGAAGACAAAGGCGTACCACAGAATCCACAGCGTCAGGATCGACGGGAGGAGCACGGCCATCCCCCGCCCGATGACCTTCTTGAAACTGCGTTCGTGAACTGTTTTGGCCTTGGGCGTCATAGCCGCGATTCGTCGGAAATGCCCGGATCGATTTGCCCGGTTCGGATGGTCGCGGGTGCGCGATCGACCCAACGGTCGATCGATTCAATGGGCCCGGGCAGATTCGAACTGCCGACCTCACCCTTATCAGGGGTGCGCTCTAACCAACTGAGCTACGAGCCCGTTCGTTCCCCTCCTCATCGGACGAAAACGACAGGGGCGGGAGTATAGACCCTCACAGAACCCGCCGCATCCAGATCATCAGCACCCCGCTCCCGGCCAGCAGCCCCGCCGTCACCAGAAACGCCCCCTGAAGACCGATGCGCTCGAGTAACCACTGGGCCAACGGGGGACCTACAAACGCCAGCCCCCAGGCCCCGCCCATCATCAACCCGCTGGCCAGCCCTGTCCGGTGGGGGAGCAGGCGCTGGGCCATCGAGATCGTGATGGGCATCACCCCGGCGAACCCCACGCCCGCCACCACCGCCAGCGCGAACGCCGCCCCCTTGCCCTGGGCCATCGGGAAGGCCGCGACGGCGATCGCCGCCAGGGCGGGGATGACCACCAGCACCAGGCGTTCGTGGCGTTCACGGACGATCGCCCCCAGCAGCAGGCCCGCGGTCCCCATGCCTACCTGCATCGCGGCCTGCACCGGCCCGCCGATGGTGGACGCGAGCGTGCGCACATCGGCGGTCAGCACCTCGTCGGGCATGCGTCCCAGCGCGATCATCTCGCTCCAGCGGATGACCAGTTGCACCAGCATCATGTTGACGACGAACCTCGCCACGTTGGCCACATACAGCAGCCCGACCGCGCCCCAGCGGGCGCGTCGTTCCTTGGCGGGAAGGGCGTCGTGGGCCTCGCGGGCGCCCGCCGCCCGGTGCGGGATGGCGTGGACCGACCAGATCAACAGCACCGCGGCCAAGACCCCGGGAATCATGAGCCACGCCAGCGATTCGGGCGAGAAGACCCGCACGTAGTGGGGGGTGATCCAGTTGGCGCTGATCCCGCCCACCATGCCAGCGGCGAAGAAGACCGAGACCCCCAGCGAGCGGCGCGACCCGGCCAACTGGCCCATCGCCGCCGCCCCGGGCGGGTGGAACGCACCCACCCCCGCCGAGCCGATGCCCTGGATGAGCAGCAGGTGCCAGTAGGTTTCCGCGAAGCCGACCGAGCCGATGGCCAGGACCGCGCAGAGCAGGCCGATGGTGCCGAACCAGCGGGTGTCATAGCGGTCGCCGGCCCATGCCGTCAGGGGCTGCACCAAGCCGCTGGCGACCGACCCCAGCCCCAGGAGCATGGCCCCCTGGGCGGGGGTGAGGTTCACGCGGCCCTCGAGGACGGTCAGAATCGGGATGATGATGTACGAAAAGAAGTCGATCACGCTGTGGGTGGTGATCAGGGCGAGCATGCGGGCCTTGGGGGCGCCGTGGTGTGTTGAAAAAGCCGAGATCATGGGGGGTGGTGAGTGTACGTCTTGTGGTAGGCTGGGCCGCCATGGGGTACACGCACTCGCGTCGTTTGGGGTTCACGCTCATCGAACTGCTGGTCGTCATCGCGATCGTCGCGCTGCTCATCAGCATTTTGCTGCCCGCGCTGGGCGAGGCCCGCAAGACCGGGCGGCTGACCATCTGCCAGACCAACCTGAAGCAGTTGGGGACGGCGACGGCCAGTTACGCCGCCGACTTCCAGGACAAGATCTTCTCGTTCACGTGGAAGGCGGGCGTCGAGACACGCTCGGAGTTTGCCGACCTGCGCGGGCCCTGGGGCGATGACCTGCAGGCGGCGTCGGCGCAGGCGATCGACATTCTGCGCCGTCGCGCCGGGCGCGACGACATGACGTGGTTCGAGAACTGGATCCCGCAGATCCTCTACAACCACCTGGTGCTGCAGGATTACCTCGCGCAGCGCCTGCCCGAGCGCATGGTCTCGTGCCCCGAGGACCGACTGCGCATGCAGTGGCAGGACAACCCGCTCGGATTCGACAACATGGAGATCTCTCCCCACGCGCCCGATCAGGGCACCGACCGCGGCAAGCGCTGGCCCTATAGCAGCAGCTACGAGAGTGTGCCCGCTTCGTTCACACCTGACCGCGGCGACGCGCCCAACCACAGCAGCGTGCGACAGGCCTCCACGCACCGCTACTACCAGTTCACCAATGCCGCCATGTCCGCCGACATCTTCGGGCGTCGCCGTATGGGTGATGTTTCGTTCCCCTCGCAGAAGGTGCACCACCATGAAACCTTCGCACGCCACAGCGGCAAGCGATCGCTCTTCTACGCCTATCCCGAAGCCAAGTCGCCGCTGCTCTTCTTCGACCAATCGGTCGTGATGCGCCGCACCGGCGACGCCAACAAGGGCTTCGACCCGTCCCAGCCTTTCCGCAGCTTCCCCACACGCTTCCGCTACATCCCGGGCCTGTGGGAGGTGCCCACACCCTCGGGAGGGTTCTACCCGCCTTTCGAGGATTTGCTCGACGGGTATTTCCGCTGGACACGCGGCGGGCTTCAGGGCATCGACTACGGCGGCGCGGAACTCATCACCACCGGCTGGCGTTGAAGCCCGCCCCACGCGATTAGAACCATCGGCCGATGAGCCCGAACACGCTTCCGATCGCGCACAGCGAGAGGGAGGCGGCCCAGAAGAGCGGCGCGAGATAGATCATCGCCCAGATCGCGCCAAAGGTCGCGGCTCCGCGCGGGCTTCGCCAGTGCCACGCCAGCAGCAGCACCACGCCAAACGCGAGCGTGCCGAAGAAGAGCGCAATCCCACCGACGCGTCCGTTGGCTCCGGCCGTGCTGGGCATCCATTCCGGCCCGACGGCCATCATCACGAGCGAGGCAATCCCGGCCACGCCCATCGCCAGGGCGACGTGTCGGCGCTGGCGATGCAGATCGTCGGACAACGATTGCCCGGTCTGAGTGGTGGTGCCGCACTCGGGGCAGGCGGCAAGCGCGGGGTCGAGCGAATAGGTGCAGTATCCGCACGTGTGGGGCGGCATGTTGATGGACGAGAGGCCGGTATCCATGGGCGCGTCTGAGAGAGATTAGAGCTTGAGTTGCACGAGTTTCAGCGTTGCCGGAGCCTTGGCCCGCAGCGCCTCGAGCCCGCCCCCCGCGAGCCACTGCGTGGTCTGAAAACGAGCGGCGGAATCCTGGACGCGCACGACGAGGACGCCCGTACGGGTATACCGGTCCACGCGGGTGCTCGCCGCGATTTCGGGCGGCACGATCTCGGCCCAGAGCGCCTCGAAGCCCCCGCCCCGCTTCTGCTGGCGGGCGAACTGGGCGTGCAGGGCGCTTACGTCCGCGCCGATCGAGGCATCGCGGGGCGGACGCACCCGGAACTTGCGGAGTTGCTCGATCTGGGTCCGGGCACTGGGACGGCGCATCGGCAGATCGTACGGCTTGCGGCGCAGGGGCGTACGCTCTGCCGATGCCCGATCCCGCACCAGACCGCGCCCAGCAGGGCTCTCCCGCGTCGATCCAGGCCCCCTGGCGATTGGGCTACCTCGAGGCCATGGACGCGAGCGAAAAGAGCGGCGGCGTGCCGCGCCCGGCGTCGGGGTCGTTCCTGCGCGAGTACTGGCTCGATGCGTCGCGCGACCAGGCCAATCACGTGATCGTGCGCACGCTCAGCGGGCTGATCCTGCTCAACGCGTATCCCTACGCCAACGGACACCTGCTCGTCGCGCTGGGCGATGCACGCCCGACGTTGCTCGACTATGAGCCCGAGCAGCGCGCGCAGCTCTGGCGATTGACGGACCTCGCCGCGGAGATCATGCACAAGGCCATCGAGCCCCAGGGCATCAACATCGGGGTGAACCAGGGACGGGCGGCGGGCGCGGGCGTGCCCCAGCATCTGCACGTGCATCTTGTGCCGCGCTGGGGCGGCGACGTGAACTTCATGGCGGTGGTGGGGCAGGTGCGCGTCATCCCCGGCGCACTCGACGTGATGTGGCAGCGTTACCACGACACGTGGGACGCGATGGGCCGCCCCACGGCGTGACCCTGGGTGTCGTGCGCGATCAGTGCGCGTGAATCCGTCGCGCATCAAAAAGACCCGACACGCGGTGTGCGTGCCGGGCCTTGTCCACGGGATCTCTCACTCCAACAGCGGTCAGCGACGACGGCGCGTCACCACCAGCCCGGCCAGGCCCAGCAGGGCCAGCGAGGCGGGCGTCGGGACACAGCGTGTGTCAATCACGACCTGGTCGATGTACATCGGCTGGGTCGGGTTGACGTTCGAGAAGGTGATGGTTTCACCGCCCGCACAGATCGGGAAGCAGAGGCTCCCGGCCCAGTAGCTCTGGCCCGGCACACCGCCGGGGCTGGGGGTGAAGATCGGCCCGCAGGGCTGGGCCTGGTTGCCCGCGGCATCAACGCCGCTGGGCGTGGGCACCGTGCCCGGGCTGAAGTATTTGATCTGGAAGTAGATCTCTTTCTCCCGGTCGGTCGAGACGACGTTGGGGATGTGGAAACTGAGCGAACCACCCGCGGGAATGCACCAGACGCCGCCGGTATAGCCGGGCAGCTCGGGCGGGCCCGGGAGCCATTCATTGCCGGGGTTCAGCTCCAGCTGTGGAACGCCGTACGGATTGTCGAATTCATCCGGGAATGGATTCGTGGGGTTCTGGAAACGCCAGATCTGGAATGTCGAGCCCGGATCGCCCCGCCACGGCGGCGGGAAAGCATCGCCCGCGAGCGCGAGCGAAGCTGTGCCGCTGATAGCTGCGAGAGCGGATACGACGCTGAATCGTTGCATGGCTTTCATCGTGTCTCTCCATTTCTGGCCGAGGGGACTGCTTCCTCCAGGGGCGCGTAGGCCATTCAACGCCCCGCAGCGAATGCCTCCGGTGTAACAACCTGGCGCGATACCGCAAGGCAACACGTTTGAGATCTACGTGTATCGAATTACCCAATTGGTGTGTATGCGCGCGTGAACTGCGTGCAGGTTACAAACACGCTGCAAACATCAACGTGAATGCGCGGATTGATCAAGCGATGCGCGTCAGGCCACGGCCTTGGCGAAGCGACTGCGCAGTCCAAGCCGGTACAGGCCTTTATCATCCTGCTCGCAGCGCACCACGATGCCGATCTGGCGTGGCGAGGCCACCGCCTCGGGGATCAGCGAGAACGAGGTTCCCGGCGAGACCGCGATGGGGCTGGTGACGCCCAGGCCCGTGTGGCTGGCGTCGACGAGGTCGACGCGCGTCAGCATTCCCGCCGCCGAGCCCGATGAAAAGATCGTCATCGCGCTCCCCTTGACGCCGACGCGTGGGGCGCGGCGGCGTTCACGGGCGACGGTCAACTTGAGTTCGGGGTGCTCGGAGTGTTGCGATTCCATGGCTTGATCCCTCGCCAGCGGGGCGTCAAGGACTATCGGAACCACGCACGGGCAACTTTGGTCCGCCTGCCCGAATTCACGCGACCGCTCCCCCAGGCGTGGGAAGCAGTCTTACGTGCGGCCCATGAGCGTGCCCAGGCGCATGGCCATCTCGAGGGCCTGCTGATAGTTGAGGCGAGGATCGCAGAACGAGGCGTAGCGGGTGCTCAGATCGGCCTCGGTCACTCCCGCGGCTCCGCCCACGCACTCGGTCACGTCCTCGCCCGTCAGTTCAAAGTGCACCCCGCCCAGGTGCGAGCCGCAGGCGGCGTGCGTCTCGAAGGTCGTCTCGAGTTCGGCGAGGATCGCGTCGAACGAGCGTGTCTTGATCCCACTCGTTGTGGACTGTGTGTTGGCGTGCATCGGGTCGCAGACCCAAAGCACGCGCCCGGCGGCGTCGGCGACGCGCGAGATGAGCCTGGGCAGCAGGTCGCGCACACGCTCCGCGCCCAGTCGCGTGATCAGCACTACCTTGCCCGGCTCGTCGCCGGGGTTGAGGCGCTGGCAGACCCGGGCGATCTGCGCGGGGTCGGCCTCGGCGCCGATCTTGACGCCCACGGGGTTGCGCACGCCGCGGAAGAACTCGACATGCGCGCCGTCGGGCTGGCGGGCGCGATCGCCGATCCAGGGCATGTGGGTGGTGAGGTCGTACCACCCCTCGCGCCGGGGGACGGTTCGGGTCTGGGCCTGCTCGTAGTACAGGTTGAGCCCCTCGTGGCTGGTGAAGAACTCGACGCGCGTCAGGTCGTCGATGGTCCGCTCGCCCAGCGCTTCCATGAAGCGCAGGCCGTCGCCCAGGCGCTCGACCATGCGCTCGTAGCGATCGCGCACGACCGGGGCCAGGCTCGCGTGCGAAAAGAACGAGAGATCCCAGTATTCGGGGTGGTGCAGGTCGGCGAACCCGCCCTCGACCAGCGAGCGGATGAAGTTGAGCGACAGGGCCGAGCGCGTGTACGCCCGCAGCATCTGCATCGGATCGGGGCGGCGGGCCTGGGGCTCGAACTCGGGCGCGTTGACCAGATCGCCGAAGTAACTGGGCAGCGTGACGCCTTGACCGTCGACCACGCGGGTCTCGGTGGGGCTTGACCGTGGCTTGGCGTACTGGCCCGCGAAGCGCCCCACGCGAATCACCGGCTTCTTCGAGGCGTGCACCAGCACCAGCGACATCTGCAGCAGGATCTTGAGCTTGTTGGTGATCGCCCCGGGCGTGCAGTCGCGGAGCATCTCGGCGCAGTCGCCCCCCTGCAGCAGGAACCGCTCGCCCGCCTGCGCCTGGGCCAGCTCCTTCTTGAGGCGCTCGATCTCCCACGAGGTGACCAGCGGCGGGAACGCCGCCAGTTGCACCAGCACGCGAGCCAAATCTTGCGGGTCGTCGTATTCAAACTGATGGGCGCCTCCGACCTGCTGCCAGGTGTCGGGGCTCCAGCCGGGGTTGGGTTCGGGAGTGGGGGGCATGGATCGGCTCGAGTGGGAAGACAAGGGTGAAGCAATTCTGCGAAGTTTATCTCGCCTGACACTGATCTCGGACCCTCCATCGGCCGATGCGGTGGGTGTCCGGGAGGGCAAACCCCCGGCGCGACGTGACGCATGGATGCGTTGGTGTCGCGCTCGGCGACTGGCCAACGTCGGCCCGTCGGCACTCGCGGCGTCAACCAGCGGGCACGGAGGCCCGACAGTCAGGAGTAATGAATATGCCGACGACCCGTACCCGTTCGAACACGCGCAAAGCCTCGGCCAAGCGCACCCCCAAGGCCCGCAAGACCGCCCGCAAGGCGGCCCCCAAGGCCCGCAAGACCGCCCGCAAGGCGGCGCCCAAGGCCCGCAAGACGAACAGCCGCTGGTCCTTCAAGGCCGCCACGGCCCGCAAGGCCCCCAAGCGCAAGGCTCGGCGCACCCGCCGCGCCACCGCGACCTTCACCCGCAAGGCCGCCTGATCACGGACGATCCAATCAACCATGGACGGTTGCGCCGAACCCCGCCCACGCGGGGTTCGGTTGTTTTTGGCGCGACCGCACGCCGCTGAAGACTCAGCACCGTGCACGGCCCGATGATCGGTTCAATTGGCGTCCGCGATCTCGGGACGGGGCGAGATCACAAACTCGACGCGTGGGCTCTGTGCAAAGTTGATGTACCGCACCGAGCCGTCCACCGCGAGCATGTTGCCCTGGTCGCGGTTGCCATGCCACGAGGCCTCGCGCGAGGCCTCTTCGCTTCCCGGCGTCGCTGTCGCATAGGCCCACGTCGCGTCGGCGGTGAGCAGCACGCGGCTGTGGTCGGCGTGCAGTTCGTGCAGCCCCAGCGGGCGTGCGGCCCGATCCAGCCCCGCCTTGCTCGAATCCATCAGCAGCGGGTTGGCGCGGTAGCTCGTGCCGTACTGCTCAAACGCCGACCCGCGCGCCAGCAGCGAGGGGCCGGCCCGTCCGCGGCTGGCCACGCCCCGCTCATACACGCCCTGGTCGCCCGGGCAGTGAAAGAGACGCGCCAGATCGGAATCTTCACGGCTGGCGGCGTCGAGATGCCGGTTGATCGGGCGACGGGCATCGAGCGCCGCGCGCCGCTCCGCGCCGACGAACACCGCCCCGCCGTATTCCCACTCGGGCAGCGCCCCATAGCGCGGGAACATGTCCTTGTTGTCCTGCAGGTACGACTGCCACCCGATGCTCAGTTGGCGCAGGTTGCTCGAGCAGACGGCGGCGTAACCCACGCGCCGGGCATGCACCAGCACGGGCAGCAAGATGCCCAGCAGCAGCGCGATGATCGCGATGCACACCAGCAACTCGAGCAGCGAGAACGCCGCCTTGGAACGAATCTTCACCACCGGAGTGATTGTACCGCGCACGCCAGAATAACGCGAGGCTTCCGCCAAGTCTTATCGGGCCATCTGATAGCCCGTTGCTGAGCTTGTGGTCCGAATCTCGCCCGCTTCGCCCTTGACTGCCACGGGGCGGGCCAGATGCCGGCTCAGCACCCCTGCGCCCAGGCCTCGAAGAAGAAGGCCACGTCCGCGTCGTCGGGGACGCCCCCGCTCTGGTTGACGTCGGCTGCTGGTTCGCCCGCGGCCCAATCCATGAAGAAGGCGAAGACGTCGGCGTCGTCGGGCGTGCCGCCGCTCTGGTTGTAGTCGGCGATGCACGCGGCGACTTCATGGACATTGCCGGTGATGACGAACGCGTATCCCTGGGCGCCCACGTTCACCGCACTGGCGATGACGCTGATGGTCCACTCGCCCGGCTCGGGGTTGGCCAGCAGGATCTGCTCGAGGTTGTTGATCGCGTCGGCGCTCCCGCCGGGGATCGATTCGCCCGCGGCGAGCACGTTTCCGCGATAGGTCACGCCCGAGGGAGATCGCACCTGCAGGTCGAGGTTGTTCACCGGCGCGAGCGACGCCCCGACCATGGCGGGCGCGTCGTGATAGGCCAGGGTGACGCGCAGGCGCTGCGCGGGCAGTGGCTCGACGCGGAAGCGCTGGGTCAGCGTCTTGCCCGTGGTGAGCGCTCGCGCCGTGCCGTTGCGCACGTCATGCACCAGCAGGCGGCGCGCATCGCCCGCGAAGTAGAGCGCGTCGTCGGCCAGGACGCGTCCCCACCCCTCGCGGTCGGAGGGGTAGCCCGTCACGCCCGTCATGTCCGTGCCCGAGTTGACCAGCGTCGCCTTGATCAGCGCGCCCGAGGGCACGAAGGCGTCGGCGGCGTTGGCCACGCCGCTCGGGTAGAGGCCGTTGATGTAATATTGGCGTGTCAGCAGCGCGACGCCCGCGACGGCGGGGGTGGCCATCGACGTGCCCGACTGCCCCGACACCGCGCACCCCGTCTGCCCGATCGTCGATGTCGTGAGGCAGCCCGGGGCGGCGAGCTCGGGCTTGCGGCGGCCGTCCGCTGTCGGCCCCGCGCCCGTCGTCCCGCACATCGTGTTGACGTTGGGCCACCCGCCCGAGGCGGTGACGGCGAGCAGGTTCTTCGCATTCTCGGGGTTGCGCACCGCCGACGAGTTCGTCACCGCGAAGACCAGCAGCTGATCGTCGTAGGTCCACTGGATCGAGTCGATGGCGCGGCAGGTCCCGTCGTAGGCATTCGTGAGGTTGTTGCCCCACGAGTTGGTGTGCACGAACGCGCCCTGCTGGCGGTGCAGGTCGAAGCGCGAATAGACGCTCGGCTCGGAGACGTCGGGCCAGATGTTGAAGACCAGGCGAGCGCCAAAGGCGACGCCGCGCGTGTCGGACCAGTCGCCCGCGTCGCCCACCGCCGTGCCCGTGACGTGCGTCCCGTGCCAGTTGTAGCCGAAGGGCGTGTTGTACGCGAGGATCTTGCGATGCAGCGGCCCGATGGGGTTGACCGTGTCGATGAACGAGCAGTGCTCGTGGGCGAGCCAGCCGTCGATCACGCCCATGATCTGCCCCGCGCCCGTCAAGCCGCCGGCGTAGAGGGGCGTCACCGGGCTGGGGTTGGGCGGGGTTGCGCTCTGCACCACCCAGCGCACTGTCGCGTTGCTCCGCGCGGTGAACTCGGGGAGTTCCTCGATGAACTGCACGCTGCCCAGGCTCGCGATGCGATCGACCGATGCGAGGCCGGGCAGTATCGCCGCCACGCTGACCGCGTTTGCGACGCGCTCTTCCTCGATGACCGCGCCGCCGAGTTCGGCCAGCGTCTTGCGCACCTGGGCGGAGGTATCGCCCTCGAAGAGCCAGACGCGCACGGCGAGTTGCCCCGTGGCGGCCAGGTGGCGGCGTTCATCCGATTCAAAGCCGCGTTGGGCCGGGGGCACGCGCAGTGCTTCGTCGATTTTCCAGGCCTCGCGATACACGCCAACGCCGGTCACAAAGCCCAGCGCGGAAAGCCCCTCGGGCGTGGCGAGCGACAGGTCGGCGAGCCAGTAGTAAGTGGGGAGGTAGCCCAGACGCGCCACGCCCGCCGCCGCGAGCGCCTCGGCCCGCTCGGGAGTCAGCGGCCCATCCAGCCCGATCACGTAGCGTGTCGTGGCCTCGAAGGCGTCGCGCCCCAGATGCAACTGTCCGACCTGAGCCGGCGTGAAAACCCCTGCACGAATCGAAAGAGGAGTGCCAGTCGCGGGAACGACGTCATCGCCGGCCGCCAGCCCGGCCATCGCCAGAAGGGACCACGCGCACGCCGCGGCTCTGTGATATCCCTTACGCAATGCGAACGTACTCCCTGCACGCAGAAATGGAATCCAGGCGGATGACGACAGAAGAGAAGATCGGGATCCTGCGGGATGGATTCCAGTCCAAGTCCAGCACCCGATACGCGGGGGGCATGGGGTCCTGTTTCTTTCCCTGGGGGATCCGCGCCGAAATGAACACCCGGAGCCAGTGTTATCACCGGCTCCGGGCGGATCAGGGGGTTCAGCGGGGTAGGGATTCGAACTCGACGCTCAGGCGGCCCTGGACCGTGGCACTTCGGTGGCGATCTGCACACCGAGCCACCGGGCCACGGTAAGTCGCCACGGGTCAAGGACGGGGGCGCCCAGAAGCTTCAGGGCCACCGCCTGGGATCGCTCGATATGGAGATGTTCGAGCAAGCCCGTGCGGTTCATGAGCTTTCGCGCCTGCGGGGAGAGCCCGACGATCATGAGTTCACCGCCGTGCCCGACACACCGGCGCGAGAGTTCGATCATGGCGTTGATCCAGGCGCACGAAAAGCTGCGAACGCCCGAGACTTCCAGCACCAGCTTGCCCCGCAGCCGATCGGCCAGGTCCGCGAGATAGTTGGTCAGGAGCGAGGCCTGTCGTTCTCGCAGGGCCGAGCAAACGAGCGTGACAACCCCGACCTCGCCGACCCGACGGAAGGTGAACATCGTGTCGGCGGCGGGTTCCGATTCCTGTGCGACGTGCATGGGTGAGTTCCTTGCCCGATGGCCCGGTGACGTCGTCCACGAGACGACCCCGCCGGGCACATCAAGCGTCACAAACACGAGATGGGAATACCACCCGGTCGCCCGTGGTTGTGCGGGCCGGCGGTCGTCTGGCGCGGCTGGGCCGGGTGTGCGGCGGACTTGAGGCGCCCGCGCATCGCGTATAACACTCTGCACTCCCCATAATCCGAGGACTCTCATGCCCGAAACGCTAGTTCGACTCGATGCCCTGACCAAGAGGTACGGCTCGTCGCGCACCGCGGGGATTCTGGCGGTCGATCACATCTCCTTTGAGGTCGCCCCGGGCGAGGTCCTTGGCTTTCTCGGGCCCAACGGCGCGGGCAAGAGCACGACCATGAAGATGGTCACGGGGTATCTCCCGCCCACCTCGGGCACGGCCCATGTCTGCGGGCTGGATGTGACGCGCGACCCCATCGGCGTGAAGGAACGCGTGGGCTACCTGCCCGAGGGCTCGCCCCTCTATGCCGAGATGACCCCGCTCCAGTTCCTTCGCTTTGTCGCGGACGTACGCGGGCTCAAGGGAGCGGCGGCGAAGGCGGCGATCGATTCCGCCGTCGCGCGTACGCACCTCGAGGGCGTGCTGCACCAGACGATCGACACGCTGTCGAAGGGGTTCAAGCGGCGCGTGGGGCTGGCGCAGGCGATCGTGCACACGCCGCGGGTGCTGATCCTCGACGAGCCCACCGACGGGCTGGACCCCAACCAGAAGCACGAGGTGCGTCAGTTGATCCGCGCGATGGCGCGCGAGGGGGGCGAGGCGGGCAAGGCGATCATCCTGAGCACGCACATCCTCGAAGAGGTCGAGGCCGTCTGCACCCGCGCGGTGATCATCGCCAAGGGACGCATCGTCGCCGATGAGCGCCCCGCGGCGTTGATGGCCCGGTCGCGCTACCACAACGCCGTCTCGCTGGCCCTGTGCCCCCCCGCGGGCACGATGATCTTCGACGAACTGCGCAAGATCCCCGGCGTGCGCGAGGTCGAGGACCACGGCACCGACCAGACCAAGGACGGCGTGCAGGTCCGCTGCACGGTCATCCCCAAGAAGGGCTCGCTCATTGCCCCCGAGATCAGCCACCTCATCAAGGCCAGGTCCTGGCAGGTGGACACCATGCGCGTCGAATCGGGGCGCCTCGACGACGTCTTCCGAGATCTCACCACGGACAAGGCCTGAGGAATGAACACCATGCTGCGCGGCGCAACGGCGGTCTTTCGGCGTGAACTGGCGGGGTACTTCTCCACCCCCGTGGCCTATGTCTTCATCGTCATCTTTCTGATCCTCGCGGGGGTCTTCACCTTCCAGATCGGCGGGCTCTACGAGCGCGGCCAGGCCGACCTGCAGCCCTTCTTCGCCTTCCACCCCTGGCTCTACCTCTTTCTCGTGCCCGCCCTTGCCATGCGCCTCTGGGCCGAAGAGCACAAGAGCGGCACCATCGAACTGCTGATGACCCTGCCCCTCTCGCGGGCGGGGGCGATTATGGGCAAGTTCATGGCGGCGTGGGCCTTCGCCGGGGCGGCCCTGGCGCTGACCTTCCCGGTGTGGGTCACGGTCAACGTCCTGGGCTCGCCCGACAACGGTGCAATCCTCGCGGGCTACGTGGGGAGTTTCCTGATGGCCGGCGCGGTGCTGGCGCTAGGCTCGTGCGCCTCGGCGGGAACCAAGAGCCAGGTCATCGCCTTCATCATCACCGCGGTGCTGGTGCTGGGCTTCCTGCTGGCCGGGTTCAGCCCGGTGGTGGATTTCTTCCGCGGGTGGGCCCCGCCCAGCGTGGTCGACGCCATCGCCTCGTTCAGCTTCCTCACGCGCTTCGAGGGAATGAGCAAGGGCGTGATCGACGCGCGGGACGTGGCCTTCTTCGCCACGCTGATGGGCGTCTGCCTGGCCATGAACGCGATCATCCTCGAGGCCAAGCGGGCCTGAGACGGAGCGAGCACGATGGGACGACGAACGACCGCATTGATCGCCGGGTTCCTGCTGCTGGGGGGGTTCCTCGCCCTCAACATGCTGGTTGGCACTCACCTCCGCGGCGTGCGCATCGACGCGACGCAGGGGCGGGTGTACACGCTGACGAAGGGCTCGCGCAACATCGCCCAGAGCCCCAGTGAACCCATCCGCCTGACGCTGTACTACACCCCCAAGCTCGCGCAGGGCCAGCCGCAGATCCAGGCCCACGCCCAGCGCGTGCAGGAACTGCTCCAGGAATACGAACGGGCCTCGGGCGGGAAGGTGGTTCTGACGATCGTGAACCCCGAGCCCTTCAGCGACGCCGAGGACGCAGCGGTCGGCGCGGGGCTGCAGGGCCTGCCCGTCAACGCCTCGGGCGATTCGCTCTACCTGGGGCTGGTCGCGGTGAACGCGGCGGACGGACGCGAGGTCATCCCGTTCTTTGATCCTTCGCAGGAGCGATTTGTCGAGTACGAGGTCAGCCGCATCATCCACGCGCTGGCCAACCCGCGCAAGCACGTCATCGGGCTGATCTCGAGCGTGCCGATGGAGGGTGGCTTCTCGATCGACCCGCGCACGCGCCAGCCCATCCAGACCCCCGCGTGGCGCATCGTCGAAGAGATGAAGGCCACCTTCGAGGTGCGCAACCTGGGCGAAGGCGTCACGCAGATCCCCGCAGACATCAGCGCGCTCATGGTCGTTCACCCGCGGGGCCTGAACGACGCGGCGTTGTATGCAATCGACCAGTACGTGCTGGGCGGCGGGCGGCTGCTGGCCTTTGTCGACCCCATGTACGAGAGCGACCCCGCCATGGACCCGTCGCGCCCCGACGCCAACCGCGAGTCTGAACTCGCGCGGCTGCTGGGGGCGTGGGGGGTGGAGGTCGCGCCGCAGATGGTCGCCGCCGATCGTGACCTGGCCCTGCGCGTGCGCTTTCAGGGACGGCGTGAGACGGGGCCGCTGGTGATCTGGCTCGATGTCGATGAGCGCGGGCTCTCGAAGACCGATGCGATCACGGGCCCGCTGCAGCGCGTGATGGTCCCTTCACCGGGTCTGATCCGGCGTGTCTCTGTCGGAGAGGGGACGACTGGCCCGGCCGCGACGATCGAGCCGCTGTTGACGACGACGAGCGTGGCGATGGCGATCCCGGTGGCGTCGATTGGCCTGCAACCCGACCCCGAGAGCCTGCTGGCGGGGTACATCGCGGGCAAGGAAGCGTTCACCATTGCCGCCCGCCTGGGCGGGAGCGTGAAGAGCGCGTTCCCCGAAGGTCGGCCGCGGGCCGAGGGTGAAGCCGCTCCGACCGAGCCCGATGCGACCCACCTGAGCGAATCGAAGGGGCCGATCCAGGCGGTGATCGTGGCGGACGTGGACTGTCTGATGGATCAGTACTGGGTGCGTCGTGAGAATGTCTTCGGCGTGACGATGGTCAGCCGCTTCCGCGACAACGGGGCGTTGGTGATGGGGGCGCTCGACAACCTCTGCGGGTCGAACGACCTGATCGCCGTTCGGGCGCGGCAGGACACCAACCGCCCCTTCACGGTGGTGGAGGACATGCAGCGCCGGGCCGACCAGCGATACGCCGCCGAGAAACAACTGCTCGAGCAGAAGATCCAGCAGACGCAGCAGAAGATCGCGGAGATTGAGGCGCGGCGATCGTCGGACCCGACCTCGACGCTGGTGCTGACCAGCGAGCAGCAGGCCGAGGTGGACAAGTTCAAGGACGAGTTCGTCAAGACCCGCAAGGAGCTGCGCCGCGTGCAACTGAACCTGCGCCAGGACATCGAGTCGCTGGGCACGCAGCTCAAGTTCATCAACATCGGTCTTGTTCCGGCCCTGGTGACGCTGGGGGCGCTGGGGCTCTTCGGGCTGCGGGTCAGCCGGCGTCGCAGGGCCAGGGTCGTCTGACACAAGGCCCCGGCGCGGGGCCAGAAGGAATCATCGATGAGCAGCAAATCGCTTCTGTGGCTCTCGATCGTGGTGTTGATCGTCGCGTCGGCGGCGTATTTCAGCGTGCGCTCGGGACGCACCTCGCCCGCCGCCGCCCCGCTGGGGAGCCTGGCCCCCGGGCTGGCCCATCGCGTGGACGACATCTCGGCGATCACCATCACGCGTGGGGGCGCAACGACGCGGATGATCCGCACGGGCCCTGCGGACTGGGTGCTCGCGGGCAAGGGCCAGTTCCCTGTTGAGAAGGAGAAGCCGCGGGCCTTGCTGCGGGCGCTGGCCCAGGCCACCATCGTCGAGCTCAAGACCGCCGACCCCGCGATGTACGAGCGGCTGGGCGTGGCGGACCCGGGGCCGGACTCGTCGTCGATGCTCGTCCGGGTCGATGACAAGGACGACCACGCAATCTTCGCGGTCATCGTCGGTGCAACCAAGCCCGATGCGGCGTATGAAGCGGGCCAGCCGAGGGCCGGGCGCTACGTGCGCGTCGAAGGACAAGCCCAGTCCCTGCTTGCGCTGCTGTCGATCGAGGCCGAGCCCGACCCCATCGCCTGGGTGAATCGCACGGTCGCCGACGTGTCGTCTGAGATGATGCAGAGCCTCGAGGTCACGCACCCGGCGTCGTCGGGCGGGGCTCGCCTGCGCTTCTGGCGCGAGCGTCCCGAAGATTCGGTCTACCTTGCCGCCCCGATCCCCGAGGGGCGTCAACTGAAGGATGATGGATTGCCGCGCCGCTGCGTGTCGGCCCTGTCGTTCGCCGCGATGGAGGATGTCCGCAAGGCCAAGGACCTCGAGGCGCAGATGGGCGAAGCGGTGCTCAGCGAGTTTCGGCGGTTCGACGGCGTGGTGATCCGTGTGCGCACGCTGGCCTCGGAAGGCAAGCGCTGGTCGACATTCGAAGCCTTTTACGAGCCGCCCAAGGTCGACGAGCCCGCTGCACCGCTGGAATCAGGCGGTGCGGCGGAGATCACGCCCGAGACGCCCCCGACGACTCCCGAGCCGAAAGCCGACGAAGACCCCGCGGTCGCCGCGGCCAAGGCCGAGGTGGCGCGGCTCAACGCGCGCTGGGCGGGGTGGGCATTTGCGCTCCCCGAGTTCAAGGTGGAGCTGCTGGCCCCGACGCCCGAATCGATCCTGGCGCCGGCGAGCGCCCCCGGGGCCGCGGGCCCGACGCTGCCCGAATGATTTCTGAAAGGATTTTGTAAGGGGCGGCGACGATTGACGGGGGGAGGGGTGTCGCTATCATCGGATCCCCCGTGGCCCGTCGGGACGGGGGCGCTGTCGGTGTCGTCGCGTTGAACGGAACAGGTTCGGCGGGATGCAGCGGCGGTGTTCTGGAATGCGCCACCGTAGCTCAGTGGTAGAGCACTCCCTTGGTAAGGGAGAGGTCATGGGTTCAAGTCCCATTGGTGGCTCTTCTGTTTCGGTCCTGGATTGCAGCGTCGTGACGAGTTGTGTGTCACGGACGGGCCGCGGTTTTGGCAGCCGCGATCTGAAGCAACCCCAGGGGCGGGCGGACGGCGAGCGGCGACCGCTCGCGCGAGGAACGGCAGGCCTGGTGGAGGCGCATTGGGAGCCCCGCCCCAGGTTTTCGACCAGGGTGTCCCGCGACTGGGTATTTGGTGGAGGTTGGTTGTTATGGCAAAGGGTGTATTCGAACGCAAGAAGCCGCACGTCAACGTCGGGACCATCGGGCACATCGACCATGGAAAGTCGACGCTGACCGCCGCACTTTCGGCGCGCTCGGCGGCTCGCTTCGGCGGGATCATCAAGTCCTACGCGGACATCACCAAGGGCGGCACGGTGCGTGACGCCAACAAGACGGTGACGATCGCCTCGTCGCACACGGAGTACGAGACCGAGAATCGGCACTACGCCCACGTCGACTGCCCGGGCCACGCCGACTTCGTCAAGAACATGATCACGGGCGCCGCCCAGATGGACGGGGCGATCCTGGTCGTCTCCGCCGCCGACGGCCCCATGCCCCAGACGCGCGAGCACGTGCTGCTCGCCCGCCAGGTCGGCGTGCCCCACATCGTGGTCTTCCTGAACAAGGTCGACCTGGTCGACGACCCCGAGCTGCTCGAGCTCGTCGAGATCGAGGTCCGCGACCTGCTCAATAAGTACGGGTTCCCCGGCGACAAGACCCCGATCATCCGCGGGCAGTCCAAGGCCGCCCTCGAGAACCCCAAGGACGACGCGATCTGCAAGCCCATCGATGACCTCTTCGTGGCCATCGATACCTTCATCCCCGAGCCCACCCGCGAGGTCGACAAGCCCTTCCTCATGTCCGTCGAGGACGTCTTCTCGATCAAGGGTCGTGGTACGGTCGTCACCGGCCGTATCGAGCGCGGCAAGGTCAAGGTCGGCGATGAAATCGAGATCGTCGGTCTCCGCGCCGACAACCGCAAGTCGGTCGTCACCGGCGTCGAGATGTTCCAGAAGACCCTCGACGAGGGCTTCGCCGGCGACAACGTCGGTGCGCTGCTCCGCGGCGTGGAAAAGGACGACGTCGAGCGCGGCCAGGTGCTCTGCAAGCCCGGCTCGATCAAGCCCCACACCAAGTTCAAGGGCGAGGTCTACGTCCTCACCAAGGACGAGGGCGGTCGTCACACCCCCTTCTTCACCGGCTACCGCCCCCAGTTCTACTTCCGCACGACCGACGTCACGGGCACCGTGACGCTCGCCGGCGGCGCCGAGATGTGCATGCCGGGCGACAACATTCAGGTCGAGGTCGACCTGATGGGCAAGCCCGTGGCCATGGAAAAGGGCCTGCGGTTCGCCGTCCGTGAGGGTGGCCGCACCATCGGCTCGGGCGTCGTGACCGAGATCATCGCCTGATCACGGGCCCCCGTCGCCTGTGGACGAAACAACGCGGGGGCCTATAGTCCGATCGTTGCCGTCCGGGTCGAAAGGCCCGGACGGCGGTTTCTAGGGAGTCCCCCGTTTTTCCGGGGAGTTTGCGACATCCGGGCACAACGGCGCCGGGTGGAAAGGGCGGTTTGTCATGGCGAAGAAAAAGGGAATGGCGCGCGAGTACGTGTGGTTGCAGTGCACCGAGTGCGGCGACCTCAACTACCGCACGAGCCTGAACACCAAGGGCGGCATCCCCGAGGGCGTGAAGGAGGGGATGAAGAAGTTCTCACCCCGCTTGCGCAAGCACACGCTGCACAAGATCAAGCGCAAGTGAGTTTGGCGGTTCAAGGCCCCATGGGGAACAGCAGTGGCATCTTCGACCGGATCCAATCCCGGGCGCCCCGGACCGGGCAAGCCCGATGAAACGGCGGTAGCTCAACTGGTAGAGCAGCGGATTCCAAATCCGCAGGTTGCGGGTTCAAGTCCCTCCCGCCGTGTTGACGACGAGCGCTCGCACCGCGGGGAGATGGGCCTCTACAAGCCCGACCAGGGGTACTGGGTCCGCGTCATGACGGCGCTGGGCTTGGCCGTGCTCTTCCTGGCGGGTGCGGCGTGGGCCTGGCAGGAACTCGACCGCTTCAAGCTGCCCACGCCCCAGTGGAATCTGACGATCGCCGAAGTGTCGGGCGAGCCCCCCGTGGGCCAGCGCCTGACGCTGATCGACACGAGCCACAGCGAGCTGGTGACCCTGGGCGAGGCGACCATCGAGGCGTGGACTCCGGGCGATCGCGGGTCGGGGCGCATGCGCGTGGGCTCGGTGACCGAGGCCCGGGGGCGCAGCTTCATCGATGCCAAGCAGATCAAGACGCTTGACGGTTCATTCACCGCGGACGTCAATCGGAGCATGGGCATCCCCGTCTTTGAGCCGGTCTATCTCAAGGCCGGGGTGGCGGGGGCGATCATCGTGGCCGGGCTGCTCTTCGTGTACTGGTTCGTCGGGCACAAGGCCGATTCGGCCGAGTTCCTGATCGCGACCGACGCCGAGATGCGCAAGGTCAACTGGTCGACGCGGAAGAACATCCTCGATTCGACCTGGGTGGTGATCGGGGCGACGATGCTGATCGGGGCGTTCCTGTTCGTCTGCGACATCGTCTGGCGGGTGCTGTTCCAGGCCATCAACGTCTTCTGATGCCCGGCGCCCGCGGGCGTCGGGTTGAACATGCGGATCAAGAGCCCGGCGCGCGGCGCGTCGGGCACGCTTTGCACGAGGTGGGTCATGAGCGAGAAGCCAGTCGCGGACAAGCCGGTGGTGGTCGAGAACACGCCCGAGGCGGGCGCCGCGGAGCCGATGCGCCAGGGGGGCATGGACTGGTTCGTCCTGCGCGTGGCCTCGAACAAGGAATCGAGCGTCCGCGAGACGCTCCTGCGCAAGGTCCAGATCGAGGGCATGACCCACCTGGTCGGGCGCATCCTGGTGCCCACCGAGAAGACCAAGACCGTCAAGGCCGGCAAGACCCGCATCACCGAGACCAAGCTCTACCCCGGCTATGTCTTCGTCGAGATGCGCCTCGAGAACGACGGGCGCATCCCCCAGGACGTCTTCTTCCTCATCAAGGAGACGACGGGCGTGGGCGACTTCGTCGGCACCGCGGGGCGACCCACGCCGATGAAGGAGCACGAGATCGAGAAGATGCTCCGCGACTCGCGCAAGCCCGAGGAAGAGCCGATCGTCAAGCTCGTCTTCAACAAGGGCGATCACGTCACAGTCAAGGAAGGCCCCTTCCAGGGCTACGAGGGCACGGTCGACGAGGTCGACCCCGAGAAGGGGCGCGTCAAGGTTCTCGTCACGATCTTCGGGCGACAGGCCCCGATCGAGCTCGAAGAGTGGCTCATCGCCAAGTCCGAGCAGGTCTGATCCGCGACCGAACCTGGTAATCAGCGCGGCCGAAATAGGCCCGCGTTCGCAGCGCCCCAACAATGAGGCATGACCTTCGTTGCTGCGCGGGGTGGAACATCCCGCGCCGATGGGGCGTCTGATAGACATGGAAGGAGTCGCACCTTGACCGATGCCACCACGCGCCCGCGCCGCCGCGGGCTCAAGATCGTCCTGGCCCTGGCGTTGCTGCTGGGGGTGCTGATCGTGCTCGCGCCCAAGATCGCGGGCGTCTTCGCCCCGGGGATCGTCCGCGGGCAATCGGGTGTCGCGGTCGCGGGGCGGCTCGACGTGCGGGGTGTCAGCCTCTCGTGGCTGGGCAGCCAACGTCTGCGCGGTTTTTCGCTCGCCACGCCCGATGGTCAGAGTGTCATCAGCGGGGATGTCACCCTCGACCGCGGCCTGCTGGGCCTGATGCTCGTCGGTCAGAACCTTGGCACGATCACACTCGCCGACGCCAGCGCCGCCATCGAGCGCTACGCCGACGGTTCGACGAACCTGGACAAGGCCATCGGCACGTCGAGCAAGCCGAGCGGTTCAACGAGCGGCTCGGGGAGCGGCTCAAGTGGCGGTGAGATCCGACTCCCCGCGGGGCTCAAGGCCTCACTGGCGGTGACGGGGTTGCAGGCGTCGTTCACCGATAAGGCCACGCCCACCGGCGCGGTCATCGCGCTGCGCGCCGCCGACCTCAAGGCGGTATTCGGCGTGGGACAGCCCATCGCCATCGATTTCTCCACCACAACCTCGCACGCGCGAGGCGGCGCCACGACCGAGGGCTCGCTCGTCGCGAAGATCCGCGTTGATTCGTGGTCGACCGCCGCGGGCGATCTCACGCCCGATACGGCGTCGATCGACGCGACCATCACCGCGCAGCGCCTGCCCGTGGACCTGGCGGATCTGTTCAGCGGCCCGCTGCTCGATGGGGCTGAACCGCTCGCCGTCGCGGCGGGTGAAACGCTGGATCTGGCAGTCGAGGTCAAGGGCACGATGAAGGCGGCGAGGGCGACACTGAGCGCGGCGATGCCACGGGTCTCGATCCGCGCGGGCGTGAGCGTGGCCGACGGCGTGCTGAGCGTGACCGAACCCATCACTGCCGACGTGCGAGGATCGGTGCTGTCCGGGTTGCTGCCCCAGGTGCGCGAGATGGAGCAGGGCGTGGCCGGGGGGAAGATCACGGGCGCGCCGGATGTCTCGCTGCGGATCAGCCGCCTGAGCCTGCCGCTGCCGACGGGCGGCACACCGATCGACTGGCGATCGGCATCGTGCGAGGCTTCGCTCGGAGTGTCGCAGATCAACGGGAGCGTGCGCGTGGGCGAGGGGGCCGAGCAGGCTTTTCGCGTCGCGCCCATCACGGCGACGCTCACGTTCGAATCCTTGGCGCAGGGCGTGCGGCTGGGCGCATCGACCGATCTCACGCTCGACGCCAAGCCCGCGGGCAAGGTGGCGATCGAGGCCAGCGCCGCGGGTCTGCTCGACGCCGCGGGGGCGATCCGCGCAGGGTTGCCCGAGCGGTTCGAGGGACGCGTGAGCGTCGAGGGCGTGGCGACGGCGATCGCGCAGCCCTTTGTCGAGATGGCCGGGCTTGACTTGGCGACGGACGTGGGCCCGACGCTCGATGTTTCCATGGCGGCGTACGCGGTGGGGAGGCAAGTGAGCGCCGGCATGCCGCCGACCCATCTCGACCTGAACGTGACCAGTGCGCACATCAAAGCCGCGGGTACGTTCCGCGTCGATGTCGAATCGATCGCCACGCGTGACTACGGCTTGAAGATCGAAGCCGCCAGCGCGGGACGAATCGCCTCGCGCATGATCACCCCCGACAGCGGTTGGAAACTGACACCCGCGGCCAACGCGGGCGGGGTAGTGCTCACGCTGACGAACCTGCGCCTGCCTCGAACCAGCGATGGCTCGATCGACTTTGCGCAGAGCGCGGGCACGCTGAACGTTTCCACCGCGGGCCTGCGCCTGGCGAAGCTCGACGAACAGGGCAGGGCCCAGCCCACGACGGTCGATCTGCTCGGGTTCACACTCGCCGCAGAGCAAGCCGCGGGCGCCGATCCGACGCTGGAGGTGCGAGCGAGCATGGCCTATGGGAGCGAACGCTTCGAGGGAGCGGTCTCGACTCGGATGGCGGGGATGCACGCGGGGTCGATCGATGACGTGCGCCCGGTGGGGCGTGTGGCGCTGACCAGCGTGCCCACCTCGATGGCGGGCATGTTCATGGCGCCCGCGGCGGCGGACGGGCGCGATCTGCGCGCGCTGATCCGTGAAGCTGCGGGCCCCGGCGTGAGCCTCACGATCACAACGGCACAGCCATCGCCAGGCGTCTTTACAGCTGCACTGGACGTGGAGAGTGCCACGATTCGTGGGGGCACTCGATCGCACCTCGAGAAGGGCACGCTGACGCTGCGCGACACCGCGCTGCGCACCCAACTGACCAGCGGCATGGCACGCGAACTCCTCCGCGGGACCGCGGACAATCGTGTCGAGATCGCGGGCGATGGCGTGCTCCAGTTCGGCGTCGCACCGCTCGCGATCCCCATGGAAGGGTGGTCGCCCAAACTCGATCGCGCCGGGCAGGCGGACATGACGCTGACCATTCCCGCGAAGACGACCTTGCGCAATCTTGTCTTGCGCACCGACGACGGCTCGACGCGCCGCGTGGGCGAGATCGGCGTTGAATCGCTGCGCCTTGAGGCGAGCGTGCCGCTGGGTTCGATCCTGGGCACGGGCACGGCCAAGGCCAGGGCGAAGCTCGTCGCCGCGATCCTTGCCGAGAACAGCGCCAGGGCCGGCGATGTGACACTTGATGCCGAGGTCGGCCTGGCCTCGGGCAAGCCCGACGGGCCCGCGACGGCGACGCTCGCGCTCGCCCAGATCAACACCGCCCTGCTCGATCCCTTCGCGGGCGAGGGGGCATTGCTCTCGTCGGCGCTGGGCGCGACGGCGGGGATCGAGATCGGTCTGCGGGCCGTGCCGGGCGCGGAGGGGTTTGACGCCAATGCGGCGATCGATGCCACGCTGTCGCTGAACGCGCCCCGCGCCAAGACAACCACCCCGCTGGCGCTCAGTGTTCGTCCAGACAAAGTCGCGCTGTCACGCCCGGGCGAGATCACGATCGAAGTCGATCCGGCGCTGGCCAATCGGTTCCTGGACGCATCGGCGAAGGAAGGGCAGCCTCAGGCCGCCGCGGCGTTGCGATTGGCCGAGACGGCCCCGGTGAAGATCGAGGTGCGTTCGCTGGTGCTGCCGCGCTCGGCGCTGGCGATGCTCGACGCCGACGTGGCGATCAGCGCGCCGCGCCTGGCGATGCACTCGATCGAGCGCCCGTCGGGCAAATCGCCGACCGAGAAGCCGCTGACGCTCTCGGGCGTGTCGATCACCGCCAAGACGAACGGTCCGGGCACGGCGCGTGTCATCGATTACCGCGTCGGCGTGGATCGGTCGGAACTGGCCGGTGCGCCCTCCGCCACCGGTTTGGCGCTGACAGGCCATGTCGACCGTTTGATCGACGCCGAGGGCGGCTTCGATGTGGGCGGAGCGAATCTCTCGGCCCGCGGCGATATCCCCGTGCTGCCCACCGGACTGATCGATGCCTTGGCCAAGCAGGAGGGCATGCTGGTTGATGTGCTCGGGCCGGCGATGAGCGTGAAACTCGTGGCCGACCGCCTGCCCCTGGGCGGGCTCGATGCGCCCACGCCGCCCGAAGGGCCCGCGAGCCTCAACCTGGCGGCGAGTTCCGAGCGTGCGAGCATGAGCGTGCGCGGCGAGATCCGCAACAAGGCCTTCTACGCGAGCGAACCCGTGCGCGTGCAACTCTTCGAGGTCAGCCCCAGCGTCAGCGCCCGTCTGCTCACGGGCGTTCCCGTGGCGCAGTTTGAGAAGGTCAAGGGCGAGGACGCGCCGGGCCTGATCGAGGCGAAGAACCTCGTCATCCCGCTCGATTCGGACATGACCAAGCTCAGCGGCGACATCCACGTGGCGCCGGGCGAGGCGAGGTTCTCGACGCGCAGCCTCTTCGCCGAGGTGCTCAGCATCGCCAAGATCCGCCAGGCGGGGCAGGTGGGTCGACGCCTCCAGCCGCTGGATGTCTCGATGCGCGCGGGCGTGGTCGAGTATTCGAAGTGGATCATCCCGCTGGGTGAATTCAAACTCGAGACCCAGGGCAAGGTCGACCTGGCCAAGGGCGAGATCGACGTGGTGACTTCGATCCCGTTCGGGGCGCTGACCGACGAGATCGCCGGCTCGCTCAACACGGGGCTGGGTTCGGCGCTGGGCCGCAACGTGCCGCTGCTCGAATCGCTGACCATGGTGCCCTTCCGCACGCGTGGCCCGCTGGCCAAGCCCTCGACCGGTCCGGACCTGAAACTGCTGGGGGAGCGCACCCTCGAGAAGCTCAACCCGATCGACGCGATCAAGGAAGGCGCGGGGCGTCTGCAGGACCTGCTGCGCCCGCCGCCCAAGAAGGACGAGCCCGCCCCGCCCAAGTAAACCCGTGCGGGCTGCGGGTCTCGGCTGGTGCTGTGGCGTGGGCGCGATCCTTGGGGTGCTGTTTTCAATGGGCTAAACTGGGTCCGTCCGCCGGGGGTTTCTCGGCGAAGGAGACCCGGCGATGCAGTCCTTTGCCAACATTCTCGACGCGGTGGGACGCACGCCGCTGGTGCGCCTGAACAAGGTCGTCGGCCCCAACGACGCGGCGGTCTACGTCAAGTGCGAGTACATGAACCCCACCGGGTCCATCAAGGACCGCATGGCGGTCTACATCCTCAACCAGGCGCTCAAACGCGGCGAGATCAAGCCCGGGGGCACCATCGTCGAGAACACCAGCGGCAACACCGGCCAGGGCGTGGCGATGTGGGCCTGCGTCAACGGCTTCCGCTGCGTCTTCACCATGCCCGACAAGATGTCGATCGAAAAGGTCAACATGCTCAAGGCCTTCGGGGCCGAGGTGGTCATCACTCCGACCGATGTCCCCGGCGACAGCCCCCAGCACTACGTCGAGACGGCCAAGCGCATCGCGCGCGAAACGCCCAACGGCTTCTACGTCAACCAATACCACAACCAGGACAACATCCAGGCTCACGAACTCTCGACCGGGCCCGAGATCCTCGAGCAGACCGGCGGCAAGTTCGACGTTTTCGTCAGCGGCGCGGGCACCGGGGGGACGCTCTCGGGCGTGGGCCGCTGCTTCAAGAAGAAGGCGCCCCACATCCGCATCGTGGGCGTCGACCCCATCGGCTCGGTCCATTATCACTACTACTACACCAAGACCATGCCCACGCCCCACGTCTACAAGGTCGAGGGCATCGGCGAAGACATCCTTTGCGACGCCATGGATTACAGCGTCGTCGACGAGTTCCACCAGGTCAACGACAAGGAATCCTTCGCGATGGCACGCCGCCTCGTGCGCGAAGAGGGGCTCTTCTGCGGCGGGTCGTCGGGGTCGAATGTCCACATCGCCGTGCGCCTGGCCAAGGAACTGGGCAAGGGCAAGACGATCGTGACGGTGTTGCCCGATTCGGGCACGCGCTACATCACCAAGTTTCTGCAGGATTCGTGGATGCGGGACTACGGCTTCCTGGGCTCGGACCGCGACCTGGGCCTGGTCGAAGAAATCCTCGCCGTCCGCGGCAAGACCACGATCATCACCGCGACGCAGGAGACCCCCGTCTCGCGCATCATCGAGCTCTTCAAGACGCACGGCGTGTCGCAGGTGCCCATCGTCGATGCCTCGGGCCACCCCTCGGGCATGGTCCACGAGGTGGACGTGCTCCGCGGCCTGCAGGAGGGGAAGGTCACCCTCCAGTCCGCCGCCAAGGGCATCAGCCACCCCGTCGGCGGGCTGATCTACCCCAAGGCCCGCATCGAGGAACTCTTCCGCATCTTCGAGACCGACCAGGTGGGCGTGGTGGTCGATGCGGGCGCGATCGTGGGCATCGTGTCGAAGATCGACGTGCTCGAGTTCATGGCCGGGCGGGGGCGGTAACTGTCTCTCTTCGGTCCGGGTGGCACAGGCGTCCCGCCTGAGCATGTCCGCGATACTAATTCCGGGTGCCACCACCCGACGCGTCCTCGCGGCGCGTGGTGTCCTCTCTTCGTGCTATTGAAGTGGTGGCCCTGCACGATTCTTTAATGTCCGGCCCGCAGCCCGACCGTCAGGGAGGGCCCTCTTTGTTTGTGTTCGTTTGCAAAGTAAGCCCTCGCTCACGCGCGGGCTGTATGCCCCGCATCGCGATATTCCCGGGTCCGGGTTTGGTTACGACATTCATGAGGCCCTGCCGCCCGGATCTGGCATAATGCGGGCATGACCCATCGCCTGTTCACAGTGTTCTGCGCTTCCCTGGCCTGGTGGCTCGGCGTGCCCGTTCTTGCACAGCCCACGCCCCGCGAATCGATGATCGAGCACGTGGCCGAGGTTGCCGCCCCGGGCATCCCGGGGCCGCTGGTGCTCGCGGGTGACAACGCCTTTCCGATCGTCGCGGGCAAGCAGGGCAAGGCGCAGCACGCGGTGATCGCGGGAGCCACCGCGGGTCAGGGGCGCATCGTCGCCTTTGGGCACACGGGCTATCTCGACGCGGGCGTTCTGAAAGTTGCCGATACGGGGCTGCTGTTTGATCGGTGCATCCGCTGGGCCGCGGGCGATCGGGGCGGGCCAACGATCGGCGTGCTGGGCGATGCGAAACTGGCCGAAGCGCTCCGCGCCCGCGGGTTCAACGCGGCGGAGTTCAGCGGGCTGCGCCCATCGGACCTCGCCGTGTTCAACGCGGTCTGCATCCCCACGCACCGCCTGCGCGACGAGGACATCGAAACTCTCCAGGACTACATCCGCGAGGGTGGGGGCGTGCTCGCCGCCGGTCTGGGCTGGGGCTGGCTGCAACTCAATCCCTCGCGCACGATCCGCGAGCACCCCGGCAATCGCCTGCTCATGTGGGCGGGGCTGGGCTTCGGCGATGGGATGCTCGACCGCACCAGGGGCGAAGGCTTCGGAATCGCGCCGTCGCTTCCCGACACGCTCCGCGCCGACGCCGCCATGGAGCGGCTGGCCGCGGGGGATGTTCTTCAGGCGGACGAATCAGCGCAGGTCGCGGCGAGCATCTCGGGGGCGATCCGCGTCATCGACCCCACGCATCCGGTCTTTGCGCGCGCCCGCGAACTCCTCGCCGCCGCGACCGACCGGAAACTGCCCCAGGCCCGCAAGCCGGTGCGCGCGGGCGACGTCCGCGATCGCGTGCTGCTCGCCCTCGACCTTGAACTCGAGCTGCGTGCAAAGCCCGACGCGATCCGTCCCCACGCCGCGGCGGCGTTCTTCCCGGGCGAGGTGCCCGCCGACGCCTCTCGCCTCCGTCGCGAGGTCGCCACCAATCCAGACCGTCGCGGGTGGCAGGGCACGGGTCTCTATGCGCCACCGGGCGAGGTCGTCACGGTCTTTCTTTCTGCCGATGCCCCCAAGAAGGGGCTCCGCGTCCGCATCGGCTGCCACACCGACACCCTCTGGCATCATGACGCGTGGCGGCGTTTCCCCGACATCGCCCGCGAGTCCCCGCTTGCGCCCGGCGTCAACCGCGTGGCCAGCGCGTTCGGCGGGCTGATCTACCTCGAAACCCCCGCACGGGCCCCGCGCCTGAGCGCCGTTATCGAGGGCGCGGTCGAATCGCCCCGGTTCATCCTGGGCGAGACAACACCCGAGCAGTGGGCCGCGCTGAAGAATGCCCCCGCCCCGTGGGGCGAGATCGAGACGGCGAAGATCATCGTGAGTGTGCCGTCCGAGGCGCTGCGCGCGCTCGCCGACCCGACCCCCGTGCTCGAGATGTGGGACAAGATCAGCGATGCGCACGCGATCCTCGGCACGATCCCGCTCGTGACGCCCCGCCCCGAGCGCTTCGTCGCCGACGAGCAGATCAGCGCGGGCTATATGCACAGCGGCTATCCGATCATGACGCACCTCGACGCCGTCGACGAGATGACGCAGGTCGAGAAACTCAGGGCCGGCTCGTGGGGGCTGCTGCACGAACTGGGGCACAACCGCCAGGTGGGGGACTGGACCTTCTCGGGCACGGGCGAGGTGACGTGCAACCTGTTCGCGCTCCACGCGATCGACACCGTCTGCACGCCGCCCGAGGGCACGCGCGGGCATGGCGGCGTGGACAAGCCCCCGTCATTTGAGCAGTACCGGGCCAACGGCGCGAAGTTCGAGCACTGGAAGCGCGACCCGTTCCTCGCGCTGCACATGTACGTGCAGTTGCAGGAGGCCTTCGGCTGGGAGACATACAAGAAAGTCTTTGCCGAGTATCGCGCCTTGCCCGACGATCAGCGCCCGCGCACCGATGCGCAGAAGATGGATCAGTGGATGGTGCGTTTCAGCCGCGCCTGCGGGCACAACCTTGGGCCGTTCTTTGTGGCCTGGGGCGTGCCGACGAGCGACGAGGCCCGCGCATCAATCGCGGATCTGCCCGTGTGGATGCCCGAAGGGGTTACGCCTGCGTCGGGGTCTGAGCCGGGTTCGGGGTCGGATTCGTCCGAGAGCGGCGGGCAATGATCTCGGGCGATGGGCGGCGGACATCCCACGCCAGTCCCACGCGTTCCATGGCCCAGATGATCACATAGCTCAGGTCGAACTGCCACCAGGCCAGCCCATGTCGCGCCGACGCCGGGAAAGCGTGATGGTTGTTGTGCCACCCCTCGCCCATCGCCAGCACGCCCACGATCGGGTTGTTGCGGCTCTCGTCGTGGCACTCGAACGGGCGGCTGCCCCACAGATGACAGACCGAGTTAACGCTCCACGTCACGTGGTGCACCAGGAAGACGCGGACCAGGCCGCCCCACAGGAATCCCATCCCGGCCCCCGCCCACGACATCGTCAGCAGCCCGCCGGCGACCGCAGGCACCAGCAGCCCCACCAGGAACCACATCCCGAAGCGGCGGCTCAGGTGACGCACGATCGGGTCGCGCTGCAGGTCGCGGGCATACTTGTTGAAGTCCGCGGGGGCCGAGTTGAACAGCCAGCCCACGTGCGAGTGCCAGATCCCCAGCAGCAAGCCCTTGATGTCGTCGCCGTGCGTGTGGGGTGAGTGCGGATCGTGATCGGAATCGCTGTGCTGGTGGTGGCAGCGGTGCGTGGCGACCCACTCGAGCACCGGGCCCTCGGCGGCCATCGTTCCCAGCATGCCCCACACGAACGTCATGAAGCGCGAGGTGCTGAAGGCCTTGTGCGTGAAGAGCCGGTGATACCCGATCGTGATGCCCAGCCCCGTGGCGATGTACATCACGAGCATGATCGATAGCGACACCCAGTCGAGCGCCACGCCCCACGCCATCACCCCGGCCACGATCACGCCCGCGAAGGGGATCAGCACCGCGCCCAGGTTGACCACCCGCGTATGGAGCGGGGCCGGCGGGTGAAGCGTCACAGGGGCTTCAGGAGGAGCCGCTGGGAGCGAGGTTGCCTCGAGCGGGGGACAAACCGGCAGGGTTGGTGCGTGCGTCATGCGCTCTCTTTGGCGATCGCGCGGGCAGACACCGAAGCATCCTCCAGCACAAGCGCGTCCGTGCTTCTCTGGCGCCCTGGCCGACAAAGTCGCCAATCACGCCAAGTCGACATAAGCATAGGGGATCGTGGCTCCCCAAGCGAACCCCGGGGAAGGTGCGGGCCGGGGCTTCTCTCTGCCATGGGCGTGGAGGCCCCGTGCGTGCCCGCTACGCTTGGCCACGACGCAGGAGACGCCCATGTCCGAGAGCCCCAACGCCGGCTTTGCCACCCGCTGCATCCACGCCGGGCAGAATCCCGACCCCTCCACGGGCGCGATCATGACGCCCGTGTACATGACCAGCACGTTCGTGCAGTCCTCGCCGGGCGTCTTCAAGGACGGGTACGACTATGCCCGTTCGAAGAACCCCACGCGCACCGCGCTCGAAGACAACCTCGCCGCCCTCGAGGGGGCGCGCCACGCCATGACCTTCTCCAGCGGGCTCGCCGCCATGGACTGCGTGCTCCACCAGCTCCGCGCGGGCGACCACGTGGTCCTCTCCGACGACGTCTACGGCGGGTCGTTCCGCCAGCTCGACAAGGTCTATCGCCACATCGGCCTCGAGGTCACCCGCGTCGACCTCACCCGTGAGGGCGAACTGGCCAAGGCCCTGCGCCCCACGACGCGCCTGGTCTGGCTCGAAACCCCCAGCAACCCGATGCTCAAGGTGATCGACATCGGCGCGATGCGGGCGATCGTCGACGCCCACGCGGCCAAGGCCGCCCCGGGTGTTGGCGCGCGCGACAAGGCCCTGGGCCCGCTGGGCAACCCCATCGAGCGCCCGCTGCTGCTGGTGGACAACACCTTCGCCTCGCCGTATCTGCAGAACCCGCTGGCGCAAGGGGCGCACCTCGTGCTGCATTCATGCACGAAGTACATCGGCGGGCACAGCGATCTGGTCGCGGGCGCGCTGATGACCAATGACGACGCGCTGGCCGACCGCCTGCGCTACGTGCAGAACGCGGTGGGGGCGGTCCCGGGCGCGATGGACTGCTTCCTCATGCTCCGCTCGACCAAGACACTGCACGTGCGCATGCAGCGCCACTGCGACAATGCCCTGGCGATCGCCCAGTGGCTCGAAAGGCACCCCAAAGTCGAGAAGGTCATCTACCCGGGCCTGCCCTCGCACCCGCAGAACGATCTGGCCAAGCGCCAGATGCGGGCCTTCGGCGGCATGATCTCGGTGGTCATCAAGGGCGGGCTGGCCCCCAGCCGCGCCATGCTCGAACGCGTGAAACTCTTCTCGCTGGCCGAATCGCTGGGCGGGGTCGAATCGCTCATCGAGCACCCGGCGATCATGACGCACGCGAGCATCCCCGCCGACGCGCGCAAGATCCTGGGCATCGACGATGGTCTGGTGCGCCTGTCGGTGGGCATCGAAGACGTGAACGATCTCAAGGCCGATCTCGAGAGGGCACTGGCCTGAACGCCACGCGGCGTCAGCGCAATTTGATGCTCGCCAGCCCCACGACCACCAGCAGCACCGTGATGATCCAGAAGCGGATCACGACCTGCTGTTCGGTCCATCCTCCCATGTGCAGGTGATGGTGGTAGGGGGCGCAGCGGAAGATCCGCTTGCCCTTGGTCGCCTTGAAATAGCCCACCTGCAGCGCGACGCTCCCCGCCTCGATCAGGAAGATGCCGCACATCACCAGCACGACGTACTCCTGGCGGATGATCAGCCCGATGTAGGCCAGCACGCCCCCCAGCGCGAGCGAGCCCGTATCGCCCATGAAGACCTGCGCGGGCGAACAGTTCCACCACAAGAACCCCAGGCACGCCCCCGCGACGGCCCCCGTCAACACCGTCAACTCGCCCGAATCGGGCACATAAGGCACCAGCAGGTATTGGGCGGTCGCCTGGTCGCGCGAGATGAACGTCAGCACCAGCAGCCCCAGCGAGACAGCCCCCGTGGTGCCCGCGGCCAGGCCGTCCATCCCGTCGGCGAGATTCACCGCGTTGGACATCCCCGTGATCATCAGCACCGCGATCGTGATGAACGACCCCAGCCCCAGGAAGATCAGCGACGGGTTCAGGCTCATCTCGGGCGCGATGTAGGTCTTCTGCAGCGGCAGATTCAGCACGTGGCGCACGTCGGGGATCGCCGGCGCCAGCGCCGTCTCCACGCTGTCGAGCCCCGCCTCGGGGCGCAGGAACGCGAAGTAGCCCACCAGCAGCCCAAGGCCGATCTGGAAGACGAGTTTCTCCCACGCCCGCAGCCCTTGGCGCGAGCCCGTGCCCCGGCGGCTGGCCGTCAGTTTGAGCCAGTCGTCAAAGGCCCCCAGCACCGCCAGCCAGATAAGCACGATCGCGCCCAGTTGCAGATAGAACTGGCGCAGATCCGCGAGGAGCGCGATCGACCCCAGGATCGCCCCGATGATCAGCACCCCGCCCATGGTGGGGGTGTTGGCCTTGGACGAGGCGTGGGCCCGCAGCGATTCGGCGTCGGTCGCCCCCGCGTCGCCGATCTTCTGGCGGAGGAGCCACTTGATCGTCGGGCGACCGAGCATGACCACGAAGAAGAAAGACAGCCCCGCCGCGGCGAGCGCTCGGAACTGAATCTGGTCCAGCACCGACACGAAGCGGTAGAGCCCCGCGTCGATCAGCCAGGTGCGTGTCCAATCCAGCAGCAGGTAGAGCATCGGTGCCTTCGCGTCCGTGCGAGGTGAGGGTCGTCAGGAGGCGGTCGTCGTGGCGGCCGCCTTGGGTTCGGTTCCGGGCGAGTGTAACGCGCTGATGATCCGTTCCAGTCCGATCCCGCGCGAGCCTTTGAGCAGCACCACATCGCCGCGCCGCAGCGCCGCCGCCGCCCCGGGGGCCTCGCTGGCCGTGTGCCATGGGGCCTT
>JABWBB010000018.1 GCA_013360675.1 Phycisphaerales bacterium | reverse complement strand
GCCAGCAGCCGCTGCAGCCGCTCGACACTCGCCGGCTGTTCCCATCGATCGCGACGGCCGTCGCACCCGTGCCGCGCCGGCTGCCCTCCCGCGGGACCCACCCTTGCACCCTTCGACGCGCTGGCGGCGTCGGGGCTGGCGGGTGTGAGCTTCCTCGAGTTCTTCGCCATCGGCGCGTCGTTGCGCCGCGGCATCGAGGCCATGCAAGCGATCGCCACGCGCGCACCAACCGGGTCGGTGCGATTCGGGCTGCATCCCCATGCGCCCTACTCGGCGGCGGGCGAGGCCTTCCACGCCGCGGCTTTACACGACTCGCTACCGCTCGCCACGCACCTGGCCGAGACGCCTGAAGAGATCGAACTCATCGCCCGCGGCAGCGGCCCCTTCCGCGCTTTTCTCGAGCGATTGGGCCTGTGGGATGACTCGTGCACGCGAGAGTTCGGTCATGGCCTCACCCCCGTGGCGCACGTGCTGCGCGCGTTGGGGGGGAAGGGCGTGCTCGCGGCCCACGTCAACAGCGCCACCGACGACGACATCGCCCTGCTGGCCCGCACGGGCTCGTGCGTGGCCTACTGCCCTCGATCGTCGGCGTATTTCCACGCCCCCGAGCGACTGGGCACGCACCGCTACCACGACATGCTCGACGCGGGCGTGACTGTCGCCCTGGGGACCGATTCGATCATCAACCTCGACACCCCCGGTCGGATCTCGACGCTCGACGAGATGCGGCTGCTCTTCCGGCGCGACGCGACCCCCGCTCGCACGTTGCTGGCCATGGCGACCACGCACGGGGCCAGGGCCCTGGGGCTGGACCCCAGCGCGTTTACCTTGGCCCCGGGCTCGCATCCCCTGGGCGTGATGGCGGTGGGGTTCAACCACGGGCTAGCGGATCCCCTGGAATCGGTGCTGCGGGGGGTGGAACAGCCCGAGATGCTGATCGGCGCCGATTCGGGGCGATTGCGGACGTAATGGACCTTGAGGTCGAATAGGATTCCACGCCGTGCCCAGAGGTGCGGCGTAAGGGCACCATGAGCGCGAAGTGGCACCGGAGCCGGGCGTGGGATGACGAGCACCTGACGGGGGCGTTGTGGCCGGTCAAGGTGGTGCTGAGGGTCTTTTCATCGATCCCGCTGGCGGTGTTTCTCCTGTCGCTGGTGGCGATCTATGGCGCGCTGGCGAGCGTGCCCATTGGCCTGATCGCATCGATCCCCACGTACATGATCTACGCCGTCACGCTCCTGGGGGTGATCGGGGTGGTCGCGGTCATCCCCGCGTGGCTGCTGTGGCGCGGGCTGAGCCGGCGCGGCGCGGTGCGGTTCGTGCTCTCGCTGACGGCGCTCCTGGCGCTTGTGCCGGTGGCGGTGTGGCTGTGGGTGGGTGCCTTCTGGCCCGCGCTGCACTACGACCCGGCCACCGGGCGCGGGCTGATGCTCTTTGCTGATTTCATCGAACGCACGCGCGCCACGACGCTGCGCCGCCTGCCGATTATGGAGATGTCGGAACTCGAGTTCTACGCCTGGTGGCCGCTGCGGGTGGTGCTGCTCGCGTTCGTGGCGAACCTGGCGACCGCGACGGTGCGCCGGATCGAGTTCACGTTCAAGCACACGGGCGTGCTGATGGTGCACACGGGGATCATCGTGATCGCGCTGGGCAGCATCTACTACGCCGGGCTTAAGAAAGAGGGCGACACGCTGCTGGTCTCGGGCCCGCCGATGCGCGAGACGGGCCGCCCGGGCCTGGGCACGCCCCAGCGGGCTTTCTATGACAACACTCGACTCTCGCTCTATGTCGACCAGGGCATGGGGTGGGAGCAGCGCCCGCTGACGAACGTGCCGCGCTACAACGATTACAACCTGGGGGCGATCGACGGCGAGTCGGCCTGGGCCATGAGCGGACGCCCGGGGCCGTGGGATGTCCCCGGGCAGCAGGGCGCACTCTCGATCAAGGTCCCAGGCTCGACGCTGGGGCGAGTGGACGACGCGGTGGGGCTGCGCGTGGTCGGTTACGCGACCTATGCCACGGGTGTGCCCGACGTGGTGCGGCTGGACCCGGCCGCCGCCGTCGCGGTCAGCGCGGATTCGCCCGGGCTCAATCCGCTGCGGATCGTGACGCTGCACAGCGACCTGCCCGACGACAAGGGCGTGGTGAGCGATGCCCCGGCGTTCATGTTCCACCTGGCGCCGCGCTCCCCTGCCGACCGCATGACGGGCAACGAATCATTCTCGATCGAATACACGCAGGGCATGAGCGAATCGCGCTGGGCGTCGCTCGCGCAGCCGATCCCCGACAATGCGCGCCACGCGCTGGTCTTCGAGGTGATGGATGCCTCCGGGGCGGCGACGTACACGGGCGTCTACCAGGCCGTCGCCGGCGCGAGCGTCGACGTGGGCGACACGGGCTGGCGCGTGTCGGTGAAGTCGGTCTCGCCCGAGCCGCCCTTCCCGATCATCACCAAGGGGTACGAGGGCTCAACGAGCAGCGTGGCGGTGGTGGAGGTGACGGGGCCGGCGGGCGAGCGCTTCGAGCGCTGGGTGTATCACCGCTTCCCCGAGATCGCACAGGACCTGGTGCCGGGTGAGGGCGAGGCCCGCCCCGTGCGCAAGGCCGCCGACCCCAAGGTGCGAATCAGCCTGATCGAGGCGGATCATTTGGCGGTGTACCTGGACGAGAAGCCCGACGGGAAGGTGCGGGCGATCGTGCGCGAGCCGCGGGGCAAGGTGCGCGTGGAGTCGGAGATCGACACCGACGGGTGGCTGCGCGACATCGTGCCGCAGGTCTCGCTGAAACTCGGCGCCAAGTGGGACCACGCGGCGAAGGTGGAGCGTCCCTCGCCCGTGCCAGTGCCCGAGCGCGACGGGCGGATGGTGGGCACCCACGACAAGGCGATGCTGGGGGTCGAGGTGACCTATGCGGGCACGCCGATGCGCCGTATCGTCTGGCTTCCATTCACCAAGTACATGGGCGCTGGGTTCGGCACCGAGCGGAGCGTCGAGTTGCCCGACGGGAAGCGGCTGACGCTGGCCTTCGGGCGTCGGCAGCACGTCTTCCCCGGATTTGACCTGCGCCTGGTTGATTTCGAGATGGTGGCGTACGACCACCGGGGCTCGCCGCGCGATTACCAGTCGCTGGTGAAGGTCACGCCCCGCGAGGGGAGCGAGTTCCCCGAGTATGTGCACACGACGAAACTCAATGAGCCGCTGCGGGCGCCCTTTCACTGGCGCGACGACAAGCCCTGGCTGTGGAACGCGTGGAAGCGGTTGACGGCGGGGCTGAGCCCGCACCAGTTCAAACTGAGCCAGGCGGGCTGGGATGCCAACGGGTGGGAGCGCACGCAGAAAATGGCCGACGCGGGCGAGTTGCCCGGGCCCTACGTGCAGTTCACGATCCTGGGGGTGGGGAACAACCCGGGGATCCACATCATCGCGCTGGGGTCGATCCTCTTCTCGGTGGGGATCCCGTGGGCGTTCTACCTCAAGCCCTGGCTGGTGCAGCGCGAGAAGCGCAAAATTCAAGAGGCGCTCAAGGCGGGGACGTACCAGCGTCCCGCCGGCGCCTATCAGCCTGAGTTGCAGGAGGCACGATCATGATCAAGGCCCTGAGCCTGTGCGCTGTGTGGGTGCTGACTTCGGTATGCGCGGCCCAGACCGCGCCCGACGGCAACGCGCACCCTTCACCCCCCGAACTCACGCCCATCAGCGTGCCCATCACCGACCCCTTCGGCCCGCCGGTGAAGGATCGGGCCGCGATCGTCACCCCCGAGCAGAAGAGCGAGTTCGCCGTGCAGGTGGACCTCGAGCCGCTACGCGACCTTGCCGTGTTCCACGGCGGGCGGGTGAAGGTGCTCGAGACGCTCGCTCGCGAGACGATGCACGAGATCGTCGGACGACGCGACTACATGGACTACCTCAAGACGCCCAAGGCCGGCGGGGGCGAGGACGTCAAGGCCTTCAAGTACGACCCGCTTTTTACCTTGCTCGATCTGACGATCGACCCCGTCTACTACCTCGACAAGCCGCTCATCAACGTCGGCTACCTGCCGATGCGCGAGGCGCTGCTGACCAAGGCGTTCCCGGGCGACGCGTCGCGGATCGAACGCTGGAAGAAGGTCGGGCGCGTCACCCCCGCGATGGTCGATCAGCACCTGGGCGCGATCATGCGCGAGGTGATGAACGAGAAGGACATCGAGCAATACCGCACCTCCGCGGGGCGGGTCGACACCGCCGTGCGGATCTTCCTGGATGGAAAGCAGAACATCGTGCTCGTCGCCCCCGAGCGGGCGGACCTGGCATGGCGGCACATCTCGACGCTGGGGAACGACTCGCCCGCGCGGGCCGCGGCGTTGGCGCTGGGTGAGGCGTGGCGGGCGCGGGATGTGGCCAGGGTGAATCAGGCCGCCCGCGACCTGGCCGCCGCCCTGCCGACGATCAATGCCGAGATCTACCCGACCGGGCGTCGCACGCTCGAGATGACATACAACAAGGCCAACGCCTTCGAGTGGGGGTACTGGGCGTATTTCTTCAGCGTGGTGTCGCTGCTGCTGGCCTTTGGCACGGGGCGCAAGGGCATGGCGTGGCTGGGCGGGGTGCTGCTCCTGGTCGCGCTGGGGTTGCACGGGTTCGGTTTTGTGCTGCGCTGCCTCATCGCCGAGCGGTTTGCGATCCAGAACCAGTTTGAATCGATGACGGGCCTGAGCCTTTTCGCCGTGCTGGTGGGCGCGGCCATCATGATTGCCCGTCGTCAGTGGCTCTTCGGGGCGGCGGCGGCGACGGTGGGCTTCATGGTGCTGCTGACCGCCACGCAGATGGGCATCCCCGGGGTGAACATCCAGCGCGAGGCGGCGATCCTCAACACCAGCGTCCTGCTCAAGTATCACGTCACGACCGTGCTCTGTTCCTACGGGCTCATCGCGCTGGGCTTTGTCGTCAGCCTCTTCTACCTCGGCGTGCACTACGCCGGGCGTCTGAACCAGGAACAGGCGGTGACAACGACAGGGGTGCACAGCGTTGCGCTGGCGGCGCTGGGCGAGGATGAGGCCCCGCGGGCGCGCACGCTAGGCGACCTCGACAAGGCGCAGATGATCCTGCTGCAACTGGCCTTCTGGACGCTGGGTGTGGGCATTTTGCTCGGGGCCTGGTGGGCCGACCACTCGTGGGGGCGCTGGTGGGCCTTCGACCCGAAGGAGACCTGGGCCCTCATCACCTGGATCATTTATCTGATGGTGATCCACCTGCGATTCGCCGTGAAGGATCGCGGGCTGACGACGGCGTGGATGAGCGTGCTGGGGTTCATCGTGATGCTCTGGACCTATTTCGGCGTGAACCTGCTCCTGCCGGGGCTGCACGCCTACGCCTAAGGGGCCGTGCATGGGCGAGAGGTTGGGGCGGTCGTTCTATCGTGCCGATGCGTCCGATCTGGCCACGCGCCTGCTCGGACAGCGGCTCGTCCGCATCCTCGACGACGGCACACGCCTTGCGGGTCTCATTCACGAGACCGAGGCCTATCTGGGCGTTGAGGACGCCGCGTCGCACGCCTATCGGGGACGTCGCACGGCGCGCAACGAGGGGATGTATGCCCGCGAGGGGACCGCGTATGTCTACTTCACCTACGGGATGCACTTCTGCATCAACGTGGTGGCGGGGCGGGTCGATCACCCCCACGCCGTGCTGATCCGTGCCCTTTTGCCCGAAGAGGGCCTGGAGCGCATGCTCGAGAACCGCGGCGGGAAAGAGCCCCTGTGCAAGGGCCCCGCGCGCCTGTGCAAAGCCTTGGGCATCGACGGCGCGATGAACCTGCAGGATCTGGTCGAGGGGGAGAGGCTGTTCATTGAGCGGGGGATGAGTGTCCCGCCGCGCGGGAGGGTGGCATGCCCCAGGGTGGGGATCGGCCAGGAGGGCGAGTGGGTGGTCAAGCCCCTGCGCTGGTATGTCCGGGAAAGTCCATGGGTGAGCGTGCGAGATAGGGCGGCGGAAGGGGCGGCTGGGTTGAAGGGTCAGGGTCGAAAATGTCGAAGGTGATAATCGGATAAGACGGGGGGCCAGAGCGTCCCTAGGATCTGGTGTGCGGCGCAACCGCGTCGCGAGGAGTTGCCTGCGTGAGCGAGCCTCTGGTTGACTGGAAGGCAATCCGCGAGAAGGCCGGGCCTTTTCCCCTGTCGGCGTACCAGTTCGTGCGCGAGGGGCTGGCCCACACCGTCAAGATGATCCACGGCGAGGGCGGCGCCCCCGACGACGAAACCCGCCACGTGAGCGGGCAGCAGCTGTGCCAGGGCCTGCGGGACTACGCCGTGCGTCGCTACGGGCTGATGGCCCGCACGGTCATGCGGAACTGGCGGATCACCTCGACCCGCGATTTCGGGCGGATCGTCTTCGCGATGATCGACGCCGGGCTGATGCGCAAGACCGAGGACGACACGCTCGACGATTTCGAGGGCGTCTTCGATTTCGACGAGGCCTTCGGCGACCTGACCCTCCAGCGCTAAAGGGCGGGGCCGGGCGTCATCGGATAATCTTCCCCTCGCATGGGGAACCCACCAACCGGACAGGACTGGCGGAAACTGCACCTGTGGCAGATCCAGCCGCTGCGCGATGCGATGGTCATCGCCGGGGTGCTGGGGCTGCTCTGGCTGGGCTACGCGCTGCGGGTGGTGACGGTGCCACTGCTGCTGGCGATGACCCTGGCGTATCTCTTTGAGCCGCTGGTGGGGATGGTCGAGGCCCGGCGTTGGCTCTCGCGCAAGGTCTCGGCGGCGCTCATCATCCTGCTCGCGGGGGCGCTGATCCTCGTGCCCGTGGTAGTGGGGGGTTCGTTCGCGGCGGCGCAGGGCGTGAAGGTCACCCAGCGCCTGGTGACCAACACCGACACGCTCATCCGCAGCGTCGACAACCCCGACAATGAAGAACTGCGCGCGCAGCTTCCCGGTGATGCGTGGCGCGACGCGCGCGATTATCTCGTCAAGGAACGGGCCCGGAGCAAGGCCCGCGACGAGGGCGTGCCCGACGCCGCGCAGGGCGAGATGTCGGACCTTGCCCGCGTGCTCGAACTGGGCATCGGCTGGGCCAGGGCCAACGCGCAGACCATCGGCAAGCAGATCCTGAGCGCGGGGGGCGGGGCCGTGGGCGCCGCCGTGGGGACCGTCAACTGGATCGTCGGGGCGGCGTTCGGGGCGTTTCTGACGGCGTTTTTCTTCTTTTTCATCTGCACGGGCTATGGCAGGGTCATCGAGTTCTGGCGCGGGCTGGTGCCCGAGAAACGCCGCGGGCGGGTCGTCGATCTGCTGGGCCAGATGGACCGTGTGATCGCCGGGTTTGTGCGCGGCCGGCTGACCATCGCCTTCATCCTGATGCTCTATTACACGCTGGGCTACTGGATCGTGGGCGTGCCCGCGCCGCTGATCCTCGGGCCGGCGGTGGGGCTGCTGACGCTCGTGCCCTATGGCGCGGGGATCGGCGTGCCCGTGGCCATGGTGCTGATGTGGCTCGACCCGGCGTCGGGCGTGCGGGGCGAGTGGTGGTGGATCATCGGCGGGGTGCTGGCGGTGCACGGCGTGCAGCAGGTGCTGGATGATTATGTGCTCACGCCGCGGATCCAGGGCAAGACGACGAACATGGATACCCCGTCGATCCTGTTCGCGTCGATCGCCGGGGGCGTGCTGGCGGGGTTCTATGGGCTGCTGCTGGCAATCCCGGCGGCGGCGTGCGTGCGGATCCTGCTGCGCGAGGTCTTCTGGCCCCGCTTCAAGGCCTGGAACGAGGGGAAGGCCAAGGACCTGCTGCCGATCTCGGGGGAGTGACGCCGCGCTGGGCGGGGGTGTGTGCGAGAATCAGGCGGGGTGCCACGACCCGCGGGTGGTCCGCCGCCCGCGCGTCGTGCGTGAGTCACACGAAGACATCACGCGCCGCGAGGACGCGTCGGGTGATGGCACCCGGCGTCGGGTGGTGGCACCCGGATACGGAGCGAGATCTGAACTGGCATTGAACACGGAGCAGACGTGATGCCGGGCAAGCAGCCCGAGCGTGAGCGAGGGCCTTCTTGACTCGCCATGTTCCTGCAGAGGGCCCTCCCTGACGGTCGGGCTGCATGCGCAGAACTACGATCCTGGCATGAGCGTGAACGCGGCGGCGGCGCAGGCCCTGGATGACATCGCGAAGATGATGGACCTGCTGGGCGAGGAATCGTTCAAGGCCATCGCCCACAGCCGTGCCTCGCGCCTGGTGGGCGATATGGGCGAGGACGTGTCGACGCTGGACAAGAAGGCGTTGATGGCGATCCCGGGGATCGGGGCCAAGATCGCCGACAAGATCATCGAGTTCTGCACGACGGGGCGCATGCGCGAGCATGAGGAACTGGCCGCCCGCGTGCCGCCGGGCCTGCTCGCGCTGATGAACGTGCCCAACCTCGGCCCCAAGACGCTGCGGACGCTCTGGCAGGAGGGGGGGATCACCGACGCGGCGAGCCTCGAAAAGGCCATCGCCGACGGGAGCATCCTGACGCTGCCCCGCATGGGGGCCAAGAGCGTCGAGAAGATCCGCCAATCGCTCGAGTTTGCCAAGACCAGCGGCGAGCGGCTGTGGCTGGGGCGGGCGTGGGCCCTGGCCGCGGAGATCGTCGACCGCATGCGCGCGCACCAGGGCGTGGCCAAGGCCGAGGCCGCGGGTTCGCTGCGGCGCGGCAAGGAAACCGTGGGCGATCTCGACGTGCTGGTCTGCCTCAAAAAGGGGGCCAACGCCGCCGAGGTGAGCGAGTGGTTCCGCGCCTCGCCGGGCGTGACGCAGGTGCTGGCGGCGGGGGAATCGAAATCGAGCGTGCGGGTCGCGCTCAACCACGACACGGGACGCTGGAAGTTGGAGGGGAAAGAGGGCGAGGCCAAGGCCGGGCCGAGCATCCAGGTTGATCTGCGCGTGCTGCCCGTCGAGTCGTGGGGCTCGGGGCTGATGTACTTCACGGGGAGCAAGGAGCACAACATCCGCCTGCGTGAGCGGGCGCTGGCCCAGGGGATGACGCTCAACGAGTGGGGGCTTTTCCCCGAAGATGACGAGAAGACCCCGCCCCAAAGCCGCGGCGTGAAGCCCGTGGCGAGCGCGACCGAGGAAGAGATCTACGCGACACTGGGCCTGGCATGGACACCCCCCGAGGCGCGCGAAGACCGGGGCGAGTTGGACCACAAGGGCGCGTGGCGCCTGGTCGAGGTGGGCGACATCAAGGCCGAGTTGCACGCCCACACCACCGCCTCGGACGGGACGATGTCGATCGAGCAACTCGCGTCGGCGGCCAAGGCCCGCGGGTTCCACACCATCGCCGTGACCGACCATTCGCGCAGCAGCGCGATCGCCAACGGGCTCGACGAGAAGCGCCTGGCGGCCCACGTGAAAGCCGTGCACGCGGCGAAGGTGCCGGGGATCACCATCCTTGCGGGGTCGGAGGTGGACATCCTCGCCGACGGGCGGCTCGATTACGACGACGAGGTGCTCGCGGGGCTGGATGTCGTGGTCGCCTCACCCCACGCGGCGCTCTCGCAAGACAGCGCGGCGGCCACGTCGCGCCTGATCAAGGCCATATCGAACCCCTCCGTGCACATCCTGGGGCACCCGACGGGGCGGCTGCTCAACAAGCGCAAGGGCCTCGAGCCGGACATGAAGGCGCTGATCGAGGCGGCGGTGGCGCACGACGTGGCCCTTGAGATCAACGCCCACTGGATGCGTCTGGACCTGCGCGACGTGCACGTGCGCCTGGCGGTCGAGGCGGGGTGCAAGATCGCGATCAACTGCGACACGCACGAGCCGCGGGACATGGACAACCTGCGCTTTGGCGTGATGACCGGGCGGCGGGGATGGCTGACGCCCGAGCTGTGCATCAACTGCTGGGAAGAGAAGAAACTGCACGCGTGGTTGAAGAAGAAGCGGAAATGAGTGAATGCACGGGCGGGACGCCTGTGCTACCCGGACCCAAGTTGTAGAGGGTGGAAACGGGCGTTTGACTGTCGCGAATCGGCCTGCTCTGGCCCCCGGGCTACACTCCCCCCGGTCAAGCCCTGATCGACGCTGTGGATCAGGACCCGACGGCGAAAGCCGCGGGATTGTGTCATGTTCGAGCGGCTTTCCGATGCGTTCCAGGGCCTCTACCGCAAACTCGCCGGGCAGAGCGAGATCTCCGAGCGCAACATCGCCGAGGCGATGGGCGAGGTGCGCACGGCCCTGCTCGACGCTGACGTGCACATCGACGTCGTCAACGCCTTCTGCGACTCGGTCAAGCAGGACGCGCTCGGGGCGCACGTCACCAAGAGCCTGACCCCCGCGCAGGAGATCATCGGCGCGGTCCACAAGCGGCTGGTCGAGTTCCTCGGCGGCACGAGCGCCGATGCGGCGGCGGCCATGGGCACCCCCGCGCTGCCCGCCGCCACGGGCGATTCGCCCATCCTGAAGATCAGCCCCGGGCCGACCATCGTCATGATGTGCGGCTTGCAAGGGTCGGGCAAGACGACGACGTGCGGCAAACTGGCGGCATATCTGAAGAAGCGCGGGCGGTCGGTCATGGTCGCCGCCGCGGACTTGCAGCGTCCCGCCGCCGTCGAGCAGTTGCAGACCGTCGCGGCCCAGGTCGAGAAGGAGTTCCCGGGCACGGCGAGGGTGACCTGCTACGCCGAGCCGGACAAAGTAGCGGCGTATGGCAAGGCGGTGGGGGTGGCGGTGGATGTCTGCCGCCGCGCGGTGGAAGAGGCTCGCAAGACGGGCGTCGATGTGCTGATTTTGGATACGGCCGGTCGCCTGCACGTGAACGACGCCCTGATGGGCGAGTTGACGCAGGTGAACCGCGTGCTCAACCCGCACCACATCTTCCTGGTCGTCGACGCGATGACGGGCCAGGACGCGGTGAACTCGGCCAAGGCCTTCCACGAGCGGCTGAAGGTCGACGGCGTGATCCTGACCAAGTTTGACAGCGACACCCGCGGCGGCGCGGCGCTGTCGGTCAAGCACGTGACGGGCGCGCCCATCAAGTTCGTGGGCGTGGGCGAGAAGATCGACGCGATCGAAGAGTTCCACGCGACTCGCATGGCCGGGCGGATTTTGGGCATGGGCGACGTGGTGAGCCTGGTCGAAAAGGCGCAGGAGCAGGTCTCGCAGGAGGACGCGGAGAAACTGCAGGACAAACTGGCCAAGGGCCAGATGACGATGGACGACTTCCTGAAGCAGTTGAAGATGCTGCGCCGGATGGGGCCGTTCAAGCAGTTGCTGGGGCTGCTGCCGGGCGTGGGCTCGATGATGAAGGATGTGCACATCGAGGACAAGGAACTGGACAAGGTCGAGGCGATCATCAGCTCAATGACGCGCAAGGAGCGGGAGAACCCGTCGCTGGTGGACACGGCGCGGCGTCGGCGCATCGCCAAGGGGTCGGGGTCGAGCCCGGACGCGGTGGCGAAGCTGCTCAAGCAGTTCGAGATGCTCAGCCGCATGAGCAAGACGATGGCCTCGATGAGCGGGATGGACAAGGTGAAGGCGGTGAAGGAGATGTCCAAGGGCGGGGCGATGGACTCGATGGTGCCCGGGTTGTCGGGGATGCCCGATTTCTCGGGGCGCGGGTCGAGTTTCACGCCCAGCGTCAAGAGCCGCTTCAAGAAGCGCAAGTAAAATCCGGCCGTAGTGAGCCGCGGCGGGCGATGGACTGCGCGGGCTAGGCCCCCTTGCCGCGGCGCTTGGGCGGGGCCTTCTTCGCGGGCGTGGCGCGCGAGCCGACAATCCGCGGCGTGCGCGCATAGGTGACTTCGATCTGCTCGGTGTAGCCCTCGTGCTGCGTGGGCGGGTGGAGGACATGGATCTCGGGGGCTTCGTCGAATGCGGCGGGAAGTTCCTCGGGGCCCAGCGGGTAGAGGGCGCAGATGCGCTGCTCGACGCTGCGGACGATCGCCTCGCGCTCGTCGCGCGGGACCAGCAGCAACGCCGCCAGCCAGCGCCGGGCCATGTCAGGCCCGGCGGGGCGCAGCAGCTCGATCAGCATGCGGACGTGCTCACCCGGGGGGAGCGTGGATGGCGTCGGCGATTCCTGCGGCTCTTTCGCGTATGTGAACAGCGGGGAGTGGCTCTGGGTCACCGGCGTGGCCTCCGGGGGGTGCGTGGTGTGCGCGAAGGCGCGCCTCGAGCGTCTGCAGGAAGACCTCGACCCGTTCGACGCGTTCGATCAGGCGCTCGAGGGTGGTGGCCATCGCGTTGAGGAGTTCGGCGGCGTTGGCCTCGCGCAGCGCGTGCGAGCGGATGTCGTCGGTGCGCATGGGCCCGCGCCCGGTGAGCAGCCATTCGCCGTTGAGGCGCAGGTGCGCGCCCAGGCGCGTGAGAAACTCGACGCTGGGGGCCTGGCCGAGCATGTAGCGCCGGACGGTTTCTGGGGGCAATCCGGTGAGTTCGGCCAGGGCGCGATGGCTGCGACCGCTCGTGGCGGCCTTGAGACGCTGGTGCAACTGGGACTGTTCCACGCAAGAGAGAATACACAAGGCACCGGCGTCATGCCTTGCACATATTGCTTAGATCGGCGCACGTCAGAATTGGGGCGTTTGGTGCGATTATCCCACATCGGCGAGGCCCAGCGACTCGCCGTAGGTCTTGAGAAGGCGCTTGCGCAGCAGTTGCTCGCCCGGGTCATCGAGGTGAGGCGAGCGGGCGATCCAGTCTGCGGCGTCGCGCCGGGCCAGGGCCAGCAGTTCGCGGTCGCGCATGATGTCGGCAACATTGAACGGGGGTAGGCCCCATTGGCGCACGCCGAAGAGCTCGCCCGGTCCGCGGATCTCGAGATCTTTCTCGGCGATCTCGAAGCCATCGGTGGTGGCGGCGAGCACGCCCAGGCGCTGCTCACCCTCGGGGGTGGCGGGGTCGGCGACGAGGTAACAGACAGCCTGATGCTCGCCGCGCCCCACGCGCCCGCGGAGTTGGTGCAACTGGGCCAGCCCGAAGCGGTCGGCCTGTTCGACGATCATCGCCGAGGCGTTGGGGATGTCGACGCCGACCTCGATCACGGTGGTGGCGACGAGCACGTCGATGAGCCCCGAGCGGAAGCGGGCCATCACGTGGTCGCGCGTTTGGCGCGAGAGCTGGGCATGGACGACGGCGACCCTCCGCCCGGGCAGGTAGCGCTCGTTGAGTTCTCGCTCGATCGTGCGCACGTCACGCAGCGGGGCGGCGGGGTCGTCGCTCCCCTCGATCGCCGGGGCGATGACAAAGGCCTGCTGTTTCTTCGCGATGCGCTGCTCGACGTCGGCGTAGATCGCGGCGCGGGTGTCGGGGTTGGCGACGATGGTGGTGACGGGGCGGCGCCCCGGGGGCAGACCCCGGACGACCGAGATATCCAGGTCGCCAAAGAGGGTGATGGCGAGCGTGCGCGGGATGGGCGTGGCGGTCATGACCAGCACGTGGGGCGTGGTGTGGGCGTCGCTGGCCTGCTCGCGCAGGCGCGAACGCTGGTGCACGCCAAAGCGATGCTGCTCGTCGATCACCGCCAGCGCGAGAGACTTGAAGCGCACGTCCTCGGTGAGCAGCGCGTGCGTGCCGATGAGGATGTCGATCTCGCCCGCGAGCAGGCGGCGCAGGATGCGATCGCGGTCGGTGGTCGGCACGCTGCCCGTGAGCAACTCGACCTTCACGCGCGAGCCCTGCAGGATGCGCGTGATGGTTAGGTAATGCTGTTCGGCGAGGAGTTCAGTCGGGGCCATGAGAGCCGCCTGATGCGCATCGGCGACCGCGAGCAGCATGGCATACAGGGCGACGGTGGTCTTGCCCGAGCCCACGTCGCCCTGGATCAGACGGTTGGTGGGCGTGGGCTGCGAGAGATCGCGGGCGACGTCGCGGACGGCTTCTTCCTGCCCGGGCGTGAGCGTGTGGGGGATGCGCTCGCGGATGTGCCGATCGACCGCAGGGCTAAGGCGTATGGCCGGGGCGCGCAGATGCGAGCGCAGGTGGGCCCGCTTGAGGTGCACGCCCAGTTGCAGCAGGAGCAACTCGTCAAAGGCCAGCCGCCGACGCGAGCGGAGCACCTCGTCCTCGTCCTCGGGGGCGTGCTGCATGCGATAGGCATCGGCGAGCGTGGGGAGCGAGCGGTCCGCGCGGAAGGCGTCGGGCAGGTGGTCCTCGATCAGGGGCAGCGCGTGGGCGAGGTTGCGGGCGATGACGCGCTCGATCACGCGGGTGTCGCAGCGCTCGCTCGCGGGGTAGACGGGGCGCAGGCGGCGTTCGCGGGTGGGGGGGTCGTCGGCTCCCTCGCGGAGCACCTCGAAGCGTGGGTTGATCATCTGGAGTCCGCCCTTGTAGGGGCGGGCCACGCCGTGCACGCGAAGTCGCACATCCGGCGCTATCTTGTCGCGCAGGTAGAGGGCGTTGAACCAGAGCAGTTCGAGGCGGCCCGAATCATCAACCAGCACGGCGTGGAACCTGGGCTTGGGGCCTCGGGGCACGGGACGCGTCGCGGTCACCTCGCCCCGCACCGAGCCGTTGACCCCGACCTGGAGTTGATCGATCGTCGATTCGGCTTCAAGCAACTCGTGGCGCATGGGCAGGTGCGCGACAAGCCGCCCCAGGTTGGTGAGCCCCAGGGCGCGAAGGCCCAGGGCGGCCTCGGCGCCGACGCCGGGCAGGGCGTCGACGGGCGTGGTGAGGGTGATCGGCTCGGGTGAGGTCATGGGCCCGCGGGTGGCTCAGCGTCGCGGCGCTGGGCGTCGAGTTCGCGCAAATACGCCCAGGAATAGATCCCCGTGTCATGCCCGTCGGAGAAGCGGATGCGCAGCGCGTAGTTGCCCACCAGTTCCGCGCTCGTCGCGCTGATGGGCCCCGAGGCCAGGCCCGCGGGCAGGATCGCCAGCGGGTTGGTGGCCATCTCTTCGCGGAGTTGGCGCATGTCCGCGCTGGGCGACATCTTGCGCAGGAACGCGATGGTGAAGTACGAGGTGACGCCGTCGGCCCACTCGAGGGTCAGGCCTTTGTCCTTCTTCAGGTCGATGGTGCGAGGGGCATCCATGGCGCGCGCCGAACGATATCCTTGCGGAACGCGCAGGAGCGGAGGACGCATGAGCACGAGATTCAGCGATCGGCTGGCGGGGGCGGTAGGGGCCTTGTCGCCCGTGTGCGTGGGCCTGGATCCCGTGCTCGAATCGCTCCCCGATGTGGTGCGGGCGCGCCACCACGAGCCGACCCGCGCCATCGCGGATTTCTGCAAGGGCGTGCTCGACGTCGTGCGGGGCATCGCCCCGGCGGTGAAGATTCAATCGGCCTGCTTCGAGCGCTACGGCTCGGCGGGGTTTGGCGTGATGGAGGGCGTCGTCGCCCACGCCCGCGACCTTGGCCTGGTTGTGATCTGGGACGCCAAACGTGGGGATATCAGCACCACAGGGGCGCACTACGCCGCGGCCGCCAATCGCCTGGGGGCCCACGCCGTCACTGTGAACGCCTACATGGGCGAGAGCGCGATCACGCCGTTTCTCGACGCGGGTCTGGGTGTCTTTGCGCTGGCGCGCACGAGCAACCCCGACAGCGACGCGGTGCAGTCGCACGCGCTGCGCGACGGGCGCAGCGTCGCCGCGATGGTCGGCGAACTGATCGCCCGCGTGGGCGAGAAGCACCTGGGCGCGTGCGGTATGAGCGACCTGGGCGCGGTGGTGGGCGCGACCAAGGCCGGCGACGCCGCAGTCATGCGGGCGGCGATGCCGAGGCAGGTCTTCCTGATCCCCGGGTACGGCGCCCAAGGCGGCACGGCGGAGGACATCCGCGCGATGCTCACGCCCGATGGGGGCGGCGTGCTGGTGACGGCGAGCCGCTCGGTGCTCTACCCCAAGGAGTGCGAGGGCGAATGGCACGACCGTGTGCGTACGGCGGCGCAGGCCTTCGCGCGCGAGATCGCCACGGTGGTCAAGCCCGGTTCATGAGCGGTATCAGCGACGCCGACGAACACCCAGCAGGCCGGCCATGGCGAGCAGGCCCAGCGAGGCGGGCGCGGGCAGGACGATGATGCGTCCGGTCATCCCGCCGACGGTCCCGTCGCCGTTGTCCCAGCCATGCGGCTCGCAGTAGTAGGTGTACGTGCCGGGGATGGTGAACTGATACTCGAACGTGTCGGTGAGGTCGAGGATCGGCGAGTTCCAATACTCATCCTGCCCCACGGCGGCGACGGTGTTGTGGAACTCGTGAATCGGGATCCAGACCACGATGTCGCCGGCGTTCACGAAGGTATCGGACTCAACCGGAAACTCGGGGAGCTGGTTGCTGAACGAAAAGTCGAAGACATAGACGTTGACGCGGGCCTGGGCGTGGGCCAACCCCGCGCAGGCGGCCAAAGCGAGCAAGGCAACGAAACGGCGCATGGTGAATCTCCGAGCCCCGGTGGCTCAACGCTGAAGCATGCCGCGCATTGCGGGAAGTGCAAGGAAGAGGGCAATGGGGAATGGGCAATGGGCAATAGGCAATAGACAATGTGGAATGGGCAAGGGAAGAGGGGCATGGGTTGATGTAGATGAAGGACAATGAGTGCGAGTCGCGAGCAGTATGCCCTACTCCTTACTCGTGGGGCAGGCGGCTCGCCTGCCCCTACCCACTCTCCGCCACCATTCCTTGAGTGGAACGAAGGGCTCGCCGTCTTCTCACTCCCAGGTCAGCCCCTCGGGCAGCGTGTTGAGGTTGTCGCACCCGTTCTCGCGGACGATGACCATGTCCTCGATGCGGATCCCGCCGTGGGTCTTGTGGTAGAGGCCCGGCTCGATGGTGACGGCGTCGCCGGGGACGAGGGCGGGCGCACCCATCTCGATGAGCGGGGGTTCCTTGAGGTCGAGCCCGATGCCGTGCCCCGTGCCGTGCTGCATGGAGCAGAAATCGGCGGGGGCGTTGTCGGGGGCGAGAGCGCGCGTGAAGCCGTGCTTCTCGAGGACCTTCATCCCCGCGAGGTGAACGGCCTCGCCCGTGACGCCCGCGCGCGTGGCGGCGATCGAGGCGGCCTTGGCCTCGGCGACGGTCTTGTGCATCGCGGCGACGGGCGCGGGCACCTTGCCGTGCACCACGCTGCGCGTGCAATCGCCGTTGAAGAGCGTGGCCTTGCTGCGCGGGAAGATGTCGACGATGGTGAGCACCCCGGTGCGCAGTTCGCCCGTGCCCGCGTGGTGGCAATCGAACGAGTGGGGGGGCTGGGCGACAATGTTGCCCGGCGAGGTGAATCCCCGCTCGAGCAGCCACAGGTCGATCAGCATGTTCACGCGCTCGCTGGTGAGCGGCGTGCCGTCGTGCATCAGCACCGAATCGCTGCGCACGCTCGCGCGACCAATCAGGCGGCAGGCCATCTCGATCGCCCCCTCGGTGATGCGCTGCGCCTCGCGCAGGGCGTCGACCTCCCAGGGTTGCTTGGCGCGGCGTTCGAGCACGCCCAGCATCGGATCGCACTCGACCTTGATCCCCGCCGCCTTGCACAGGTCGGCGTAGAGCAGCGGGAGCGAACGCCCCGCCTTCACCGTGGTGACGTTTTCTTTCTTGAGATACTCCACCACCGCCTGCGCCGTGGCGATGTCGCGGTCGGGCGAGAGGCCCCCCGCGGGCGGGTAATCGGCGGGGCAGTGCACCCGGTCGGCCTTGGCGTGCTCGCGGGCGCGGGGCATCTCGATATCGCGGCAGATGACGGTGGTCGTGCCCGGGCCCCCGGCGGGGGCGGCGAGATCGATCACCGCGACCTGGTCGAAGGCGGAAAACCGGATACGCCGGTAGACGTTGTTGTTCGTGGCGGGGACGCCCGCGGTGAGGGTGGCGCTGCGCATGCTGTGTCTCCTGAGCCGCGGATCGTAGGGGCGAGTGGCGAAGGCTTGGCAGTCGTAAGGAGTGTCATATGATGCGGGCACACTAGGAGATTCGACCATGAACCTGACACGCACCATGTTGATCCTGATGCTCGCCGGCGGCGCTTTGATGGCGGGCGGCTTGGCCCAGCCCGAGAAGAGCCCTGAAAAGAACACGGAGAAGGGCGAGTTCACGCAGAAGCCCGCGGTCACGCCCGCGGCCGAGGCCTTCTCGAAGCTCAAAGCCATCGCGGGCACCTGGGACATGGCCGACGAAGAGGGGAAGAATCACCACGCCCTCGAGTCGAAGGTCAGTTCGGCGGGGTCGATCCTGCGCGAGGTCATGTTCCCCGGCGCGGACCATGAGATGACCAACATGTACCACCTCGATGGGGATGCGATCATCGCGACGCATTACTGCGCCATCGGCAACCAGCCGCGGATGGCCTGCACCGACTTCTCGAAGCCGGGCGTCTATCACTTCACCTTCAGGGACGTGACCAACCGCGCGACACCCGACGACGCCTACATGGGCGAGTTGACGCTCACCATCGTCGACGCCGACACGCTCACGCAGCACTGGGTCCACTTCGTCAAGGGCGAGCGCGGCGGGGAAGTCACCTTCGAGATGAAGCGTCGCGGGGCGGTGAAGGCCACCCCCGAGCCCAAGCCCGAGGCGAAGCCCTCGCCCAAGGCTCCCGCGGGCTCCTGAACCGCGGTTCGTGACGGAAATACGGTTTTTCACGGGCCCGACGCCAAGGGACGGGGTGACGACGCCGCGGCGTGCCGGGCTTGGGCCCTACCTACGATCGTTGAGCAATGCCCGACCAGACGCCGCACATCCGTAACTTCTCCATCATCGCGCACATCGACCACGGCAAGAGCACGCTGGCGGATCGTCTGCTGCAGGCCACCAACGCGGTCTCCGCGCGCGAAGCCCGCGACCAGATCCTCGATTCGATGGATCTCGAGCGCGAGCGTGGCATTACGATCAAGGCCTCGGCCGTCACCGTGATGCACCGGCACAAACTGGGCGCCAAGGCCGACGATCTCGAGGCCGAATACGAGGCCCCGGTGGACGAGAGCGGGAAGCACGCCTCGAAGAAGGGCGCGCCCGAAGAGCACGGCGATCTCTTCATGCTCAACTTCATCGACACGCCCGGGCACGTCGATTTCAACTACGAAGTCTCGCGGGCGCTCAAGGCCTGCGAGGGGGCGATCCTGGTCGTCGACTCGACCCAGGGTGTGCAGGCGCAGACGCTGGTCAATGCCTATCTCGCGGTCAACGAAAACCTGACGATCATCCCGGTCATCAACAAGATCGACCTGCCCGGGGCGCGCCCGATCGACGTGGCGATGGAGATCGAGCAGACGCTGGGCTTCCGCGCGGAAGACTGCCTGTTGGTCTCGGCCAAGTCGGGGCTGGGCATTCCCGAACTGCTGGCGAGCATCTGCGAGAAACTCCCCGCGCCCAGGGCCCCCGTCAGCGATCAGCTGCGGGCGCTGATCTTCGACGCGGTGTATGACGACTACCGGGGTGTGATCACCTATGTGCGAGTCTTCGATGGCTCGCTCAAACTCGGCGACAAGATCCGCATGATGGGCACCGGGCGCACGTTCCAGGTCACCGACCTGGGCAAGATGACGCCCAAGCCCGTGCGCGTGCCCAGCCTGGGCCCGGGCGAGACGGGCTATGTCGTCGCGGCTATCCGCACGCTCAAGGACGTGCGCATCGGCGATACCGTCACCCTCGAGCACAACCCCGCCACCGAGGCCCTGCCCGGATATCAGCCGCCGCGCCAGATGGTCTTCTGCGATTTCTATCCCGCCACCAGCGACGGCGGCGACGCCCCCGACTTCGAGGAACTGCGCGAGGCCGTCGAAAAACTCTCGCTGAACGACTCGTCGTTCACCTTCGCGCCCGTGCACAGCGAGGCGCTGGGCTTTGGGTTCCGCTGCGGGTTCCTGGGCCTGCTCCACATGGACATCATCCAGGAGCGCCTCGAGCGCGAGGGCGGGGTCGAGATCGTCCAGACCGCCCCGACCGTCTCGTACCACGTGCTCGTGCGCGGCACCGACACGGTGGTCTCGCCCTCGGGCCAGACCCTCAAGCCCGTCGACCCCGCCACGGGCAACGCGACGGACATCCCGCCCGGGCACACGCTCGTCGACGTGCACAACCCCGCCGAACTGCCCAACCCCTCGACGATCGCCCAGATCCGCGAGCCCATCTGCCGCCTCGAGGTGATGGTGCCGCAGGAGTACATCGGCGACATCATGAAGTTGTGCCTCGACCGTCGCGGCACCTACAAGAACCAGTCGATGGTCTCGGCGACGCGCCAGTTGCTTACCTTCGAGATCCCTCTGGCCGAGATCATCTACGACTTCTTCGACAAGATGAAGGGGATGACCAGCGGCTACGGCACCATGGATTACGAGGTCACCGGCTATCGCTCCGACAACCTCGCCAAGGTCGACATCCTCATCAACGGCGACCCCGTCGAGGCCCTGGCCCTCATCTGCCATCGCGAGAAATCCGAGCAGCGCGGCAGGGCCCTGATCTCACGCCTCAAGGAACAGATCCCCCGCCACCAGTTCGAGATCCCGCTCCAGGCGGCGATCGGCGGCAAGGTCGTCGCCCGCGAGACCATCAAAGCCTTCCGCAAAAACGTCATCGCCAAGTGCTACGGCGGCGACGTCAGCCGCAAGCGCAAACTCCTCGATAAGCAGAAGGAAGGCAAGAAGCGGATGAAGTCGGTGGGCAGCGTCACGATCCCGCAGGAGGCCTTCATGGCCGTCCTCGATCAGGGCGACTGAACCCCGCGCGTGCGGTCCTGGTTCGTGCCGATCTCTTCACTCGTATTGCCGGGGGATCCGCACCAGCACAAGGCCGGCGTCCTCCCACGCGCGGATCGGGCGTGTGGTCTCCAGCCACGCGCGGACGCGCTCGGGGGTCAAGAGCGGGTCCGACGTCCCCCAGCGCGACAAGCGCCCGATCTCGCCCATGTCGACGAGAGCGGTCCCGACGCCGCGTGAACGCAGATGAGCGTTCCATGCCTCGGGTGCATCGGGCGCGGCGTGCATGGCCTCGACGAGCACGCCCCGGTCATACGTCGTGGAGTACACCGGCACGGGCCAGAAATAGAGCGGCGTCGCGCCGCCGATCAATGCCAGACGCCCTTGCCGATCGGCGGCCACGTGGGTCAATGCCTCGGGGGAAGCGGCCTCAAACAGTCGGTCGACGGTGGTGGGGTCCGGGCGCTCGCGCAGGGCTTCACGCAGCAGTTGGCCCGTCCGCAGGGCCGGCCCGACGATCAGCAGCGTGTTGGGGTGGGCGTCGTACTGACGCGCGAACGTGAGCACGCTCGCGAGCACCTGCGCTCCGACGCACAGCATGCCCAGGGTCCACGCTCGGGGGGGTGATCGCAGGTGCGCGATGGCGACGCCGCCCGCGATCGCACCGATCCCCAGCGCGGGCATCATGAAGCGCGCTTGCAGGTGCGTGAAGGTCAGCCACAGCACCACCTGCAGGATGAGCGTTCCCAACAGGATGAGGCCAAGGCGTCGCGTGCCCCTGAATAAAGCAAGCCCCGCGACGCTCGCCCAGGCCAGCCCGAAGAAGAGCCCCCATTGCGGATGGAGCAGCCCACGGTGACGCGGGCCGGCGGGGTCGTGGGGGTCGGGCCGCACGAGCAGCGAGAGACGATCGAGCAGCGAGCCATCGAAGGCGTGCTTGGCCTGATAGCGCGCAACCTGCTCGGGCGACCAGTGCCCCGTGCCAAAGACGCCGGTGAGCGCGGGGAAGACCGGATTGGCATTGAACACGGCGTTGCGCGCCAGCCAGGGGGCCAGCACCATCAACCCCGCGATGGAACCCAGCATCGCGGCGCGGCACCAGTGTCGCGCGGGGATGGTGATGGCCAACCCCATCGCCGCGGGCACGCCGGCGAAGAGAATCGCCGTGGGCTTGACGATGCAGGCACACCCGACCAGCAGGCCGACGACAGCGCCTCTTCGCCCGGACGAGAGTCCGGGCAGGAACGAGGCCACCACGCCCACGGCGCAGAACGCCACCAGCGGAGCCTCGTTGTAGGCAAGCGAGCCCGTCACGATCATCCACGGCGTGCCCAGCACGAGCCCGAACGTGATGGACGCAGCAAGGCCTCGACCGGATTCAGGCACAAACCCCCGCACCATGCGCGAGCAAACCCACGCAGCGAAGACGCCGAGCCAGGCGTGAAGCCACTGGCAGGCGATCAGCCGCCAGCCGTCGCCCGCGATGAGTCCTCCGGGAAGGGTCGAACCGGGATCGGTCGGCGCGAAGGTGAGCACGCCCAGATGAACGAACGCGGATTCCACCGCGCTGGGAAGGGTGGAATAGACGTTGTGCTCGAGCCCCTGGATCCTCCCCGCGATCAGCCATTCCTGGGCGAGGGGCAGGTGGTAACTGAGCGCGTCGTAGCCGCGGAACTCGCTCTCCCAGAGCCATCCGGGCGGGTTCGACGCCGCCACGAGCAGCACGCCCAGCGCGATCGCACCCAGCACCCCCGTCGCGGAGACACGCAACGCGAGCCCGCGCCGGGCCGACCAGGCGAGCAGCCCCAGCCCGATGATGACAAGCGCGAAGGCGAGGCCGCGCCCGAGATTCCCCGCGAGAAGGCCGCCGGCGCCAAGCGCGTGCGAGAGCCACAGGAGCATTCCGACGCCGAGGGCGGCGTTGACAGGCGCGGGATCGTCAACCCCGCGGGTGAGCCGCGTGAAGCACACGCCCCACCCGATGCCCGCAAGGAGGTACGCGCCCGCAGGAAGGCCGGCCTGGAGAAAGAGCGCCAGCACCCGGGCCAGCGCCATGGGCGGGCTCGCGTCGCTTCCGATCGAGCCGAGCGCCGCGATCGAGGCGATCAGCACGAGCCCGGCGGCGAGGAGGGGGATGCGGGTGGGAGCATTCATTCAATCGGAGCCCGGCGAATCTGCGGCCGTACGATACCCCGATGCCCGCTCGCGCATATTCCCCCGAGCCCGAACGCCTCGAGATCATCGAGCCCCTGTGCGCGGTCTTCCGGCGCATGCTCAAGGGCGAGGGCCTCAAGTACACCCCCGAGCGGGCCCAGTTGCTCGACACGATCGTTTCGATCGATGGGCTCTTCGACGCCGACAAGGTGATGGCCGAGGTCAAACGCGGCAGGCGACGCGTCAGCAAGGCCACGGTCTATCGCACGCTCAAGCTCCTCGCGCAGGCCGGCATCGTGCACCGCGTGATGATGGACGAGGATCAGGCGTTCTATGAGGTGGCCTACGGCGAGTGTTGCCGCGCCACGGTCGTGCGCCTCGACACGCACCAGTCGATCCCCGTCGACGTGCCCGAACTGCGTGCGATCGCCGATCGGGCCTGCGCCGCGCTGGGGCTGCGGGCGAGGGGGTGTCGCCTGCAGATCATCGCCAGCGACGTGCCGGGGGCTCGCCCCGGCGTTCAGGGCTGAGTTGATTCCGGGGCCAGTCCCGCGCGCACGCCTATGCGGGCGCAGATCTCGTGCACACGCACCACCGCGTCGTACGACACGTCGGGCGCGGGCTCGACCACCACCACGACATTCTCGCGCCCGTGCGCCAACGCCTGTGACGCGATAAACGCTTCCAGGGTGGCGGTAGTCAGGCCCGTGCGATCGCCGACCCCCGCCAGCATCGAGCCATCGGCCGCACGGGTAAGAACCACGCGCAGGTGCGTGAGTTGCTGCTGCGTGGCGGGCACGTTGCCTCGCACGGGCAGGGCGGCCTTGACGAACCACTCGGGGCCCAGGAACGCCGCCGATGCCATGAAAAAGATCAGGATCACCAGCGTGACATCCACCATGGGCGTCATGTTGGGCCCGTAGTGCAGGTCGAACTGGGCGGCGGCGTTGCGCCGCGTCGAGAGTCGTCGCACGCTACCGCCCCCCTTCGGCACGCTCGGTGATCAGGTCAACGCCCGCTACGCCCGCGGCGCGGCAGGCTTCGACCACGGGCGCGATGGCGGCATAAGGCAGCGTGCGATCCGCGCGGATCTGCACGGGCTGCTCCCGGCCCGCCCCCCGCGCCTGCAGCACGCGGGCCAGGTCCTGCGGCGCGACCTCCTGCCCCTCGACCAGGATCCGCGTGGGCGTGCCCGTGACCACGATCACGATCGCGCTCGACACCTCCGCGGTGATGCCCACCCCCGTCGCGGGCAGGTCCACATTCGCTTGGCGCTGCACCGCCAGGCGAAAGACCAGCAGATAGAAAATGATCAGGCACATCACCACGTCGATCAGCGGGGTGACGTTGATCTTGCCGACCGCGGAGGTGTGACGCGCGGGAAGTCGCATGGAATCAGGCCCTGGCTCGCGCTGGGCCGGCGGCAGTCGGACCAGTTGTGGGGGGTGTGCCTGCCTGAGGTGCGTGGGCCGCATCCGCACCTGGGATGGCCTCGATGATCTCGCTCCCCAGCACGATGGCGCGGGTGAGCATGCGGTCGATCCGCCCGCGATAAAAGCCAAAGACCGTCAGGCACGGGATCGCCAGACACAACCCAAAGAGCGTGTGGAAGAGGGCCTTCGAAATGCCCACCGAGAGTTCCGCTGGCCCCGCCTGCCCGCCCGTCGCGCCCAGGCTGGTAAAGGCCAGGATCATCCCCCAGACCGTGCCCGCCAGGCCCACCAGCGGCCCGAGGTTCCCGATCACGTTCAACAGGTCGATTTTGCGGAACCATCGGGCTGATTCCTCTGAGGCGGCCAGTTCGGCGGCCTCGCGGATCGTCGCCTTGTCCCCATGGATCCGCACGATCGCCGGGCGGACCACCCGGGCCAGAAATGAATCGTTGTCGCGTGCGGCGTCGCGCAGGTCGTCAAACCGGGCCGCCCGGGCCAGATCCAGCATCCGCGAGGCGAGTTTGGGCGGGATGATGTTGGCCTGACGCACCTCGATCATGCAGATCACAATGATCGTGACGCTCGTGAGCGACCCGATCAGCAGCAGGATGGTGAAGAGGTCAAACGACTGGAGAAAGAGAGGCCACAGTCCGATGGGGCCGTCGGACGAGGCCTGAGCCACGGGTCCGAGGGACGGGTTTTGTACGAGGTTCAGCACGCCCTGGAGGATCGCCATAGAGGGATCGTATCGGGGTAGCGATGGAGGGGTTCTCCGAGGTACCTAGCACATTCTCGGGTCTAAATAGGTAGAACGGCCGGGAGTGGGTACGGATTGTCTGTAACCGTCGATTGGACGTCATCGAAAGAGATGGCGAGATCTCCCCGCGTTCGCCGGGGAGCATGGGTGTTTTTGAAAGGCAGGGGTACAGAGCATGCGACGCACGAACGCGATTCGGATGATTTCCGCGGCGATGATCCTGGCGGGCCTGGCGGGCACTGCGTCGGCACAGGTACGGTGGCGTTCGGCCCCCGAGATGCACGTGAAGAACGAGGGCCGCGACGTGGCCTCGTCGCTGGCGATGATCGGTGCCGAGCACGGCGAGCGGCGTGTGCTGGTTCAGCTGGCCGGTCCCGTTACCCCCCAGTCACGCCAAGACCTGGCGGGCATGGGCCTGACGATCGGCACCGCGCTGGGGAACAACGCGTTCTATGCCACGCTCCTGCGCGGCGCGGATCTCAAGGGGATTCAGGCCAGCGGGTATCTCGCCGCGGCCCAGTCGGTCCAGACCCAGTGGAAGCTGCACCCGTCGTTCTCGAAGGGAAGCGGCACCTCGATGCTCGCGCCCAATCCGCTGTGGAGCCGCGAGGTCGGCCCCAATCCGATGGTGCCGGTTTACATCTCGTTCCACGCCGACGCGCCCATGGGTGATTTCGCCGCGAACCTGATCCGCAAGCACGCGGGCGTAGTGGTGGGCGAGATGGCCTCGGTCATGGGCTTTGTCGCGGAGGTGCCGCTGGCCAATCTGCAGATGCTCGCCGCGGAAGATGTGGTGCAGTGGATCGAGCCCGCCGCCCCCCCGATGAGCGAGATGAACGATCAGGTGCGCCAGGTGACCCAGGCCGACCAGGTGCAGACGGCCCCCTACGGGCTCGATGGCACGGGCGTGAAGGTGCTGGTGTTCGACGGCGGCATCGTGCGTGGTACGCACGTCGACCTGGCCGGTCGCGTGACATTCGTCGATTCCAACGGCGCCTCGGTCTCGAGCCACGCGACGCACGTCTCGGGCACCGTGGGCGGCGCGGGGATCGGCAACGCCGCGTACAAGGGCGTGGCCCCGGGCGTGACCTACTGCTCGGCGGGCGTGGGTATCTCGGGGCAGAGCGAGTGGCTCTACAACAACCCGTGCGACATGGAAGTTGAGTACGCCGCGGCGATCCAGGCCGGCGCCCACTCGGCCACCAACTCCATCGGCACCAACGTCGCCAACAACAACTTCGATTGCAACTGGTACGGGAACTACGGCACCGTGTCGGCGATCATCGACTCGATCGTTCGCGGGAACTCGTCGGTCACGAACTTCCAGCCCCTGCGCGTCACGTGGGCCGCGGGCAACGAACGGGGCAGCACCCGCTGCACCAACATCTTCGGCACGGTCTACGGCTCGTTGGGCCCGCCCTCGTGCGCCAAGAACAGCATGGTCATCGGTTCGGTGAACTCGGATAACGACGTCATCTCGTCGTTCTCGTCCTGGGGCCCCACCGAAGACGGGCGCATGAAGCCCGACTTCTCCGCCCCCGGCTGCCAGACGGGCTCGGGCATTAACAGCTGCACGTCGGCCAGCGACACGTCCTACGGCACAAGCTGCGGCACCTCGATGGCGACCCCCGCCGTCGCCGGCTGCGTCGCGCTGATCCTGCAGGACTATCGCGCCCAGTTCGTGGGCAGCCCCGACCCGACCAATGCTTTCATGAAGGCGCTGATCGCGCACACCTGCGAAGACCGCGGCCGCCCCGGGCCCGACTACGAGTACGGCTACGGATCGGTGCGCGTGCGCAATGCGATCGACGTGATGCGCTCGGGGCAGTTCGTGAACAACGCGCTGATCCAGGATGCCCGACGCACCTACGAGGTCACGGTGCCCCCGGCCAGCGGCGATCTGGTGATGACGCTGTCGTGGGACGACTTCCCCGGCGCGGGCGCGGTGCTCACCGGCCTCGTCAACGACCTCGACATCATCCTGACCGACCCCAACAACGTGCGCCACTACCCGTGGACGCTCAATCCGGCCAACCCGACCGCCGATGCGGTGCGCAGCGTCGAGAACCACATCGATAACCTCGAGCAGGTCCGCGTCAGCAACCCCACGCCGGGCGTGTGGACCGTGCAGGTCCGGGCGACCACCGTGCCCGAAGGGCCCCAGGCCTTCACGTTCGTGTCGTCGCTGCCGCTCACGGGCGTGAACAACCCGCCCGCGCTCGACATGAACGCCATCACGCTGGCCTCGTCGCTGGTGGCCCCGGGCTCGCCCGTGCCCGTCGCCATCAACGTCACCGCCGACAGCGAAACCCTCGTGCCCGGCTCGGTCGCGGTCGTGCACCGCTCGGGCGGGTCGTGGATCACCACGCCCCTCTCGCCCCAGGCTGGCACCATCTGGTCGGGCAACATCCCCGGCTTCACCTGCGACGGCACGGCGGAGTACTACTTCACCGCGACGGGCGCCACGCTCGGCGTGCGGACCCTGCCCAGCGCCGGCGCGGGCGCGCCTTACTCGACGCTCGTGGGCGTCTACGAAGTGTCCTTTGGCGACGACGCGGAGACCGATGCCGGCTGGCTCACGCCGATGGCCGGCGATACCGCCACCACCGGCCGCTGGAATCGCATGGACCCGCAGGGCACCACCACCGGTGGCGCACAGGCCCAGCCCGAGGACGACCACACCCCCAGCGGCACCATGTGCTGGGTGACCGACGGTAACGCCGGGACCGCCGCCGGCACGTTCGACGTCGACGGCGGGTTCACCAGCGTTCGATCACCCGCCCTCAATCTCGCCGGCCTGGCCGACGCCCGCGTCAGCTTCTGGCACTGGTTCTATTCCAACGGCACCGATGGGCTCGATTCCTTCAAGCTCGATGTCAGCGGCGATGGCACCACCTGGACCAACGCCTGGACCATCACCTCGACCCGCAACCAGTGGACGCAGCACTCCTTCCGCCTGGGAGACGTCCTGGCTAATCCCACGTCGACCACCTACCTGCGATTCCAGGCCGCCGATCTGGGCGGCGCTTCGCTCGTCGAAGCCGCCTTCGATGACATCGTCATCGAACGCCTCACCTGCGAATCGACCACGTGCCCGGCGGACTTCAACGGGTCGGGTGGCACCCCCGACGACGCCGACGTCGCCGCCTTCTTCCAGGCCTGGAACAACGGCGATGCGTCCGCGGACATGAACGGCTCGGGCGGCACGCCCGACGACGCCGACGTGACGGTGTTCTTTGACCTCTGGAACGCCGGCTGCTGAAACCAGCCACGCCGGAATACGCCTGATTCCGCGGGGGCTTCGCTGACGCGAGGCCCCCGTTTTTCTATCCGTCGAGTCGGGTCGACACGAATCAGCAGCCCTGGTTCCATCGTGCGAAGAAGAGCGTGATGTCGGCGTCGTCGGGCGTGCCTTCCGATTCATTCAGGTCGGCCAAGGGATCACCGGCGTTCCAGGCTTCAAAGAAGGCGGTCACATCGGCATCGTCGGGCGTTCCCTCGGAGCAGTTGAAGTCGGCGATGCAGACCGTGAGGGCAGTCGGCGGTGATATGGCCTCGCCGCAGGCGTGCGTCGCCACGCATTCGTACACCCCCTCGTCGCTCAGGCGTACTCCCGCGATCGACAGCGTGGACGATTCGGCCCCGCTGATCCTCGTGCTGTTGGTGAGCGGCGCGCCGTTCTTCCTCCAGCGAAACACGGCGGGCGCGGTCGATGCCATCGGCGCATTGATCAGATGATCCACCCCCGCGCAAATCACCGTGGTTGTCCCCTCCCCGGGAACAAAGACCGGGCGCGGGTCGGCGTTCCATTCGATCACGAGCCCGGGCGTGTTGGCCCACCATGGGTAATCGTTCCATGTGGGGCTGCGGCCGGCGCTGATCGACCAGAAGCAGATGTGGTCCTCCTGACGCAGCCCGCCGCCGTTGTTGGGCTCGCCCGGGGTCCAGGCGTTGAACACGAAGGGATCGCCGCTGACCCAGGTCCAGCCGCCCAGCGGCTCGGGGCTACCGGGAGGCTGAATACCGCCGATCCACGGGCCAGCCACGAATGCACCACCGACCCAGATCTCGGGCTTGTCGATGAGGGAGAAGACGAACTGGTTCTCCGCGCTACTGGTGATGCTGGCCAGGTTCCCCCCGGTAGCCAGGGCCATCGCGTCGGCGTTGGGCCAGGTGATCCCGCCCGGCACGCGCAGGGCCAGGTACCAGTGCCCCTCAGCCCCGAAGGTCGAGCAAGGCTGGGCACCCGCCATGGCCGCCACATGAAGCATCAATCCGAAGGACAAGGCGCGAAGCGTGATCATGCCCCTTCTATCGGCAGTTGCGCAAAAAAAGCACGAACACCCGCACGTGCGCCCCCGAGAACGAGGGGGCAGCGCGCGGGTGTTGTGCCACTGGAGGTCGGTTGAGGTGAAGAGCCGGGGTCAGCAGCCGGCGTTCCAGCGTTCGAAGAAGTAGAAGACGTCGGCATCATCGGGGGTGCCGCCCGAGCCGTTGACGTCGGCGGTGATCTCGCCGCTGTTCCAGGCCTCGAAGAAGGCGAAGACGTCCGCGTCGTCGGGGGTGCCGCCCGAGCCGTTGAAGTCGGCGATGCAGGGCGGGGCAAGGTCGATCGTGGCCACGGCCATCTCGATCGGCGCCCCCTTACCCGTGCTCACCCAGGCGTCGTACAGGATCTGGCCCCAGTTGTTGGTGTGGTTGTCGTGGTGGAGGTGCTCGATGTACCACTTGGGCGTCTGCTGGTAGTTGATGCTCACGCGGGCGCTGGCTGCCCCCTGCGGGATGGGGAAGGGAGCGTCATCCCAGTGCTGCCCATCGGCGTAGGGATGCCCGACGGCCGGGGCGCCCGAGGCCTCGAACGCCGCGTTGTTGAATCCGCGCGGCGGGATGCGGTTGTCAAACGAGATCATGTCCGCCAGCGCCATGTGCCCTGTCTCGCCCGCCGGCAGACCCGTGATCGACGCTGCGAATGGCGTCAGTCCCACGCGCATCTCGTAGACGCGCGTCGACGCCGCGTCGAGGTCCGCCGTGATCGGGTTGTAGTGCCCGTGCTCGGCGATGAGATTGTTCCCCGCGTCGAAGAACTTCACATTGATGAAGATCAGGCGTCCTTCGATATGCCCGGTGGGAATCTTGTGCCCGCTCTGGTTGATCACGCGCACGTTCATCAACGGGCCGCTCTGCGTCAGTTCGAGGTCCGCCGCCCGCTGGAGCATCGCGACCGCCTTGGCCCGCCCACGGGCGAGGTAGTCCTGGTTCACGTCCGGGTCGTTGGCGGTGTAGACGGCGATGATGTCGAGCACCTGGGCCGACGCGCCCGCAAAATCGTGCGCCCGCGCGTCGTTGTGCGTCGGGCCAAAGAAGCACAACTGGCTCTCGACCTTGGGCATGTGGCAGTCCTGGCAGGTCGACACCACGTCGGCGTTGAGCCCGCCAAACCGCCCGCCCATCGATACCCCGCCGTTCGCGAACGATGAGAGTTTCCACTCGGTGTACGTCCGCTCGAGCGGGAAGAGCTGATCCGGATCTTCCGTCGGCGGCGCCTGGTCGAGCGTGTTGTACCGGTATGAGCCGTCGACCTGGCGGCTGACGGCGGGGTTGCCCACCTCGTGGCACGTGCCGCACATGCTGCCCGTCGAGTGGAAGGGCGACTGGATCACGGCGTGGGGGGCGTCGGTGGTACCACGCGCGCTGCGCCGCACGCCCAGCGGGTCGAGCACGAACATCGAGTTGCCGTAGTGCTGAGGTGCGCCCGACTGCAGCCCGGCCAGAAGCGACTCGTCGCCGGGGGGGCTGACGCCAGGGCGATAGACCGGATCGACCATCGAGTGGCAGAAGTGGCAGTTGACGCCGTCCTTGTCGCGATCATCGAGCGTGGTGCCGTCGGGCTGGTACGCGTGCCCCGTGACGAAGGTCATCGGGACGTGGCACCGCATGCAGAAGTAGCCCGCGTTGACCGTGTCCTGGTTGGCCAGTGTCATCTGGGCATAGAACAGCGGGTCGCGTCCCGCCTGGCCCATCAGGCTCCCGTGCCACGTGGCGTAGGGGTCCTTATCCTCGTCGAACTCGCCGTGGCAGAGCATGCAGTTCTGCGAGGTCTGAATGTTCCAGTGGGGGATCTCGTTGACCTGCGTGCCGCGCAGGTGCAGATCCTCGAACGTCAGTTCAATGATCGTGGCGATGGCCAGTGAGCCCCCGATGGCAAGGATCGTCCCGCCGAAGAGGCCCGCGATCAGTTTGGAACGACGTGTGGCTTGGCTCGACATGCGCGACCTCCAGTGGAACCGCGACCAATAACGGATATATCAGTCTCGTATTCATTGTCGCCGCGCCTGGGGCCCCGTGTCAATCAGAATGTGGAGAAATTTATCCGAGATTGGCCGCCTGGAGTGAGACGCAGCCAAAGCCAGGGATTACACCTGGTGCAACTTCTTGGAGTTCATGGGCTTCGCTGGAACTGAAGGTGCTCGCACGCCAGTCCTGCAGCACCGATCCACGGGCCGCACAACGCTGCCACGCCCTTGGGTATTGGAATGGGGATCAGATCTCAGGCGGCCTCAGCAGCCGTTGTCCCAACGCTCGAAGAAGGCGGCCACATCGGCATCGTCGGGGGTGCCACCGGAGCGGTTCAGATCGGCCAGCGGATGACCGTTCGACCATGCCTCAAAGAAGGCGGCCACATCGGCGTCGTCGGGAGTTCCGCCGGAGTTGTTGAAATCTCCCAGGCAGGGATTGACCAGGACGATGTTGTCGAAGCGTTGTCCGCCCACGGTGAAGTCGTACAGACCGATGCGTCCGACCAGCGGCTCGGAATGCGCGAACTCGGCAACGGGCTGGGCCGAGCCATTGAGATACACGCGATAGACCGACCCCCGCACCCGGATCGTCAGGTGCAGGTCATCGCCCTGGTTGAAGAGCGGCGGCGACTGGGCATAGACGGGCGAATAGGACCCGTTGGTCATGACGTGGAAGTAGAAACCTGTCCCGGTGTGCCCCCACCCACCCGTGACCAGCAACACGCCCGAGTTCTCCGCCTCGTTCAGGTGCAGCCAGACCCCGCCGTCGGACACGCTGAGCACGTCCAGATCGAGATCGAGATCTCCTAGGACAAAGGGAACCGAAGTCACGGTGGCCGGGTTGTTGCTGGGCGCCTGGGCGAAGTATTCGCCATTGGCGGTGGTCCAGTCCCCGCGCGTGTTGCTCCACAGCGGTGACGGCGCGCTGTCGAACGTGTCGGTAAAGACCGGCAGGCCTTGGGCCAGGGTCAGCGAGGACGAACCAAGAACAATGCACATCGCGATGGGACGCATCGAGAACCTCCGTGGTGCGCCGCTCCCCCGCCTGTCAATATACACCCCAGAATCGTGAATGCGAGACACTGATTGATTCGGAGTTGCAGCGAATGAAGCAGGCGGTCAGGAGTGCGGGCCGCCTGCGTTGCTGTCAGGTTAAACGAGGGGTCACCGGCGGGATACGAAGGTCCGATCGACAACTCGGTCCAGATATCAAAGAAGGAATCGATCTGCTGAGCCACGGCGGTTTGCCCCGAAGCCAGCGCGATCACGCATGCGGCAAAGAGCGGCGTCGTTATCGCGTTTGTCCTGGAGTTCCTTGGCGCGGGGCGGGCTCCTCATCCCGCACTCGCCATTCCCAGCCTAACGACGCGAGCGCGATTCACACACACGAATTCTCCAGTGTTCAGTAACAAGCCGCTGCACCGGCGCGCCGGTTGTACTTTGTTTGCATGACCGCGTTGTGTGTATGCAAAAACCCCTCCCGCAGGGGAGGGGTTTCGTAGTTCGTTCGCATCGCGTCGCAAAATCAGGCGTGGATCGCGCGTCCCTCGGCGGCCAGCGCTGCCTCGTGCACCGCCTCGTGCATCGTCGGGTGCGCGTGGATCGTCGCGATGAGTTCTTCGGTCGTCGCCTCCAGGCGGCGCGCCAGGGTCAACTCGCCGATGAGTTCTGTCGCCTGATCGCCCAGGATGTGCGCGCCCAGGATCTCGCCGCGGGGCAGGCCGCGCAGGATCTTGACGAACCCGTCGGTGTGCGCCGCCGCGATCGCCTTGCCGTGCGACTGGAAGGCGTACTTGCCCACCTCGTAGTCCTTGCCCTTGACCTTGCCCAGCTCGACGAGTTTCTGCTCGGTGAAGCCCACCGACGCCACCTGCGGCACGCAATACGTGCAGCCAGGGATGATGCCGTAGTCGATCGGGTGCGGCTCGTGGTGCCACTTCTTGGCCTTCCACGCGATCCGCTCGACGCACGTGATCGCCTCTTCGCTCGCCACGTGCGCGAGCCAGGGCGGGCCGATCACGTCGCCCACGGCGTAGACGCCCGGCAGGTTCGTCTTGTAATCGATCGCCTGGTTCGTCGTCTTGCCGGGCACAAAGTCGGTGACGATGTGGTCCTTCTCGATCTTCAGGCCCAGCGACGCGTCGCACAGGCCGTCGGTGCGACCCTTCACGCCGATGGCCAGCAGCACGCGGTCGGCCTCGAGCACCTGCTTCTTCGACTCGTCGGCCTTGCCCGCGGCGAAGGGAGCGACGGTGACCTTGACCCCCGCGCCGCTCTTCTCGACCGCCAGCGTGGTGTGCGAGGTGAGGATCGTCATGCCGCTCTTGGTGTAGACCTTCTGCAGCGCGGTTCCGACGTCGGCGTCCTCGATGGGGACGATGCGATCGAGCATCTCGATGACGGTGACCTGCGTGCCCATCGAGTGGTAGAAATAGGCGAACTCCATGCCGATGGCGCCCGCGCCGACGACGACGAGCTTCTTGGGGCGTTCCTTGTTGAACATCGCCTCGCGGGCGCCCCAGATCCGGTCGCCGTCGAACTTGGCGAAGGGCAGATCGCGGGCGACGCTCCCGGTGGCGACGATCACGTGCGTCGCGGTGAGGGTCTGCGTGGTCTTCCCGGGCGTGGCGGGGGCGCTGGTCAGCTCTTCCTTGACCTGGCACTCCTGCACCTCGACCGTGCACTTGTTCCCGTTGGCGGGCGTGGCGGCCTTGGTGATCTTGGCGTTGCCCACGAAGTGGGTCACTTTGTTCTTTTTGAAGAGGAACTCGATCCCCTTGTTGAGCTTGGACGCCACGTCGCGCGAGCGACCGATCACGCGGTCCCAGTCGAGCTCGACGCTCCCGCCGATCTTGAGCCCCCAGAACTTCTGCGCGTCGGCCTTCGTCAGTTTCTCGACCAGTTCGGCGTTGGCCAGCAGGCTCTTGGACGGGATGCAGCCCCAGTTCAGGCAGACCCCGCCCAGCTTGGCCCGCTCGATGCACGCGGTCTTGTAGCCGAGTTGAGCGGCGCGGATGGCGCCGACATAGCCGGCGGGCCCGCCGCCGATGACCAGAACGTCGAAGTGAGTGTCGGACAAGGGGCGACCTTTCGTGAATGAGTGGTGCGAGGGCCCGCCAGAGCCCGGCATCAACGCCCGGACGCCCGCGGGGAGGCAAGTATAGGTGGACGCATCATCCTCCAGCGCCCCCCGCAAGTTCCCTTGCGAGCCCGCCCCGATCCCGGTAGCCTCCGACGGGAGGTCGAACGTGATCCGGTGGTGCTCACTCCTCGTGTGGCTGGCCTTTGGCGGCGCGGTTCAGGCGCAGGTGGTCAACCCGGATTTCAGCAGCGGGTCGCTTGCCCCATGGACGGTCTCACATACGACTTGGGGGCTGACGCGCTTGGCGATTGTTTCCAATGTCGACATGGACGGCCCCGGCCCGCGCGAGGCCGGGCCCGCGTGCGCCCTGGGCGTTGGACAGCGGGTGCCCAATACCGGCGCGCAAGGCGTGCTCTTCTGGCAGACAGTCCAGTTCCCTTCGCCCGGTCGTTACCGTTTCGGCGCATCCTGGGCGGTTCAGTCGATCGTGCCGGCCAGCCCATCTTCCGGCGGCGTCTTTGAACTGTACATCGATAACGAGGTCGTGGCGACGCACGCGGCCCCGCCGACCGCCGGCCCGGGTTTCTGGTGGGGCGAGATCGCGGGCGAGTTTGATCGAGAGATCGCGGGCGTGGCTCAGTTGGGCATCCGCGTCACTCGCAGTGCGCCTCAGAACGAGACCGTCTATCAGTTTCTTGATGACATCACGCTCACGGGCGGGTGCCTCGCCGATTTCAACCACTCGGGCGGGACCCCCGACGACGCCGACGTCGCGGCGTTCTTCGATGCCTGGAACGAGGGGCTCGGTTCCGCCGATGTCAATCAATCCGGCGGTACGCCCGACGACGCCGATGTGGCGTACTTCTATGAACGCTGGACGCAAGGGTGTTGAGCGCATGAAAAACGGGCATGGAAGCCATGCCCGTTGATCGCGCGTAGATCCGACCAAGAACGATTAGCAGCCGCCGTTGTTCCAGAGCATGAAGAACTCGGCGACGTCGGCATCGTCGGGCGTCCCACCCGAAGCGTTGGCGTCGGCGCACACATCGCCGTTGTTCCACGCCTCAAAGTAGGCCGCGACGTCGGCGTCGTCGGGGGTCCCGCCCGAGTTGTTGAAGTCCGCGACGCACGGGGCACACGCGGGGACGCACGCGGGGACGCTGAACCGGACGATCGCTTCGCGGTCGTCGCTCTGCCCGGGCGTGGAGATCACGAGTTCAAGATAGAGCCCGCCGTCGTCGGCCAGGTCGACGCCCTGGCTCGCGATGGTGGTGGCGTTGATGGCCTTGACCTGGTAATCGGCGATGGAGTCGGCGTTGGTGTCGAGCAGGTCGCCGACGGAAACCACCCGCTCGGACGAGTGGAGCAGGTTGTTCACATCGCCCACAAAGACGTGGCGAACGGCGCTCGAGCCGCTCCCGACGGTCCAGACATGCACCACCAGGCCGCAGTTATTGATCGACACCGACTGGGGTGTTGAAGGCCCCAGGAGGTGCACCCCACGGATCAGGTCGTCCTCGCGGACGGCGATCTGTCCGTTGCAGGCCACGAACCCGTCAAAGAAGGCCGAGGCGTTGGTGTCCCCGCAGACCACGCTCTGACCCGAGTTGTTCACGCCCACGGCGGTGAAGTTCTCCCATGTCTCGCCCGGCAGACCCGTCAGGTCGCCCTCGCGCATCAGCGGCGTGCCGTCGAGGTAGATATATCCGTCGTTGAACGCGGCGCCCGTCACCAGCCCGATGAAGTGGATGTGGTGCAGCCCGTTGTCCGAGAAGTCGTACGTGAACGAGACCGTCGGCGTGGCGGTATTAATCGGGAAGTTGTGCGGCGCGGGGAAGACCACGTCGCCCGTGCGGAACACCAGCTGCACCGAGGGGTTGGGCTGGTTGTCATAGCGATAGACGGCCCGCCCCTGGCTGCTCCCGCCCGGCGTCGTGGACAAACCGGCGATGAACGTGCCGATGCCGTTGCCCGACATGATCGGGCGGCTGGCGAAGGAGATAAACAACCCCGGTGCCCCCGGGGCAGGATCCCCATCCGCGATCACATAGCCGTGGTTGCCCCAGATCCCGTCATTCCCGTTGATTGAGGGTGAATAGAGGAACTGCCCCCCGGCCCCCACGCCGCACGAGGTTTCCGCGCCCGAGAGCACGAACCCGCCCGGCGCCATGGCGTTGGTCCAGACGATGCCCGTGTCGTACCAGACGAAGTTGGTCGTGACCGCGCCCGTGAGCGAACCGGTGAAGCCGACACGCCCGTCGGCATCGGTGAATGGCGGGTTTAGATTGCCGATCGTCCCCGCCTGGCCCGCGGGGATATCGCCCGCCTGCACGACGATGCTCGCGGGGACCAGGCTCTGGGCCATCGCGCCCGCCGCCAGAATGCTCGCGATACTGAACGAAACCCGATGCAGGCTGCTCGACATTCTTCGCTCTCCTCTTCCCACTCAACCTTCACCAGCGCCACGGATCGCCGGGGTGCCGTTCTTCGTCGGGAGACCGATTGTCCGTTGCATCGCGTTGTATGTCAATGATTTAGGCAATTGTTCGTGACTGGGAAGGCCCCTTGGGCCTCCGACCTGGCTCAATATGGTCATAATGCCCACGACGTGCCGAACCCGGGCATCGGGAAGGCGTCAGACCGTGGGTGATCCATGTGAGTGACACGCGCCCGGGTCTTGGGTGCACCATCGAAAGGAATGAGCATGAAGGGTTGGATGAGAGCGGCATGTGCAGTTTCATTTCTGGCCGCGGGGCTTGCCAGCGTGGCCCACGCCCAGGACAGTTCTCCGATCAAGGTCGGGCACTACGCCTCGATGACCGGCAAAGAGGCAACCTTCGGTCAGTCGACGGATCAGGGCATCCGCCTGGCCCTCAAGGAGATCAACGCCGCGGGCGGGCTCAACGGGCGCCCGATCGAAGTGATCACCTATGACACCAAGGGCGAGAGCAAGGAGGCGGGCACCGCCGTCACGCGCCTGGTCACCTCCGACAAGGTCGTCGCGGTGCTGGGCGAGGTCGCCAGCAGCCTCAGCCTCGCCGGTGGGGCGGTCTGCCAGCAGTACGGCGTGCCGATGGTCTCGCCCAGCAGCACCAACCCGCGCGTGACGCAGGGTCGCTCGATGGTCTCGCGCGTCTGCTTCATCGATCCCTTCCAGGGGTTCGTCGTGGCCAAGTTCGTGCGCGAGAACCTGAAGCTCGACCGCGCCGCCGTTCTCTATGACCAGGGCCAGGCCTACTCCAAGGGCCTGCGTGACGAGTTCAAGAAGCACTTCACCGCCATGGGCGGCACCATCGTCGCCGACGAGGCCTTCACCGGCGGCGATCAGGATTTCTCGGCCCAGCTCGCCAACATCCGTTCTAAGAGCCCCCAGGCCATCTTCGTCCCTGGCTACTACACCGACGCGGGCAACGTCGCCCTTCAGGCCCGGCGCCTGGGCATCAGCAAGGACATCCCCCTCCTCGGCGGCGACGGGTGGGACAGCGAACAACTGGGCAAGATCGGCGGCGACGCTATCGAGGGGAGTTACTACTCCAACCACTACGCCCCCGATCAGGAGGGTGCCCTCGTCCGCGCGTTCGTCGAGAAGTACAAGGCCGAGTTCGGCCAGACGCCCGACGGCCTCGCCGCCCTCGGCTACGACGCCATGCAGGTGCTCTTCGACTCGATGAAGCGGGCCAAGAGCCTCGACGGGAAGGACCTCGCCGCCGCGATTGCCCAGACCGCCGGCTACAAGGGCGTCACGGGCGCGATCACCATCGATAAGAACCGCGACGCCAGCAAGCCCGCGGTCATGGTCCAGATGCGCCGCAACGAGGCGGGTGACCTCGGCCCGGCTTACGTCGCCACCATCGAGCCATAACCCCGCACGACGTTCGGGAACATTTCACCACGCCGGCGGCCTTCGGGTCGCCGGTTTCTTTTTTGGGGTCGTGTTCGGGGCACCGGGCGGGGGTTCGCACGGCGCGTGGTTTCGGCTAGGATCTGCCCCTCACGTGTTCGAGAGCATTCTCCAAACCCTTGTTGATGCCCTGGCCGTCGGCAGCCTCTACGCGCTCATCGCGCTGGGCTACACGATGGTCTACGGCATTCTCAAGTTCATCAACTTTGCGCACAGCGACGTCTTTGTCATCGGCGCGTGGACCTCGCTCAGCGTGGTGGCCTTTCTGGCGGGGTGGGCCTGGCCCGAGGGGAATCCGGTTCCCTGGTGGGCGGGGGTCGTCGCCCTGCCGTGCGCCATGCTCGCCTGCGCGATGACGGGCTTCGTGATCGAGCGCCTGGCGTACAAGCCGCTGCGCGGGGCGCCGCGCCTTAATGTGCTCATCACGGCCATCGGCGTCTCGCTCTTCCTGCAGAACCTGGGCCAGCTCGAGTTCCTCTTCGGCACCAAGCCCCAGCGCATGCCCGGGCTGCTGCCCGACGTGCACGTCGCCAAGATCGGGGGCATCCCGGGCGATCTCACCCGCCCGCCGGTCAACATCCACCTGGTCGACGTGGTGGGGGCGTTGACGGCGGTGGTGCTCATGATCGCCCTCGACTTCCTGGTCTTCCGCACCAAGTTCGGGCGGGCGATGCGGGCCGTCTCGTTCAGCCCCTCCAACGCCTCGCTGATGGGCATCAACGTCGATCGCGTCATCAGTTACACCTTCGTCATGGGCGCGGTGCTCGCCGCCGCTGCCGGCTTCCTCTTCGGGCAGAAGTACCCCGGGCTGAACCAACCCGCCGCGGCGATCTGGGTGCTGCTGGGGCTCAAGGCCTTCGTCGCCGCGGTCGTGGGCGGGATCGGCAACATCCGCGGCGCCATGCTCGGCGGGATCCTGATCGGTCTGCTCGAGTTCTTCAGCGCCCGCTATGTCTCGTCGGGCCTCAAGGACCTGTTCGTCTTCGCCCTGCTCATCGTCGTGTTGCTCGTGCGCCCGGGGGGGATCCTGGGCTCATCGGCCACGGAGAAAGTCTGACCCCGTGCCCACCGCCTCGGCCACATTCTCTTCGGGCGATCGCGGTTTCGTCGAGTTCCTGCGCTCGCTCGCCCCCTTCCTGCTGGTGCTGGCCCTGGGCCTGGTCATGCACTTCATCGTCAAGCCGATGCTCAGCCCCTTCTACGCGAAGGTGCTCATCGACATCGGCATCAACGTCGTCCTCGCCGTCTCGCTCACCATCGTCAACGGGTTCACCGGTCAGTTCTCGATGGGTCACGCGGCGTTCATGCTCGTGGGCGGGTATGTCGCCGCCACCATTGTCTATTACGGGTCGATGATGATCTGGGGCGACGCGATGGCCTACGGCGGGCGCGTCAGCGGCGCCGACGAGGGGCTTTGGTTCCGCCCAGCCGACTTCATGTTCCTGGGGGCGATCCTTGCCGGGGGCGTCGTCGCCGCTGGTTGCGGGTACCTGGTGGGCCTTCCCTCACTGCGCCTTCGCGGCGACTACCTGGCGATCGTGACGCTGGGCTTTGGCGAGATCGTCCGCGTGCTGGTCCAGAACCTGACCACCGACGTGCTCTACACGACCGAAGAGATCAGCGCCACGCCGTTCTATAAGTTGCCGCTGATGGTGGGCGGGTCGCTTGGGTTCTCGGGGCTGCCCTTCTACAACAGCATGTTCTGGGTGGCGGTGGCGGTGGGGGCGACGATGGCCGTCTCGTACCGCCTCAAGCAGAGCAGCTACGGGCGGGCGTTCCTCTCGATCCGCGAGGACGAGATCGCCGCCGAGGCCATGGGCGTCGATACCACGCGATACAAGGTCCGCGCCTTCGTGCTGGCGGCGTTCTTCGCGGGCATCGCGGGCGGGCTCTTCGCCCACACCGTGGGCGTCACGCTCAACCCCGCCGAACTGGGCTTCATGAAGAGTTTCGACATCATCATCATGGTGGTGCTGGGCGGGATGGGGTCGATCTCGGGGGCGGCGATCGCCGCCACGGGCCTCACGATCCTCCCCGAACTCCTCCGCGCCCCGCCCCACGTCTGGCCCGCGGGTCTGGTCGTGCTGGTGCTGGCGGTGATCCTCTCGGGCGGCAAGCGACTCAAGGCGGCGATCTGGGTCGTGTCGATCACCATCGCCCTCGAGTTGATCCGCTACGTCGCCCTGAAAAAGGGCATCAACCTCGCCGACTACCGCATGATTCTCTACGCCCTGAGCCTGATCCTCATCATGATCCTCCGCCCCAAGGGTCTGCTGGGCGTGCGCGAAGTCTGGGACCGCCAGTGGTGGCGCTCGCTGGTGCAGGCGGCCCACGGGCGCACCCGCCGCCGGAGGTCCTCGTCATGAACGAGGCCCCGCCCCGCCCCATGCTCCAGGTCCGCGGCGTGACCAAGTCCTTCGGCGGCTTGCGGGCCGTCGACGATTTCGCCCTCGATCTGCCCGCCGGGTCGCTGCGCGGGCTCATCGGCCCCAACGGCGCGGGCAAGACCACCGTCTTCAATCTCCTCACGGGCGTCTACACGCCCGACGCGGGCGAGGTGATTCTCGACGGGCGTCCCATCACCGGCATGCGCCCCAGCCGCATCGCCGGCGTGGGCATGGCCCGCACGTTCCAGAACATCCGCCTCTTTGGCGAACTCAGCGTGCTCGACAACGTGCGCCTGGCCTGCCATGTCCGCGTCAAGCACGGCATGCTGGCGGCGGTGCTGCGAACCAAGCGCCATCGGCTCGAAGAACGCGAGATCGAAAAACGCAGCCGCGCCTTGCTCGAACTCTTCGACCTGGGTGACCGGGCCGACGAGGAGGGTCGCAGCCTGCCGTACGGCGATCAGCGCAAACTCGAAATCGCGCGCGCCCTGGCCACGGAGCCCAAGGTCCTGCTGCTCGACGAGCCCGCCGCGGGCATGAACCCGCAGGAGAAGGCCCAGTTGCGCGGCCTGATCCGGCGCGTCTGCGACGAGTTCAAGGTCGCCGTGTTGCTCATCGAGCACGACATGGGTGTGGTCATGGACATTTGCGAGCGGATCACGGTTCTGGACTACGGCGTGCGCATCGCCGAGGGGCCCCCCAAGGCCATCCAGGACAACCCCAAGGTGATCGAGGCCTATCTGGGCGCCCCCGACGAGGCCGAGGAGGCCCCCCATGCTTGAGGTCCGCGACCTCGAAGTCCGCTACGGGGCGATCGTCGCGCTGCACGGCGTGAGCCTCACCGTTGCCCAGGGCGAGATCGTCACGCTCATCGGCAGCAACGGCGCGGGCAAGACCACGACTCTGCGCACGATCTCGGGCCTGCTGCGCCCCACGAAGGGCGACATCCTGTTTGAGGGGCAATCAATCGCGAAATCGGCTCCGCACGAGATCGTGAAACTGGGCATCGCCCAGTCGCCCGAAGGGCGCGGTGTCTTCGCCAACATGACCGTCGACGAGAACCTGCGCCTGGGGGCCTATATCCGCGAGGATCAGGCGGGGATCGCCAAGGACAAGGAGCGGGCGCTCACGCTGTTCCCGCGCCTGCGTGAGCGCATCGGGCAACTGGCCGGGACGCTCTCCGGGGGCGAGCAGCAGATGCTCGCGATGGCGCGCGCGCTGCTGGCCCGTCCGCGCTTGCTGCTGCTCGATGAGCCCAGCCTGGGGCTGGCACCGCAGATCGTGCAGACCATCTTCTCGATCATCCGCGAGATCAACGCCTCGGGCACCACGATCCTGCTCGTCGAGCAGAACGCGCGCATGGCCCTCAAGGTGGCCCACCGGGCCTACGTGCTCGAGGTGGGCGAGGTCGCGATGCAGGGACAGGCCAAGGACCTGGCCACCAGCGACGAAGTCCGCAAGGCCTACCTGGGTGTCTGATCCGCGCTCGCCTGAGCCTGGGGTGTGGCCTGGGCCTGTGCGGCCTTGGCCGCCAGATGCCGCTCGTACGCGGGCATGCCCAGGCCGAACGCATCGCCCGCGCTCACGCCCGGGCCGGCGGCGACCATCGGCGCCGAAGACCCCGACACGCACCCCCCCAGGGGCGCACACAGGATCAGGGTGACGACCGAAAGCATGGCGGTACGCATGGGCTGGCTTCCCTCCGCGTCCCGCGCGTTGGCCGCGGGTGGACACAACGGCTATCGACCCATGGCGTGCGCACCGCGCGGGGCGATGGCGGGCCGGCATCGACACCCCGCGCGGGGGCGCGGGATGTGCGGGTGGGGACGCCCCGATCGGGCCCGATATCATGGTGCGGGCGGGCGGCGCAGCGGCGCGGCTTACCCGGGGCGGCGGGCCCGCACTACGCAGGGCCGAGCGGCCAAACCTGAAGGAGCGATCGTGCCAGCAGACTCGACAGGCCAGGGTGTAGGCGTACACGTCACGGTATTCGGCAAGCACGCGGGGTGGCCCGGCAGCATCGAGGACATCGGGCTCACGTGCGAACCACTGACCCGCGCCAAGCGGTCGCTCTACCTGCTCGGGCTGGGGTCGAATGCGGACTCGGGCGCGTGGGACAAAGTCGCCCCCGATGAACGCATGGCCTCTTATCCGTCGATCGTCCTGTGGAAGCTCGGCACCAGCCTGGTGGTGGGCCGACTTGCCTCGGCGCGCGTGGGCGGCGGGCGAGCCGACGCTCAGCCCATGTTCGCCTGCGCCCTTGTGGAGCGGATGCCCCACGCATGGAGCGTGGACACAGCGTTGCCCGTGCTCCAGAGCGTCGAATCCAAAGCCGCCCAGACCTCGTCGCCCGAACTCGTGCGGCTGTCGGTGGGCGAGGCCCGCCGCCAGCTCGAGGACAAGGCGTTGATCGATGCGGCCAGGCACGAACAGTCCGCCTCGAACCTGGGTGAACTGATCGACCACGCGGACCTTGGTCCGTCGCGGGCGGGGCTGCTGCGGGTGCTGGGACAACTCGAGAAGTCGCGGCAGGCGTCGGAAGGGAAGGGGATCAACCTGCGCGTGCCGCGGGTGTTGGCCGATCCGGGGCGGGCGGCGCTGGCGTGGATCGAGGTGGTCGCGGGCGAGGTGCCCGCGGGGACGCCGATCCTTGCGCTGGCCGGGCCCGACCGGGCGTGGATCGATCTCGTGGTGGGCGAGCCGCGGGCGACCAACCTGCTGTGTGCGCGCATGAACGAGAAGGGGATCCCCCCCGCGACACAGAACACGTCGATGCCCAGCGACCCCGGGGCGGCGAATCGTCGCCTCGACATGCTGCTGCGCGAGCAGGGTGATGCGCCCGCGCCCGCGGCGCGCCGGCGCGTGCCGATGGCGGTGCCCGTCGGGATCATCGCGCTGATGCTGTTTGGCTGGTGGTTATTCAGTGGCGGGCCGACGCCACAGCCAGCGGATCAGAGCGCCAAGGGGCCCGAACCCACGCGAGAAGCCGTCCACGAACCCGCGGGCCCGGGCGAGGGGGCGGTGCGGGCGGCGATCGAGCAGGCGCAGGAGGCGGTCGAGCGGCTGCGCGCCGACGCCGCGGGCGAGGGTCGTGCGTTCGATGAATCACTGGCGGACCGCGTACGTCAGGCGATCACGCGCGTGGAGAAGCAGGCGGCGACGCAGAACCCCTCCGAACGGGCGGCGCAGCGGCGTGAACTGGCGGAACTGCACGCGGCGATGGAAGGCGTGCAGAGCGTCGCCCGGGAGAAGGCCGACGAAAGCCGCCAGCGACTGGCGTCAATGCTCGACGAGCGGGCGCGCACGCCGGCGTTCGCGAGCGAGGCGATGCGCCGTCGATGGACGCGCGAGGTGCGGGCGATCGATCCCGCCGCCGGGTGGAGTGCGGCCAGAGCCCGGCTCGACGCGCTCGAACCCGTGCTGGCCAACGCCGAGAAGAGCATCCAGGGAGCGACACGGATCCCGATGGAGGGAGTCCCCGCGAGCGTTCGCCCGGGTATGGAGACGCTCATCGCCCGGGGCACCGAGGAGTGGATCGGGCGCGCGGGTGATGCGGCGGCGAGCGGCGCGAGCATCGAACCCAGCGTGTCGGGCGCGCGCACCTGGGCGGCCCAGGTGGAGACGATCCTGGCACAGGCCCAGCGCATCGACACGGGGCTCAACGGCGCGTTCGCCCCCGACGAGCCCGTGAACGACACGGTGTCGATGATCGCCGCCCTGCGCGAGATTCAGGCCCTGAATGACCCGGCGGCGGGCGAGGCGCTCCGACCGCTCGTGCAGCAACTCAACGACTATGTGGCGATCGGCGAGCTGAGCAACACGGGCGAACTCGCGGCGATCGTGCGCAGCGGCGTCAACGGTGGTGATCCGGACAAGTCCCGCGCGATCCAGGCCTGGCTGCGCCTTACGAGCCTGGCGTGGCCCCGCGACGGCGCGGACGTGCGCGAGATGATCGCGCTGCACGATCTCGCCACTAATGCCGCGAACTCGTTCTCACCCAAGCGTCGCCCGATGCTGGCATCGCGGGTGAATCGTGCCACGCTGCATTGTGCCACGTCGTTTCTGAACCGCTGCAGGACCGGGCGTGAGCAGACACCGATGTTCGAGGCCATGGGGCGACTCGGGATCGAGCCCTCCGACGAGCAGTCGTTGCCCGGGTGGACGCGGTTCAACCTCGAGCGTTGGCGTCTGGGCGAGGCGCAGCAGAAATGCGAAGGGCTTGATCCCGTTGCACGGGTCGAGGCGTTAACCAATGCCGCCAATGCGTTCGTCGAGAAGATCGCGGAGATCGAGGGCGCCCAGACCGCGGGCCGCGGGGTGCGTGATGCGCTCGACCCGTGGGCCTCGCTCGATTTTGAGGCGGTGGGCCCGGGCAAGGCGGGCTGGCGCGTCGAGCATGTCTCGCGCGACGCCGCCGAGGTGACGTATGCCCGCGCGACGGGGCGCGTCCCCGAACAGCGGGTGACCTTCCGTCGCCTGGGGCGCGGCGGCGAGGCGAACAAAGTCTCGTATCTGGCGACAGCGGAAACCAGTGTCGGGGTCTTCGCCGCGGGGGTCGCGGGCGTGGCACGTTCCGCGGGTGTCCGTGGGCAGATGCCCGAACCCGGTCCGGGCGAGGCCGAATCGATCCAGCGCCTGGAAGCGGCGCTCTCGGCGAGTTTCGCCCGGGGCGGAGTGGACCCGCGCCGAGGCGTGCGCTCGTGGGACTGGGGTCGTCGCCACGACGAGTTCATCGTGCCCGCCTATCCCGACTCGGACCCGCCCAGCCAGGGGTGGATGCGCCATCGCCCGGGAATGGAGGGCCGCAGTTACTTTCCGCAAGGGGCGACGATTGCGCCCCCGACGTGGGATTCACCCATGCAGTATGTCTCGGCGACGGCGGCGTTGACCTGTGCGCGGCTGATGGGCTGCCGTCTGCCCACGCCCGACGAGTGGACGGCCGCCTCGGGAAACCCGGGACCGACCAACCTGCGCGATCCGGCGTGGGGGGTGTTGATGGCGCACCTCGACACGCTGGCGGGGTATCAGCCCGAATGGCCGACGGCGGGGATCTTCGTTGAGAAGGATGCGCCCCGATTGCTGCCCACGGACGATGTGCACCTCGTGACCGAGGTGGTCGACGGATGGGCGTGGCTGGCGACGACGCGGGTTGAGGGCGATCGATATGCGCACATCGTGGGCAACGTGGCCGAGTTTGTGCACGAGGACGCCCCGGGGATGGAGGCGATGACCGACCCGACGCCCGAAGGGGCCGAGGCCTTCCTGGGGAATCTGGAACGGCTGCGGGTGATCGGCGGCTCGGCCCTGGGGGGCGCGACGACGCCGGGCAGACCCCTCGCGGTGGACCCCGCCGAGGCGATGGAGGGGTTTGCCGACGTGGGGTTCCGCCTGGCCTTCAGCGCGGAGCGGTCGCGGGTGTCGGCGTCGCGAGCCCTGCAACGGATCGAAGAGGCGGTTGGGGCCGTGGAGATGATGGACCGCCCCGGCGATACCCCCGCCCGGGAATGAGGCGGTGACTTGACGCCACCCCGACGGGGGTCTAGGTTGCGTGCCTGCGCAGGAGGCACCCGAGGGTGTGCCGGTGCGCGCAGGGACGGCGGAAGGAGTATGGATCGCCGATGACGCTCAAGTGCAGATTCAACGTGGGTTTGGGTTTCGGGCCTGGCCGAGCGTGGGCGCTGGCGCTCGCCGCTGGCCTGACAGCGGGGCTGTCGGGCGGGCTGGCGCATGGACAGCAGAACTCCGAACCCTTTGATGTCAACGCGATCCAGCCCGGCCGCCAGCCGGCGATTGACTTGGAGGCATCGCCCAAGACGACAACTCCTGTTGCACCGCCGGCGGCGGTGGAGGGGGCGGCCTTCCAAGTATCGCGCTTTGTGGTGGAGTATCGGGGAGAGCACCCGGCCCACCCGTCGATCGAGCAGATCACGGGGGCGAATGTCACGCTGGGCGTGACGCCGGGGGGGTACGTGAGCCCGACGCCGGGCGTGGCGACGGTCACGGTGCGCGTGGGCGAGATTATCGAGGGTTTCGGGGGCGTCTTCCACGCCTCGGCCCTGACCGAGGTGGCCAAGGCGATCGTGGGCGAGTTGAACCAGCGCGGGTACTACGGCGTGTTCGTGCAGGCCCACCCCGAGGACGTGGACGAGATCACCGGCGAAGACCTGCGGGGCGGGCAGCGCACGGAGATGCGGCTGGTCATCTGGACGGGCGTGGTGCGCCAGGTGCGGACGGTCGCCTCGGGCGATCGCTTCGCCACGCGCGACCCCCAGACCGGGCGACGCGTGGTTCAGAATCCGGTGGACCGGACCAACGCCTCGCACGCGCGGGTGCGGCAGCAATCGCCCGTGCGCGAGGGCGACCTGGTGCTCAAGGAGAAGACCGACGCGTATGTCTACCGGCTTGGGCGGCACCCCGGGCGGCGGGTGGATGTGGCGCTGGCGTCGGGCGAGAGCCCGCGCGACGTGATCCTGGATTACGTGATCTCGGAGAGTAAGCCCTGGGAGATTTATGCGGGGCTCTCGAACACGGGCACGTCGCACACGAACGAGTGGCGCGAAGAGATCGGCTTTGCGCACTACCAGTTGACCGACTCGGACGACGTGCTGCGCGTGGGGTACAACACCGCGGGGTTCACCGATTCGCACGCCCTCTCGGCGTCGTACGAGTTCCCGCTGCTGTCGGACACGATCCGCGTGAAGACCTATGGCGTGTATTCGACCTATGACGCGTCGGAGGTCGGGCTGGCGGGCGAAGAGTTCAGCGGCACCACGTGGCAGCTCGGCGCGCAGGTCAGCGGGACTCTCTGGCAGCACGGGCAGTTCTTCCTCGACGGGATCGGCGGGGCGCGCTGGCAGGATGTGTCGGTCACGAACGATCTCTTTGGCGAGGACGGACAGACGCAGTTCCTGATCCCGTATGTCGGGCTGCAGGCCGAGCGGTACACGGGCTGGTCGGCGCTGAACGCGGGCGTGATGCTCGAGGTCAGCGTGCCGGACCTGGCGGGGACCAGCGGGAGCGAGGCGGGGGAACTGGGGCGGCTCAACGCCGAAGAGAACTGGGCCGTGCTCAAGTGGAACTTCTCGCAGTCGCTCTTCCTCGAGCCTTTGCTCAACAGCGAGGGGTACCGGGGCGGACCGGGCGGGATGCAGACGCTGGCGCACGAGGTGAGCGTGTCGGTGCGTGGGCAGCATGCCCTGGGCGATGCACGACTGATCCCCAACGAGCAGGACGTGATCGGCGGGATGTACAGCGTGCGCGGGTATCCGGAATCGGCGGCGGCGGGCGACACGGTGCTGGTGGCCAGCGCGGAGTATCGCGTGCACATCCCGCACCTGCTCCCGATCAGCGACCCGGGACGGATCGGGAACCGGAGCATCGGTTGGTTCGGAGAGGACTTCCGGTGGGCGCCGCAGCAGGCCTTTGGCACCACCGACTGGGACTTCATCGTGAAGGGCTTTGCCGATGCCGGCCGGGCCATCGTGAACGACAAGGTCCCGGGCGAGGACGACAACACGCTGGTGGGCGTGGGCGTGGGCCTTGAGTTGCTGTATCGGCGCAACGTGAGCCTGAGGCTGGACTGGGGCGTGGCGCTCCAGGACGTGGATGAATCGGGCCAGACCAGCGTGCACCGGGGCGAGAGCCGCCTGCACTTTGGCGCGACGGTCAAGTATTAACCAAGCACGATCGGGCACAATCCGAGTCGGAGGGATCCGCGATGAAGACGGCAAGGAAGAACGCGCGTCGGGCGTCGGCGTTGGTGGCCAAGGCCGCGGGGCTGGCCTGGGGCGTGCGTGCGGGCGTCGGTGCTGGAGATCTGGCGGGGTGGCGCACGGCGTTGTCGCTGGCGACGATCATGCTGGCGGCGCGGACGGGCCTGGCGGGCCCCGAGGGGGCGCAGGTGGTGCGGGGTGATGTGTCGATCTCGCGCAGCGGGAACGAGACGCTGATCCGCGCCGGGCGCAACAGCATCATCAACTATCGCTCGTTCGACATCGCGGGGCACGAGAGCGTGCGGTTCATCCAGCCCGACGCGAACAGCCGCGTGCTCAACCGGATCGGCGGGGCCTCGCCCACGCGGATCGACGGGGCGCTGACGGCGAACGGGCGGGTGTACATCGTGAACCCGGCGGGCGTGGTGTTTGGGGGCGGGGCGCGGGTGAACGTGGCGGGGATCTTCGCCGCCGCGGGCCAGATGAGCGACGCGGACTTTGTGCGCGGGAAGGACCGGTTCAGCCTGTCGGGCTCGGTGGTGAACGAGGGCTCGATCACGGGCTCGTTCGTGGGGCTGCTGGGCAAGCACGCGGCGAACATGGGGACGATCGTGGCCCCCGACGGCGCGGTGGTGATGGCCGCGGGCGCGGATGTGTATGTGGGCCAGCGCGACGGCACAACGTACGTGAAGGTCGAGGGGGCGGCGAGCGCGCCCGCGGGGCGCGCGGGCGCGGAGAACGCGGGCACGATCGACGCGGGGCGCGGGCGGGCGGTGATCGCGGCGGGCGACATGTACTCGCTGGCGGTGCGATCGACCGGGAGCGTGCGCGCGCGG
>JABWBB010000058.1 GCA_013360675.1 Phycisphaerales bacterium | reverse complement strand
GGCGGCGGCGGGCATGCTCGGGCTCAACTCGCCCTCGGCCACGGCCAGCCCTCGCACACGCGGCGGGAGCACCCGGTCGGGCGCCCGATCGGCCCCGAGCGCGCGCAACTCCGCGAGTTTCAGCGAAATCAGCCGGTCATAGGTCGCCAGCAGCGTGCAGAACCGCAGGCCCGCGGCCCCGTCGAGAAAACCCAGCCGCAGTACATACATGTAGAAAAAGCGGAAGACGCCCGAGAAGGGCAGTCGCGGCAGGACGTGGCGCTTGAGCCAGCGGCGCAGCGCGATGCCCCGCTCGTGGGGCGTGGTTTCTCGCTCGGCGCTGAGCCAGCGCTGGCGGGCGAGCTCGCGCGCCTCGAGCGTCGAATAGCGGTTGTGCTTGGCGATGAGGTGCTCGAGCCCACGCCGATCCTCGTGCAGCATGAGGTGGCTCAGGCGGTCGGTGGGCCCGTCCACGATCATGTGCTCGTGAACCTCGCGCTGCTCGTAGCGGGCGCGTCCGCGCTTGAAGAAGCGCAGGTTGTAACTGGGGAAATAGCCGCAGTGCCGGATCGGCTTGCCCAGGAAGTAGAACAGCCGGTTGATGTAGTAGCCCGCGGCGCGGACCTCGTCGGCGGGCTGGGCGGCGATCGCCAGAATCTCCTGGCGCAGTTCGGGCGTGATGGCCTCGTCGGCGTCGAGGATGAAGACCCAGTCGGCCTTGATGGGCAGCGTGTCGAGCGCCCAGTTCTTCTGCTGCGCATAGCCCAGCCAGGGACGCTCGATGAACTGGGCCCCCGCGGCCTCGGCGATGGCGCGGGTCCCGTCGGTCGAACCCGAATCGACCACCCAGATCTTCGAGGCCCAGTCACGCACGCTCGCCAGCGCGTGCGGCAGGTTCTGCTCCTCGTTGTAGGTGAGGATCAGCACCTCGATGTTGCCGGCGGGAATGGCTGGGTTCAAGGCGTGGCCCTCGGGTGCTCGGACGCGGCGACCTGGCCTGCGCCCGCGATGGATTCGAGTTCATCACACAACCGCCCCAGCGACGTGGCGCGGGCGTACTTCGTGTCGGCCAGTCGCTTGGCGGCCAAGCCCATCGACGCCAAGTCGGCGGCGGGTGTGCGCATCGCGGCGCGCACCGATTCGGCGATGGCGTGCGGGGTCGCGTCGCGGGCGTGCCAGCCGATCGATCCGCCCCAGAGGATGTCGGTGGCGTGGCATTCATCGGGGCCGACGACCAGGATGGGGCGGGCGATGGCCATCGCCCCGTAGATCTTGCAGGGGTGGACCATGCCCACGACGTGCGCATCCATGGTCACGACGTGCACATCCGCCGCCGACAGGCTCTCGCGCAGGCGCTCAAGAGGCTGGTAGGGGAGTGATTTCACATTGGGAGGATTCGTCGTGCGCAGACGCTCGTCCACCTCGCCCTTGCGCACACCCCCGCCCACAAAGACGAACAGGGCGCGCCGATCGGTCGCATCGCCCTGGGCGAGCAGGGCGGCGGCGTCGAGCATCGCCGACACCGGGGTCGAATAGCCGTGGTTCCCGCTGTACATCACCACGAACGAATCGGGCGGGGCGAGAGTCGCGCGGAAAGGGTTGTCGCCGTGGGCCAGGGGCTGGTCGGGCTCGTCGTGGGCCCAGGGGGGGATCACCAGCAGCGCGTCGCCCGGGTCGTGCTTGCGCCGGAGGCGATCGGCCATGAAGCGGTCGAGCACCACTACGCGTGCCGCACGACGCAGGATGAACCGCTGCATCGCGTCGAAGATGCGCACGAGGGGCGACGATGGCCTGGCCTTGCCCAGCGCGACGATCTGGTCGGGGTTGAGGTCCATCATCCAGTAGAGGAAGGGAACCCCGCGGACGAGGCGCGCGATGGAAGCGACCACGCCGCAGAGCGGGGGCGAGGTGCTGACGATCATCGCGCCGACGTTGCGCACGCAGAGTGCGTAGGCCATGGCCTGCACAAGGTAGAAGGCCATGCCCAGGGCGCGGGTGAGGATCGAACGCTTGCCGAAACTGGCGAAGGGCACGCGCCGGACGTCCATGCCGCGGTAGATCTCGCGCGCGGGGAAGCGGATAGCGGGGTTGTCGTAGGCCCGGTCGGCGGCGACCACGACGACCCGCCAGCCACGGGCGGCCATGGCCTCGCCCACGTCGGCCATGTGCTGGCCGACCGCCGGGGCGTCCGGCGGGAAGGTGGCGCTGAGGACCAGCAGGGTTTTCGTGGGGCCGGGGGGCATGAGGGGTGTGATGCTACGTCGCGTGCGCGCTCTTGAACTCTTGTCGTTTCCGCGTCTGGGTGCCACGACCCGCGGGCGGTCTGCCGCCCGCGCGTCGTGCGTTCTGCGAAGAAAGACACCACGCGCCGCGAGGAGGCGGCGGGTGGTGGCACCCGGATTAGTCATCCCGTCACAGCGTGCCACAAATCCTGTCGTGATCACAGCGTACAAGTCATGATGCCAATGGTCCTATTGGCTCGGCAAAGTGGGCGTCCCGCTTGACCCGTGGGGGGCGAGATGCTCGTGGTTTATGGCGTGACCATCTCGAGAAGTTTCGCCGCCACCTGCGCGTTGTGCTCCTGGGCGATTTTGACGACGTGGATGCCCGCCTGCTCGAGCACGCGGGCGCGCACCAGGGCGGCGGTCTCCTTGGCGTAATCGGTATCGACGATTAGTGAGCGTGCGCCCGTGACCCCCTCGAGCTCGACCAGCAGCTGATTCTGCTCCGATTCGAGGCTGTTCATCCGCGAGCCGATGGCGGCGCTGGTGGACCGCACCCCCGAGAGAGCGCTCGAGGCGACCTCCTGCAGGGTCTGCAGATTGCCGCTCTTGAGGTTGAGCAGACCCCCGGCGCGAAGATCGCCCAGGGCGTAGTTGATGGTCTCGACCTCGCCGTTCTCGTCGAAACGGCTGCGGCTGGCGTGTCCGATCTGGTGCAGGCCATGCCCCGCCAGCACGCGCTCGCCCCGGAAGGTCGCGGTATCGGTGATGAACGCGATCGCGTCGAGCGTCGCGTCGGCCTCGACCTGCAGGGCGTCGAGTTCTTCATCGGAGAGGGCGGCGCGGTTGGCGGCCTGGAGCACGAGCGAATCCAGCCCGCTCAGCAGATCGCCCAGCACGCCCAGTGCCCCCTCGCGTGCGCCCAAGCGGTGCGACTCTTCCGCGATCGCGTCGAGCCGGGTCTGGATCGTGCGTTCCTGCACCTTGAGGTTGTCGGCGGCGGACATGCCCGCGGGGTCGTCCGAGGCGCGGTTGATCTTCTGGCCCGTGGCCAGGCGCTCCATCGAGGTGTGGACCTGGCGCGTCGCCTGCGCCATGCCGTGCAGGCCCCGGATCGACATGAGGTTGGTGTTGATACGGGTCACGCCAAAGGGTGTATCGTCGTGGCCCGGGAACAACTCCAGCCGCCGGGCGGGATTGGCACGGGGTCGCATCAAGCGGGGGCTCTGCGAACGCCGAAAGTGGGGGACTATGCGCGGCAAGATCGAATGGACCACAGACCGCACGGTGGAGACCTGCGGGATCAGCATCCCCGTCGCGCAAACATTGCGCGTCGAGTCGGACACCGGTGCGGGGGCGTCGCAGGCCTTCGGCGGGGTGCGCCCCGAGCCGATGTGGCGCTGCTGGTTGAAGCTGTTCGTCTGGCCCCTGGCGATCGTGCGCGAGCGCGTGCTCTACCTGGGGCACGGCTTCCTGCACCGGATGTTCGCCCAGCGCATCCGCGCCCTGCAGGACGAGAACACGGTCTTCCTCGAGGTGGGCTGCGGCGACCCGCGGCTGCGCCACGCGCTGCGCGGCGATCTGGTCTACAACGGGCTCGACTTTGCCTTCTCGCTCTTTCAACTCTGGCGCTTCAAGAACAACCCGCGGGTCAACCTGTGCATGGGGTCGATGACCGACCTGCCCGTCAAGGACAAGAGCGTCTCGATCATCGCCTGTGTCGAGGTGCTGACGCAGATCGAAGACCTGGAACGTGTGCTCGCCGAGATGAAGCGCGTGCTCCGCGCGGGCGGAACGGTGCTGGTGACGGCGTCGAACGGGCATTCGCGCAAGTTCGCCGCCCGCGGGCCTGCGCCGTTTACCAAGCAGTTCTTCACGTTTGATTCACTGGGGGCCGCTTTCGAAAAGGCTGGCTTCAAAGTGCGCCAGCGTCGCATGCTGGGCAAGTGGATCCAACTGCCCCGGTGGTTCTCGGCGGCGCCGATGCAGTTGCCCATTACCTCCAAGGACGAGCGGGACAACAACTATTTCGTCTACGAACTCGAGGCCTGATCGGGGCGAACAGCAATCGGGGCGCACACCGCATGGGTTCAGCCAAGGACATGCTCAGGCTCATGCGACCCAAGCAGTGGGCCAAGGGCGTCTTCGTGCTCGTGGGCCCGCTCTACGGGCTGGCCGAGGCCTCGGCCTCGTGGCGCGACATCCTGCCCCCCACGCTGGTGGCGATGGTCATCTTCGCGCTCGCCTCGAGCGCGTGCTACATCGTCAACGACGTGGTCGACGCCCCCGGCGATCGATTGCACCCGCGCAAACGCGGGCGACCCATCGCCTCGGGGGCCGTCTCGCCCCCGCAGGGCTTGGCGCTGGCGGGGGTGCTGCTTCTGGCGGCTGGTGCGATGCTCGCGTGGATCGCGCCGGGCCCCCGCTGGTGGCTGGGGATCATCGCGTTCATCTACGCCGCCAATACCATGCTCTATTCGATCCACCTGAAAAAGCACGTCATCACCGACGTGATGAGCCTGTCGCTGGGGTTCGTGCTGCGGGTGCTGGGGGGGTGTGCGGCGGCGGCGGTGGCGCCCAGCACCTGGCTCCTCAACTGCACCCTGTTCATCGCCATGTTCCTCGCGTTTGGGAAAAGGCTGGGCGAGCGGCGCACACTGGGCGAGGATGCTGCCGCTTCACGAAGTGTTCAGGCGGTGTACACCGACGAGTTGCTGCGAATGGCGGTGGTGGTGACGGCGGTGGCCACGCTGGTGACGTACGCCGGCTATGTGCAGTTCCGTGAGGCGACACACCGGATGCTTCTGCCCGGGTTGGATGTGCTGGTGAATCCCCTGTGGCTGACCATGATCCCCGCGACCTATGCCCTGCTGCGGAGCATCGTGCTGCTCGAACAGGGGATATACGACGACCCCACCGAGATGGCCACGCGGGACTTCCCGATGCAGGCGGCGGCGGGGCTCTTCGCTCTGATCACGCTGGGGGTGCTCTGGATGCACCTGGGGGCACCCCGGTAGGGGGCGTGCCCGCGGCGTCTTTGTTAGAGTACGTGCGGATTGATAAAGGCTGTGCACGACGCGGTGGAGGCCGCGCAGTGGACGGCCTTGTGTCGTCGGCGCATCGTCCCGGGGTGAGGGCGGTGCGTGCGGCGTGGTGCAACTGGGTCGGGCGGAGGGCCCCCAACGGGCCACCCGCGATCAGGGAGTCTTCCGATGCGAGTGTTCAAGAATGTGACGTTGCTGACGGCGTGCGCCGGGCTGGTGGCCTTCGTGGCCGTGAGCGGAACAACCACACCCGCGTGGGCCCAGCCGGGCGCGGGCGAGGGTCGCCCCGAGCGGGATGAATCCGGGCTGCGGCCGTTCGCCGATGTCTCGAAGGGGTACGACAAGGTCGTGACCACGGTGGACGGGCAGAGCTACTTCAACCTGTGGAAGCGGGAGAAGGACGGCGCGCTGCTGGCCGAGTTCCCGCGCGGGTGGGAAGGGCACCGGATGTTCTTCGCCGTCACCCTGGGGTCGGGCGAGGAGTACGCGGGCCTGCAGGTGGCGGATTACTACTTGTACTGGAAGCGCCAGGACAACAAGATGGTGCTGATCGAGCCGAATCTCGATACCCGGGCCTCGGGCGAGGCCGAAGTGCGCGAGAGCGTGAAGCGGATCTTCACCGACCGGGTGGTGCTGGATGTGCCGGTGGTGGCGATGGGCCCCTCGGGCCAGCCGCTGATCGACATGAAGGCGCTGCTGCTGGGGAATGCAAATAAGTTCTTCGGCGGGAGCGCGGCGGGGGCGAACCCGGGCCTGGCGACCCTCAAGAGCGCCAAGGGCTTCAAGGACAACGTCGAGATCAGCTACGAGATGCCCACGGCGGGCGGGCGGCTCAAGGAGTTCCACTGGTCGATCAGCGTGATGCGCGACAACCCCAGCTACAAGCCGCGCGAGGCCGACGAGCGTCTGGGCTACTTCACGACGGTCTATCGCGACTTGTCGAAGTGGTCGGACAAGGAAAAGTGGGTCCGCTACATCAACCGCTGGCAGCTGGAGAAGCGCGATCCCAAGCTGCGGGTGAGCCCGCCCAAGCAGGCGATCGTGTTCTACATCGAGCACACGGTGCCGGTGCGGTACCGCAAGTTCGTGCGCGAGGGCATCCTCGAGTGGAACAAGGCCTTTGAGAAGGTCGGCATCTCCGACGCGATCGAGGTCTACCAGCAGGACGCGGACACCCGCGCCCACATGGACAAGGACCCCGAAGACGTCAACTTCAACTTCGTCCGCTGGTTGGCCAACGACCAGGGGACGGCGATCGGGCCCAGCCGCGTGCACCCGCTCACCGGGCAGATCGTCGACGCGGACATCATCCTGACCGACGGCTGGATCCGGCACTTCTGGAGCCAGTTCAACGAGATCATGCCCGAGCTGGCGATGGAGGGGATGAGTCCCGAGACGCTCGCCTGGCTCGACCGCAACCCGCAGTGGGACCCCCGCATCCGCCTGGCCGACCCGGCCAAGCGCGACATGCTCATCGCCCAGCGCCTGCGGCGCGGGGTGGCAGCGTACGGCGGGCACCCCATCGCCATGGCCGACCCCGAGGCGCGGGCCATGAGGGGTCAGAACGTGCGGCACGGCACCGGCGAACTCGACGGGCTGGTGGGACGCACCAGCCAGTTCAGCGGTCTGTGCATGGCCGCCCGGGGCAAGGCCTTCGACATGGCCGTCATGCGCATGGCCCTGGAACTGCTGACCGAAGAAGATCTTGAGGCGATGGCTCCCGGGTATGAACAGCCCGAGGAGGGCGAGGGCGCCAAGGACGAGAAGAACGACGAGAAGAAGGACGACAAGAAGAAGAAGGAAAAGAACTACGACACGCTCGACGGCGTGCCCGACTGGTTCGTGGGCCCGCTGCTGCGTGACCTGGTCGCGCACGAGGTGGGGCACACGCTGGGCCTGCGCCACAACTTCAAGGCCTCGTCGATCTACACGCTGGCCGAGATCAACAGCGAGCAGGTGAAGGGCAAGAAGACCTTCTCGGGCTCGGTGATGGACTACATCCCCATCAACATGAGCGTGACCGACGGCAAGCTGGCGGGCGATATCGCGCCCCTGGCCATCGGGCCCTACGACTTCTGGGTGATCGAATACGGCTACACCTCGGGCGATCCGAAGGAAGTGCTCAAGCGCGTCAGCGAGCCGGAACTGGTGTACCTGACCGACGAGGACGTGGGCGCGGGCGATCCCCTGGCGCGTCGCTACGACTTCGCCAAGGACCCCATCGCCTACGCCAAGAGCCAGATGGATCTGGCCCGCTTCCACCGCGAGCGCCTGCTCGACAAGTTTGTGAAGGACGGCGAGAGCTGGGCCAAGGCCCGTCGCGGGTACCAGATCACGCTGGGCATGCAGACGCGGTCGCTCTCGATGATGGCCAACTGGGTGGGCGGGGTGCACGTGAACCGCGCCCGCAAGGGCGATCCCAACGCGGGCTCGCCGCTGCAGGTGGTCCCCGTCGAGCAGCAGCGCGAGGCGCTGCGCTGGACGATCGACAACGCCTTCTTCGACGAGTCGTTCGGGCTGACGACCGAGCTGCTCCAGAAGATGACGGTGGACAAGTGGCTCGACGCGGGCGGGTTCCGCGAGGGGATGGAGGAGCCGGCCTGGCCCGTGCACGACCGCGTGGCGGGCGTGCAGAGCGCGGTGCTGACGATGCTGCTCAACCCCACCACGGTCCGCCGCGTGTACGACAACGAGTTCCGCGTGCCCAGCGATCAGGACGCGTTGACCCTCCCCGAGCTCTTCGGGGCCGTCACCGGCGCGATCTGGAGCGAGATCGACAAGAGCCCGTCGCGCAAGTTCACCGCGCGCCAGCCCATGATCTCGTCGTTGCGTCGCAATCTCCAGCACGAGCACATCGAGCGCATGATCGACCTGAGCTTCGGCAACGGCGGTCCGGGCGAGGCCTCCAAGGCCATCTCGAACCTCTCCGTCGCCAAGCTTCGCGAGATCAAGGCCCGCATCGACGGCGTCATGAAGGATGACGCCAACATCGATCCCTACTCCAAGGCGCACCTGAGCGAGGCGCGCACCCGCATCGAGAAGGCGCTCGACGCGGGCTACGTCTACAACGCGGGCTCGGCGGGCGGCGGGCTTCCCTTCTTCATGTTCGGCAACACGCCGGTCAACGCGCCCGAACAATCCGGCGTGGTCGAGCGTGACACGAGCCGCGATCGGGAGTAAACTCTTCTCGATACGTTGATAACCGATCTACGCCCTCGGCCTTTTCGCCGGGGGCGTTTTCCTTTTTGGCCCGTGCGTGCCGCGACGATGCCGCGTGCGGGCTGGTCTCGATCCGCACGTGTGTGCCCGATCGAACTAGGCGGGCTAAATCGGGCGAGGCGGCGGGGGCAGTTCGCGTTCGAGCATCCTCGCCGCGCGGAGCATGACGTCCTCGCCATAGGCCGGCGCGACCAGTTGCACGCCCAGCGGGAGGGCCGCCCCCTCTCCCTTCGACACGCCAGCGGGGATCGACATCGCGGGCAAGCCCGCGAGATTCGCCGCGACGGTGAAGACATCTTCAAGGTACATCGCCAGCGGATCGTCGCTCTTCTCGCCCAGGCCAAAGGCGGGCCCGGTGGTGGTGGGGGTGAGGATGCACCGGCACCCGGCGGCGAACGCCGCGTTGAACCCGTCGAGCATCCTGCGCCGCGCACGGCATGCGGTGGCGTAATACGCGTCGTAGTACCCGCTGCTGAGCACGTGCGTCCCCAGCAGGATCCGGCGCTTCACCTCGGCCCCGAAGCCCTCGGCGCGGCTGCGTTCATAGAGCGCGTCGAGCCCTTCGCCCGGCACGAGCGACGCCCGACGCCCGTATCGCACCCCGTCGTACCGCGCCAGGTTCGAACTCGCCTCGGCGGGAGCGACGATGTAATACGCGGCGACGCCCTCGTCGAGGATCGGCAGGTCGATGGCACGCAGGCTCGCCCCCGCCCGCTCGAACGCGGCGATCGCCGCCTCGAATGCCCGGCGCATGTCCGGGTGGACCGCATCGCCATACGCCTGGCGCGGCACGCCGATCACCAGCGGCTTCACCGCGTCGTCGATCGAATCGCTCCACGCGGGTACGGGGTGGGGCGCGCTCGTCGAATCGCCACGATCCAGCCCGCTGATGATCTCGAGCGCGAGAGCGGCGTCGGTCGTGTTGGCGGCGAAGGGGCCGATCTGGTCGAGGCTGCTCGCAAAGGCCACCAGCCCTAGGCGCGAGACGCGCCCATAGGTCGGCTTAACCCCGACCACGCCGCACAACGCCGCCGGCTGACGGATCGAGCCCCCCGTGTCCGACCCGAGCGCGAGGGGGCAAATACCTGCGGCGACGGCGGCGGCGGACCCGCCCGACGACCCGCCCGGCACGCGCGACGGGTCGTGCGGGTTGCGCGTCGGGCCAAAGGCCGAATGCTCGGTCGACGAGCCCATGGCGAACTCGTCGAGGTTCGTCTTGCCGATGATGACGGCGCCGGCGGCGGTGAGGCGCTCGACGACGGTGGCGTCGTAGGGCGAGACGTAGCGCTCCAGGATGCGCGAGCCGCAGGTCGTTCGGCCGATGCGCGTGCAGATGTTGTCCTTCAGCGCCAGCGGAACGCCGGCCAGCGGGCCGGGCGGTTGTCCGCGGCGCACGGCGTCATCGACCCGATCGGCGGCGGCGAGCGCGTCGTTGTCAACGACTTGGAGGAAGGCGGAGTAGCGTGCGTTGAGTTGTCTGATGCGGCTCAGGTGGTCGGCGCAGACGTCGCGGGCCGAGCGGCGCCCGGAGCTCACGGCGTCGGCGATCTGGCGGATTCCGTCCAGCACGCGTTCCTCACCGCGCCCGCCAAGCGATTCGCGGGCACACGGCCCATTCTGGCGGGCCAAGGGCAAACAGAAAAGGGCCGCGCGCGTGTTGAAGGCCGAGCGCCGTGGTTTTTTTGGTTACTCCACTCGCTTGCGCTCGCGGCTCGTACGCGGCTCGTACGCGGCTCGCGCGTGGTTCGTGTGCGCGTCCGCTTGTCACGTCACTTCACGCGACGATACTCCACTCGCTTGCGCTCGCGGCTCGTACTCGGCTCGTACTCGGCTCGTACTCGGCTCGTACTCGGCTCGTACGCGGCTCGTGCGCGGCTCGTGCGCGGCTCGCGCGCTGGCGGCTCGGGGGCGGCCTGGGTTGGCTAGCGGCGCAAGTCGAAGGAGGCCACGTGCCGCGCGCCGGCGGGCGTCTCGATCTCTACCCACAGGCGGCTGTCGGGCGAGAAGCTCTCCGGAATCTCGACGTGCGCGTGCCAGTGGTCGGGCGACTTGGGGTCTTCGATCTCCGCCCGGGCCCGGATGGAGCCGCGGGCGCTCTCATCCCCGATCCATAAGCGGACCACGGCCACGTCGCCGCCGCTGACCCAGACGTCGATGGCGGCCTCGCCGCCCGGATTCAGCGGCGTGTCATCGCGCGCGGCGCGGAGCGCGAGGGGGCCGGCGGAGGCGGTTCCGAGTTCGATCGCGCCGGAGTGGCCGTGCCCGTCGCCTTTGGTGGAGGCGGGCTCGCGAGCATGATCATGATCGTCATGGTCGTGCTGGTTGACTTGCTGTTGCGGCGGAGCGGCGGGTTGCGCGGGCTTCCGCTCGCAGGCGGACGCCAGGAGGCCGGCGATGACGAGGGCGACAAGCAGGTTTCTGGGCATGTCAGGGTCCTTTCGTTGAAGGAGGTCGCGCTCGGGCGGCGAGCGCCCGCAACGCCGGGGTTGTTCCGGCCGGCGGGGCTGCACCGAAAACCAGGGCATACCCGGCCGGGACGACGACGAGGTTCAGGAACGTCGAGCTGATCAGGCCGCCGAGCACGACCACGGCCAACGGCGCCAGCAGTTCGCTGCCGGGCTCGCCGGCGGCGAGCGCCAGCGGGATGAGCCCGAGCGCGGCGCACAGCGCCGTCATCAGGATCGGCGAGAGTCGCTCCAGCGAGCCCTGCACGATCGCGGCGTCAAGCGGCTTGCCCTCGACGCGCATCACGTGCTGGTAGTGATTGACGAGCAGAATGCCGTTGCGCACGGCGATGCCGAAGAGCGTGACGAAGCCGACCAGGCTGGCGATGGAGATCACCGGTGGCTCGAAGCGCCGCTGCGAAAGCCCGAGGAGCGCCAGCGTGTTGCCAAGCGGGTCGGCCGACTCGGTGAGGTGAATCGCCGCGATACCGCCGATGAGGCCGAGCGGGAGATTGACCATCACGAGCAGCGCGGCGCGCAGCGACCCGGTCGACGTTTGCAGCAGCAGGATCATGGCCAGGACCACGCCGGCTCCGGCCAGGTAGATCGTGCGCGCCGCGGACTGCTGCGCCTCGAACTGCCCGCCGTAGTGCACGGTGCAGCCGGCCCGCTGCACGATCGGATCGACGCGCGTCCGCACCGCCTGGACCAGGTCGGCCAGGTTGTATCCGTCGGCGACGTTGCACGAGACCACCGCCTTGCGCTGGGCGTTCTCGCGCGCGATCAGGTTGCTGCTGCGCTCCGGGCCGATGTCCGCGACCTCCTCCAGGCGCACGGTCGCCCCGCCGAGCCCGCGCAGTTGCAGCGCCGCGAGCTGCTCGACGCGCTCGCGCTCCTGCTCCGCCAGCCGGACCACCACCTGCATCCGTCGGGCCCCATGATTCACCTCCGCCACGACCTCGCCATTGACCGCCTGCTGGAGCTGCTCAGCCGCGGATGCGGGCGTGAGTCCGGCGGCGGCCAGGTCCGCGGCGCGGTATCGCACGGGCAGCGACGTGACGAGCACCTCGCGGTTGGCGGCGATGTCCCGTGCGCCGGGAACCGAGCGCAGCGTCAGCTCGATCTCCGCCGCCACCTGGCGCAGCAATGCCAGGTCGTCGCCGAAAACGCTGATCGCGAGCGCGGCGGGCGTGCCGGAGAGCACGTGCGAAAGGCGATGCTCGATCGGCTGGCCGATCATGGTGGTGACGCCGGGCACGTCGCGCAGGACGCGGTCGATCTGCGCCCGGACGCTTGCCGGGTCGTTCCCGGGGCGAATGGTCACGTCGATCTCCGAGCTGCTCGGGGGCTCGGCGTGCTCGTCGCGCTCGGCGCGGCCGGTGCGGCGCGTGACGCTGAGCACGCCGTCGATCGCGGAGAGACGGGCTTCGACGCCGTGGGCCAGGCGGTCGCTTTCGCTCAGCGACGTTCCGGGCGGGGCCATGAGGAAGACGGTCAAGGTGCCTTCGTTGAACGCGGGCAGGAAGCTGGCGCCGAACGTGCTGCCGAGCCAGAGGGCCGCCAGCGTGGCCGCCGCCGCGCCGATCAGTACGAACCGCCTGTGCCGCAGCGACCAGCGCAGCGACGGTTCATACAGCCGCTTCAGCAGCCGCAGCAGAGGGCCATCGACGTGCGTGTCGCTCCCCAGCCGGCCGCCCAGCAGGTGCTTGCAGAGCGCCGGCGTAACGGTCAGGGCGACGAGCAGCGAAGCCAGAATCGAGAGGATGTACGCGATCCCGAGCGGCCGGAAGAAGCGTCCCTCCAGCCCTTCCAGGAAGAGCAGCGGCACGAACACCATCACGATGATCACGGTCGCGAACACCATCGCCGGGCGGATCTCGTTGCTGGCGTCGAGCACGACGCCGAGGAAGGGGCGCTGCTGGCCCGCCGGCCGCGCGTTGTTCTGCCGCACGCGCCGGAAGACGTTCTCCACGTCGATGATGGCGTCGTCCACCAGCACGCCGATGGCGATGGTCAGGCCGCCGAGCGTCATGGTGTTGATCGTCACGCCGAACAGCGACAGCACGAGCAGGCCGGCGACCAGCGACAGGGGGATGGCGAGCGCCATGATGAACGTCGTGCGCACGTTGCCGAGGAACAGGAACAGGATGAGCACGACGAGGATCGCGCCGTCGCGCAGCGCCGCGGTGACGTTGTGGATCGCCACCTCGATGAACTCGGCCTGGCGGAAGTTCTCGGTCTCGA
>JABWBB010000017.1 GCA_013360675.1 Phycisphaerales bacterium | reverse complement strand
AGCGGGCCGCGGGCGTGGGCGGGGGCGAACTCGCCCTGGGCGAGGCCGACGCGATGGCTTTGGCCCGAGCGGCCAGGGATGCACGCCGTGCCGCGAAGTTGCGTGGTACCGGGATGGGCGCGGCTTCGTCGGGTTCGTCCGGCGAAACGGCAGGCACGAGACCATCAACGAGTGCACCGACTCCAGCGGAACAGACACGACCCGCGCGGGCGGATACGCCTCACGGCATGGGGGCGGATGAAACACCACTGCAAGCAGCCAAGCGGCGCGCGCGGGAGCGATTCACCGAAGAGTCGTGAACCAGAAGCAGGCGGCCCGTAGTCAGTGGTGGTCAGCGACGTCTGCGTCTCAAAGTGCAGAGCGAAGCGAGGCCAAGGATTCCGAGGCTTGGGGTTGCGGGGACCGGCGTCCAGCGATGGTCGAATGTTGCGGCCACGGTGATCGGGAATCCGCAATACAGGTGAACCGCGACGGTATCCCACGCGCCGGGCGTGATGAAGGTGTCGGTCGAGAAGGTATTCGTCATTCCGCCCACGACCGTGGTGATGAAGTCGTGGCTCTGCGCCCAGTTGCTGAAGTCGTGATCGGGGCCTGGACCAATGCGCCATTCGAAGACAATGACCAAGGTGTGGAGGGCGGGTGGATCGGGTGGCGACCAGTCGGCATGGGTGGCCGCCCCAAAAAGAGCGAACTGGGTAAAGCCGCCGGTTCCCTCGGTATTCACGAACTCGAGGTGGGTGCCGACGACGCCGGGGCCCGCCGTCAAGAAGATGGGCTCGGCTTGGGCAAAGACCGAGGGAGTGGTGCCCGCGGTGATCATGGCCATGGCTGCGATGCCGACAAGTCGCGAGGCATTCATGACAACTCTCCGTTGCTCCGGCAGCGCGCGAGGAGGATGACGTGGCCTGATCTCATGCGCTGCCACAACTGCAACGTAACACAGAATGATGTACTCACGATAATAATCTGCAGTCATGGGAATACGGATGACTACGAATGAAAGGCGAACGCCATCTGAAGTCGTGAGTCATGTGCCTTGAATCACTAAAAACAGGCCGGCGACTACGTCGTGGTGCCCGTGACCGAGGCATCTTCCACGCTTGCTGGGGATCATGATGCAGGAGTGCAAACGGCTCGCGGGTACGGATCGAGGTTGACCCCTCCGTAATGCCGAGGCTCATGGATGAATCGGCTTGTTCAAAATGCTGCGGGTCTTTGAGATGAAGCGGTCAGTGTCTGGCCGCGGTGTCGCACTTTTCGAGAGGCAAAACGGTACGTCGTCAGCGACATAGTCACGATGCCGCGGTGAACACCGGGGCCTGGCCAGAGTGCCATGCCCCCCGATGCCCAGCGAGATGCAGTGGCTTGATATCGCCTGCTACTTCGTCGTGGGCTACTTCCGCGGTGATGGCGTGAACTGCGACGGCGAAGTCGCCACCGAGGTTCAAGTGGCCAACGGACAGGTCCGTATCCGATTCACGACGTCGACATTCCAAACCGCGAGTCTTGGGCCCGACCCCGACCCTGGCGTGAAGACACGGTCGTTTGGGCTGTGGGTGATCGAGCGCCACAAGGGGCCGATCGTGTTCGAACGTGAGCGCATGGGCCTTAAGGATGAAGCCCCGTCGTGGATCGAGGTCGCGCGCCTGTCAGAGCCATGAACGCCCGATCCTGCTCACGAACGAGAGTGATGTAGCGTGCGGGTATCAGGGTTCATTGGGTGAATATGGCTGTGCGGCGGACTTGGGCGTAGTGCCCTCCCGCGTGTGGGGTTCTGCGCGTGCCCACTCGGCAGGATCAAAGCCGGCCTTGAGCCCGTGGCGGAAGGGGTCGATATCGCCCAGGTTCTTCGCGCCACATTCGGGGCAAACAGCGGCATGTCCGCGTGAGTAACCACACTCGGGGCAGTCCGACGCCGGGCGGCGCGGCCGCAGCGCACACCGCCACCCGATCGCATGGCAGAGGAGGCCCGCCATGCCAAGAACGCTGAACAGGATGAAGAGCGGGTGTGTTGTGCTCCAGACGCCTTCCTGAAGTCCGATGGCCGCGGGGATAAACGCAAAGATCAGCACGATCCCCGCGATGAAGTACAGGAACGACCAGTCCCGCCGCGCCCCGTGTCGATAGACGTGCAGCACAATGCCCGGCACCGAGGCGAAGATCAGCCCGATGACGCCCAGGATGACGAGAAGTGACAGGGTCATGACGAGTGATTCCTCGTTGGGCCTGTCCGGTTTCAGATCAACGCCTGTCCTTTGAGCGTCAGGGCGTTGGCATCGGTGATCGCCACCCGGAGAATGCGGCCGGCCAGCGCCTCGGGCGTGTGGGCCGCGGGGCAGGGGAAGGTCACGATCAGGTCGGTGTCGGTTCGGGCGACCATTTCGGGCGACGTGGTGTCGAGCACCAGTGGCCCCGGCGCGGCTTTGCCGTGCACCGTGAGGGCGATCTGCCCGCGAGCCTGGCGCTTGCGTTCCTTGACCGAGAGCCCCTCGACCATTACGTCAAAGGTCAGGCCGATCTGCTCAAGCGAGATCTCGTGGCTGAGGCGGGTCTGCACGCCCAGCAGCGTGTTGTTGCGCTCGCGTTTGATGGCCTCGGGCACGTCGTCCTCGAACTTGTCGATCGCGATCGTCCCCGGGCGGGGCGAATACTTGAAGATGAAGGAGTTTTTATAGCGGGCCCGTTCGAGCAGACGCACCGAGGCCTCGAAGTCTTCCTGTGTCTCGGTGGGGAAGCCGACGATGAAATCGCCCGAAACCATCAGCGGGCGTCCGATCTGGGGCTGGTGGAGGAATGCCCGGGCCCGATCGAGAAACTCGATGTACTCCGCCACCTCGTAGCCCCGGTTCATCAGTTTCAACAGGCGGTCCGAGCCCGTCTGGGCCGGCACGTGCAAATAGCGGCAGATCCGCGGGTGATCGCGGATGACCTCGAGCACGTCGTCGCCAAAGTCACGCGGGTAACTCGTGACAAACCGAAGCCGGGCGATCGAGGGCACCTCATCGTGGATGCGGCGCAGCAGATCGGCGAAGGTCGTGACCTGGCTCCCGGCCAGCGGATCGCGCCGGTGCCCGCCGGTGAAGGCACGCCCCTTCTGCGGCTGCACCACGCCACCGACCGTCACCGCCGAGGCGTGTTCGAAACGGTAGTGGTTGACCGTCTGGCCCAGCAGTGTGATCTCGACCACGCCCGCGTCGGCCAGGCGCTTGCATTCGTCGATGATGTGCTCGGGCGGGCGGTGGATCTCGGCCCCGCGGGTGAAAGGCACCACGCAGTACGTGCAGAACTTGTTGCACCCGCGGGTGATGCGGACATAGGCCGAGCGCTTCACGGGCCCGTCGTCGTCGAGGGGCGAGATCGAGCGCGAGAGGTCGAGCAGTTCGAGCGTGTCGCCCGCCGCCGCGAGGGTTGAACTGCGCCGCGAGGCCCCCCCCTGCAGCGCCACCTCGCGGGCCGAGCGTTCCTCCACCGGGCGTCGGTGGGCGCGCATGACCTCGGGCGATTCCGAAGCCAGGCTGCGCCGGGTGCGCACGGCGTTGTCGAGCAGGGCCGGCAGGCGGTCGAGTTCGCCCGGCCCGCACAAAATGTCGACCACCGGCATGCGGTTGATGAGGGCCACGCCGTCACGCTCGGCCATGCACCCCAGCACGCCCACGACCATGGCGGGTTTCTCACGCTTCGCCTCGGCCAGTTCGCCCAGGCGCGACCAGACCTTCTGCTCGGCGTGCTCGCGGACCGAGCAGGTATTGTATAGAACGATGTCCGCCGCTTCAGGGTCGGGCGTGAACTGATAGCCCAGGGCGCGCAACTGCCCGCTGACCAACTCGCTGTCGAGTTCGTTCATCTGGCAGCCGAACGTTTCGAGATAGACCGCTCCGGGCATGGACCAACGATAGGAGGCGTGTTTCCCCGCGCCCGGCGCTGTTCTCGGGCGAACAATGCCCCATGCCCCAGGATTCCCACGCCAGCGGCCTGTCCCACGTCGGTCCCGACGGTGCCTCGCGCATGGTCGATGTGGGGGACAAGGCCCCGAGTGATCGCGTCGCCGTGGCGGAGGGGTTTGTCCGGATCAGCCCGCCACTGGCCCTGGCCATCCGCGAGAACACGCTGGCCAAGGGGAACCTGTTAGAAGTGGCGCGGTTGGCGGGGATCATGGCCGCCAAGCGCACCGACGCGCTGATCCCCATGTGCCACTCGCTGCCGCTCGATCATGCCGACGTGCAGGCGACGCTGGAAGAGGGGCGCGTGGCGATCCGCGCCAGCGTGCGCGTGCACGCCAAGACCGGCGTCGAGATGGAGGCCTTGACGGCGGTCTGCGTCGCCGCCCTCACCGTCATCGACATGGGCAAGGCCATCGACAAGGCCATGGTCATCGAGGGCGTCCGCGTGATCGAGAAGCGGGGCGGGCGCAGCGGCGTGTACATCGCCAAGGACAAACTATGAGCGCCCCCATCCGCGCGGGCGTGCTGACGGTGAGCGACCGCGGGTCGCGCGGCGAATCCACCGACACCTCGGGCCCCGCGCTGTGCGAGATCCTGCGCAGCCGCCTGGGCGCACAGATCGTGCTGACCGGGCTCGTGCCCGATGAGCAGGACCGGATCGTCGCGGTGCTGCGCGAGTGGTCACAGCCCACCGCGGGCATTGACCTAATCGTGACGACGGGGGGCACGGGGCTCTCGCCGCGCGATGTGACCCCCGAGGCGGCGATGCGCGTGATCGACCGCCCGCACCCGGGGCTGATGGAACTGGCGCGATTGCGCTGTATGGCCAAGACGCCGCGGGCGTTTCTTTCGCGGGGAATCTCCGGGGCAGCGGGGCGGACGCTGATCCTCACGCTGCCCGGCTCGCCGCGCGGGGCGAGTGAGCATCTCGAGGCGTTGCTCGATCTGCTGCCGCATGCGATCGAGACGCTGCGCGGCGAGGTGCAGGACGATGGCCGCCCGGGGGCGCTCCCCACGACGGGCAAGGTCATCGAGCACGCGGACTAACCACGACGAACGATCGAGCGATTAGCTCTGGGCTTGATCAGTGGCGGCACTTGGCAACACGCTGGAGGCGGCAATGGGCGCGGGGCCGCAGCCGTCGCAGGGCGTCACGCCGTCGGCGGCGAGGCATTCATCGTCCCCGACGATCTCCTCATCGACATTGGGGCCCACGATGCGTCGGATGGGTTCGCACCCGGCGCTGATGCGTTCAAGGGCCATCCACGCGCGGATGAAGCGGGCCAGGCGGGCCAGCACGCGAAGGCCCTGGGCGGTGTCGTCGATGGCCTCCTCCGCAATCGCCGTCGCGTGCAGTTCGAGGCGACGTGCGAACGTCGGCACCCACCAGCAGACATGCTCGACCAGGAACGAACGCAGCGCGTGCAGGCAGACGTCCGCCTGCTCGGCGGCATCGTCCGCCGGGATGCCACCGGCGGTAAGGGCGGCCAGCTTGCGGTTGAGCACCGAGATGAAACCCAGATGCAGGCAGATGTGATCGGCCCGCCTCGGCGTGGCCGGATCGCTCGTGAGGCCAAAGGCCCGGTAGAACCCCGCCAGGTCGGCCAGGTGCTGCGCCCGCGTCGCGGCATCCTTGGAGGGAATGAACTCGGTCTCGAGCGGGGGGCACTCACGCGAAACGACAAACCCAAAGACCGCCTGCAACGCCGCCCTGCGGGTCTCGACACTCAGGGCATACCAGTCGGCCAGCGGACGGGCGTCGGCGCTGGCGGGGGCGATCTCGCCCAGGCTCAGCGCGTTCGTCTGCTTCTCATCCAGCGACGCCGCCGCGTGGGCAAAGGCCCCGCAGAGCACGTCGGCCTCGGGCGCGCCCATGTCGGGGGTGGCGTGTGCATCGCGCAGAGCGGCGGCGAGCGCGTCGGCGATCATTGCCCGCGCGATATACACAGACTGGTCCGCGCCGGCGATGGTGGTCGTCGTGGTCATGGGGGGGCCATCCTCTCAGATCGAGTTGGCGTGCTTCATGCGGTCGCGTTCGAAGGTGGGTTCCTTGATCGTGACCCGCACGCATTCCTTGTCGAGTTTGTTGTAGCCGATCACGGTGTCGTTGTAGATTTCCTGGATCTTCGTCGAGCTGTCGGGCATCGTCACGGGAACCTCGGCCACCTTGGGGCCCTTGATCACCTCGTAGCGGAAGATGATCTGCTGGGCGGCGCGGAAGAGTTGCAGGCAGGCCAGCAACTCGCGGTCCGGACAGGCGTACTGCTCGAGCGATCGTTGCACGCCGGGCCCGAACATCTGCTCGAGGTAGGGGCGCGGCACCCAGCGCGGCGGGATATAGAAGCCGTTGGGCTCGGTCCCGAACTGCGGATACAGCGGGAGTGCAACCTGGCGCTCGCGCACGAGGTAATAGAGCGGGTTGGTGGCGTCGGGCTTCCAGTTGCCCCGGTCGTCCACCTGCACCAGACCTTGCAGGCGAATCTTGCCGACGCACGAGGTCATGCAGCGGGTCTCGGCGGGTTCGCCGTTGGGACTGATCAGCGGGTCGCGCCCCTCGAGGCGAGGGTAGCAGCCGACGCATTTTTCACTGGTGCCGGTGGTCGAGCGGAAGATGGCCTTCTTGTACGGGCAGGCCTCGACGCACTTCTGATACCCGTTGCAGCGGGATTGATCGATGAGTACGACGCCGTCCTCGGGGCGCTTGTAGATCGCGTTGCGCGGGCACGAGGCCAGGCACGCGGGATAGGTGCAGTGATTGCACAGGCGGGCGAGGTAGAAAAACCAGACCTTGTGCTCGGGCAGGCGTGCGTCGCTGGGGAGCGCGTCGGCCAGCGTGCGCCCGTGATCCTCGAAGATGTTCGGGGCGGCCCATTCATCGGCGGTGGGGATGTACCCCAGCGCACGGCGAGGGCCCGCCGGGCCGGCATACCCCTCGGCGGCCTCGAAGATGGTCATGCCGTTGAACGTGCCATAGGGAGCGTCCGTACCGCCGCCGCCCTTGCCCCAGACCTGTTTGCCCGGGTTGGCCTCTTCGAGCATGGTCAGGAGTTTGGCATCCCAGAAGCGGGGGTATCCGCCGAAGGGCTTGGTCTCGACGTTGTTCCACCACATGTGCTCCTGCCCCCGCCCGAAGGTCCAGGTGCTGCGGCAGGCCATGGTGCACGTCTGGCACCCGATGCAGCGGTTGATGTTGAAGACAAACGCGAACTGCAAGCCGCCGGGCGCGTTCCCATAGGGAAACGACATGTCGCGGCCGAGTTGCCAGTTGTAAACGGAAGGCATGAGTCAGTCTCCTTTTCCATCTCGCCTGGGCGCGCTCACGGTCAGCGCGACGGGTGTCTCGTCCTGGATTGGTGATTCCCACACCTCGCTCGAAAACACGCCCACCCGGGCGATCACCTCGCCCAGGATCCGGTCGGTCGCCTCGTGCCCCAGCGACACGCGGGCGGCGTAGAGCGACTGGTACTGGGGCGAGTGCGACAACGCCGTCAACTCGGGCGCCGACATCCCGCCCATCAGCATCTCCTCGGCGAGGCATCGCACCAGCAGGGCTGGGTCGCCGCTGATGACATCGCCCTCGAGCGACATCGGGTGGTCGGGCTCGGCTGGGCGCAGGCGCGGGTCGAGGTTGGGGTATTCGATGTCGGCCATGGGGGTGGTCCTAGGCGTTCTTGACGCTGGTGAGTTTGCCCCGCAGGTACTGTTCGTTGAGGGGGGTCTGCGCTGCGGGGCCATAGGCCTCGGTGCCCGGTGCCCAAGCTCCCTTGCCGTCCAGTCCGCCGTCCTCGGCCTTGATGATGCGCACGAGGCATTCCTTGGGCACGGTGTTGACGGCGTGGTTGTCGGCCTCGCCGCCGAACATGAAGGTCATCGAGCCCTTGGACTTGTGGAAGAGGGTGTCGGTCTGATGCATGGGCATGAGCCAGTTGCGGGTGAGCGACTGGTGCGACCCGTAGCGGAGGTTGGCCTGATAGCCAGTGTCCTTCGAGCGGGCAAGTTTGTCCGGGCGCGTCTCGTGGGCCAGCACGCTGCGCTCGGTCGAGATCCACGGGGCGTGCTTCATCATCACCACGCCCTTGGGCCAGGCGGGGTTGATCGTGACGCGCACCATGCACCGGGCCACCTTGTACAGGTCCGGGCGTTGTTGCCACCCGCGGAAGGGGCGGTCGTCGGGGTTCGCGTCAACCCAGACGTAGTCGCCGTTCTTGATGCCCAGTTCGCCCGCGTCGGCGGGGTTCATGTGCATCTGGTGCTCGCCCACGCCGGGCGTGCGCTTGTCTTTGCGGTGCGGGTCGGCGAAGTTGTTCTCCCAGATGTGCGTCCAGTCGACCGACGACCAGGACGAGTGGACCCGGTGGCGTCCCTTGGGCGTGAGCCCGTAGAAGCGGTAGCCGGCGGTCCACAGCGGGTTGGCCGTCCTCTTGACCTCGCTCCAGGGGAGTTTGGTGTTGCGCAGCGTGCGGGCGTCCCAGTGCATGGCATCGCGCGGGATGCCAAAGTCATCGGGGCGGATGAGCGGGTTGCTCGACACGATGACATTGGGCAGGTAGGGCGTAGCCTCGGGGCCCTCGCGGTGCACGATGAAGTTCTCGCCGTGCATGATGGCGTCGGGGATGTCGCAATAGGCGTTGAGTCGCCCCGTGTCGGTCCAGAAGGGCATGTCGTCGTGGATGCACTCGTAGAAGGGGATGCGCGGATAGGTGCGGAAGAGCAGCAGCACCACGCCCGGCTCGCCGTACTTGCCCTCGAGGATCTCAGTGGCCTTGTACCCGCGGGTGGTGGTGGAGGCGTCGAAGATCCGCTGCATGTAGGTCAGCACGCCCTTGTCCGGGTCCTCGAGCACGAACTTCCAGTAATCGCTGAAGCGCGGGTCGTTGGTCTCCTTGGCCAGCGCCCTGGCCGTCTCAGCGAGGATCCGCACGTCGTCGCGACCCTCGTGCACGGGGTCGATCCCGCCTTTCCAGATCTGCAGGAAGGGGTTCGAGCACGATGCGGTCATCTCGTAGGTCTGGAACTCGGCCCACGAGAGCGCGGGGAAGAGAATGTCGCTGTACTCACAGGTCGAGTTGAACTCGATGTCCTGCGCCACGATGCAGTCGATCTTCGGGTTCACGTTGAAGAACATGTCGTACGCGTGCTTGGCGTTGTTGAAGATGTTGACGTTGGTGAACCAGAGGAACTTCGTCGGCGTGGGCATGTGCGTGCCGCCCGTGAAGCACCGCCGCCCGTACTTGGGTGTATCGAACACGAGCGGGCGCTCGCCGTGGTTCCAGTAGGCCGGCTCCTCGTCCTTGGTGCGCTTCTTGGGCTTGATCGTGCCCCCGTCGGTGGCGGGGTTGAGATCGGGCTTGAAGGGATCCTCGGCCAGGTACGCCCCCAGCCCCGCCCCGACGCCCTTGGCCCCCTGGAAGAGCGCGGCCTTGTAGTTACCCGCCCACGTGTGACAGCCCGAGCCAAACCGCCCGAACGAGCCCGAGAGCATCAGCGGCAGGTGCACCGCCCGGTTGGCCAGCGTCCCGTGGAACCAGTGGTTCAGCCCCTCGCCGATGTGGATGGCCACCGAGCGCCCGGACTTGGCCGTCTCCCAGATGTCGCGCGCCAGGCGCTCGATCAGCGTGGGCTCCGAGCCTGTCATCTCGTGCACCGACTGCAGGTCATAGTCCTTGAGGTGGATCTTGTACGCGTCCCACAGCGTCATCACCTCGACCTCGTTCCCGTCGGCGAGCGTGACCTTGCCCGTCCACGAGAGGCGCGGCTGGATGCCGTCGCGTTCCATCTTCATCCCGACCTGGTCGCGGGTGATGGCCCGGGGCTGGCCCGTCTTCTCGTCGATCACGACAAAGTCGTGCCCGATTTTGGCGTATTGCTCATCGGTGATGTTCTGCACGGTGTACGAGGGCCCGTCCTTGGCCAGGCCCGGGGCGTGGTCCTTGAACACGTCTTTGGCGCGGACGCGCGCCAGCGTGTCGGTGCGGACGAGCAGCGGGAAGTCGGTGTAACGCCGCACGAACGCCTCGTCGTACCAGCGATTGTCCATCATCACGCGCGTGATGCCCAGGAACAGGGCCGTGTCGGTGCACGCCGGACGCACCCGGATCCAGTAGTCGGCCTTGGTCGAAGTGGGGGAGTACTCGGGCGTGATGCAGACCAGCCGCCCGCCCATCTCCATCAGCTCGACGAAGAAGTGCGACTCGGGCATCTTGTTCTCGACGAAGTTCGTCCCGCAGGTGATGTGCAGGGCGGCGTGGCGCATGTCGTTGAGGTCGATGTCCGACGTCTGAAGGCCGTGGATGAACGGCATGCCCGGGGCCTGGTCGCCGTGCCAGGTGTAGTTCGACCATGTCCGCCCGCCCACGCACTGATCCTCGGGCGCGTTGCGGACCTTCTGATCGAGCAGGGCGAGCATGTTGGCCCAGCGGTAGATCCCGTACTTGCCCATGACGCCCAGCAGGCCCATCCCGCCGCGCAGTTTCATGGTGCGCGTGCCCGCGCCGCGCGTCTCCTCGATCATCTCGGGCTCGTACCCGTCCTTGCGCAGGCGTTCGCTGCCCTTCTCGCCGCTGTAGGTGGAAGCGATGGCGACACTGGCCTTGGCGTGATAGGCGTAGGCCTCGTCCCACGAGACCCGGACGAACGTGTCGGTGCCGCGGCTGTTGAACTTGTACGTATCGCGCAGCGTCGGATCGTCCGACAGCGACGGGAACCCGTCGTCGGCCCACTGCTTCCAGCCCTTGCGGATCAGCGGGTAGCCCAAGCGGTGCGGGCCGTAGACGCGACGCTGAAAACTGTACCCCTTGGCGCACCCGCGCGGGTTCCACGCCACGGTGGACTTGTTCCCGTAGAGATCGCCGATGTCGCCCCCGTCATAGTTCTGCTCGGCCCGCACGAAGACGCCGTTGCGCACGAACGCCCGCAGGCGGCAGTTGGCCGTGTCGTTGGGCGCGCACACGAAGGTGAAGGTGCGGTCGTAGGCGTAGGCGTCGCGATAGACCTTCTCCCAATCTCGCGAGGGGTAGAAAGCCAGGGGGTTGTCGATCCCCTCGAGCGCGCCAAAGCCCGCCATGCCCTGACGCCACACCAGCAGCGCCGCCCCAGAGGCGCCCGCGATCTGCAGAAAGCGGCGCCGGCTCACGTCCGAGGCGGTGGATCCAGGGGTTGTCGTGACCTTTGTTGCCATGATTCACTCCGTCGTTTTCAGTGCGCGCCCTTATCGAGCACGAGCCAGTGCCATCCGGTGATCAACTTCTGCCCGCCGCGATCCCCGCGGGCCCCGTTCCAGATCGCGAAGGCCACCGGGATGCGCCGGGGCGTGGAGAGATCAATGTCATTGCCGTCGTTGGTCTGGATCGGGCGGAAGAGCGTCACCGACCAGCGCCCGTTGGCGTAGATCGCCGTCGCGTTCGCGTGCTGGTGCGTCGCCTCCTGATAGAGCAGCGTGCCAAAGCCCTCGGCGTTGGCCTCGAGCACGGCGTGCGTGAAGAGCGCCGGGTCCGCCTTGGGGTTGTGCGTCGCCGCCGCGGGGCGGGTCAGTTCGCCCAGGATGCGCAACTCCTGGTCATATTCAACACCCGTGGGGCTGACCGGGGCTTGCTCCTTGGCCGGCTCCTGACCCAGCGGGAACTCCTGACGGTTCGCGTTCTCCATTTGGCGTGGATGAGTCGAGTCGTGCAGCACGCCCGTCGAGGCGTCGAACTGCCGCGCCGCCTTCCACTGCCACACGTTCACGGGCGAGGCGGGCGTGTGCCCCGCGACCTGCACGCCCATCGGGATCGCCGGCACGCTGTCACCCATCGCGAACATCACCGCCGCCGCGTCGGGGAAGACATTCAGGTCCATGTCCAGATCTGGGCTCGCATCCTCCCACGCCAGGTGAATCGCCAGCATGCTTCCCACCCTGGCCGCGGCGACCTCCAACCCGCGGATAGGCTCGTCCCGGTCCCACGTGGGCCTCAGCGAGACCCGCGTGTGCTCGACCGACTGCCAACCCATCTGCTTGGGATCGGTGGTCAGCTCGGCGTTCGCGATCACGCCGGGGCGGAACTCGGCGCCCGAGGCGACGAACGGCATCACCGCGGGCGGGGCCAGGCTCTGCACATAAGTCACCAGCGCCCAGGCCTTGTCGTCCGAGGTCGTGCCGTCGCGTCGCTTCTCGATCAACTGCGTGCCGTAACTGGGCATGGGAGTCCCGGGCACCCCATTGACGATGGCGCGATAGATGTCCTCGGGCTTGTTGCCCGACTTGAACTGGCCCGAGGCCAGGTTCGCGGGGTGGATGGGTCGTCCGATCGAATCCTTCAGCGTGGCCATCGATGGCCCGTCGCCGTGCCCCTTGTCCCCGTGGCAGGCGACGCACCCCGTCGAGACGTACAGCGCCGCGCCCGTGGCCTTAAGCCCGTCGGTGTACTCGGGCATCGGCGAGGGCTTCTCGGCCAGTGACTCACGCCTCCACTCGGCGTTGGCCTTGTCGGCCAGGCCCTTGGTGTACGCGGCGACCCCCGCGATCTCCGCGTCGGTCAGCGTCCCCTGGAAACCGGGCATCGAACTGCGCGGAATCCCTTCGCGGATCGTCCGCGTGATCGCCGCCAGCACCTTCTCGCTCGTCGCCCCCGTGGCGGCAAACCGCAGGGGGCTCTCGCGGAACGCGCGGGGTTTGGGGTACAACTGCTCCGCCGCTGGCCCGTCCCCATTCCCATCTGGCCCGTGACAAGCTGCACAGTGTTTAATAAAAAGTTCGGCGGCATGCTCCTTTGGTATCCCACCGGTCGAGGCGGTCTTGACGACCGGTGCCGCAGTCGCCGGGGGCTTGGCTTCCTTGCACCCGCCCGCCGAGCAGGCGATCAGGGCGATAAGACCGGGGGTCAACGCTCGGTATCCCGTATGTGTCACCATGGCTGGTTCCAATATCGGAGTAATCGATCAGGTGATCTGTTTATTGGAGCGAGCTGTCGACAATCACGCAAGTGAAAACGGTTGTATACATCCGTTATCCACATCTGGCGGGAATGAGACCAAGTCGCAGCAGTTGCGCAGTGCCGGCCAAGAGTGCCATTGCCGGGCCCTGGTTCACCCGCAGTAGAGTGAAAGCCATGCGATTCCGGGACCGAATCCATGCCGGGGAGATGCTCGCCCAACAACTCGCCGGACGTGCGTGGGTGAATCCGATCGTGCTGGGCATCCCTCGCGGGGGCGTCGAGGTGGCGTGGCCCATCGCCCGGGCGCTGAATGCGGCGTTGAACGTGGTGCTGGTGCGGAAACTTCGCTGCTCAACCCAACCCGAGCTGGCCATCGGCGCGATCGACGAATCGGGTCGATTCACGCTCAATCCCAACGCGGCTTTCGAGCCGCCCGGGGCCGTCGAGTCTGAGCGTGTGCTGCAACTCGATGAGATCCGGCGCCGACGTGCGTTGCTGGGAACGACCGGTCCCAGGCCGACGCTACAGGGGCGCAGCGTGATCCTCACCGACGACGGCGTCGCCACGGGCGCGACATTTCTCGCCGCCCTGACCCTGCTCTGCGCCCAGGACCCCCACACGCTGATCGCGGCGATCCCGGTCGCACCCGCCGATCGTCTGGGCCTGCTGGGCGAGGGCTGCGACGAACTCCTCTGCCTTCATGCTCCGGCGTTGTTCGTCGCGGTGGGGGCGTTCTACGACGAGTTCGCTCCCGTCAGTGACGAGCGGGTGAGCGAACTTTTGGCCCTAGGCAAACAGTACACCGAGAGGCGGGAGGCGGGCGGGTCTCCATAGACTCTTCCCATGCCGACGCGTGTTCTGCTGCTGGTCAACCGAGAGAAGCCCGATGCCCAGGCCGCCGCGGCGGAGGTCCGCGAGATTGTGCGGGCCCGAGCCACGCTCTCGGGCGAGCACGACGCCGACGCCTCGGCGCTCCCTTCGGACCTGGGCCCGATCGACCTGGTGATCGTGCTGGGGGGCGACGGAACGCTGCTGTCCCAGCGTCGACGCTGTGCCCCGCTCGGCGCTCCGCTGCTGGGGGTGAACCTCGGGCGGCTGGGATTCATGGCCGAGTTCGATGTGAAATCGCTACGCGACCAGGCCGACTCGATCTTCGCGGGCAAGACGCGCGTGCACCGCCTTCCGCTGCTCGATGCCGCGCTGCAATCGCAGAACGACACCCAGCCCCGCTTTCATGGGACGGCCCTGAACGAGGCGGTCATCACCGCGGGGCCGCCATACTCGCTGGTACGCCTGTCGATCAGCATCGACGGGCACATGGGTCCCACGGTCAGCGGCGACGGGCTGATCGTCGCAACGCCCGTAGGCTCGACCGCGTACAACCTCTCGGCGGGCGGACCGATCCTTGCGCTGGGCGCTGATGCCTTCGTGATCACACCCCTGGCCCCGCATTCGCTCTCGTTTCGTCCGATCGTCGTGCCCCGCACCAGCCGCATCGAGGTGACCGCGCTCGAGGTCAATGCAACGACGGGAGAACACGGGACGTCGCTCGTGCTCGATGGGCAGGTCCGCACGCGAATCACCGAGGGCGATCGGCTCGTTCTCACCGGGGCAGTTTCCGAGGCGACCTTTGTCGCCAATGAACGCAGCGATTACTGGTCGCGCCTGATCGGCAAGTTGCAGTGGGCCGCGCTCCCGCGTCTGCGCGAGCCCTGAAGCCCTACGCCAACGGGGTCGTCAGCACGAACTCGGCGCCCGTCTGCGGGCGGCCTACGCGCAGATCCCCGCCCAGTTCCCGCGCCAACCCCCTAGCCAGCGACAGCCCCAGCCCCAGGCCCGGCGATGAGCCGTCCGCCTGGGCCTTGCCGCGGAAGAATGGGCGGAAGACGTGACCCGATTCGGCGGGGTTCAGTCCCGGGCCGTGATCACGCACGCGGACCTCTAGATCGCGCCCCGCGCGAGAGAGGCCCACAATGACGCGCTTGTCATCGGCGCTCGAGGCGTATTTGCAGGCGTTGTCTACCAGGTTCACCACAATCCGCTCAAACCGGGCCGGATCGACGCGCACGCGAGCGTCGGGCCCCGCATGGTCCTCGATCACCAAATCCATGCCGCACTGCTCGCAGCGCGATCGCAGCGACGGTTCGAGGCGAGCCACCAGATCCACCACGCCGATGACGATGGCGTGATTCGAGGTGCCCCGCCCCAGGCGTGCATAGTCGAGCACACTCTCGACGATCCCCGCCAATCGCCCCGATTCACGCCGCAGCGTCTGGATGTAGTCCTGCTTCTTCGCTTCGTCGCGGACCATCCCGTCGGCGAGCATCTGCGAATACAGGCAGAAGGTGGTCAGGGGCGTGCGCAGTTCGTGGGTGACCGCCGAGACGAACCGCCCGCGACGCTCGGCCAGTTCGGTCGCCGCCCGCATCACCAGCGCGATCGAGGCCAGGGCGGCCAGGGCAACGACCCACGCGCCCAAGAGCGCGCCGCGCATCGGCGACCATGCGGGAATCGCCCGTGTCGGCGGCGGTGGTACGACCAGCTCAACCGGGATTGCCGCCAGCGATCGGCCCAGCACCCCGGCCGCCGCGGGTGATTCGCTCTGGGTGTGGGGCGCAAGATCCGCCCCCGGGAGCAGTCCGATGCTCTGTGCCAGCAGCACGCGGCGGAGTTCCGTCCAGTTGATCCACAGCCCTTGCTCGAGGCGCTGCGACTTGCCCGGCTCGGATTGCACCTCCACAGAACGGGTGAGCAGCAGGTGTGGTTCGTTCCCGCCGAGGGTGCGCCACTGTGCCGTGAACGTCCCCTGCGTCACAACGGGTTCGCGTGCCTCATCCACCGCGATCAGTTTGATGTCGGCGGCATCACGCTTCGTTGCGGCGTCGGACAAAACCAGCGCTGTCAAGGGCGATGCATGAGGCTCGGTCTTATCCGCCGCAGTTCCACTGGTACGGATCTGGTCATTCACATTGGCCCGCGTCGCCGCGGCTTGGCGGGCCATGTACTCCTTGGTCGACAGTTCCTGCTGCGCCATCACCTGCGGATACTCGCTCGTCTGCGCGATCTGCTGGGGCGAGCGATCCACCTGTTCCGCGCGCTCGCGTGCAGCATCAGGCTCGGCCTGGGCACGCAGGGCTTCATTCGCGTCAGTAGTGAGCATGGCCTGAAGTTCACTCAGCGATTGCTCGGCACTGGCCAGCGCGTAACTCGAAAGATAGAGCGATTGGGCCAGCGAACGCACCTCGCCCTCGGGGGCCTGTGGCGACGTGATCGCGCCCCGCTCATCACGCTGATAGTGCAGGCGGATCAGCGGATCATGAAAGTTCAAAAGGGGCGAAGGGACCAGCACTTCGCCCGGCTCGACCTCGCGCCACATCCGTGTGTACGCCCGACCCGCCGGATAAAACGCCAGATAATGAAAGTAGGGGCGGGCGGCCTCACGTGCGATCAGCGGTGTGACCACGGCGTCCATCCGCCACAGCACCAGGCGCACCACTTCCTGGTGCTCCGCGTCCGCGCGGGCCCGGACCTCGGCTTTCTCCAGACGCAGGGCCAGATGCGTGACCCACCCCAGCGCGGCGAGCACGACCGCCGCGACCACGCCCAGCGAGATCATGAACCAGCGAGAGCCCGTCACGACACGCCCTCGCCCGAGCCTTGCGCCAGCATGTAGCCCTTGGCTCGCACGGTGACAATGACGCGAGGATCGGCGGGATCATCGCGCAGCGCTTCGCGCAGACGGGCCATGGTCATGTCGATGGTCCGGGTGTGCACGCCGCGCGGATCAAGCCCCCAGACCCGAGAGAGCAGTTCATCGCGGGAGATCGCCCGTCCTGGATTGCGTGCCAGATAGGCGAGCGTCTCGCCCTCGCGCTCGGAGAGCGTCTCACGCGTGCCGTCGGGAAGTGTCACCTCACGTCGCTCGAGATCGATGCGGCGCCCGCCGATGTCGAGCGTGCGCACATCGGTGGGGCGTTCGGGCGATCGCCGCAGCACGGCTTCGACCCGGGCGAGCAGCTCCGTGGCGCTGAAGGGCTTGACGACGTAGTCATCCGCGCCGGCCTTGAGGCCGCGCACGCGGTCTTGTTCTTCCCCTTTGGCCGTGAGCATGATGACGGGGAGCGAGGGCTTGGCCTTGCGGAGTTCGGTGAGCACGCCAAAGCCGTCCATCTTGGGCATCAGCACATCAAGCAGCACGAGATCAACGCTGCAGGTCAACGCCGCATCAAGCCCCGCACGCCCATCGCCCGCCTCGAGCGTGGCATAGCCGGCAAACGCCAGCGCGTCGGCCAGGCCCCGACGGATCGGAGCGTCGTCCTCGATGACCAGTACGGTCCCCAGCGGCACGTCCACCTCCTGCAAGCGGGCCGGGCCGGCGCGTCGTGCGCCGACCCTTTGGCCCGCCGCTTGTATCTTTAGCAGGCCCTAGGGCGCCTGCACGAGCACGGCCTTTCCGCCGACCTGGATCAGGATTTCACCTTCCTGGGCCAGGGCCGCCTGCCGACGCTCGTTCACGAGTGTCGCCAGGATCATGGCGTATTCGGGCGAACCGAAGGCCACCGTCTGATCGGGGGCGGCTTCTTCCTTTCCGGCCAGCCGCGAATCGACCCAGCGGTTGTTGCGTTTAAAGAACGTCAGGTCGTGGATCGCACGGATCGTTTCCACCTGCACCGTGCGGTTGTCAGAGCCCGAGATATAGCGCCCGACCTGTTGCGCGGGGGCTTCGGCCTGGGCCATTTTCAGGTTGATATCGCGCTCCTGGGCGACCGAGACTCCGCCCGCACGATTGGAAGGCGCCGCGGCGAGATCCATCAGGTTGTCCGCCGCCCTCGTCGCCGCCGCTGGAAGCCCGAGCGACGCATTGGGCTCGACCGCCAGGAACGATGTGTGCTCGGTCAGGATGCCGAACTTGATTGATAAGCGCGTGATCTCTTCGGAGAGCTCCCTCATCCGCGCGTCGCCGATCCCGCCGGCGCCTTCCGCACTCGCCTGACGGACTTCTTCCACCAGTGCGGCGACCTTGCGGCTGGCCCACAGTCGGGGCACGAACGCGTTCCGCGCCGATGCCGCCGAAGGATCCAGCGTGATCGTCACGCTGCGATTCTTCCCCTCGGCTTCGCCGCCCAGGTCGAGCGTGATCGGCCCCGCGCCCGAATAAGTCCCCAGCACGACGAGTTGATCCCCCTCGAAGAGATCGGGCAGTTCCGCGGGCAGCATGTCGCGCACCCGCGGCGAGGTTCCCTCATCACGCGTCTCGATCAATCGGGGCAGCGCGAGCGTCGGGCCCGTCAGGCGACGAAACACCTGCGAGACCGCCAGCTCGATGTCCTCGTCGGGCAGCACGAAGGTGCTGGCCCCACGCGAGGCCTTGGCAAGGTTCGACAGCAGCGGGCTGTTCACATCCATCCCCACGCCGAACGAGAAAATACGGCGATTGAACGCGTTGGCCGCCTTCGCTGAATCACGGATCTTCACCTCGCTTCGCTCGCCCACGGTCGGCAGACCATCGGTGAGGAACAGCACCAGCGGCATGAATCCCTCGCGCGGCGTGGGGCGCAAAGCCTCGAGCAGCGCGTCGTGGAGGTTGGTCCCACCGTTGGGGCGAAGGGCATCGAGGTACTTCCCGGCCTCCGACGCGCTGGCGGGCGTGACGCCGACAGGCACCTTGGCGAAGGTCTCGATCGAGTCGGAGTAATCGACGATGTTGAAGGTTTCTCCTTCGTTGAGCCCGCGCACGATCTGCTTGGCCGCGTTCACCGCCTGCGTGAACTTCTCGCCCCGCATCGAGCCCGAGCGATCGAGTACCAGGGTCACTTCGCGCGGTTGCTTGGGCGTGACCTCCGCTCCGGCCACGGGCGGGCTGGCCAGAAGCATCCAGTACCCGTGCCCAGCGTTGTCAGGATCGGGGTAGGCCATCATCGTCGCGGTCAGGGCGTTCTTGTTCTGCTGCGTGACGTAGGAGATCCGCAGCGAGCCGGGGTTCTGCGCCGACGAAGGCGATACCCGCCCCTTGATGTGTCCGGGGCCCACTCGCTCGGTGATCAGTTCGTGCGAAGAGGAGTAGATCGACGCGATGGGGCGATCCGAGCGAAGATCCAGCGTGATCGTCCACGGCGTGTCGGTCGTGCTCAGGGATTCGCTGCGGGGCAGCACATAGTCCACGCGCGCGCCATCCGCCCCCAGCACCTGCTCAAACGTCAGACTGACCTTCTGCGTCGCGCCGGGCGGGATCGGGAAAGCGCTCGTGCGGATCAGGTTCCAACCGACAAACTCGACCAGAGCCGGATCACGCATGCTCGCCACGATCGAGTCGTAGATCCGGCGTGCTTCATCCTTGGGCAGCACCCGTGCCACCGGCTCGGGGCCGACCCCGTCGTACACCAGACGGCTCACCGCGACGCCCTCGGGCACGGGAAGGATCAACTGCGCCTCCTGAGCCTGCGGGCTTGGGTTGCGCAGCGAGAACTCGAGCGTGCTCGCCGCGACCCCATCGCGGATCGCCACATGCACCCCCACGGCGCTCAGTTCCACGGGCGTCTGGTAGATTGGCACGCGGATACGCCGCGCATTGGGCACGATCACCTGGGGCTGGTCCACCCAGCGATCGGTCACCTGGGCCCAGGCTCCCTGGCCTCCCGTCAGGAAGAGAGCCAGGCCGACGATACCAAGCCGCTTCAAGTTCGTTCGCATGACGCACTCCTTGGCGCACGCCCCGGCACGGGCCTTTGGGCGGCGGGCTGATACACCCTTGGACGCTCAGTTGTACCCGAGAGATCCCTCTCCGGACGTAACAGCTGCGCAACGCGATAATTCGGTACACTGTCGGGCGTTCGCACTTTTTACCGGAGGTTTGACCCCATGCTTGCCGCGTCCACCATCGTTCTGCTCGCTTGCGCCACCATGACCCAGCCCCAGCCCAACACCCTTTCCCCCGCCGACCAGACCGCCGGGTGGATGCCGCTCTTTGATGGCACCTCCACCCAAGGCTGGCGGTCGTATCGCGGCGACTCTTTCCCGGCGCAGGGCTGGGTCGTCGAGGAGGGCACGCTCCGCCACGTCGCCGGGGCGGGAGGGGGCGACATCGTTTCCCTCGATCAGTTCGCCGATTTCGAGTTCGCCTTCGACTTCAAGTGCGCCCCCAAGGCCAACAGCGGCGTCATGTACCTCGTCGAAGAGAAGCACGACGCCCCCTGGATGACCGGCCCCGAGTTCCAGGTGCTCGACGATGCCGGCCACGCCCTCGCCCCCAGCCATAAGCATTCCGCCGGCGCGTTGTACGACATCTTCACCCCGCCCGACACCAAGAAGATCAACGCCGCGGGCGAGTGGAACAGCGCCCGGATCCGCATGCGCAATGGCGTGCTCCAGCACTTCCTCAACGGGAGCAAGACCGTCGAGGCCCGCCTCTTTGATGACAACGGCGCTCCCGCCAAGGAATGGATCGACCATGTCGCCGCAAGCAAGTTCAAGGATTACGCCGGCTTTGGCATGTCCCGACGCGGGCATATCGCGCTGCAGGACCACGGCGACGATGTCTGGTTCCGCAATCTCTACGTCCGCGATCTCAACGCCCCCATGCCCGGCGAGGTCACACTTCTCTCGATGATGAACGCCGCCCATGGGAAGGAGATCCCCGGCTGGGAATGCGTTGTTCCCGAACTCTCGGCCAAGGGCGAGCACCCCGGAGCGCCCTGGTCGATCAAGGATGGCGTGCTCCGCTGCGGGGGGAATCCCGCCGGCTACATCCGCACCACCGGCAGCTATACGAACTTTGTGCTCAAGCTTGAATGGCGTTTCCCCGATCAGCCGGGCAACAGCGGCGTGCTCGTTCGCATGATCGGCCCCGACAAGGTCTGGCCCAAGAGCATCGAGGCGCAGCTCCACTCGGGCAACGCCGGTGATTTCTGGAACATCGACGACTTCACCATGACCACCGACCCCGCGCGCACGCGCGGCCGCAACACCAAGAAGACCCACGCCGCCGAGCGCCCCGTGGGCGAGTGGAACGAGTACGAGATCATCGTCAACAAGGGCGATGTCATCGTCCGGGTTAATGGCGAAGAACTCAACCGCGCCACGAACGTTGAGGAAATCCCGGGCAAGATCTGCCTGCAATCCGAAGGGGCGGTCATCGAGTTCCGGCGCATCCGCCTGGTCAATCTCGACTGATCACCAACGCAAGCGCACGATAAAGCGGGCCACCGCGGTCACGCGATGGCCCGCCTTGAACAGAGCAATGAGTTAGTGCGTCAGCGAGAAGCCGCCCGTGGACTTTTCACCCGCCTCGTTCTCGATCTCGATCCAGATCCTGGCGTCGGGGCTGAGGGCCGCGGGGATGTCGGCGTGCGTATGCCAGTTGTCCTTCTCGAGTTCCGCGCGGGCCTTGACCGAGCCCGCCGCGTCCTCGCTCCCCACCCAGAATCGAACCGCCTTCACGGGCGAGGCTCCTTCAGGTGCCGTGACCCATACGTCGATGGGCAGATCCGATCCGGGCTTGACCACGCCGTCAAACGAGGCCTTGACCGAGTAAGCACCGATGGTCATGGTGCCAAGCTGCACCGTGGGGCCGTGGGCGTGCCCATCCCCACCGGGCATGGCCGGGGCGGTCACGGCGGCGGGGGCGGGCGTGCCGGGCGCGGGCTGGGGTGCCTGCTCCTTGCAGCCAGCCAGGATCAGAAGGGCCGAAGCGGACAATGCCGCGGTGCAACGAAACGTGTTCATATCAAAGACTCCAATGTTCAAGATGGTGAGGCGTTGTTCTTAACGCCCCTGCGGAAGGGTATCACGCGAGCGAACGCCGCCCGCATGCCGCCCGCGTTCCGGGCCGAAAAAGCCAGTGAATACGCCGCGGGCACGACAAAGAGATTCAGCGAAGTCGATGTGATCAGCCCGCCCAGGACGACCGTGGCCAGGGGCGCGATGAGTTCGCTCCCGGGCTCGCCCGCCGCCAGCGCGAGGGGAAACAGCCCCAGGGCCGCGGTGAGGGCGGTCATGAGGATGGGCACCAGCCGTTCCATGGATCCCCGCGTGATCGATTCCGAGAGCGACAACCCATCGTGTGTCTGAAGGTGCGCGTAATGGTTCACCAGCAGCAGCCCGTTGCGGACCGCGATTCCAAAGAGCGTGATGAATCCCACCATGCTCGCCACCGAGATCACCGGGGCCACATACGCCCGCCCGCCAAGCCCGACGAGCGCGAGCGTGTTGCCCCACAGCGAGGGAGATTCCGTGACATAGATCGCCAGCACACCCCCGATCAGCGCCATGGGCAGGTTCAGCATCACCAGCAGAGAGGTCCGCGCCGAGCCCGTCGAGACCTGCAGCAGCAGGAACATCGCGATGGCAACGCCCACGCCCATGATCGAGATCGTCCGTGTGGCCGATTGCTGCGCCTCGAACTGTCCGCCGTACGCCACCGTGTACCCGGCCTTGTGCACGATGGGGTCCACCCGCGTCCGCACGGCCTCGACCAGGTCGCCCAGGTTGTGTCCATCGCCGACATTCGCCGAAATCACGGCCTTGCGCTGCGCATTCTCGCGGGTGATCAGGTTGCTCGTGCGCTCCAGGCCCACATCGGCGACCTGAGACAGGCGCACGAGCGCACCCGACGTGCCGCGCAGGATCAGATCCTCGACCTGGTCGAGGCGTTCACGCTCCGCCGGATCCAGCCGCACCACCACGTCGTAGCGGCGTGTTCCCTCGCTGACCTGCGCCACCGTCTCGCCGTACAGGGCCTGCTGCACCTGGCGTGCCGCATCCCCGGGCGTCAGGCCCGCGGCTGCCAGATCCTGATGGCGATAGCGGATCGGCACCGAGGCCACCATCACCTCGCGGTTCGCGTTCACATCGCGCGTGCCCGGCATCGAGCGCAACTCGCCCTCGATCTGCTTGGCGAGCAACCGCAGCGTGTTCAGATCGTCGCCATACACGTTGATCGCGATCGCCGCGGGCGTCCCCGACAGGATGTGGCTCAGCCGGTGCTCGATGGGCTGGCCGACCATCGTGGTGATCCCCGGCACGCGGGCGAGCACCGCGTCGATCTCCTCGCGCACGGACTCGCGCGAACCGCCGGGCAGAACCGTCACCTCGATCTCGCTGCTCGACACGGGCTCGGCGTGCTCGTCGCGCTCCGCTCGTCCGGTGCGACGCGTTACGCTCTTGACACTCGGGATCTCGCTCAACTGACGCTCGACCCCGCGTGCTAGGCGATCGCTCTCGCCCAGCGATGTCCCGGGCGGGGCCATCAGAAAGACCGTGAACGTCCCCTCGTTGAACGAGGGGAGGAACGACCGCCCGAACGTCCCCGCCAGCAGCAGCGAGGCCCCCGCCAGCACCCCGGTGAGCACGAGCAGCATGCCGCGACGTCGCAGCGCCCCGTTGAGCAGCGGTGCATAGGCCCGTTTGAGGTGTCGTACAAGCCAGCCGTCCTGCTCGGCGTGTCTGTGGGCCTCTGTGCCTCGCCGCCCCAGCAGCACGCGGCACAATGCTGGCGTCAACGTCAACGCCACCACCAACGAAGCCATGATCGACACGATGTAGGCCACGCCCAACGGCCTGAAGAACCGCCCCTCGAGACCCTCCAGAAAAAGCAGAGGTACAAAGACCATGCAGATGATCAGCGTCGCGAAGACCACCGACGAACGGATCTCGTTGCTCGCATCCAGCACCACCTGCGCCACCGGGCGTCGCGATTCAGCCGGCAGGGCGGCGTTCTCGCGCAGGCGCCGGTGCACGTTCTCCACATCGATGATCGCGTCGTCCACCAGTTCGCCGATCGCCACCGCCAGCCCGCCCAGTGTCATCACGTTGATTGACAAGCCCATCGCCCACAACGCCAGAAACGCCAGCGCCAGCGACAGCGGCAGCGCCGTCAGCGTGATGAACGTCGTCCGCGCGCTCATCAGGAACATCACCAGGATGATCGCCACGATGATCGTCGCGTCCCGCAGCACGACGACCACGTTCCGCACCGCCCGCGTGATGAAGTCCGAGGCGCGAAAGGCCTCGCGGTTCAGCCTGATCCCCGCCGGTGCCGCCGCCTCGGCCTGATCAAGCGCGGCGTCGATCGCCCTTGTCAACGCCAGCGTGTTGGTCTGGGGCGATTTCTGCACCGAGAGAACCACCGCGTCCATGCCCCGATCCGCCGCCGTACCCCGGCGCGGCGACGCCCCGAGGCTCACGTCGGCCACCTGCCCGATCGTGACGGGCGTGGTGCCCGCGAACCGGACGATCGTGTTGCGTATGTCCTCGACGCTCGTGACCCGCGCGACCTGTCGGATGGGCAGTTCAAGGCTGTTGACATCCGACAAGTACCCCGCCGTTGCCGTGCTGTGCGCGTTCCGCGCCGCCTCGGCAACCTCTTCCATCGTCAGCCCGAGCAGCGCGAGGCGATCCTGGCGTACGTGCACCTGGTATTGCGGCAGTTCACCGCCCAGCGCCACCACCTGTGCCACGCCCGGCACCGCCAGCAGCCGGTTGCGCAGGTCAAACTCGGCATACGCGCGCAGTTCGAGCGGCGTGGTCGTCCCGTCTTTGGCCGACACCGACAGCAGCATGATCTCGCCCGTGATGCTCGTGATCGGCGTGATCTCGCTGTGCACGCCCGGGGGCAGGCTCTCGCGTGCCGCCGCCAGACGCTCCGAGACCAGTTGCCGCGCCCGATAGATATCCGTCCTCCAGTCGAACTCGACCCACACGATCGACAAACTCGTCGCGCTGGCCGATCGCACACGGCGTGTGCCCGGCAGTCCGCTGACCGCGGCTTCGATCGGGAACGTCACCGTCATCTCCACCTCGTCCGCGGCCAGCCCGCCGCTCTCGCTCATCACCACGACTGTGGGGGCGTTGAGCTCCGGGAAGACATCCACGGGCACGCGCCCGATCTTCAGCCCGGCGATGAGCAGCACAAGCCCCGACGCCGCGATGACCAGCGACGCGTGCTTGATCGAGAGCGCAATCAAACGTGCAAGCATGGGTGTTTCCCGGTTGAGATCAAGCTAGTGGTCGTCGGCGTGGAATGTGCCATCCGAATGGAAGTGCCCGCCGCGCTGCATCGAGCCCGACGTCGCGAGGAGCAGCGGGTACGCCCCGCCCAGCACGATCTCGTCGCCCTCGCGCACGCCGCTCTGGATGACGATCCACCGACCGTCGCTCGTTCCCGTGTCGGCGGTGATGCGGATTACCTTGTCGGCGTTCGCCGGATCACGCCGGAACAGGATCGGCGTCGCCCCGTCGCGCACGACGCACGCCGCGGGCACGGCCAGTTCCTCATTGCCTCCCTCGAGTGTGATCTCCAGATACGCCGCCACCCCGGCCCTGGCCCATGCAGGAAGCGTGTCGCCCGCGGGTTGCGCGATCAGATCGATCGTCCGATCTTCTGCGCCAGCCGTCAGTCCCAGCCTCAGCGATGCGGGGATTGAGGCCTGGATCCCCGCGACCCCAGCACCCGGCGGCACGATCGCCGCGGGCAGCCCTTCGCGCAGCCGTGCCAGATCACCTTGCAGTGTCCGTGCCCGGAATCGAACTTGCTCGGGGCGCAGCGTCGTCAGCAGCATGCCCGTTGCCTCGACCAGTCCGCCATTGGTCAGCGAGAGCGTTTCAACCACGCCCGGGCTCACTGCCCGCACCTCAATCTGCGCAAGCGTCCGCCAGCGAGGCTGCCCCGCCTCATCGAGTTCGACCAGCCCGTCGCGCCCGATCCCCGATAGACTCGCCGCCGCCTCCAGCAGCAATGCTCGACGCGCCAAGGCCGACCGCACGTCAGCCTGCGTCTCGAGGTCGCGTGCCGCCAGTTCCGCGTCTTTTTCCATCACGTCGGCGAGTTCCGCCTGCGCCGCGTTGAGCGATGCCTGCGCTTCGGTCCATTCGCGTGACGAACCGCCTCCCGCTTCGCGGATCATTTCCAGCCGCTTCAGACGCTGCATCCAGAGCTCAACACGCAACGTCAGGCTCCGCTCGTGCTCGCGGTGGGCCCCCCGCAGCGGCTCCATCGACGCCAGGCGAGCCTCCGCCTGCGCCACGCTCGCCTCCGCCTGGGCCAACTGCTCCTGCACCTCGCGCCAGCGCGGCGAATCGATGCGGCACAGTACGTCACCCGCCTCAACCGCCTCGAACTGTTGCACGGCCAGTTCCACCCGCCCTCCGGCGGGGGCGCGATATTCGCGCCTGGCCTCGGGCAGCAGCTCAAAGGCCCCGGGTGCACGCAGCGTGCGCGACACCACACGCTTCTCGACCTTGGCGAAGGTGATGCCCAGGTTCTGGCGCACCATATCGGGAATGTCCACGCGATTGGTTGCGCCGCCCGCTTCTTCCTTCGCCGCGGGCAGTGTGGACGCGGGTTTCTCACACCCCGCCATCAACCCCGTGGCCAGCAAGCCCGCCACGAGTGCCCGTGCAAGCGTCCTGAATCCATGCTTTGCCGCTTGTTGAAAATCACGCTTCATGGTTCCATCCCTCCCGCGGACGGCGGCTCGTCCACCTGTCCCAGCACCGCCCCGACCCGCACACACGCCGCAGCTACCGCCGCCTCCGCATCAATCAGCCGCCGCGCTACGTCAAACTGTGTGCGCAGCGATTCGAGCATCAGCATCACGTTCATTTCACCCAGCCCCGCCAGCGCCCTCATGTCCTGGGCCTGTGCATTGGAGAGCGGCACGATCACTCTCGTTACCTCGTCTCTCGCCGTGCGCGACCGTGTCCACGAGGCCAACCCCGCATCCAGTTCCGCCAACGCAGCTTCGCACGCGGCCTCGTACTCCAATCGCGCCGCCTCCCTCGCCGCGTGGGCTTCCGCTACCGCGCGACGATTGCGATTCCACAGCGGCAGCGTCACACCCACGCCCACGCTCGCCTGCGCATCCCCATCCTCCGCGCCGATTCCGCCACCCAACTGCACGTCCGGGTACTGGCGGCGAATCTCCAGCGCGAGCTCTCGCTCCGCGGCGTCGTACCGGGCTTCGGCCACGCGCACCAACGCATTCGTCCGCAGCAACCGATCCCGCAGCGCGTCGATCTCTCCTTCGGGCACATGGCTCGACAGCCCCGGGATCAACGCCACCGGCGACGCCACTCCCAGCAAGGCGCGGATCTTCCGCTCGGCGGCGTCGGCTTCGTTCTCCATGCGGCGCAGGTCAGCATGCCGGCCCGCCTGCTCCAGCCGCACCACGCGGGCCTCAACCCGCGCCACCTCGCCGGCTTGCTCCAGGTGATCCACGATCGCAACGATCGCGTTGAGCCCCTCATTGAGTTCGCGGGCCAGCCTGTGCGACCGTTCCGCCGCACTCCACTCATTCCACGCGTGTCGCAGCGCAATAATCACATTCCATTCCACGCGTGCCGCCTCGGTCATGGCCAGCCTGGCCTCGGATTGTGTTAGCGACGCCGCCGCCCCCAGCCGACCCGACACGGGAATAGTCAGTCCCACCGGCACGCTCGTCTTCCAGACATGCGTGACATCCGCCAACACGCGCGTCACATCTACACCCAGCGTCGGGTCCTCCCACAGACCCGCGTGTTCGACTCCGGCCAGCGGTACGCCCGCACGCCCACGCGCCGCGCGGGCTTCTCCGTTGAAGACCAGCGCCACAATCTCCGCCTCATCCAGCGAGAGTCCATCGCTCAGATCAAACGACAGATCATGGCGACCCTTCGCCCGCTCCGTCTCGAATCGCGCCAGCACCTCGCCCGCGTCGGCAGCACGCGCGTAATACGCCCGGCGCGCACCGTGCGCATCCAGCGGCGATGCGTGGTACGACGAGCACCCGCCCGCCGGCAGCATCCCCGCCAGGCCGAGCATCACGCCCGCCTTCACCCAGTGTTTCGGTCTTTCCGCGTAGTTCCTGCGCACGCGCGTGCCTCCGCGATATCGCCGGGCCCGGCATCACTGCCGAGCCAACAACAACCTGATTCAAAGTGTGTGTATGATCAATGCCTGAATGGCATCTCTCGCGCGCTCAGCCTGCCCCGGCCGCCTGAGTTGTCGGGGAAGAGCACGCAACGCCTCAAGGGCGTGTCGCTATACCGTTAATCGCGTGCTTCGGATCGCACGCAGCACGTTCGTCGGCGGCGGATCCCACCACGGCCCCGCCCGCGCCGTTGCGCTGGCACTTTCCACCCCGTACTCCATCACCGAAACCACCGCCACCGAACGATCCGGCGTCGCGGAATATGTGATCTCTGGAATCGTCCTTCCACGATCAGGCAGCGGCTGGCTGCCGCAGCAGCACGCGCAGTGATGCCTCTCATCGATCTCGCCAGGCGCCGCCGCCTCGACAGTCCTCGCATCATGCGAAGGCTTCTGGTGCGCATGGTCACAATGGGAGTGCGCAACACCGGCGTGCACGTGCTTGTGCCCACCCTCGCAGGGCCGTATCGCCGCACGCACCCCGACCCACGCCTGCACCAGCAGGGTGAGCGCAAGAGCAAGTTTGAGCGCCAGCGTGGGCATGCTGTCGAGGTATCGTCCTTTCGACTCGTTCAACTCTAGTTCGCTCTGGTGCGTCGGGCGTTCACGCCAATTTGTCTATTGACCCACGAGACCAATAACTCTGCTCACCCCAAGCGTATTCAAATGACTCCCAACGCCTACGGCAAGTCGGGCAACTCTACAGGCTGATTCAGCACGATCTCCGCCAATGTCGTCTGGCTTTGCTTCTCACCCGACCGTGTCCACCAGGCCTTGGGCAGCGTGACCCCTTCCACCGTGCCATACTTCGTATAACGACACGTGTGGGCCTGAACGTTGCCGCCCCCTTCTCGTCCCCGATACGCCAACGAAACCAGCCGCCCCATCTCCTTCTCGACCCCGAGTCGCAGTCCAACCCCCGCGTGCCACGTGCGCACAAACTCGACCCTCGTCCCGTCGATCTCTCCTTCGCCGTCGCTCACCGCCACGAAATCCTCCGCGATCGATGCCCTGATCGCCTCGAGCGGCAGTCGTCCCATCGTGCGGCGCAGCACCTCGACGCGGGATTGGGCGAGAGCCTCGCGCTTGTCGCCGCTGACCAGCACGCCTCGTTTTTCGCAGGCGGCGAACACCCAGCAGGAATCCTCCCAGCATTCGCCGCGCACGTAGATCGCCGGATATTGAATCCCAGCCCTGCTCACGACCCGTGCGGTGGTCTCCCCGTTGGGCACAATCCGCTCGATGCGGTGTTGGTAACTGCTGACCGCTGCCAGCCGCTCGCGCCCGCCCGCCCAAGCGACGAGTCGGTCGACAGTCGCTCTGCCCTGTTCGATCTGCTCGTCCGTTCCGCTTGGCGCGCTGTCGGGACGGTCGATGCTTTTCTCAGGGTCCTTCAAGAACCCCGCCCGGCAGCCCTCCGACGCGAACGCGTAGATCCGCCCCTCGTGAACAACAAACCGGCGCGCATCGCCCAGCCCCGACAGCGCGCCCATCCTGCCGCAGGCTCCGCCGTCGGCCAGTTCATACTTTTCGGGGTTGGCCAGAAAAGCCTCGCGGTTGGCCGGGCTGGCAAAGCGATAGAAGTACCCATCGCGTTCGACCGTCAGTTCAGGGTTGCCCAGAGTCTCGTTGCCACCCACGAGTTCCACGGGATCGACCGGCAGCACCCGTTCGGGCGGTGGTGGGGCATCCTGGGCTTGGCAAACGCCCCCGAGTAGCATCATCATGACGACGGCCGCAATTGACTGCATCAGCCCAGGATACCAAAGCCGCGGGTGCTGTCAGGGGGACTGGCCGCGACTTGCCCCGTCCGCATGCCTACCATGGCTCCCCGCGGGCCAACCCCCGCGCACAAGGCGATCTGACCATGAAGAACGGCATCCACCCCCGATACTTCCCCAACTGCAAGGTCTACCACAACGGCGAGGTCGTGATGACCGTCGGCGCCACCGTGCCCGAACTTCACGTCGAAGTGTGGTCCGGCTCGCACCCGTTCTTCACGGGCAAGCAGACCTTCATCGACTCGGCAGGTCGCGTCGAGAAGTTCCAGCGCAAGTTCCAGGGCAACTACTTCAAGGCCAAGGACAAGAAGTAAGCCTCGTCCTCGGGCGGGCCATCCGCTGAGCACCCCGTGCTGACCCTCATCCTGCTCCTCGCGCTCGCGTTCCTGGCCAGCGTCGAGGCGTGGCTGCGCCTGGGCATCGGCCTTGGCAATCCGCCCCTCTATCAACTCCACGACGACATCGAATATCTGCCTGTCCCGGGTGTCTACCGAAGGTTCGGCAACACCATCACCTGCAACCGTGCGCACATGCGCGGCCCTGATTTCCCGCACGAAAAAACCGACCCCAACGAACTGCGCATCCTCGTCATCGGCGACAGCATCGTCCACGGGGGCGTTCGTGTCGATGACGCCCACGTCGCGACGGTGGTCCTCGAGCAGACGCTCCGCGCACGCTTGAACCGGCCAGTGCGGGTCATGAACGTCGGGGCTTCATCGTGGGGCCCGCTCAATCAACTCGCCTATGTGCGCACGTTTGGCGTCTTCGACGCCGACGCGGCGATCCTGGTCTACAACTGCTCAGACATGGGCGACGGCTTTCCGCCGCCCCCCGGCACGCCGATGCTCGGCTATGAGCACCCGCAACGCCGCCCGATCCTGGCCATCCAGGAAGTGCTCGAGAAATACGTCCCGCGGTACCTGGGCATCAACCCCAGCGTTGTGACGCACGACACGACGGACCCGCCCGAGCCCATCGCCGCGTACAACAAGAAACTGGTGGGCGACATGGTGGCTTTCCTCCGCGAGAAGAAGGTCGCCGTGGCGGGGGTGGTGCAGTGGATGGAGAGTGAGATCCGCAATGGCCCCCGCCCAGGGACAATTCTGGCCCGCGAGTTTCTCGAATCATTCGGCGTGCCTCTGGTCGAAACGCGGGATTCATTTGCGGCGGCGATGGCCGCGGGAGAGGCTCCGTTTCTGCCGAGGGACGAAGCCCACCCAAGCCCTGTGGGGCAGCGGGTCCTGACCGAGTGCTACGAGAAGGCATTGCATGCGGCGGCACCGAACCTCCTCAATGCCACCCCGCCCAACGGGCGATAGGTAATCAGCCACGCCCTGTCCGCACATCAATCAGCCGTCCATCCGGATAAACGGGTATACTCTTCGGACAAGGGTGGCTGCACGGGTGGCTGGAGTCAATCCACGATGGCGAGCGCGTTTCTCAAGCAACTCTCGCGGCGGGTGCTCGTCTTCGACGGGGCCATGGGCACCTCCATCTTCGCCAGGAACTTATCGGTCGAGCACGACTACTGCGGCTGCGAGAACTGCACGGACATCCTGGTGCGCACGCGACCGGACGTGATCCAGGAGATCCACGAGTCGTTCCTGGTGGCGGGGGCGGACTGCGTCGAGACGGACAGTTTCGGCGCGAGCCGGCACGTGCTGAGCGAGTTTGGGCTGGCCGACGAGTGCTTCACGCTCAACAAGCGGGCGGGCGAGGTCGCGCGGGCGGCGTGTGATCGGCACTCGACCGCGGAGCGGCCTCGGTTCGCCGTGGGCTCGATTGGCCCGGGCACGAAACTGCTGACGCTGGCGAACATCTCGTGGGACGAGATGCACGCGAGTTATCGCGAGCAAGCCCGCGGGTTGCTGGCGGGCGGCGTTGACGCGTTCATCATCGAGACGTGCCAGGACCTGCTGCAGGTCAAGTGCGCGATCAATGCCGTGCTCGATGCGCTGAGCGAGGCGGGCAAGACGCCCGAGCAGGTGCCGATCCTCACGAGCGTCACGGTCGAGACCAACGGCACGCTACTGCTGGGGTCCGAGATCGCCGCGGTGGCGCACGCGCTCTCGTCGTATCCGATCGCCTCGCTGGGGCTCAACTGCGCGACGGGTCCAGTCGAGATGACCGAGCACGTGCGCTGGCTCGGGAAGCACTGGCCGGCGATGGGCGGACGCACGGGCCGCTCGATCTCGGTCATGCCCAATGCCGGGCTGCCGGTGCTGGTCGAGGGAAGGACCGAGTTCCCGCTCGCCCCCGCGGCGTTCGCCGAGTCGATGGTGAAGTTTGTCGAGGAGAGCGGCGTGGGGATCGTCGGCGGGTGCTGCGGCACAACCCCGGCGCACATCCGCACGCTGGTCGAACGCCTGACGCAATCGGGGTTGATCGAAAAGGGGCGGCACGGCCCCGCGATGGCGGTGACCACGCCGCGGGCCGCGGTGACGAGCCTGTATTCGGCGCAGGAATACCGCCAGGACACGTCGATCCTGATCGTGGGCGAGCGGATGAACGCGTCGGGCAGCCGTGCGTTCAAGCGGCTGCTCGAAGCGGAGGATTTTGACGGCATCGTGAGCCTTGCGCGCGAGCAGGTGCGCCACGACGGCGCGCACGTGCTGGACCTGAACGTGGATTACGCGGGGCGCGACAACGCCCGGGACATGGGCGAGGTGGTGTCGCGCGTGGTGCGCCAGGTGAACGTGCCGCTGATGCTCGATTCGACTCAGGTGAACACGCTCGAGGCTGGTCTCAAGCGCGCGGGCGGCAAGTGCATCATCAACAGCGCCAACTTCGAGGAGGGCGATCACCGCTTCGACGCGATCTGCACGCTGGCCAAGCGCTATGGGGCGGGGCTGGTGATCGGCTCGATCGACGAGGATAAAGAAGCCTCGATGGCGCGGACGGCGGATCGGAAACTGACCATCGCGACGCGTGGCTATCACCGGGCGGTCGAGGTGCACGGGATCGCGCCCGAGGACCTGCTGTTTGATCCGTTGGTGCTGCCGATCTCGACGGGGATGGAGAGCGATCGCCGCAGCGCACTCGAGACGATCGAGGGTGTGCGCCGGATCATGCAGGCCTTCCCACGCACGCAGACAACGGTGGGGTTGTCGAACTGCTCGTTCGGGCTGAACCCGCAGGCGCGGGTGGTGCTCAACAGCGTCTTCCTGAGCTTGCTGCAGGAGGCGGGGCTGACGAGCGCGATCCTGCACTTCTCGAAGATCCTGCCGCGGAATCGCATCCCTGACGAGCAATGGAAGGCGGCCGAGGATCTGATCCACGACCGTCGCACGCTTGGGCATGACCCGCTGCAGCACTTCATCGGCTTGTTCAAGGACAGCGTGGCGCAGGCGACGACGAAGCGCGCGGTGACGCAGACGCTCGAGGAACGCCTGCGCTCGCACATCATTGACGGCGAGAAGGAGGGGCTGAGCGGCACGATCGATGAGGCGCTGAAGAAGTATGTGCCGCTGGAGATCATCAACGATCACCTGCTCGACGGGATGAAGACGGTGGGCGAGTTGTTCGGCACGGGGCAGATGCAGCTGCCCTTCGTGCTGCAGAGCGCGGAGGTGATGAAACTGGCCGTCTCGCAGCTGGAGCCCCTGATGCAGCGGGTGGGCGGGCGTGAGAAGGGCACGATCGTTCTGGCGACGGTGAAGGGGGACGTGCACGACATTGGCAAGAACCTGGTGGACATCATCCTGTCGAACAACGGGTACAAGGTGGTGAACCTGGGGATCAAGCAGCCGCTGTCGGAGATGGTGGCGGCGTGGCGCGAGCACAAGGCCGATGCGATCGGGATGTCGGGCCTGCTCGTCAAGAGCGTGAACGTGATGGAGGAGAATCTGAAGGAGATGTCGGCGCAGGGCGTGACCGTGCCGGTGATCCTGGGCGGGGCCGCGCTGACGCGCCATTACTGCGAAGGGCAGCTTCGCGCGGGGTACAGCGGCGAGGTCTTCTACGGGAAGGACGCCTTCGAGGGCCTGCGCACGATGGACTGCATCGTGGGCGGCGCGATGGATCAACTCGCCCGTGAGATCGACACGCGGATGGGCAAGCGATCGAAAGCCGAAGAGGCCATCGTGCGCACGCGGGCCGAGAAACTGGCTCGCCCCGATCGTGTGGAGGCGGGCGGGGTGGGAGAACGCTCGGATGTCTCGACGACGAACCCGGTGCCCGCGCCCCCATTCTGGGGCACGCGCGTGGTCGAGGGGATCGACGTCGATGACGTCTTCCCCTTCATCAACAGCGTGGCGCTTTTCCGCGGACAGTGGCAGGTGAAGAAGGGGGCCGCGTCGGAGGTCGAGTATGACGCGCTGATCGAGGACGAGATCCTGCCGGTCTTTGAGGAACTCAAGGCCCGGTGCCGGCGAGAGGCGCTGCTTCGCCCCGCGGTGGTCTATGGCTATTTCCCGTGCAGCAGCGAGGGGAATGACCTGATCATCTGGGACCCCGACGACTTCCGCGCGGGTGAGAGCACGATCGGAACCGGCGGGCGGCACCTGTGCGAGATCGAGCGGTTCCGCTTCCCCCGCCAGGGCGACAAGCGGCGTTTGTGCATCAGCGATTTCTTCCGCCCGCGAGAGAGCGGCGAGGTGGACGTGGTCGGGATGCACTGCGTGACGGTCGGGAAGCACGCCGCCGAAGCGTCTCAGGCGCTCTTCCGCGAGAACCGCTACACCGATTACCTGTACCTGCACGGGCTGAGCGTCGAGACCGCCGAGGCGCTGGCCGAACTGTGGCACAAGCGGATGCGCCAGGAATTGGGCATCGGGGGTGAAGATTCGGCCCGCGTGCGCGACCTCTTCACGCAGAAATACCGCGGCTCCCGCTACAGTTTCGGATACCCCGCCTGCCCCGACTTGAGCGACCAAGAGAAACTGTTTCGCCTGCTGCGACCCGAGCGCATCGGCTGTGCTCTGACCGAGAACTGGCAGATCGACCCCGAGCAGAGCACCAGCGCGATTGTCGTGCACCACCCCGAGGCGAAGTACTTCAACGTGTAGGTGGGCGATGCTGCCGCCGCCCGCACGGCGGATGTGCGCATGGCGCGCGTAAGGGCTGCTCAGACCTCGACGCGTTCGAAGCGGACGGCGTGCTCGCAGATGCGGGCGAAATAGGCGTCGATCGAGGCCACGCCGCTGACACGCTGCACAAAGGCCGCCGAGCGGACCAGATCGGCACGCTGGACGAGTTCCATGCGTCGATCGGCCAGGGCCAGGCGGGTCGAGTAGAACGCGCACCCCTCGTGGGCGATCAGCACCACGCGGTTGAGTTTGTGCACCTCGACGAGGAACTTGAGTTCGTCGACGACACCCTGTTCTTCGAGGTGCGCCTGCGAGTGCCCCGCGAGGCAGGCCGGTCCGCCCGGCAGCGCCACGCGGTCGTAGCGGGGGAGCCCCAGGCCCACCTGCAGAAACTCGTCGAAGTGTTCGCCTACGCGCCCGTCGGAACAATAAATCGCGGCGGCGTGGATGCGCGATTTCTCGTACGGGTACTTGCTCTCATAGACGCTGGCCGATTCGGGCATGGTCGCAGTGTACTGGCCCCGACTGGCGGGCGTGTTGTCGTTGACGCTACACTCGGCCCGACGCGGCAAGGGGGCGATGACCGGCTGGCTGCGTCATGGGGGCAGGCACGGCATGTTGATGTCAATGGCAGGGATGAGCGGGGATGGGGGGGTGCTCGCGGGGGTGCTCCATCCGCCGGTGCTTTTTTTCTTTCTGGGGATGCTCGCCGCCGCCGCTCGGTCAAACCTGCACATCCCCAAGGCGGTAACCAAGCTCCTGTCGCTCTACCTGTTGTGGGCGATCGGGTTCCGGGGCGGGGTGGAGATCTCGCACGGCGAACTGGGGCGTGAGGCGGTGCTGGGCCTGTGTGCGGCGGTTCTGCTGGCCATGGTTGTCCCCGCGTATACGTTTTTCCTGCTTCGTCGCCGCCTGAGCCTGCCCAACGCGGCGGCGATCGCGGCGACCTACGGCTCGATCAGCGCGGTCACCTTCATGGCCGCCACGAGCGTGCTCGAAGCCCGCGGCATCGCGTATGGCGGGCACATGGTCGCGGCGATGGCGTTGATGGAATCGCCCGCGATCGTGGTTGCCGTGCTGCTGATGCGCTGGTACGAACGCAAAGAGGCCAACCAGGTGGCGGGGGCCACGCCCGCCCGGGGCGGCTGGGGTCTGCTCTTTCACGAGGCTTTTCTCAACGGGCCCGTATTGCTTCTGCTGGGGAGCCTGGCGATCGGGATCGTCACGGGTGATCGCGGGTACCAGGCCTTCAAGCCGCTGGTGACCGATGCCTTCAGCGGCGTGCTGGTCTTCTTCCTGCTTGATCTTGGCCTGCTGGCGGCGCGTCGCCTGCGTTCGTTGAAAGAGGCGGGCCCTTCGCTGTGGGGGTTTGCGATTGTTGTGCCGCTGGTCAATGCGGCGGCGGCGATCGGGCTGTCGTATATGCTGGGCCTTGAGATCGGCAACGCGTTCCTGCTGGCGGTGCTGACGGCATCGGCGAGTTACATCGCCGTGCCCGCGGCGATGCGCCTCATCGTGCCCCAGGCCAGCCCTGGGCTCTACATCCCCATGGCGCTGGGGATCACCTTTCCGCTGAACATCGCGGTGGGGATTCCGCTGTACTTGTGGGTGGTCGAGCGGCTGTGGGCGATGGCCTGAGGCGCGCGGGTCAGGCTTTGGGGAGCATGGTCGGGTGGCGCGGCTCGTAGAGGTCGAGCGCGCCCGCGCCCGGCAGTCGAAACGCGGAGAGCAGGCCCCATCCCTCGTCGGAAATGCCCGTCGTGAACTCGACGCCCTTAGCCTTGAGGTCGTTCACGGTGGCGTGGATGTTGCTGCACATGAGCATGGCCTTGTGACGCCCGGGCTTGACGGGCGGTGCGCCCTCTTCGTGGGTGGGGTGGACGCCCAGTTCCCCCGGGGGCAGGGCGAAGATAAGCCATCCGCCGCCCGCGTCGACGCAGGGAAATCCCAGGACGTCGCGGAAGAATGCGCGGGTGGCCACGGGGTCTTCGGAATAGATCAGCGTGTGAAAGCCGATGATCATGGCGAGGCTCCCTGCGGTGTGTGATTGAAGTGACGATACACTGGGCCGACGCATGACGCTGATCTGTGTGCCACTGATGGTGATGGACCCCGCGCTGGCGCGTGCGCAGGCGCTGATGGCCCGCGAGCGGGGAGCGGACCTGGTCGAGTACCGGGTTGAGGGTTTTCTGGGCGACGCGACGGAGGATGGCGGGTCGATCGACGACCGCATCGGCGCGGTCTGTGCGATGGTCGAGGGGTCGCCCCTGGCCTGCATCGTGACATGCCGCAGCGCGGGCGAAGGGGGCGAGGCGCACGTCGACGACGAGGTGAGGCTCGGGCTGTACGAACGCTTGGCGGGGCTGGCGACGCCGCCGCGCTATCTCGATGTCGAGTTGGCCTCGTACGAGCGATCGGACGCGTTCCGGCGGCGGGTGGATGCCTGCGTGGGAGAGCCGGGCGATGCGAGGGATTCACGCCCATCGCTGATCCTGTCGGTCCACGATTTCAAGGGGCGTCCGAATGACATGCTGCGCCGGGTCACGCGGCTCAACGCGTGCGAGCGGGCGGCGGTGCACAAGGTCGCCTTTCGCGCCCGTTCGGTGCGCGACGCGCTTGAGGCGATGAGCCTGTGCGAGGGGAGCGCACGCCCCATGATCGCCATCGCGATGGGCGACGAGGGGCAGATGTCGCGTCTGCTCGCGGGCAAGGCAAAGGCGTTTCTGACCTACGCCGCGTGCGATGGGGGCCCAACCGCGCCAGGACAGCCGCGGGTCGAGGAGTTGCTGGGCACGTACCGGTTCAGGTCGGTCCAGCCTGCGACGCGTGTCTACGGCATCGTCGGGTGGCCCGTTTCACATTCACGCTCGCCCGCGATGCACAACGCCGGGTTTGGCTCGATCGGTTGGGACGGCGTGTACGTGCCCCTCCCGGTGGCGGCGGGCGCGGACGAGGCTTCGTCGTACGCGAGTTTCAAGGGCGCACTGGTCGAGTTGATGGCGCACCACCCGCTGCGTTTCCGCGGGTGCAGCGTGACGATCCCCCACAAGGAGAACCTCTTCCGTCTGGCGTCGACGCAGGGGTGGGGGCTCGACGAGGCGTCGATCGCGTGCGGAGCCTCGAACACCCTGGTGATCGAGGATGGCGGCGCGGCGCGCGTGCTCAATACCGACGCGCTCGCGATGGAATCACTGCTCGCGGGCCAGGGTGGGATGGTCGAGGGGGCTCAGGCTTTGATCCTTGGCGCCGGGGGTATGGCCAGAGCCGCGGCGTGGGCGTGCGCACGGGCGGGGCTCACGACGGGGATCTTGGCCCGTGATCCCGCGCAGGCGCGGCGGGTCGCCGCGTCGATCGGTGAACGCGTGCCCGGCGCACGGGTCGAGGGCGGACGACTGGGTGAGATCCCCACGAGGTCGTTTCGCTTCATCGTGAACTGCACGCCGCTGGGCATGACAGGCGGGCCAGATTCGAAGGCGACGCCGATGAGCGCCGCACAACTGGCGGTGTGCGCCGAGCGGGCCATAGTGATGGACACGGTCTATGCGCCGCAGCGCACGCCGTTTCTCGCGGCGGCGGAGGAGGCTGGCGTCCGCGAGCGAATCAGCGGGCTTGCGCTGCTCGTCGAGCAGGCCCGCCAGCAGTTCGAGGCCTGGACTCATCAACAGGCTCCGCGCGAAGTCTTCGAGCGGGCGGCGAGGGCTTGAGTCGAACCGCTATGGAGACGGCTACGCCGGCACGTCGATGCCGCTGGTGCGCAGCAGGGTCTTGAACCCTTCGCCAAAGACGAAGTTGTGCTCGGGGAAGGTATGCCCGGCCAGATTCTGGTCGATGTGGCTGAACATCAGATCGATGCGACCCATTGGCATCGGCGGGCGGTCGGGGCGGGCGGGGTCAATCAGTTCGACCAGCCCGGTGGTGGAAGCACCGGCGGCGTCCATCTGCTCGACCGTCGCAGTGTATCGAATCGTGAACCCGGGCACGGGATCGACGTCGATCTCGGCGCGAGACACCTTGGCCAGGATCACCTTCTCGCGAAAGTCTTCTGCGTGCCCGACGAGGATCCCCGCCGTCTGGGCCATCCCCTCGATCACCAGGCTCGCGGGCATGACCGGGAGCGCGGCACGCCCGGGGGCGGCCTCGAAGTGGTCGTGCAGGTGTTCCTCGGCGAGGCTGATGTTTTTGATGGCGACCAAACGCCGCCCGCGCTCGAGCTCGACCACGCGATCGATCCACATCCAGCGCATGGTCGATCAGCCCTGCTTGGCCAGTTTGGCCTCGACGAACTTCACCAGTGCATCGACGGTGAAGATCTGGGCGATCTTGGCCAGTTGCGGGTCCTTCTCGAACCCGGTGAAATCAAAGTGCGGCAAACGGGCCTTGAGTCGGGTTAGCCCCTCGGGCGTCACCTTGCCGTCCTTGACCAGCGTCGGATCCTGGGCGGCGTTCTCAGGGAAGAGTTCGCCCTGCTGGATCTTGATGCCGAAGGCCTTGTCGATGCGGAAGCCGATGTCGAGAAAGTCGATGGATTCGGCGCCGAGGTCGCCCGTCAGGGTGGACTCGGGGCGGATGTCGTCCTCGTCGACGGCCAGCGAATCGGCCAGCACGGTCTTGATCTTGCTCAGAATCTCGTCGCGGCTCAGCATGCTCGGAAGGCTCCCCAGAGTGCCGTTGCCCCCACCGTGTTGCCGGGCCGGGGGAATGGGCGTGAGCGGATACTAGCTTGGTCAAAGGCTCGGCGGGCGGAAAAGTCGCAGGGTGAATCGGCCTGAACAGGCCACAGGGCCGTCGGGGGTGCCGACCCGGGCCTCGCCCTTGAGGTCGAAGCCGCCATCGGGCTCGGCCTTGTTCAGCGTCACGATGCTGACCAGGGAATCGCCGGGTCTGACGAAGCGGCCGTATTTCAGCGCCCGGACCTTGCCCAGGACGAGGGGTTGGTCGGGTCCCACGAGGCGGCGACCGGCCTGGACCATGCATTCGAGCATGAGCACACCGGGGAGAACGGGGAAGGTGGGGAAGTGGTCCTGGAGGTACTCCTCAGCCGCCGTGACGTTTTTGAGGGTCACGATGCGATCGGGGGATTGCTCAATGACTCGATCGACGAGGTCGAACCGCATGGGGTGGATGGTAGGGCGAGGGGCTACGCTGAGCGGGTGTCGAGCGCGCACGACGAGGGTGTTTGCATCCGCCACTGGGACTGGTCCGAGACCAGCCAGACGCTGTCGATCTTCGCGCGACGGCTGGGGCTGCTGCGTTGCGTGGCCAAGGGCTCGAAGCGACCCGAGGCCCGCTTCTCCGGCGGGGTCGAGATCCTGGCACGGGCGGACCTGACGGCGGTGCTCAAGCCCGGCGACGCCATGACCGTGCTTACCTCTTGGGACCTGCGCGAGGCCTATCCGAGTGTGCGTCGATCACTGTCGGCGTTTTATACCGGCATGGCGATGGCGGACATCATCCATCACAGCATCCGCGACCATGACCCGCACCCGGAGATGTACGACGCGCTGGTGGTGGGGCTGAGGGCCCTTGGGGCTGACGCTCGCACCAACGTCGCGGCGTTGGTGTGGGTGCTGTGGCGGGCGCTGGTCGAGACAGGGCACCGCCCCGAGATCCACCGCGACGCGAGGAGTGCGGGCGAGTTGCCCCCGGCGGGGGCGTATGCCTTCAGCAGCCGCCTGGGCGGATTGACACCGGATGATTCGATCGACCCCGATGCGTGGCGTGTGCGGGCGACGACGGTGGAGTTGCTGCGCGGAACCGACCGCGCGCGCATGCCCCTGGACATCCCGGCGAGATACGCCCGCGAAGACCTGGTGCGGGCGGCGAAGTTGCTGACGCTTTATTTCCGCGACGCGATCGGGAGCGAGCCGGTGGCGATCGGGCCTTCGCTGGAAGCGTGAGGGTCCAAAGACGCGTTCTTCGATCCCCTGCCCACTATTCAATAGGAGATGGGGTAGGGGGCAGGCGGGCCGCCTGCCCCACGAGATCGTGGAGTGTTCTCGAAGTTCTTACGGACCAGACTCGGCGGGCGCGGGGAGTGGGCCGGGCACGGGGTAGGAGGCGTCGCCGCCACCTTCGGCGATCTGCCCGCCGCGTTTCTCGTTGATGAAGAGCGTGACGATAAACCCCGCGATGAGGAAGAGCGTGAGGACGACCAGCGACGCCGCGGTGCCCAGTTGGTCCTTGACGATGGCGAAGGGAATCGTGCAGACGGCGGCGAGCTTGAAGACCATGCCCCAGAGGCCGAAGAACTCGCCCGAACGCGACGCCGGTGTGAGAAAACCGACGAACGCACGGTTGGCCGAGCCGAGCGAGCCCAGGCCAAAGCCGAGCAGGTTGCCGCTGACCCAGAGGGGCCACGCGGGAGTGGACGCGGGAGCCGTCTGGAAGATGTAGGCGTAGACGGTGAGGGACGAAGCAGTCAGAATCCATACGCCGAGCAGCAGCAGCGTGGTGTTCTTGTGCCCCAGACGATCTTGGATGAGCGTGGGCACCAGCGTGCCGATGATGCCCGAGACCGTGATGACGGCAATGAAGAGCACCAGATCAACGTCGGTGAAGCCAAAGTCACGCGCGAGGATCGAGGCGAAGAAGACAACCACGCTCATTCCTGTGCCGTAGAGGAGCGAGGCGGCCAGCAGCACGACCAGATCGCGGAACTGCCGGATGCTCTTCAGGGTTCGTCCCAGGCGGACGAAGCCGCTCTTGATGAGGCCGGAACCAGAGCGTGCGGGGGCGGCCCGCGGGCGTTCGTGCAGGATGAATATGGTGGGGATGGTGAAGGCGATGAACCAGAGGCCGGCGAAGACGAAGAAGCCGCGCCAATGATCGGCGTCCTTCAGATGGAGGAGGCTCATGGCGGCGGCGGTGATGATGAGCAGCACGAGTGCGGCGGCGTAGGCCACGCCCCACGAAAAGCCCGAGACCCGCCCGAACTGTTCGCGCTGGGCGAGGTCGGGGAGGAACGAGGCGAGGAAGTTTTCACCGACCGAGAAGAGCAGGTTGGCGGGGATGTAGAGGAGCATGGCGAGCCAGAGTTGACCCGGCGCGATGAGGCCCAGCATGCAGGTGAGCACACCGCAGGCCAGCCCCGTGCCGATGAGCATGGGTTTCTTCCACGCGCGTTCGTCGGCGATAGCCCCGGCGATCGGAGAGAAGGCGACGGTCAGCAGCATGCTGGCGGTGTAGGTGACGGCCCAGAGCGTGTCGTCGATGTCCTTGTTGGCGACGACCACGTGGGTGAAGAAGACGGGGAAGAGCAGCGTGTTGATGATGAGCGTGAACGATTGGTTCGCTACGTCGTAGGAAATCCACGACCAGATCTGGCCCTGCCGCGCAAGCCCCTTGAGCGGGTAGCAGTTCTTCACGAAGGGCTATCCCCCGGTGGAGGCGTCATGATTCGTCGGCGAGATCGACGATGTCGGCATTGGAGTGGACTTTCTGCACGTCGTCGAGGTCTTCGAGGGCCTCGATCAGGGCAAGCACCTGCCTGGCGGCCTCGCCCTCGACCCGCTGATATGTCTCGGCGATCATGCCCAGCGAAGCGTCGTCGATGGTGAGCCCGGCGGCTTCGAGGGCGGATTTGAGCGTGTTGAAGTCTTCCACGCGGCTGGTGAACGTCCACGCGGTATCGTCGTCGGCGGGGGCCTGGGCGTCGAGCGCCCCCCCGGCGATGGCCGCCTCGAAGACAGCCTCATCGGCCAGGCCCGGTGCCTGGGCGATGATCGTGCCTCGCGGTTGGAAAAGGTAGGCCACGCATCCGGATGTGCCCAGATTGCCCGCGTGATCGCCAAAAGCGTTGCGCACATCGGTGGCGGTGCGGGCGCGATTGTCGGTCAGGGCGTCGACGATAATCGCCACGCCGCCGGGGGCATAGCCCTCGTAACGAATCGCGTCGTAGTTGGACTGATCACCCCCGCCCGCACCTTTCTGGATCGCCCGCTCGATGACATCCCGGGGCATGTTGGCGTAGCGGGCTTCATCGATGGCGCAGCGCAGCGCCACGTTGAAGCTGGGATCGGGCCCGCTCTCACGGGCGGCGACGGTCATGGCGCGTGCGACTTTGGTCCATACCTTCGAGCGGCGCTTGTCGACGACCGCCTTGCGGTGCTTGATCTTGCTCCATTTGTTGTGGCCTGCCACGGGGGCGTCCTCCTTCCTGGCCTCAGGGCTTGATGGGCCCGCGGGGAGCGATGGCGGGCTGGAGCCCGGCTTCAGCGGCGCCGAGTTTCTTCCGCACGCGAGTGAGGTCGGCCTCCAGCGACGCACGTCGTGACGGGCGGTCATCGGGTGAGCCGGCACGGGGAAGATCTCCCAGTTCGATCGCGTAGAGCCGGGCGGCGGCCTCCCAGGCACGCCGCGCTTCGTCCTGGTGACCCGCGGCCCAGAGCGCGTCGCCAAGGTGGTCCTGCACGGTCGGGTTTTCGGCGCCGTCGAACAGCATCGCGGCCTGGCGCAGCAGCGAGACGGCTCCTGGCGTGATCACCCGGCCTGTCTCGTCGACTACGTCATTGAGAATGCCCTGCTTGTAGCGCAGCCACGCGAGCGAATCGGTGACATTGGCATCGTGGGGGAGTGATTTCCACGCATCGAGGAGGAGGCGTTCGACCTCGGCCAGGTCGCCGCCGCGCTCGAGCAGCATGTACCCCAGGTTGTTGCTCGACCACCCATGTCCGGGCTGGAGTGTGAGCGCGTAGCGGTAGACATCCATCGCCTGATCGTCGCGATCGACCGCGGCCATGACATTGCCCACGAGATAGGCGAGTTCGGCCGCGCTCGAAGCCGCACTGGCGGGGAGGATCGCGCCCGGTGACAGGCGATCGAGCAGGGCCTCGATGCGGGGTGGGTCGGTCAGGTGCTCGACGAGATGGCGGGCATCATCGAGATCGCCTCTCAATGCGGTCTGGCGGAACCACTCGAAGATGAGTTCGGCGTCGATGGGATTGGTGGTGGTGGCGGCCAGGCCCATGAGGCGAAGCATGGGCGAGATGTCCTGGGCGGCGGAAAGGAGCTGAAGCACCTGGCCCAATGCCGCGCGGCTGAGCTGCGGGTGCTGCTCGCCCGTCTGGCGGATAGCCTCGAGCAGGCGTGCGGTCTCGTCGGGTGTGGACTGCGCGAGCAACGTCAGCCGCAGCAAGTGCATCGGCGGCTGCATCGGCACGCCCATCTGCACGACCAGATCGAAGAGACGCATCGCGCCCGCGGCGGCCTCGGGAGAGCGCGACGCGAGACGCTCGGGTGTGAGCGAGGCCAGCAATGCCAGCAGGCGAGACGCCTGGTCTGGCGTGAGCGAGGCGCCCTGGGGCACCCAGCCGGCGATGGTCGAGAGCGCACGGTCGAACTCGCCTTGAGTTGCGAGCAAGGTGGCCAGCTCGGTCGCCGCGTCGATGGTGCGAGGGCCATTCTCAAGGCGTGCGGCGGCGAGGCGGTCGGCTTGTGCTGCGTCGTCGAGAAACTCGCGGAGCAGGTGCTCCTTCACACGCGAGAGCTCGGGAATCGGATGGCGAGCGAGGCGATCATCGACGATTGCCAGTGCCTCCTTGGCCTGACCCCGGGCGGCAAGGACGCGGGCCAGGGCGGTGGCGAGCACGGCTGAATCGGGTCGCTGCGCCAGGCGTTCGCGGAGAAGGGCCTCGCCGCGCGAGGCCATCTCATCGCGCGAGGCGGCGGCCCGCTCCCACGCTGTCACGAGCAGCTCGAGCACCGCGGGGCTTTCGAGTTCGCGATCGAGCAGCGAGAGGAGGAGCGGCTCGGCCTGCGACCATAGCGAGCGGGAGACGAGTTCCTGCGCGCTCAGCCCGCGGATGACGCGGCTGGATTCCACGGCCTGGCGAAGGGCCCTGGCCACGCCGATCGCGGCCTCGTCGTCGTGGAGTGCTCCACCGGGTGAGTGCAGTTCGATCAGGGCCTGATACGCACGCTCGTCGTAACGGTCGCGGGCGACGGCCTGCTGGAGATAGGCGCGTGCTTCTTCGGGGCGTGAGACGCGGGCCGCGAGATCCGCCGCACGCAGCAGCCAGTCGACGCTCGCGTTGTCGGCGTTGAGCGATCGGGCGATCGAGCGATAGGCCTCGTCGAAGCGCTGCATGGTGCGCAGCGCATTGGCCCGCCACAACCCGGCATCCGGGCTCTCGAGGGTGTTGAGACGATCGAGCGAGCGCCGGGCATAGTCCCAGCGCCCCGTGCTGACACCGAGATCAACCAGCGTTGCCAAGGTACCCGGGTCTTCGACGAGCGCGGGGTCCACGCTCGTGATTGAAGACGCGGCGGCCTGGTGATGGCCCAGACGGAGCTGAAGGCGTGCAAGCAGCAGCACAGCGCCCGGGCTGGCGTGGTCGCGCTCGAGCCTGGCGAGCGTGGCGTCGATTTCCGTGCCGCAGGCGAGCAAGATGTCGGCGAGCATCGGGGCGTGCGCGGGCGAGTGGCGGGCCAGGGTCAACGCCGCTTCGAGTCGGGGGCCGAATTCGCTTGAGGTATACGAGGCGAACAACGCGCCCACGGCGTCGGCATCACTTGGATGCTCACGCAGGAAATCGATCAGCAGCACGCGCCCGCGTGCGGGGGTGGTGGCGGCCAGCATCACGCGTGCCAAGCGGCTGTGGATCGATGGTGGGGCGTCGTCCAGTTCGTCGCCCACGCGGATCAACGCCTCGCCCAACAGGTCGCCGACTTGCGTGGAGCGCGACAGCAATCGCAGGAGCGGGATCTGGCGATCCTCAGCAAGGCCGCGGGCAATCTTGATCTGATCGAGGAGGCTCATGGCCGCTGCGGCGGAGCGGCCAAGGCGGAGGTTGGCAAAGATCGCATAGGGGATCGTCGTCCCCGGATCGAGCGAGGCGGCGGCATCGGCCTGCTCGTACGCCTGCAGCGCGCGCTCATAATGAGCGAGACGGCACCATGTGTTGCCGGTGCGATGCCATAGTTCAGCGCGGCGGCGGTACAACTCGGCCGCTTCTTCCCGCGGACGAGGAGTGGCGAGCACTTGCGGAGGGACTTCGAGTGCGGCTTGGGTCAGCGTGGCCGAGGCGGCGAGATAGCCCAGTCGATACAACGCCTCACCAAGGTCCGCATTCACCACCGCGCTCAGGGATGGGTCACTCTGGATGTGTGACGATGCGCGGGCACGAATCAGAAGCGCCGCAGACTCACCGGGCTCGCCAGCCTGAAGGGCCTGGCGTGCGAGGATGGCGTACACCTCGGGATCGTCGATGCCCAGTGCGGCCGCTTGACGCAACGACGCGACCGCTCCGGCGCGTCTTCCGAGCGAGATCTGAGATTTAGCCAATTCACGCCAGATCTGGGGTGAGGCGGGGTCCATCCTCGCCGCGGTTTCGAGGTCGACGAGTGCGTCGGCGGGTTTGCCATCGAGCAGGCGAAGCCTCGCGCGGGAATAGACCTTGGTCGCTTCAAGACGGGTGGGTGGATCGGCTTGCTCTGATGAGGCCGAAGGGATCGATGAGGGGGGGGGAAGCTGTGCGATGGCTTCGTCGACACTGAGCATCGCCTTGGTGTTCGGGGCTCTCTCGGATGCTGGGAGCTCGGCGATGCTGGATGGATCAACGCCAGGGGGCGCAGGAAGGGACATCGCACCCTTATCTGGGCGAGCGAGCTGGCGAGCATGAAGTGATTCAAGCTGCGTGCGTGGCTCTGCACGGGCGACCAAGGCCGGGGCGCTTGGGGTTCCGGCGCAACTGGCCAGTGTGAACGCGGTTAGACCGATCACTCCAGTGGAAATGGCCGAGAGGATGACGTCGCGTCCGCCGTGCATGGGCGATCAACCTCCGCCGCGTGCTTTGGTCTTTCCCGGCTTGCGCGACACGGCCTTGGGTTTGGCGGCGCGCGGCTGCGGGCGCTCGGGCTCGACCTCGGCGGTCGGAAGCGACGGGCGACGCTCGCGCCGTGGGGGGTGTCCCTTGTCATCCGACCAAGCCTGGAAGAGGGCGTACACGCTCTGGGCCTCGTCGGCGGGAACATGGCGTTCGAGCCAACCCGCGGCGTCGTCGGGTGTCGCGAGCGCATCACACACGCCAGCCTCGGCCAGCAGATCACGCAGCCGCTCATCGCACGGGATCGCGTGCCCGCCCAATGTCAGCAAGAGCACTCGAGCGGCGGCGAATGAGGGAAGGCCATCGACGGATTCGAGATAGGCCTTGGCCTCGCGTTTGCCCGCGTCGAGCAGGTGCGTCAGGCCGCACTCATGCTGGCGGTTGAAGATGTTCATCAGCGCGGCGTGAAGACGGTGCGAACGCTCGAGGGCGAGCGGCACGCGATCACCCATCACCCGCACGACTTCGTCGGCCAGGCAGACCCGCAGTTCGTTGAAATCGACGAAGGCCTCGCGGAGGCGTCGCATCGCCGCTTTGGCCTGCGTGGATGATGATTCCCACAGCAAGAGGGAGAAGACAAGCTGATCGAGCACCGCATCATTCGCATCGATCAATTCGGGCTGAGGCGCGGCGGCGTCGGGATAGGCCGTACGCAACTTCTTGAGCAGGGCGCTCAATCGCTTGGAGGGATCCTGCACACTCACTGGGCGATTCCCTCCCCTGATGCCGTGCCTCCGGCCTCATCGGAAGCCTCGCCCGAGGGTAGATCGCCTGAATGGCCCGCGTCTTGTGCCCTTCGCTCTTCCTCGACCTTAGACAGCGCCCTGAGAACCTGGGCTTCTTTCTTCAGGGTCAGGTCGAGTTCAAAGTCCAGGCGGGGCATCTCGCGGGTGCGGACGGTCTCGCCCACCTCGCGCCGGATGTGAGCCGCGGCGGCCTGGAGCCCCTTGAGAACCAGATGCTGACGTTCTTCGGGAAGAACGCTGATGCCCACGATGGCGCGTGTGTAATCCTGCAGGACGCGGACGCGCGTCACCGTGACCAGGCCCGAGATGCGGGGATCATGCAGACCGCGGGCAAGGACATCCTGGATTCCTCGCTGGATCGACGAAGCGAGTTGTTCGAGTTTGTGGCTCATGAATGGTCTGCCCGCAGGGCGCGAGCCTGCATTTCTTGTTCGAGAAGCCCCGTGTCGAGATCGGCGGGGTTGGGCTCGGGGGCGTCACCCCCATCGCCGTGAATGATCGTCCGTGACATGTCTCCCAATTGGCCCTCGCGGATGTTGCGGAGTTTGGCGCTGATCTGGTCGAGCACCTGCCCTGCCCGCTTCCCATCGGTGGCGACCAGGGCCAGGCCCAGGCGAGCCAGCCGAGGGTTGTCCTGGCTGGCCACCTCGGCGACCGAGACCATGTGCTCGCGGTGGAGGCGGTCCTTGAGCGAGGCGATCACGCGGCGCTTGTCCTTGAGGGACTCAGCCCCCGGGATGAGGATCTCGAACTGGAGCACGCCGATCACCATGGGCAGTGTGCGGGCTGTTCGCGCGTTGGGGTTGCCGCGCTTACAGCGTGCGTTTGACCTCGATTTTCTTGTAGCACTCGAGCACGTCGCCCTCCTTGATGTCGTCGTACCCGTCGATCTTCATGCCGCACTCCATGCCGGCACGGACCTCCTTGGCATCGTCCTTGACGCGCTTGAGCTGGGCGAGCTTGCGGTCGTGCTCGACAACGACGCCGTCGCGCGTGACGCGGATGGAGGCATCGCGCTGCACCACGCCGTCGGTCACGTAGCAGCCGGCGATCATGCCGACCTTCGAGACCTTGAACACGGCGCGGACCTCGGCATGGCCAAGCACTTCCTCGCGCAGTTCGGGCGTGAGCATGCCCTCGGCGGCCTTCTTGAGGTCGTCGGTGATGTCGTAGATGACCTGGTAGGTGCGGATCTCGATCCCCTTGGACTCGGCCAACTGGCGCGACTTGCCCGAGGGGATGACGTTGAAGCCGATGATGACCGCGCGCGATGCGTCGGCCAGCAGCACGTCGCTCTCGGTGATCCCGCCCACCGCTCCGTGCAGCACGCGGACTTTCACCTCGTCGCCCGAGACCTTCTCGCACTGCGACTTGAGGATCTCGACCGTGCCCTGCTCGGCGGCCTTGAGGACGACCAGGATCTCCTTCACCGACTTGTCGGTCATCTGCGAGAAGATGTTGTCCAGCGTGACCTTGGGCTGGGCCAACTGGGTCTGACGCTCGCGCACGCGACGCTGCTCGGCGGCCTCTTGGGCCTTCTTGAGCGAATCGACCACGTAGAACCGGTCGCCGGCGTCGGCGACTTCGTCCAGGCCCGAGACCTGCACGGGCATGGGGGGCAAAGCCTCCTTGAGGCGGTTGCCGCGATCATCGGTGATGTCGCGCACGCGCCCATAGGCCCGCCCGGCGACGACGAAATCGCCCACGCACAGCTTGCCGTCCTGCACAAGCAGGCTGGCGACTGAGCCGCGGCCTTCCTCGGTGCGAGCCTCGACCACGCTGCCGCGTGCCGGCCCGCCAAAGTCGGCCTTGAGGTCGAGCAGCTGGGCTTGGTAATCGAGGGCCTCGAGCAGCTCCTTGATGCCCTGGCCCGTGGTGGCGCTGGTGCGGATGATTTCCGTGGTGCCGCCCCAGTCGGCGCTGGTCAGGCCGTGCTCGGCAAGCTGGCCCAGGGTCTTCTGGATCATCGCATCGGTTGCATCGGGGCGATCGATCTTGTTGAGCGCGACGACGATGGGGACCTCGGCGGCCTTGGCGTGGTTGATCGATTCGATCGTCTGGGGCATCACGCCCTCGGGGGCCGACACCACCAGCACGGCGATGTCCGTCACGCGGGCGCCGCGGGCACGCATCGACGTGAAAGCCTCGTGGCCGGGGGTGTCGAGGAAGACGATGTTCTTCGTCTCGCCCGCGACCTCGATCTGAACCTTAAACGCGCTGGTGCGCTGGGTGATGCCGCCCGCCTCGCCCGCGGCGACATTGGCGTTGCGGATCTTGTCGAGCAGGCTGGTCTTGCCGTGGTCGACGTGCCCGAGGATGGTGACCACCGGGCCGCGGTTGCGTTCGTCGATGGCCTGACGCTCCTCGAACTCGGAGGAGACCACCTCTTCGGCGGACTTGGCGGCGACGACCTCGAGATCGATGTTGAGATCCATCATGATCTCGACGGCCTTCTCGGCCTCGATCGGGTCATTGATCTTCTTCATGATGCCCTGCATGAAGAGACGTTTGACGATCTCCGAGCCCTTCACGCCGGTCTTCTCGGAGAGTTCCTTGATGGTGAAGGGGCCCGGGATGCGGATCTTGCCATCGGCGGGGCCTTCGCGGACGAGCGTGCCGTCGGGGCGGCGCATGTCCTGGCGGCGTTTCTTGAGGAAACCGCCCGCGCGGAGCAGGCGTGCCTCGCGCTCGATCATGTCCTGCTCGGAGAAGACCTGCCCGCCGACCCATTCCTCGCCGCTGGAAGCGCGACGGCGTGAGGGGACGTTGGTGCCCGACGAGCGCTTGGGGGACGCGGTCGAACTCCCGCCACCGCCACCGCCGCCGCCACGCCGCGGGGAACGCCCGCGATCATCATCGCCGCCGCCCGCTT
>JABWBB010000016.1 GCA_013360675.1 Phycisphaerales bacterium | reverse complement strand
CGACGCGGTGATCGAGGCGAGCAGTTCGAACAGACGCTGGCGCGCCAGGATGGACTCGCGCGAGACCGGGTCGGCATCGGCCAGCGCAAGCACGCGGTCGGCCAGCTCGGGCGCCTTCGCGCTGTTGCTGCTGCGCGTGGCCAGGTCGAGATAAGTCAGCAGCGGCGCGGGGTTGCGCGGCGACGAGGCCGAGCGCGCCGCGAGAACCGCCTCCGCCCGCGACCAGGGCAGATAGTTCGATAGGGCATCACCCGAGACCACCAGCAGCGAGCCGGCGGCCTGGCCCGTGGCCACGGCCACGTTGCCCGAGTTGGAGGTTGGCAGCAGGCGCATCGTGTCGGGCGATTCGGGATCGAGCACGTGCAGGCCCGATTCGAGCGGCACGATCAGCGACGAACCCGCCGCCACCACGCGGCCCGCCATCGGCGAATCGAACGACGGGGCCATGCGCACTGGGGCGGCGTCGATCTCGGCCAGGGGCACGAGCGCGAGCGCGTCGGTGCTGACCGCGGCGAGATGCCGCCCCGCGCGAAGCAGATAGCGCGGATTGCCCAGCGTGGCGGCGTCGCGCGTGCCGATGATCGCGCCGTCGCTCGCGTTCAGCCGCAGCAGCCTGGGCAAGCCCGGCTCGAGGTAGAGGATCTGATCATCAACGACGACGGGCGTGAGCATCTCGCGCGGGAGCACCTCGCCCGCGCCGCGATAGATCGGATCGAACACGCTGCGCGAGCGCAGCAGCCGCACCCACACGGGGCGGCCACTGGCGACCTCATACGCCGCCAGGATGCCCATGTCGTCGCCGCGATAGACGACGCCCTGATGAATGACCGAGCCCTCGACCCGGGCGACCACCCGCCCCCACGGCAGCGTGCCCACGGTCCCCGCGGTGCGCACCCAGCGCGGCTCGCCCGTGTAGAGATTCAGCCCGATCAGGAAGAGCTGAGTCTGGCGGCGGAACATGCCCAGGCGGCGCAGCGCGACGACGGCGGTTCCTTCGTCGATGGCGACGGGCCCGCGGATCGAGGCGTTGTCGAGGCGGCGATCGATCCACGACGGATCGATCGACCAGAGGGGTTCGCCGGTGTGAAGGTCGATGGCGTGTAGACGGCGGTCGCCCACGCGCGAGCCCGCGATGGGCACGCCCGTCGCCGCAACCGCGACCCCGCCCCACGCGCTCACGGCGCTGACGTCCTCGAGTTCGCCCGGTCGCAGCGAGCCGACCTCCGCGAGCAAATCCGCCGAGGCCGGCGTCACGCGGCGATCCCAGGCGAGGGCGAGGGTGGCCTGATCGAAGGCGGCGATGCGCACGCCGTCGTTCACCAGCACGAGATCGCCGACGGTCGAGGGGAGGATCCACCGGCCCGCGTCGATGCGAGACTCGTCCTCTTCGGTCGGGCGCGTGCGCGGATCGCCCAGGGCGACGGACTGGAGCGGGGCGCCGGGCTGCTCGGGCGCGGGCGCATCGAGATACCCCGACAGCGCGCTGCGCGAGGGCGCGTTGAGCGCTCGCCCGATCGTCACGCCCGGCCCGGAGGGAAGCGGCTCGCCCGCGGCCCATCGCACGGCCCAGGCCTCGGCATCCGGGCGTCGAAGATGATCGGCGATCTGGCGCGCCAGGCGGGCGGCGGCCTGCGCGACCGCACTCGATCGGTCGGGGTGACGCTCGAGCTGCTGAAGCATCAGCCGGGCCGAATCAAAGCGACCGGCCTCGAGCTCGAGCTGCGCCAGGCGGAGCACCGCCTCGCACCCGGCGGGCGTGAACAGGCGGGTGCGTTCGACCGAGGCCAAGTCGCCCGCCTCGAGGTGCTGCTGCGCCCGGGCCGATTCCGCCGAGCGGTATCGCGCCAGCAGGTCCGCGTCGGCCAGCAGGAGTTCGTGCACGTGGCGCCGCACCGGGACAAAGAGCGTGCCCTCGGCATCGATGGGGAGAAGGCGTTCGCCCTCCTTGTCGAGCAGGTCCTGCAGCACGCTGAGCGCCAGGGCGGCGTTGCCCGTGGCGGCCAGTTCCCGCGCGCGGGGCAGGGCTTCGCGCGCGATGACCGAATCGTCAGGGGTCGGTAGCGCACCCCGCCCCGAAGGCTGCGCCGCGGCGAGCGACGCGCCCAGGGTCAGCAGGATGGTGATCGCTATGGGACGCACGCCGCTTCGAGACCTCCCCTGGCTCACGCCACACCCATCGGCCCGCGGCAACGCCCGCGTGCGTCGCGGTGCTTGGGCCCGCGTCGATACGGACGGCCCAGCCGCCATGCTCGATACGCACGGACATGGTAATGGGTTGAAGGGACCATGCCCATGCAACGCCGGGGCTGGTGGTTCGATAGACCCAGAGTGATGCACCGGATGCTTGGCATGCTGGGCGGACGGGAACCGGATCTTGGCCAGGGGCCAGGGCCGGGGCTGCTGCACCTGCGGGGCACGCTCACCCCGGGGGCCAGGGCGCTTCGCATGAACATGCTGCTGTCGGCCACCGCCCTGATGGGGCTTGGTGATCTCGACATGACGCTCCAGTTCGTGCGCAGCGTGGGGATGATCGAGGTCAATCCCCTGGCCAGGGCTCTCATGGAAGGCCAATCACCGCTGCCGGTGGTGCTCTTCAAGCTCGGCACGATCCTGTTCTGCGTGTCGGTGCTGTACATGGCTCGCAAGCGACGGCACGCCGAGGTGGCCGCCTGGACGTGTTTCCTGGTCATGGCGGCCCTCACGATGCACTGGACGCGGTACAGCGACGGGATGGCCGAGCTGACCCCCGAGGTGAGCGCGATGGCCGCCGCGGACGACCCCCGCTGGGTCACGATGGACCCCTGAGCGTCCGTGCGTGTCGCCCCGACGTACACTGAGGCGGCATGAAACGATTCATCCTGCTGGCGTTGGCGGTTGGTGTGCTGGGCGGGTGTTCATCGCACCCCTCGCCGAAACTGACGGTCGCGCACGCCGCCGTCGGCGCGCAGAGCGACGCGGGCACGGTCGTCAACATCACGCTCAATGCGGCGAACACCGGGCCCAAGGCCGTGCCCCTGCGCGACGTGCGCTACAGCGTGCGCGTCGAGGGGGGGCCCGAGTTCGAGGGCGTCCGTTCGGCGCAGACCACCCTCAACCGCTACGGCACGGCGACGATCGTGCTTCCCGCGGCGTTCACGTCGCCCATCCCCGCGGGGGCGCGACTGATCGTCAGCGGCACGGTGGTTTATGTGCCCCCGGGCACGATCTCGCAGACGCTGCTCGAGGCCGAGATCGTCGAGCCGACGGTCTCGTTCGGCGCGCCCGTCGAGCTGTCACCGGGGTGAACGCCGCGACCGCTCGATCGCCCTGCTAGAAAATGATGATGATCACGATCGCCGCCATCGCGATCGTCGCGGCGACGTAGATCCACATCGGGGTCTTCGCGTCGCCCTCGGCGTCGAGGGCGCGCCCGCACTGCCAGCAGACCGCCGTGTCGTCGTAGACCTCTTCCTTGCACCCGGGGCAGGTGCGCGTCACCGAATCAAAGCGGGCGACATCCTCGGGTGTCGGGCCTTCGTCGATCTCGTCATCGTGGCGTGTCATCTGGGAGATTGTTGACCGTCACCCACCGCGGAACACCTGATCGTACGTGATCTTTTCGCCAACGCACACGGCTTCGGGCGGAGGGCACCCGAGCCGCACATCGTCATCGTCGGGCCTGCGTCACGGCGGCCGAGGCGCTTTGGTGTGCGCTGCAAACCATGCGAATGAATAAGGAATTGAGTTCCTGTGGTACCGATGGCGGGTATCAACGGCGACTATTTGTGACTCAAGTCCCTTGATTTGACACATTCTGCCGTAATGCGTATTTTGTGCCTCTAGTCCGAGGCCTCCAGTCCGAGGCCTCCAGTCCGAGGCCTCCAGTCGGAGGTCTCACATGACAATGTTCAGGAACCTGATTCGTAACGCCGCCCTGTCGACGGCGACGCTCGTTTCACAGGCATTGGCACAGAACATCCAAGACTGCAGCGGGCCATCACCTGTCGCTATTTCTGGCTCATTGGCTTCGAGCATTGGCGATATCAATAACGATGGCACGGGCGATCTGGGCATCGCGCATTGGGACTCGAACGGGCACTTCGTGCAGGTGGAGGTGCGATCAGGAACCGACCATGCGCTTCTTCTTGTTTTGTTTCCGTCGATCACCGAGACTATGTTCGGCGCGGCCATCATGCCCGCGGGGGATTTCAACGCGGATGGTGTGAATGACTTGGCGGTTGCTTCCGTGATTCCCCTGGGCGCCCACGACGATGGTGTGGGTATCGTCCGCGTCTATTCGGGTGCGACCGGAATCGAGATCGCATACATCAAGGAGATCCCCGGAGCGGCGATAGCGCCCGAGCACTTCAAGCTCCTGGGTGATCAGGACGGAAACAAGATCATCGACATGAATGACGTCCTGTTGCTTCTGGCCAACATCGCTTCGGGCACGACTGACGATCCCTACGATCTCGATGTGAACAAGGATGGCGTGGTTGACATTGTCGATGCCATAGAACTGATGGACCGTATTGGAATCGCTTCGGCACCTTCTGCGGAGGCGAGCCTCGTGATGCTCATCCAAACCGGGGAGTGGATGATCGATGACCCTGCGTGGCCGGGCATTGATACACCAGCACAGTTCCAGCCGGTACAAATGGGATTGGCGGGGTGCGCGTGGTGCTCAATCAAGTGCGCGTCGTCGTGGAAGAAGGCGGCGGAGAACTGTGTTGGCGTTCGGGACCGCATTTGGGCGGAGTGCGAGGCGTTGTTTCCCAACACCTGCAGCCTCGAGTTCCATGAATGTCTTGAAACGCGTGAACGACCGGCGCTCGAGAGCTGTGTGGATCAAGCCGCAGGCGTGACGGCGAAGTGCGCCAAGTGCATCAAGAAGTGCATGCCAAGGCCGTCAGTCCGGTGATGGTTGTTATCGGTACGCTATTTTATTCGCGGGAATGACCCGCGTCATTCCCGCGGTTTTATCCGCGGAGATCCTGTATGCGGTACTTTGTTGATCGCGGACTGATGATCGTCCTTGCTCTCGTAGTCGTTTCATGCGTCGAGCGTCCGAATGGCCAGTCTGGCGATGCTTCTTTGGCGGCAAGCGAGGCTGATGCCCAGGCACGGGCGCGACATGCCGCGGAGTTATTCTGGTCGACGCCTCGGATCGACGAATGCTGTGATGGCGTGCTCTCGCTCTGTGAAGCCCTACGCGCCAGCGACCGGGCTCGGTTATTGGCGTTGACGTACCGCGAGAGCGACGCAACGTACTCCACGATCGGATTCGAGGGTATCGTCATTGAGAAGGTAACTGAGCCGCTGCGGGCAATCGACACCGCCCTTCGCCTGTGCACAGAATACGCGGAAAACGAAGAGAAGCTCAGACTACTCGATCGTGTCGATGCAATCCTGGCGGGTGGCATGCATTCCATGCGGCGCGACTTGGGCGTAGACCCAGAAGAGTTCATTCCATCGGCGTATGTTCGACTTGCGCGTGGGCGGCACTGGGCACATGGAAAAATGCTCGAGATCCTCGGCCCCGATTCACCCGAAGCCGTGACAGTGAAGGCTCGCTTTGAAATACTTGAACGTATCAGCAGGTCCACAAGCCTTAATCACGACGTGCCGTGATCGTGCCCGAGAGTGCACTTTGTGGAAGTGCACGATGCCGTTTGAAGAGACAGGTCGCTCGGGTGTACTTAGGTTTGGGTGAAGGCTTGCGAGTTGAATCAGCGACGCCGTCGCGTGGCGGCGAGAGCGCCCAGCCCCAGCAGCGACGCGGCGCCGGGCGCGGGGATGATGCCCACCGTAAACGCGGCGAAGTTCTCGCCGTGGAGCACCGTCCAGCTGATGCTGGTGAACGTGCCCTGGAACTCGAGCACGCCGTTGCCCTCGGCGCCGACGAGGCTGTTGTTGGGGCCCTGAACGAGGGGTCCGGTACCGAAGTAGCCCGCGCCCGACGAGAGAATGGCGAAGGGGGCGTTGAAGGTCCACGTGGTGAAGGTGGTGGGCGACCCGAGGCTGCTGATGGCCATGAAGGGGTTGGTCACGGGCTGGGTGAAGGTGACGGTGTGGGTGACGTTCCAGTGGGAGAGTTCGATGTCGTCGGGGGAGCCGGGCGCGTTGCTGACCGCGAAGTTGGTGTAGGTGGAGAGCGGGGTCCAGTAGTAGTTGCCGCCATTGGTCTGGTAGTTCTCCGCCCCGCCGGTGTAGGTGGCCCCGATGCCGGTGAACGGGCCGCCGAACTGCCCGACCACCACGGAAGACGGGTAGTCGTTGGTGCCCACGGTCCAGTCGATCCACTCAACGCCGCCGCCCATCGCGGGCGCGGCCAAGGTACCGACGCCCAGCAGCGCCGCCACACAGATTGCACGTTTCATGAAGGTCTCTCCTCTGCTCTCTCCCACCGTCATACCCGGGCCGCGGAAACAGCCCACAGACTCACAGCCTACCGGGGTTTCCACCCGGAGCAAGAGGAACCCGCGGGGGGGCACGGATTACTTCGCGGCGGGGGCCTTGGCCTTATCGGGCGTCGCGGGCTTGGGCGATTCGCCCATCAGGGCCTTGAGGTTGGCGATCATCTGCTTCTGCTGGGCCTTGTCGAGGGCCGTCAGCAGCGTGGCGAAGAGTTGCTGATTCTGCTTCTCGGTGGGGGCGTCCTTGGCCTGCCGGGTGTAGATCTCGAGAATGTCGGCCACGCGGGCGCGCTGGTCGGGGCGCAGCGTGATGTCCTTGAGCAGCAGACTCGCGATGAGATCGCCCGAACTGACCATCGACTGGAGCGTCCGCTCGATCTCCTTGCCCAGGCTCTGGGCCTTGGCCTCGATGACGACCTCGACGCGCCCGCGCGGCTTGCCCTCTTTGTTGGGGAACTTCACGCCCTCGTCGGCATAGGCCTTCCAGAACTCGGCGAGAATGGCGTTGAACGCGCGGGCCTGGTCGCGCGGCAGCGTCTGTGCGATCTGGTGCTGCAGCGTGCCGTTCTCGGTGAGGCCGCGCAGCTCGTGGGCGGCTTTGTAGATGAACAGCAGGGTGCCCATCTTGTCGCCGGCCTTGTCGGCGGTGTCGAGCTGCTGGAGCAGAAAGAGGTTTTCGCCTACGAATTCGGTCAGGATCGCCAGGCGCCGCGTCAGCACGCGGTCGACCTTGGCGCGCGTGGCTTCGTCGATCTCGAGCAGGGCCAAGGCGGCCTGTTCGGGCGTGGTGTCGGGGATCTTGACGCGCCCGTCAAAGTCGCGTTCGACGATCGTGCGGGGCTTGGCCTTGGCCGGCTCGAGCGACGGGCCCGCGAGCAGGCCGGGGTTCTCCGCTCCGGGCGGCGTGGACTGCCCGAAAGCCGGCAGGATCAAACCCCCGACCACTCCGAGCAGAACCGCGGCGTGGCTGCGTGAGACCGGCATGATCACACCCCCATTTGGGCGCGGCGTGCGCCCGCGGTATTGTTCGCCGGGCGACGCGCCGTGTTTCACGATCGCCCGCGGAGGCTGAATGAGCGCGGTGCAGGCCAAGATCGAGAAAGCCGCCCAGATGCTGGGCACGGGGCGGGCCGACTCAGCCCTGGCCCTGCTGCAGGGGCTGGCCCGCACGCACCCGGGCGACGCGGACGTCGCGGGAATGCTGTGCCTGGCGCTGACCCGGCTGGGGCGATTCGAGCAGGCCGCCCACTATGGCCTTCGGGCGTGCGAGCTGCGCCCGGGCGATGCATCGCTGGTGTATCACGCCGCCCATGCGCTGCAGGGGAGCGGACGCGGGGCCGAAGCTCGGTCGCTGCTCGAACGCGGCGTGTCGCAGTCGCCCGCGGATGCCCCGCTGCGGTTGGCGCTGGCCAATGCGCTGCTCGACGACTACCGCGCCGCCGATGCGCTGACGCACTGCGAAGCCGCCCTGACCCGCGGGATGGACGCGCAGATCGTGGTGACGTATGCGGGCGCACTGCTGTCGCTGTGCGAGCCGGCGCGGGCGATCGAGGCGCTGCGCACGGCGATGGTCACATGCGCCGAGCACGACAACGTGATCGCGGCCCTGGCCTCGGCGCTCAACTACGCCCCCGGCACCGATCCGGCGGAATCGCTGCGCGTGCACCGTCGCTATGGCGAACTGCTCGAGCGCGACGTTCCCCCCCATCGGCCCGTGCCGCGCGTGACGCGCGGGCGCGCGGGAAGGCTCCGCATCGGGTTTCTCTCGCCCGACCTGCGCACACACTCGGTCGCCTTTTTTCTCGAGCCGCTGATCGAGCACCTCGACCCCGGCGCGTTCGAGAGCGTCGCCTACTTCACCAGCATGCACGCCGATGCCACCACGGCGCGCCTCCGCCCGAAGTTCGGGCTGTGGCGCGAGTGTCACGGCAAGACGCCGCTGCAGATCGCCGCGATGATCGCCGACGACCGCGTGGACATCCTGGTCGATCTCGCCGGGCACACGCAGGGGTCGGGCCTGCTGGTGCTGGCGCTCAAGCCCGCGCCGCTGCAGGTGACGTACCTGGGCTATCCCAACACCACCGGGCTGCGGGCCGTCGACCTGCGCGTGGTGGATTCGCTCACCGACCCCGCGGGCAGTGAGGCCTTCGCCACCGAGCAACTGGTGCGCCTCGATCCTTGTTTTCTCTGCTATCGCCCGCCGACCGATGCCCCCGAACCCGCGCTCACGCCGCACGAGGGGGTCGTCTTTGGCTCGTTCAACGCCTCGCAGAAGATCAACCGCCCGCTGCTGAATCTCTGGGCCCGCGTGCTGCGCACGGTGCCCGGCTCTCGCCTGAAGCTGAAATCGCTGCTGGGACTGCGCGAGCCGGGCGTGCGGGCCTTCTTCGAGCGCGCCTTCGCCGAAGAGGGGATCGATCCCTCGCGCGTCGAGTGTCTGCACGCCGCCACGACCACGCGCGAACACCTGGCCCTGTATTCGGGCATCGACATCGCCCTCGACACCCAGCCCTACCACGGCACCACGACCACCTGCGAGGCCCTCTGGATGGGCGTGCCCGTGGTCACGCTGGCCGGGGCCGTTCACGCCCAGCGCGTGGGGGTCAGCCTGCTCTCGGCGGCGGGCCTGCCCGAACTCATCGCCCGCGACGAAGATGCCTACGTACGCATCGCCGCCGAACTGGCCGGAGACCCGCCGCGCCTGGCCGCCCTGCGCCGGGACCTTCGCGCCCGGGTCGCGGCGTCGCCCCTGTGCGACGAGCGGGGGTTCGCGGCTCGGTTCGGGGGGGCGATGCTGTCAGCGTGGAATACGGCCCCCGATGCATGAGGGCTCGCCCCCGCGTAGCACGCCGTACACTCATCACCGCATGGGCGCACACCTGGCGATCTATCCCGGCTCGTTCGATCCGATCACGTTCGGGCACCTCGACGTGATCGCGCGCGGTCGACGCCTGTTCGACGAACTCGTCGTGGGCGTCGGGCGCAACCCGGGCAAGTCGCCCCTCTTCTCGCCCAAGGAACGCGTGGCCATGGCCCGCACGCTGGTGGACGAGCTGGTCCGCAAGGAGCCCAACGGCTGCCCCGTCACCGTCAAACCCTTCTCGGGGCTGACGGTCGACTTCGCGCGGGCGGTGGGGGCGTCGGCGATCCTCCGCGGCATGCGCAACCTCTCCGACCTGCAGTACGAGATCCAGCAGGCCATCACCAACCGCGAGGTGGCCAACGTCGAGACGGCGTTCGTCGTCAGCGGGCAGAGTTTTGCCTACACCAGTTCCAGCCTCATCCGCCAGATCACCGCGATGAGCGCCGACATGCAGGCCCTCTCGACGATGGTCCCCCCGCTCGTGGTCGAGAAACTGCGCGAGAAGAAGGCCGCCGGGCACCCCGTGCTCGAACGCCTGCGCGCCGACCGCGGCCAGGAGGAGAACGACGCATGACCTCCCGCGGCGCGACCAACGTGCGCGTGGTCAGCATCGGCGCGATGGGCGCCAACGCCATGTGGGGCGAGCGTGAGCCCGCCCGCACCGGGCACGCCACCACCTCGTTCATCGGGGTGGGCGATCGCAAGATCCTCGTCGATCCGGGCCTGCCCGCGCCCGCGCTGGTGGCGCGCCTGGGCGAGCGCCTGCGCCTCACCCCCGCCGACATCACCGACGTCTTCCTCACCAGTTTCCAGCCCGAAACCCGGCGGGCGCTCGAGGCCTTCGAGGGGGCGACGTGGTGGATCTCGACCGAGGAGCGCGAGGGCGTGGGCGCACCCATGGCCGCGGAACTCGCGCGCCTGGCGCGCCTGAACCGCCCCGAAGACGCCGAACTGCTCGCGATGCTGCAGAAGGACGTGGCGCTGCTGCGCCGCTGCGACGCCGCCCCCGATGCGCTGGCCCCGGGCGTGGACCTCTACCCGCTGCCGGGCGTCACCCCGGGGTTGTGCGGGCTGGTGGTCGAGGGCCCGCGCCACACCGTGCTCATCTGCGGCGACGCCATCCCCACGCAGGACCACCTCGAGAGCGGACGCATCCAGCCCGGGGCAGCCGACATCGACAAGGCCCGCGCGAGCCTCGAAGACGCTCTGGAAGTCGCCGACCTGATGGTGCTGGGGCGCGACAACATCGTGGTGAACCCGGCGGCCAGGCCGTTCTGATTTCAGAACAATTAGATACGTCGTGATACGCGTGGTCGCTCTGCCGCCATTTTACTTCTGCAATGCCACCCTGGTTGATAAACAATAAAGGGCCGAGCGCTCTACTCGGCCCTTGTATTGCGATGTGTTTGTTGACGTTTATTGATGTCGTGTACAGTTGAGGTAGTAATCAATAGCGTAGCTTTGTCTGTCAGCCCCGTCACGAATGCCATTGCCATTGACGTCGCCACAGATGTCCGAGTCAATCGGCGGGGGAGGTGACAGTGGCCCGTCGGCTGCGATCAAAGTTAATTCCTCTGCTGGCGTTAGTTCATTCCCCGGGCGCGTGCGAGGCACATTCAATCGCACACTCGTCCATGCGCTATTGACCTCGACGGGAAACTCAAAGTAGATCGTGGCGCCGACATACACCAATCCCACCAGATCGCTGGAATCGCTCTCAAGGTTCAATGCGACCCCCAATACGCCATTGCCTTGCGCGTCGATCCTCATCGCGTTGTATGGGCTGGTTTTATCAAGCGTGAGACGGGCTTTCCTGCCGTACTTGCTCAGGGTTAGCTGAACGTCGGTTGGGATCGCAGCAACCACGCTGCCGCTCTCTGGGATTGCCGGGTTAGTCCGGGCCAGATCAATCGCTCCGGCGATTGTCACACCATGGTATTCATCGCCAAAACGCAGGTCGAAGGTCGTACCGGGCGGTACGACATAGGTGCAGGTGGTATAGGACTGGGCTGATGCCGCCGGCACCACCACGGCCACGCTCGCCGAGGCACCCTCTTCCTCGACTGCCTTTCCTGTCGCCTCGGCATTGACCACGCCCTGTGATGCGACCGTCATCGTCACGCTCTTGCAGGGATCCTGCGGAGCCAATGTCAGAGTGGTATCCAGCGCCATCCAGTCATTACGACCAAGGGCGACCATTGTGTTGTAGATTTGTCCGTTGGCATTCTTGATGATTTTCGGGAGCAGAAGATCCCGAACACGCCGCAGGTGTTCGCGCATCAGATCATTTTCTCCCTCGTCACAAGCAATCTTTGCTGCCAGAATATGCCCGTGAGCTTCATTGACCCTCGTACTCAGCTCCTGAAGGCATGAATACCGAAGCTCGTTTGTTGGTCGTTGGCAGCAGTCTTCAAAGCCCCATGCAATATGTGGCTTGAGTGCACGCAGGTTCTGGCACATCTGCCTTTCGCAGCACGACTCGGCAGCCGTCGACCAGCCCACGGCCGCGATGAACAATGCCAACCCCAAAATGAACTTGCGAAAAATCATGAGGACCCCCACGCAATACCCTTGCCCGGGAATCGCGCCCGGGAATCGCGCCCGGGAGATGAGCCAGGGTACTCACTGTTCTGGTCGGTGTCAATCGCATTTGTGTTGTATGTTCCTCAATGGCTTTCATTGAAGCCGAATTCCCGGCGCTGTTTTTGTTTCGCAAGACGCGAGATGAAATTCAAGCGGTTCAAAAACCATGTACATTTCCAAAGCACCCTATCGCCCTGGAAGTCGCCGACCTGATGGTGCTGGGGCGCGACAACATCGTGGTGAACCCGGCGGCCAGGCCGTTCTGAGGCCTGCCGCATCTCCAGACGGATCCGCAACTTGAGTGGTCACGCCCCGACCGCGCGTGCATAGTGGGGATATGAGACGAACTGCGTTTTGGTGCGCGCCGGTCCTGCTGGCCGCTTCGATGTCCATGGCCGACGTAATCACCCTCGGGGCCCGTCAGGACGCCACGCTGTATGAGAACGTCGCCGGCATGGCCGCCAGTGGCGCGGGCACGGGGATGTTCGTGGGCAAGATTGCGCGTGGCGGGCTGATCCGGCGCTCGCTCATCTCGTTCGACGTCGCCGGGAGCATCCCCGCCGGCTCGACCATCACCCGCGTCGAACTTACGCTCAGCGTCACGCGCTCCGCGGGCTCGTCGCTCAACATCGGTCTGCACCGCCTGCTCGCGGGCTGGGGCGAGGGCGCCTCCGACGCGGGTGCGCCCGCCGGTGGTGGGGGCGTCACCCCAGAATCCGGCGACGCCACCTGGATTCACCGCTTCTTCGGCGGGGCGGCGTGGTCGAACCCGGGCGGGGATTTCGTCGGGGCGGCCTCGGCCACGCGCGGTTTCGGCGGCGTGGGAACATACACCTACGCCTCGAGCGCGGGCAGCGTCGCCGATGTGCAGGCCTGGCTCAACACCCCGGGTGCCAACTACGGCTGGCTCCTCAAGGGCCCCGAAACGCAGAACGGCAACGCCCGGCGCATCGCCACGCACGAAGAGCCCATCGCCGCCCTGCGTCCGCGCCTGCTCATCGAGTACACGCCCATCCCCGCGCCCGCCGCGTGCGCGCCGCTGCTGTGGCTCGTCGCCCTGCGTCGTCGTCGTTGATCGTCCCCGGCGTTACAATCGCGCCGGAGCCGACATGAGCACACCCCACAGCCGCGTCTTTGATGAACGATCCGAGGCCCTGCTCGCGCAGCTCGAGCGCGACGGGCTGATGAAGCGCCTGCGCATGATCGAGGGGCCCATGGACGCCACGGTGAAGATCCGCGGCGTGGGCGAGTGCATCTGCTTCTGCTCCAACAACTACCTGGGCCTGGCCAACCACCCCGAGGTCGTCGAGGCCGCCCTGAAGGGCACGCGCGACTTTGGCGCGGGCACCGCCTCGGTCCGCTTCATCTGCGGCACCTTCACCCCCCACGAAACCCTCGAAAACCTGCTGGCCCGCTACATGGGCACGCAGGCGGCGTACACGTTTGTCTCGTGCTGGAACGCCAACGAGGCGATCCTCCCCACGCTCTGCGAACCGGGCGACACGATCATCTCCGACGAACTCAACCACGCCTCGATCATCGATTCCGTCCGCCTGGCCACCGTCATCAAGAAGGGCGTGAACAAGGCCCTCTACAAGAACAACACGCTCGAAGGGCCAAACTCCCTCGCCGAGGCCCTCGACAAAGCCAAGGCCAACAAGGGCCAGGTCTGGGTCATCACCGACGGCGTCTTCAGCATGGAGGGCTCGATCGCCAACCTGCCCCGCATGCGGGCCCTCTGCGACGAGTACGGCGCGATGCTCATCGTCGACGATTCGCACGCGCACGGCGTGATGGGCGTCCGCGGGCGCGGCACGCACGAGCACTACGGCATGGTCGACGAACTGCGCGGGCTCCCCGCGCTGCCCCCGACCGTCGTCGCGCCCCAGCCCGACGCCGGCCGCATCGATCTCTTCACGGGCACGCTGGGCAAGGCCCTGGGCGGAGCCGCGGGCGGGTTCGTCGCCGGCTCGAAGCGCGCGATCGAACTGCTCATCCAGCGCGGACGACCCACGCTCTTCTCCAACGCCCTGCCCGCCAGCGTCGCCTGCTCGGCGACGGCGGCCATCGAGATCCTGCTGCGCGAGCCCGAACGCGTCGCACGCTTGCGATCGAATGTCGACTACGCCCGGCGTCGCATCAAGGACGCGGGCTTCGACGTGCTCGAAAGCCCCACGGCGATCTGCCCCATCATCGTGCACGACACCGCCAAAGCCATCCGCATGAGCCAGCGCCTGCTGGAACTGGGCGTCTTTGTGATCGGCTTTGGCTTCCCAGTGGTTCCCGAGGGGCACGCCCGGCTGCGCTGCCAGATCTCCGCCGCCCACACCACCCAGCACATCGACGCGCTGGTGGATGCTCTGCGGAAACTCTGAGCGTCGATCCGCGCGGCGTTACCGCGAGCCGCAGCCGCCGCCGGGCTTGCCGCAGGGGCAGCACCCGCCCAAAGACACGCCCTTGGAACCCTGGCCCGCCGGGCCGCCGCCCGTGGCGAAGGTGGAGTGGCGTCGCTTGAAGGCGCGTCCCAAGCCCTTGGGGTCGGGGACGGGGTCGTCGGCGGCGGAGGCCGACCGCAGGAGTTCGATCACCTCGCCGTCCTGCTCGCAGATGTACTCGTAAAGGGGCATGGCCCACTGTAGATCGGCGACCCCACGCCTCAACGCCACACCGCTCGTCTCTCGAAACACCCAAACACACCCCTTATTTGCAGGCACGGCGATGCCATGGCGTGGGGGATCGCGCCTACGCTTGCACCCCTATGGCCAAGACACGCGAGATCAAGAAGCGCATCAAGGCGGTCGGCAACATCCGCCGCATCACCAAGACGATGCAGATGATCGCCACGAGCAAGTTCGCCCGCGCCCAGGCGGCGGCGGTGGCCTCGAAGCCCTATACCCGGGCGCTCTTCGATCTCGTGGCGGAACTCGCCGCGACCATCACCGATGTGACGCACCCGCTGCTGGCCAGCGACCGCGAGACCCGCCCCGGCAAGCCCCTGACGCTGGTCATCACCTCGGACCGCGGTCTGTGCGGGCCGTACAACGGCTCGGTGCTCCGCCTGGCGATGAACCAGTTGAAGACCATCCCGGGTCTGCGCGATGGGCTGATCGAACTGGTGGGCAAGAAGGGCGCGGGCTTCCTGAAGTTCGCGGGCGTCTCGGTCGCGCGTCAGCACGCCATTGGCGACAAGCCCAACTACGAGACCATCCAGGCCCTCGCGGGCGAGTACATCCATCGCTTCATGGCGGGTGAGGTCTCGTCGGTGCGCGTGGTCTACATGCGGTACATCTCGGCGGGCAAGCAGACGCCCGAGGTGCTCCAGTTGCTCCCCTTCCAGGGCCAGGCGGCGACGCCCGCGCCCGACGCCGCCAAAACTCCCGATTCGTCCACCAACATGATCTATGAGTTCAGCCCTGATGCACAGGGCCTGCTCGACGACCTGCTGCCCGCGGCGGTCAAGGCGCTGCTCTTCCAGGCCTTCAACGACGCGGTGGTGAGCGAGCACGTCGCCCGCATGATCGCGATGAAGTCGGCCACCGACAACGCGGGCAAGGCCGGCAAGAAGTACACGCGGATCTTCAACCGCGCCCGCCAGTCGCAGATCACCACCGAACTGACCGAGATCATCTCGGGCGCCGCCGCCCTGGCCTGATCCGGCATTTCGCATCACGCCAATCAATAACGCCGGAGCGCCGATCGCGCCCCGGCGTTTTTCATTGTCGTGCGCGTGGGCTCAGGGCGCCGTGGGGGCGGCGGGTCGGACGATCACCCGCACCTGCGCGTCGGGCGTGTCGTAGCGACGGAAGGTGTTGACAATCTGCTCGGCGGTGATGTCCTGGTACGCCGCGGCTTCGTTCGCCGCCGCGTCGAGCCCCACGCCGTCGTATACCAGCGTCTCGAGGCGAGACTGCCAGAACGAAGGCTCCTTCATGGCCTCGTCGAGGCTGTTGGCCGTCTGTCGCTTGGCGACCTCGAGTTCCTCAGGCGTGACGCCGTCTTTGGCGAAGGCGTCGAACATCTCGCGGATCTTGGAGGCGAGTGCGACGGCTTTTTCGGGCTGGGTCGACGACGACGCCGAGAATGTGCCGTAGCCGAAGTAGGTTGTCCCGGGCTGGACGCGGGCGCCGATCGAGTAGACCAGTTGCGCCTTCTCGCGGATCTCATGCACCATGCGCGTGCTCAGAATGCGCGAGGCGAGCGCGAGGGCCCGCACGTCATCCACCTGCGCCTGGTCGGGCCCGAAGAACCCGCACATCACCCAGGCCACCTGCGTGGTCGATTCGATCGATCGCTCCGTGGTGAGCGGGCCCACGGGGCGCGGCACCACGCGCTTGTCGGCATAGTGCCCGGTCTCGGCCGGCTCGCGCGCCGGGATCGACCCGACATACTTCGCCACCAGTTCCATCGCCCGCTCGCGATCCATGTCACCCACCACGGCGACCTCGATGGGCGAGTTCATCAGCAGCCCGTCGAGCCACGCCTGCGACGCCTCGCGCGTCAGGGCGTTGACCTGCTCGACGCTCAGCGGGCGAAGGCGCGTCTCGCCCGCGGGGACGATCGTCTCGGCGAGCACTCGCGGGAATGCCAACTGCGGGTTCTTCAGGCTGGCCTCGATGCCCTGCACCGCGCGGGCCTTCCACTGGCTGAACGCCGTCTCTTCGATGCGGGCGCCTGTGAGCAGTGCGTGGATAAGTTCCATCCCCGCTTCGATCGATTCCGGCGTGCCGCCGACCACCAGTTGCAAAGCGTCCGCCCCCGCGCGCCCGTTGAACGACACCTTCTTGTCGATCATCAGGTCGCGGATCTGCGTCGAGGTCAGGCGCGTCGTGGCCGGCTGATTGAGCGCCACGCTCGCGGCCTCGGTGATGCCCCGGTTGGCGGCGGTCTCACTCAGCGAGCCGCCGAGCAGTGTGACCGCGATCGTCACGCTGTCTTTGCGATAGTCCATCGCCTTGTGGTGCATCCGCACGCCGTTGGACAACAGGCCAGACCAGACCGCCGCCCCCTCGTGCGTGGATTGTGTTGTCCAGGCCCCGGGCGCGGGGAGTGTGTCGAGCAGCGCGACGACTTCGCCGCTCGCCTCCTCCCGCTGGGGCTCCTGCGCCAGCGCCTTGAGCCCCGCGGCGAGCACGTCGGACTCGCTGGGCAGGTTCGGCCCCGCTGGCAACTGCGCAATCACGCAGACCTTGTCGAACGCGAACGCCGACGCGAACCAGCTCGACACCTCGTCGGGGGTGATCTCGTTCATCAGCGCCGTGGCCAGCGCGTGCCGCTCGCCCGCATTCATGAAGGTGTCGCCCGAGGCCACGCTGAGGTTGAGGCGCATGAGGTAGGCCTGGGCCGGAAGGGACTTGTCGTTGATCGCGGCCCGTTCGAGTTGGGTGAGGATCGCGGTGCGTGCATCGGCCACTTCCTTAGCGCTGAAGCCATACTGCGTGGCGCGGCGAGTCTCGAGGGCCAGGGCATCGAGCATCGACGCCCACTGTGCCGCATCGCCCGACGCGCTGACCTGGTTGACCCGCACGATGCGGGCCTGGTCCACGCTCCCGCCCTGCGCGTTCTGCACCTTGAGCGTGCCCGCGGCGATCTTCGCATCGAGCCGGCGGTTGAACGCGGTCTGTGCCATCTGCTCAAGCATGCGCTGGCGCAGATGGGCGCGGGTGGTCGTTGGCTCGGCCGCGGGGGCAATGCACTGGATTGAAACCGTCGCCCGAGTCAATTCGGGGTCGCTGGCCACCACGCCAAAGGACTCGGCATAGGGGGTGATTCCCACCTCGCGGTCGATCGGGCGTGGGGCCTTGGTGTCGGTGGTGAAGCGAGCGCGGATCAGGTCGATCATCGCGGTCGGGTCGGCGTCGGCAACAACGATCAGCGTGGTGTTGGCGGGCGTGTACCAGGTGGTCCAATAGTCGCGGAACTGCTGGGGGGTAAAGCCGCGGATCGTTTCTTCGGTGCCGATGGGCAGGCGTCGCCCGAGCGTCGAGCCGGGCGCCAGTCGCTCGAGCAGATACTCGCTCACGCGCTGGCGGCCGCTCTTGCGCGCGGTCTTCTCTTCGAGGATGATCTGCCGCTCCTCGTCGATCTCTTCGGGGAGCAGGCTCAGGCGCATCAGCACGTCGCTGAAGAAGAGCATGGCCTTGTCGACGGTCTCGGATGAGGCGTCGGGCAGGCTCAACTGGTAGGTCGTCTGGTCGAAACTGGTGAAGGCGTTCTGGTGCCGCCCGAACGTCAGCCCCAGGCTCTGGAAATAATCGATCACGCTGCCGGGCGGGAAGTTCTCCGACCCGTTGAAGGCCATGTGCTCGAGGAAGTGGGCCACGCCCCGCTGCTCCTCGGTCTCGTTGAGCGACCCGCTCGAGATGTGCATCCACACGCCCGCGCGCCCCGGCGGCTTCTCGTGACGCATCACCAGGTACGACAGCCCGTTGTCCAGGCTCCCCGCGACCACGCGAGGGTCGGCCTCGAGCGGCTGGGCGCTGGCGATCATCGCGGCGCCAAGGACCAACGACACGCCAACGCCGCGCAGAAAGAAAGACATGGGAACACTCCTTGGGTCATAGGTTCAGGCGTTTCTCGCGCGCATGTAGAGATGAATGGCCATCCCGCCATACACGTGCGTCTCGGGCCCCGCCGCCCCGGGGATCTTCAGTTCAACCTCGACGGGCTTGGGCGGCGGTGCGGCATCGTCGTTCGGCAGTTCGAACGACTCGTCCCCATCGCCCAGGTCGATCGTCTCGACATCCTCGATCGGTTCGCCCCGCGACAAGCGTCGCTTCCAGTCATTGCGCGGCGGCTTCTTGAAGCGCCGCGGCTCGGGGGCCACTTCCCCCGGTGTCGCCGGAGCCGCAGCGGCACGCCGCAGCAAGGGCCAGGGCGTGCGCAAGATCGCGAACCCCTGGTCGCTCAGCAGCGCGATGGTCGCGGCCAGTTGCGCCATGATCCGCCGGCAGGCCAGCGGGTCTTCCATCATCGGATACGGCGGATCAAAGAAAGCCAGGTCGATGGGCCTGGGGAAGCGGGCCAGCGCCCCCGCGCCCAGCGCGTCGGCGCAGACCACCTCGCACCGGTCGGCCGCCCCGAGCGTCTCGACGTTGCGCTCAAGCACCCTGGCCATGACCTTGTCCTGCTCGACAAAGACGCAACGGGCGGCGCCGCGGCTGATGGCCTCGAGCCCGATCGCCCCCGTCCCCGCAAAGCAGTCCACCACGCTCGCCCCCTCGCAGTTCCCGCGAAGGATCCCAAAGAGCGACTCCTTGATCCTGTCCGGAATGGGCCGCGTCGACACCCCCTCAGGAGGGGCCTCGATGCGCCGATGCCGAAACTCGCCCGAAATAATCCGCATCAGACCTCCCGCCTCAACACTAGCCCCACACGCACGGCGGGCTCTGCTACGCTCCCCTCGCATGACCCGGATGTGGACACTCCTGGCCCCCCTGATGCTGCTGGGCGGCTGCGCCGGCGGCGCGAGCTCGCCCCGCGTGGACATCCCCGCCGGGATGTACGCCCAAGCCTTCGACGCCACCCGTGAAACGCTGCGCGAGCACCGTTTCACGATCGAACGCGTCGATGCCGAGGCGGGCGTGGTCACGACCCGGGCCAAGACCACGGCCGGGCTGGGCACACCCTGGGACAGCGAGCAATCCAGCCTCGAGCAGGAGTTTGAAGACCTGGTCAACGACCAGCGACGGCGCGTCCGCGTGACCTTCAAGCCGCCCGCCGACGCCCCCGCCACCGATACGCCGTGGCAAGATGGCCCGGTGGTGGCCGAGGTGGATGTGAGCGTGTATCGCGCGCACAACCCGGGGCTGAGGCTCCCGCCGCGGGCCATGTCGCAGGGTTCGGTCACCGAGGATCCGGCGCTCAAGCAGCGCTGGGTGACCTACGGGATGGAGACGCCCGTGGCGCGGGATTCGCGTTTGGCGGCTCGCCTGGCCGAGCAGATCCGGCGTCGCCTGTCACAGGCCGCCCGCTAAGCCGCGGGTTCGGATCCTTCTATATCCCCTGCTCATGAACATGGCCCAATAGGGCTATTGATGTACACCGTCGGTCAGCACGTCCACGATCGGGACAGGGTGCCCCAGGGCGCGGGCCACGAGCATGGCCCGCGAGCTGGCCCCGAGTTTCCGGTGCAGACTTTTCACGTGATCATGCACCGTGTGCGGGCTCTTGTTGAGAGCGACGGCCGCCTCGCGCACGGAAAGACCGAGCACGAGTTGATCCAGCACGCCGTGCTCGCTGGGGCTGACCCAGCCGTTGGTCCGCGTCGGCCAGACGGTGTGCTTCACGCGACGCATGAGCACCGGCATCACCGCGTCGAGCAGGGAGACATGGGCGTCGGGATCGTTGGTCTGGAGGTACACCAGGAGTGAGGGCGTCTGCCCGCCGCACGCCACATGCCGCGCCAGCACCGGGCGCGACGAGGCCGACTCCCACACGTCTTGGTGAACGCCATCGACCTGCGCGGGAATGAACACGCCCGCGGGCGAACTCAGGGTGGCAGGCGTCCACGGCTGGCCGGCCAGCCTCTCCAGTCGAGCACCCAACTGCGCGGCTCGCTCAACCTCGGCGATCGATGCCCCCACGCACGCCGCACCCGTCGCCAGGATGGTTTGAATGACTCCCTTGGCCCCGAGGCTGCACGCGACCACGCCCACGATTCCCCTGGGCGCCAAGTGCCCCACCGCGCTTGCGGCCCGATCGCACCAATCCACCACGGGGATCGCGGGCAGGCGGCAGATCGCCTCCACCGCGCAGGCCAGACGCGCCAACAACAACGGATCGCCAGCCTTGAGGACTACCTCGGGGATCGGCCGCGCACGATCTTTGGCTGGGTTATTGGCGGCCACGAATACTCCTGCCGACATCAAGACTCACGCTGCGTACCGATCGCACGTACCGCGAAACAAACCCGCGGTTTCAGAAATATGCACTCCGAGCTCCGTTGAATGGCTGAACCCCACGTCGTCACTTTCAAGAGCGAGTATCCGGGGTTCAACGCATGCGGATCCTTACTGTTTCATTTTTTTTGAGTTGTTGTACGCACCGGGTTGTTGTCCTGGCCGTGGGGGGTGGGCCTGCTAGGCTTGGGGCCTGCGTGGGGATCGGCCCGCGGCCACAACGGCCAGCCGGGCCCAGGAGGCGCCATGGACAAGGGTTATCTCGCGGGCGATGCCCGCTTCGTGATCGTCGGTGCCGGCCCCACCGGTCTGGGGGCGGGGTATCGCCTCAAGGAGCTGGGGCACACCAACTTCGCGCTCTACGAGGCCCAGGGGCGCGTGGGCGGGCTGTCGCAGAGTTTCACCGACGACGCCGGGTTCACCTGGGACATCGGCGGGCACGTGATGTTCAGCCATTACACCTACTACGACAAGTGCTTCGAGCGCCTCATGGGTGAGGAGTTCAGCCTCATCGACCGCGAGAGCTGGGTGCGCATGTTCGACCGGTGGGTGCCCTATCCCTTCCAGAACAACATCCGCTACCTCCCGCGCGAGGTCGCCCTCGAGTGCATCACCGGCCTGATGCGCGCGCAGAACGGCAAGGGCAAGGTCCGCTCCGTCGCCGACGCCGCCAACTTCGGCGAGTTCATCGACGCGGTCTTCGGCGAGGGGATCGCCCGCTGGTTCATGCGTCCGTACAACTTCAAGGTCTGGGCCCACCCGCCCGAGATGATGAACAAGCAGTGGATCGGCGAACGCGTCGCCGTCATCGATGTCGAGCGCGCCCTGCGCAACCTCGTCCTCGAGACCGACGACTATGGCTGGGGGCCCAACAACCGCTTCAAGTTCCCCCTCCGCGGCGGGACGGGCGAGTTCTACAAGCGCTTCGGGCCCGTGCTGGGCCTCTCCGATGAGGGCCACGAGACCCCCGATTCGCACGTCAAGCTCAATCGCGCACTGGTCAGCATCGACGTCGACGCGAGGATCGCGGAGTTTTCCGACGGCACGCGCGAACGCTACGACGCGCTCCTCTCGACCATCCCCCTCGACGTGCTCTGCCGCGACAAACTCCGCGGCGAGGTGCCCGACGCGATCCGCGAGGCGGCGGCGGGGCTGCTGCACAGCGCGGGGTACATGGTCGGCATCGGGCTCAAGAGCCGTGTTCCCGGCGGGGGCACCCCCGACACCAAGAGCTGGATGTACTTCCCCGAGGACAACTGCCCCTTCTATCGCGTCACCTATCTCTCGAACTACTCGCCCCACATGACGCCCGACAAGGACAACTACTACTCGCTGCTGTGCGAGGTGAGCGAGAGCACGCTCAAGCCCACGCCCGGCCACGCGGGGCGCAACCCCGATGCGGTCGTCGACGAGGTCATCACCGGGCTGGAAAAGGCTGGTCTGCTGATGCCGGGCGAGCGGGCAAACATCGTCAGCCGCTGGTGCTATTACGCCGACTATTCCTACCCCACGCCCAGCGTGGATCGCGATGCGCGCCTGGCGGTGGTGATCCCGTGGCTCGAGGCGCGGGGGATCTACAGCCGCGGGCGTTTTGGCATGTGGAAGTACGAGGTGGCCAACACCGACCACTCGCTGATGCAGGGGGTCGAACTGGTCAACCGCCTGCTGCTGGGCGAGGCCGAGACGACCATCGGCGTGGTTTATAAGGTGACGGCGGACGGGCGCCAGGCCGCCGAGCACGAGCGGTCCCGTGTCGCCGGCAGCGGCGAGAAGCGGCTGGCCCGCGAGAAGGCGCTGCACGCGGCGGGGTCGATCGGCGAGGAAGAGATCGCCGTGCGAGGATGACGCGGGTTCGATTCACCGCCGCGGGGTTCCCGCGAATTGCCGCTGCGGCCTTGCCCGATACCATGGGCATGATCCATCGCGCCTCGACGTTTGTTCCCGCCGACCTCGACGCGACGCGCATCGACGCGGTCGAGGCCCTCGCCCTTTCGCTGGCGGGTCGCCCCGTGTCCAGCGCGAAGGAACTCGAAGCATGGCTGCTCGATCGCAGCGACCTCGACGCCGCCTGCAGCGAGGCGCGGGCGAATCTCTACATCGACATGACCTGCGACACGCAGGACACCGCCGCCCGCGACGCGTACCTCGCCTTTGTCGAGAATGTCCAGCCCCGACTGACGGCCCTGGGGTTCGACCTCGACACGCGCCAGACCGAGTTGATGAAGGCGTATCCGCTCGATGCCGGGCGCTACGGCGTGCTCGAGCGATCGGTGCGAGCCGACGTCGAACTCTTCCGCGAGGAGAACATCCCGATCCAGACCGCACTCGACCGCCTGGCCCAGCGCTACGACGAGATCAACGCCGCGATGATGGTGACCTTCGACGGGCGCGAGCAGACCCTGCCGCAGATGTCGCGCTACCTCGAGGTGACCGACCGGGGCGTGCGCGAGAAGGCGTGGCGGGTGGTCGCCGAGCGCCGCGCCCAGGACCGCGACGCGCTGCACGCGATCTATGAAGAGATGGTGCCGCTGCGCACACGTCAGGCCCGCAACGCGGGGTTTGATTCCTACGTGGGCTTTGCCTTCAAGAGCAAGCACCGGTTTGATTATGGCCCGGACCAATGCCGCGCGTTTCATGATGGCGTCGCGCGAGCGATCATGCCGCTGACGCGTGCGCTCGACGAGCAGCGCCGCAAGAACCTGGGCGTGGATCGCCTTCGCCCGTGGGATTTCAGCGTCGACGAGCACGGGCGCGAGCCGCTGCGCCCCTTCGAGGGCGGGCGGGAACTGGTGGCCAAGTCGGTGGCGGCGATGCGCTCGCTCGACCCCCGCCTGGCCTCGATGCTGAGCGAACTGGGCGACGGGGGCAACACCTCAGGGGCCAAGACGGGCGCGTGCCTTGATCTTGATTCGCGCAAGGGCAAGGCCCCGGGCGGGTATCAGTACATGCGCGACCGCTCGCAGAAGAACTTCATCTTCATGAACGCGGCGGGCACGCAGCGCGACGTGACGACGATGGTGCACGAGGCGGGGCACGCCTTCCACAGCCGCCTGTGCCACCACGAGCCGCTGCTGGCCTATCGCCATTCGCCCACCGAGTTCGCCGAGGTGGCGAGCATGAGCATGGAGATGCTGTCGATGCGTCACTGGAACGCGCACGGCTCGTTCTACGAGGGGCGCGCCGAGGACCAGGCCCGGGCGGCCCGCGAGCAGATCCAGCGGAGTATCGCGCTCCTGCCGTGGGTCGCGACGATCGACGCCTTCCAACTCTGGGTCTACGACCACCCGACCCACACGCGCGCGGAGCGCACGCATGCGTGGCTTGATCTTGACGCGCGTTTCGGCTCAGGGGCCGACTGGTCGGGGCTTGAGGACGTGCGCGCCGCGATGTGGCAGCGCCAACTCCACCTCTTCACGCACCCGATGTACTACATCGAATACGGCATCGCGATGCTGGGCTCGCTGCAACTCTGGGTGCGCTCGCTCGAAGAAGGCGAGACGACGGCGATCGACGCGTACCTGAAGGCGCTGTCGCTGGGCGGGAGCAAGCCCCTGCCCGAACTCTTCAAGGCCGCGGGGCTGGTGTTCGACTTTGGCTACGACACGCTGGCCCGTCTGGCCTCGCGCGTGACGAAGGAGTTGGAGAAGGTGCCGGGGTAAGAGGGGGCGCGGGTTGCGTCCGATCCTCTTCTCTGCGTGCCACTGGCAAGTCTTCTTGCCAGTGTCTTCGATTGGCCGCGTAACCGTGGAGCAGACACTGGCAAGAAGACTTGCCAGTGGCACCGAGGACGCGTGTTACCTATGCATATGTATCATAAACAACATAAATAGGAAGATGAGTGCCTGCTGCACGACGACGGCTCCGGCAAACAAGACGAACAGCCAAGAGAGCGGGAAAGCGGGCCGACAGATCGCCCTAGTCACGAACGCACCCCAGATGCTGATGCAATAGGCGGTAGATGCCACGCTCCACGTGTAAAACAGAGCCGCTACGCCTCCGTCATTTCTGCCAAAGCCGCGCCATAAGCCGTTGGTAACTGTGAATCCAAAGCAAAGAAGCGAGACGACGGTCGTGCTCAGCGCCAGCGCATAGACCCACACGCGAACGCGAAAAAGTTCGCCCGGCCCCCGCAATCCGATCTGCAGTTCGTGCCCGCACTCGGGGCAGGCACTGCCGGCGAGCCCGCGGAGGTTGAAGCCGCACGCGGGGTTGGGGCAGGGAATGTCCCGCTCGGCGAGATAGAGGGCGAGCGCGGGGTCGGCTGGTGGGGGCTGGCTCATTCCACGAGCGTACCGAGGATTCGCGCCGACCGATGCGAAGACAACACGAGCGGCGGCGGCTCATGCCAGATCCTCTTCTTAGCGTGCCACTGGCAAGGCTCGGCTTGCCAGTGTCTTCGATCGGCCGTGTAAACGTGGAGCGGACACTGGCAAGAGGACTTGCCAGTGGCACGCAGAGAAGCGGGTTGCGTCCTGTCCTATGACGTCAAAAACGAGAAAGGCCGCGTACGCGGGCGTTAACCCGGCGGCGCGGCCATCTCTCTCTCTCGGCTCGTGGTTCGGGCGTCAGACGCCCAGAACGTCGATCCGGTATCGCATGAATGCCGGGCGATCGATGCCCGTGACCACCTGCCAGAAGGGCTCGCCCAGGTCGTCGCGGGCCCAGGCCTGGAACTGCCCGCGCGTGTCCTCGGCGTAGACGTCGAGCAGCGACGACCCGACAAAGACACACCGATGCAGCATCAGCACGTCGTCGCTGACGAACTCGGCCTCGGCGGCGACGCCCGACAGCGCATCGACCAGCTTGCCAAAGAGCACATGGTCGGCCCGCAGCAGCACGTCGGCGTCGTGCCAGACGTAGTAGCGATACTTCGTCTGCGCCCGGCCGCGCCATGTCGCCCGCGACCGCAGCAGCGAGACGATGCCCCCCGGCCCGTCGATCCGGCGCTCGAGCGTCGGCCCCGGCAGGGCCCGCTCGAGTTGATAGCAGAAGCTCTCGAGGTCGAGGATGTGCCGCCCGTAGAAGACGCAGACTTCCGTGTCGCGCTGGATTGCGAGGAACCGTCCGAGCGAGACGGCGAACTGCATGCGTCGCTGGGCGACGTCCGACCACGCGACGAGGTGGTGCTCGTCGAGCAGCTGCGTGACGTCCGCCTGCCAGTCCGCGACAAGCAGCGGCGCATCGGGTTTTCGTGAAAGCGCACTCATGGCACCTCGCTCGGGACCGTCCTGGCCCGGCTGTTGAGGACACGCGATCGGCGCGAACGCCGACCCCGGGCCCAAACCCAATACATATCCCCGGAGACCCCATCACAAGGAATCCCCGGTGTCTTGTCCCGCTTCCTGCTTCAATGTGACTCAGAATTGACGGCCGGACCACCCGTAAACACCGTACAGGCCGCTTTTTCCACACGAATGGCGCAGGTATTGCTACTTTTCGGCCCTACCCCCGTGTTTTCGCGTGGGTACACCCCACCACCCTGTTGTGGGGGTGATCGGTTGTTGTACCCCATGGAGGGGACCTACTCCTTGACGCCGGCGGGGTCCTGGCCGCTCTCGATCGCCCCGATCTTGCGTACGCGGCGGGCGTGGCGGCCCCCTTCGAACTCGGTGGCGAGCCAGATCTCGGCGATCTTCTCGATCAGTCGCTGACCCAGCAGGTCCGCCGACAGGCACAGGATGTTGGCGTCGTTGTGGCTGCGGCTGAGTTGGGCGGTCAGTTCGTCGTGCACCACCGCCGCCCGGACGCCCTTGATCTTGTTGGCAGCGATCGACATGCCGATGCCCGTGCCGCAGATCAGCACGCCCCGCTCGGCATCCCCGGCGGCGACGCTCTGCGCCACGCCGTAAGCCCGCTCGGGATAGTCGCACGTGGCCCCGTGGCAATCCGACTGGACGGTCACCTCGTGGCCGAGAGATTTGAGGCGGTCGGCGAGGAGCTTGATGCTGGCCTCGCCGCGATGGTCGGCCCCGAGCATGATCTTCATGGGTCAGTCCTTTCCGGCGGGCATGACGCGACGATCGAAATCGCCAAGACGCCGACGCACCAAATCGCGCAGGCGTCGCGCCGCGGAACGATACACCTCGAAACCCAGCCCGATCGGGTCGGGAACGTCCTGCCCGTCGGGATCGAGCGTGGTGGTGCGCGGCGCGGCATCGGGGTCGAACTGCTCCACCGCCCGGGCGTGAGCCCCCGTCATGGTGTAGATGGCCTCGGCCCGGGCCACCAGATCGTGGGTCAGGGGCTGGGATTGATGCCGCCCGGGATCCACGCCCATCTCGCTGAGCGCCCGGACGGCCTCGGCGGTCATGGGCGCACCCCGCGAGGCGGCGACCCCCGCCGAGATCACCCGGATCGGGATCCCGCTGGGCATTCCCGCCGACAACGCGTCGATGGCCAGGGCCTCGGCCATCGGGCTTCGGCAGGTGTTGCCGGTGCAGACGAAGAGAACCACGCGTTCGAGGCGTCGCCGGATGGCGTCTTCATCGAGCGCGCCCGGCGTGGCGATGGACCAGCCGCCCGCCGCGCCAAGGCGGATCGCCGTCGATGGCTTGGCATGGCGCGTGGGGCCGTCATCGAGGCAGAGAGCGATGCCGCGTTCGGCGGCGAGAGCAACATCATCGTGGGTGAGCACCGCGCCTGAGCCAAGCCCGGCACGAGCGGTCGAGGCCATGACGACGGGCGCTGAGCATTCGCGCAGCACAGCGCGCAACCCCGCGTGGTCGGGGAGCCGGACAGAAAACTCAACGCCGTGCGGCCCCGCGATATCGATGACCCCCGCGGCAAGCCCAAGGCGCTGGCGTACCGACGCGGGCTGCGGATGCGGAATGAGAAATCGGACGGGCCCCGGGGCGAGACGTTCGATCGCCCAGCGATGCAGGGGCTGTGTCAGCCCCAGCGCTTCGATCACGGACTCGCGGTCGGGCGCGTGCCATGCAAAGACCGCGGCGGGGTCCTTGAGGATGGCGCGCAAGGCCGTGATCGCCGTGGCGGAGGCCGCCATGGCGGCAACGCCGTAATGGGTGTCGGTGGGAAGGATCACCAGCCGCCCCCCGCGGAGGTGGGTGATGGCCACTGCGCTGGACTCGGCGTTGATGGACGTGGTTCGGATCTCGGGCACCGGGCTGAGTATCCGGCCCGGAGGCTCCGGGTTCAACTCGGAGTGGGGCGGGTCGGGGTTGTTGTGGGAATGGTCGGGTGCCCGAATCGGGGGGTTGGCTATGCTGTGGATCCGGCGTGTGCACCCAAGGTGGCGCGGCGAGGCAACTCTGTGCCCGCTCGGGGCGAACAACAGTGTGGGGCATCACGCCCCGGGGTGGTGTTTCACCCGCTTGATTTCAGGAGTTGAACATGCGACAGGCACCCACAACGACGCGTCTTGGCTTCAGCCTGGTGGAGCTGCTGGTGGTGATCATGGTGATCACCGTGATTATCTCGATCATCGTGCCCGCGCTGGGCTACGCGCGCAACAGCGCCAAGATCACCGCCTCGCGCCAGTTGGTGGGGACGGTCACCCAGGCCGTTGCTTCGTTTGAACTGAGCGAGCGGCGCACGCCGGGTGTCTTCTCGCCGACCGAGATGGGAAACCAGACCGCAGCCCAGGGTGGGTTGTCGGCGATGCAGAACATGATCCTCGACATGGCGGGGGGATGGCAGGAGGCCGCGGGCGCGCCCGCAACGTACTCGATCCGCGTCAACCCCACGAGCAACGCGAACAAAGAGATCCGCGTCGACACCGCGCTGATCGGCGTGGGCAAGGGGTATTTCGTACCGCCGGCCAAGAGTTTCGTGGCGCAGAATGGCCAGACCGGCGGGATCAAGGTCGACGGCGGTGGTGCGATTCTGGCCAACGGCGTCGAGCAGATACCTGAACTGGTTGACTCCTTCGGCACGCCGATCCTCGCGTGGCAGGCCGATCCGCTCGGGCGCCAGCCTGTGGCGCAGGTCTCCGACTTCGCCCGCGAGCACACGGGCCCGCCCGCCAGCCCCACACTCTCACGCTTCTACTGGAAGGCCAACCAGTGCCTGCTGCAGAGCAATCGCGTGGGGCTCAAGGGCGTCGACCAGACCACGCAGAGCATCCTGGGCAGTTCCTTCAACGGGCGCTACACCAGCATGGCGGGATTCCTGGGCAATCCCTCCTCGCCGGTGGATGTGACGCAGACCTATCAGAACATACTTCCCTCGGGCGGACGCGGGTCGGTTGTGATCCATGCCGCCGGTGCGGATGGGGCGTATCTCGGGGTCAAGGATCGCGGCGGGCGACTGGCCGCCTCGGCCGGGTCGTCGGCCAACCCGCTGCTCTACTACGGCATGAGTTTCAAGGCTCCTGGTACGGGTGCACCATACACCGACGCCAGCGGCCGCCCGACCACGATCGACCTCGTCGCCGAGTTCGACGACATCGTCAGCGCGGCGGGTTCGTCGAACTGAGCGACACACGCCGCAAGCAGCCCGAGCGTGAGCGAGGGCTTTCTTGGTGGACGAACGAAGGCGCAGAGGGCCCTCCCTGACGGTCGGGCTGCATGTATGAAAGACTTCGACGGTTCGCGGGCGCCCGGGGTAGCCCGGGGCGGATTGCGTGCCGGTTGCCCGCAATTAGCACGCGGTTTTGCGCCGAGACCCGCGGTTTCTCTTGTGGCATTCCGGGCCTGCGGCTAGCGTTGAGGCGGAATGAGAGATGTTCAACCCGGCGTGCGCCTGTCGGTGTGCGCGGGATTGCTTGCATGTATTGCCGCGGTTGCGAACGGCCAGATCGCCGTCGGGGTGGATTCCGCCTCGATCCCGATCCAGGTCTATGACCGCATGCTGCCGGGGTACACCGCCCCGATCAGCGCTTCGATCGCGGTGCGCGGGCTGGCGGCGGACGACATGCAGCGCGTCTTTTACATCTCGACGGGGCCGGCGCTCTATCGGCTGAACTACGACCCGCCGCACGTGCCCGTCTTCGTCGGGTTCTATACCGGCGCGGTGCTGGGCATCTCGGGCGGGCTGGCATGGGACTCAACGCGTAGGCGGCTGTACGGCACGACGACCTCCGCCCTGTATGAGATCAACCCGACTACCGCGGTCACCACGCTCACCCGCGCGTTCAGCGCGGGCGACTTTGGCGGGCTCGATTACGACGCCGGCACCGATCGTCTCTACGCGGCGAATGACTCGACCGCGACGGCGGGGGGGCTGGCCGGCCGCGGGATCTACACCGTTGTGCCGCCGTATGCGACGGGGGCGATCTCCCGGATCGCGCCGTATCCGGAGCGGGCGACGGGGATCGAAGAGACCGACATCGATGGGCTCGCGGTGGGCGATGGTCGCGTCTTTCTGTGCGCGGACGAAACCTCGTGGATGTACACGTGGAACCTGGCGACGCAGGCTTATGAGCCGCGGGTATCGCAGACGGCCTTCGGCGCGGACCGGGGCTTCTCGGGCGCCACCTGGGCACCGGGCCTGTTGCGGTTTGATGTGTACGACGTGCGAGCGGCGATCACGGCGCCCCCGACCTGCACGATCGTTGAGGGCGGCACGATGCGCTACACCGCCACCATCACCAACGCGGGCTCGCTGCCCGTCAGCGGTGTTGAGGCGATTCTGACGCTTCCCGCGGGCGGGGTCTTTGTGGGTTCGTCGCCCGCGGGCGTGTTCAGCGGGGGCGTGCTGCGCGTGACGCTGGGCGCGATGGGTGCGTCGTCCAATCGCGTGATCACGCTGGATGTTCTTGCGCCCACGCCGGGCTCGTTCGCCTGTCGCGTGGACGCGACGCTGCTCGAGGCTGACCCGGTGCCCGGAAACAACACGGCGATTGCATCGACGAGCGTGGGAGCCGCGCTGCCCACGCAGGCCCGGGCAACGGGCGTGCTGTCGACGCTGGTCACCAGCCCCACCTCACTCGTGCCCGGCCTTGGTGGGGCGCGGTTCTCGAACACCACCGCCTCGCTGGGGCGGCCCTTCGCGAGCCCCGATGCGTCGCGCTTCATCCTGTGGGCCGACACCGACATCGCCGACACCGCCACCGATGCAGTGCTGGTCGTGTGGGACGGCACGCTGCGTGTGGTGGCGCGGGAGAACACCAGCCCGCTGCTGCCCATGGTGGGCGGGAACTTCCCGCCGCTGGTCTTCAACCCGGTGCAGGCGATCAACAACCTGGGCAATTACGCCTTCAGCGGGCTTGATGCGCGGCCGTCGACGGTGTCAGACGGCTTTGTTGTGAAAGTCGTGAACGGGGTGGTGCAGGTGGTGGCGCAGGAGGACATCACGCCCGCGCCGGGGGTTGGCGCGGGGATCTTCTTTGGCGCCCTGCGCGGCTCGGTGGGGATCAACGCGTTCAACCGCACCAGCTTTGTCTCGTCTCTCTCGGGCGAGGGGGTCAGCGCCGCGACCGACGCGGTGCTCGTGGTTGACGATGGCCTGCTGGTGCGGGCGCGTAAGGGGTTGACGGTGCCCCAGGGTCAGCAGGATGGGTTCGGCGGCGCAACCGCCCACACCTTCAAGTCCTTCGACCTTGGCTCGATCTCGACGGGATTCTCGGCGGATGGGGCGGGCTTTGTCTACAGCGCAGCAGGGGCGATCAACGCCTCGACCGTCAACCCGCCCACCAGCGGCGTGGATCGCGTCATCGTGCAGGGCGCGGGCGGCGCGCCGGATGTGATCCTGCAGGAAAACGTGAGCACGCCGTGGCTCCTCTCGCCGCCGGCCGACATCAACCCCTTCTCGTTCAACTTCACCGATGCCGCCGGCGTGACGGTGATCATCGGCACCTCGCGCGACGGCACGGACTTCGTGCTGCGCGACGGCGCGATGGTCGCGCTGCGGGGACAGCCAATTACGCCTGGCTCAACCGAGGCGTGGAGTGATGCGTTGTGGGCGCCGGGCTTCTTCCACGCGCTGACCAACGCGCGGGGGGATTACGCGGTGGGCGGCACCACCAGTGAGCCCGACGTGCTGCGCAACTCGGCGGTCGTGCTCAACGGCACGCGTGTGATCGCGCGCGAGAACGATCCCGTCGACCTCGACGCCAATGGCGTCTTTGACGACGCGGTCTTCATCCGCTCCTTCCTCGAACACCGGGCCTTCTTGGGCGACGATGCGCTCTGGTGCGTGGTGCGCCTGCGCAGCGCGGCGAGCGCCAGCGGGTGCGCGATCGACACGGACCTTGGCCAGGCCCTCATCCGTGTGCCGCTGGGCACGGGCTGCCCGGCGTGCATCGCGGATTTCAACGGCTCGGGCGGCACGCCCGACGACGCGGACGTCACCGATTTCTTCGCGGCGTGGAACGCGGGCGATGCGTGCGCGGACGCGAACGGTTCGGGCGGCACACCCGACGACGCTGACGCTACGCTCTTCTTCGCCGCCTGGAACGCCGGGGGCTGCTAAACCCGAATCAGACGCCCAGCAAATCCATCGCGGCCTTCTTGATGTCCTGTGCCGTCAGGCCGTGCATCGCCAGGATCTCGTCGGGCGTGCGGGCGCTCTTGGGGATGGAGCGGACGTGGAGCTGGCGGAGTTGGACGGCGTCGCCCGATTCCTGCAGCGCCTCGGCGACCGCGGCACCCAGCCCGCCGCCGAAGTTGTCCTCGATCGTGACCACGTTGAAGTTGTTCTGCCCGATGATGTCGAGCATGGCCTCGGTCTCGAAGGGGAGGCTGTAGGCGTCGATGAGCGTGGCGCTGACGCCGGCCTTGTCGAGCAGTTCGACGGCCTTGTTGGCCTCGTGCACCATGTAGCCCGCGGCGATGAGGGCCACGTCGCGACCCTCGTTGAGCACCTCGAACCCGCCCAGGTTGAAGACCACGTCGTCGCTGTAGAGGAACTCCACGTCCGGGCGGATCGTCCGCATGTAGACGCACCCCTCGTACTCGGCCATGACCTGCGTCAGGGCATACGCGGCGTAGGCGTCGGCGGGCTGGAGCACGTAGCACCCGGGGTTGCCGCGATGATCGCGCATCGTCGTGAACGCGCGGAACCACGAGACGTCGGGCAGCGCCATCTGGCTGGGCCCGTCCGCGGCGAGCGTGATGCCCGCGTGGCTGCCCACGATCTTGAGGTTCGCGCCCGAATAGATCGCCATCTCGATCTGGTCGTACGCGCGGGTGAGGAACTTGGCGAAGGTGGAGCAGAAGGGGATCTTGCCCGCGGCGGCGAGCCCCGCGCCCACGCCGATCATGTTCTGCTCGGCGATCTTGCACTCCATGAAGCGCGACGCGCACGCCGCGTCCTTCTTGAACATCTCGGCGAAGGTGCTGTTGGAGACATCGGCGTCGAGAACGACGATGCGATCGTTGACCTGGCCCAGCGCCCGCAGCGCGATGCCGTAGGCCCGGCGCGAGGCCATCGCACCCGACTGCAGGAGCGTCTCCATGTCGTTGCGCTTCATGAACTCGGCGAGCGAGGGGATGTCGTCCTCGCGCGGCGTGGTGGGCGTGTAATCCGCCGGGGGCTCGATGGTGAACTGGTCGCTGCTGGCCAGCGAGGTGGTCTGCTGGACACGTTTCTCATCGAGCTCGGCCATGGCCCGCTTGAGTTGCTCGCCCGTGGGCGGCTTGCCGTGCCAGCCTCCGCCGTGCAGCGAGGGGCAGCCCCAGCCCTTGACAGTCTTGGCGACGAGGGCCATGGGCTTGCCGGCGCGGTCGGTGTCGATCGCCAGGAAGGCGTCGAACGCCGCCTTGATCTCCTTGGGGTTGTGCCCGTCGATCGACTTCACCTCGAATCCGATGGCTTCGAGGCGGGCGGCGATCGTCTCGGCGGACTGCTGCCCGCTCACGCGATCGGCCTGCCCGTAGTCGTTGCAGTTGAAGATCGGCAGCACCGTGCGGATTTTGCGATCGATGATGTAATCGAGCGCCTCGGTGATCTGCCCCTCGCGGGCCTCGCCGTCGCCGATGATGCAGTAGATGCGCTTGTCGATCTTGTCGAGGCGGGCGGCCTCGGCCAGGCCGGCGGCGACCGACAGCCCCTGACCCAGCGAGCCCGTCGCGCTGTCAAAGAAGGGGAAGCCTTCCATCGGGTTGGGGTGCCCGTCGAGTTCGCTCGACGCCGCTCGCAGGGTCTTGAGGTCTTCGATCGTCAGCTTGCGGCGCTTCTCGGGGTCCTTGCCGAACATCACGCCCAGGCGGGCGGCGGCGGCGTAGACCGCGGGGATCGCGTGACCCTCCGACAGCACCAGCCGGTCGCTGGTGGGATAGTCGGGGTAATCGGGGCTCCAGCGCATCGTGTGGAACATCAGCACCGTCACGATGTGCGCGATGCTCATCGCGCTGGTGGGGTGCCCGCTGCCGGCGGCGGCGCACATCTCCAGGCTCATGCGGTCGATCTCGATGGCCTGCGCGTGAATGGCTGCCTCGAATGACATGGCGTAATCCTTCCCTTTGGGCCCCGCGTTCGCGCCGGGGCATGGACCTGCATGATGAACCCGAACCCGGGCAGACCCTCCCCGCCCCGGCCTCTTGGCCGACCGACGCGGGGGGAGCCGCAATCCCGAGTTCACCTTCCCTCCCCCGGACCCCAACGAGCGACACACGAAGAGGGAGAGGGAGTATCTGGGATCGGAGGGGCGACGGCAACCGGGCGCGGGCCCTGATTCTGCAAAATGAGTGCCACTGGCTCACCCCCACCCCGCGACCCCGGTAATGTCGCGGGGGTCGTGGTGCTTAACACCCCTTCTCGCTGCCGGAACGGCAGTTGCCCGCCGCTCCGACACCGTCGCACCGCAAATACCACCCTCAAGGCGGCTCGAGAGGGATGGCGATCGTGGCGCGCCGATTGCACCCTGTGTGGACGGTTTGGGGATTTATTCCCGGGGAGGTGCCATGCGACCGGATCGATTGACCACATCTGCCCAGGGGGCCCTGGCGAGCGCACAGACCGCGGCTTCGGGGGCGAACCACCCCGAAGTGGGGGGCCTGCATCTGCTCGCCGCCCTGCTCGAGGACAAGTCCGGCCCGGCCGACGCGATCATCAAGCGGGCCGGGATCGAGCCCATGCGTCTGCGCCAGATCGTGGACGCGGAACTCTCGCGCCTGCCCACGACCAGTTCGGGGGCGGGGAGCGCTGGCCGCCAGTTGATGGACATCCTGGGCAAGGCCGACGCCCTGGCCAAGAAGATGGGCGACGCGTACGTCAGCAGCGAGCACCTGTTGCTCGCGCTGAGCGAGGCGCAGGGTCCGGCGCGGGACGCCCTGGGCGCCGCGGGGCTAGGCACGAAGGTCCTTGACGACGCCGTCCGGGCGATCCGCAAGGCCAGCGGCGTGTCCAACGTGACCGACCCCAACGCCGACCAGAGTTTCGAGGCGCTCAAGAAATACGCGGTGGACCTGACCGAGAAGGCCCAGCAGGGCAAACTCGACCCGGTGATCGGGCGCGACGACGAGATCCGCCGCTGCATGCAGGTTCTCTCGCGCCGCACCAAGAACAACCCGGTGCTGATCGGCGAGCCGGGCGTGGGCAAGACGGCCATCGCCGAGGGGCTCGCGCTGCGCATCGTCAACGGCGACTGCCCTGAGGGGATGCGCGGCAAACGGATCATGGCGCTCGACGTGGGCCAGTTGCTCGCCGGGGCCAAGTTCCGCGGCGAGTTCGAGGAACGCCTCAAGGGCGTGCTGCGCGAGGTGCAGGCCAGCAACGGCGATGTGATCCTCTTCATCGACGAACTGCACACGATTTTGGGCGCGGGAGCGGCGGAGGGGGCCGTCAGCGCGGGGAACATGCTCAAGCCCGCGCTGGCGCGGGGTGAACTGCGCTGCATCGGCGCGACGACCCTCGACGAGTATCGCAAGCACGTCGAGAAGGACCCGGCCTTTGAGCGCCGCTTCCAGCCGATCCTTGTCGATCAGCCCAGCGTCGAAGAGACGGTGGCGATCCTGCGCGGGCTCAAGCCGCGCTACGAAGCGCACCACGGTGTGCGGATCAAGGACGGGGCGATCCTGGCGGCGGCGACGCTGAGCCACCGGTACATCGCCGACCGGTTCCTCCCCGACAAGGCGATCGACCTGGTGGACGAGGCTGCGGCTCGTCTGCGGATCGAGAATGACAGCATTCCGGGCGAACTCGATGAGTTGCGCCGCCGGATCATGCAGTTGGAGATCGAGCGCGAGGCGGTGCGGATTGAGCTCGGCGAGAAGGGTTCGCGCGAGAAGGGCGAGATCAAGGACACCTCGCGCAAGGAACTCGAGCGGATCGAGAAGGAACTGGGCGAACTGCAGGAGCGCAACAGCGCGCTGACGGCCCGCTGGAGCGAGGAGAAGCAGGAACTCGACGCGGTCAAGGCGATCAAGGGCCAGGTGGAGGCCAAGCAGGTCGAACTCGAGCAGGCGCAGCGCCGGGGCGATCTCGAAGCCGCGGCCCGCATCCGCTACGGCGACCAGCGCGAACTCGACGCGAAACTCAAGCAGGCCGAACAGAACCTCGATGCGCGGGCCCTTCGCGGCGACGCGCTGGTGAAGGAAGAGGTGGACGCCGAGGCCATCGCCGAGGTGGTGGGACGATGGACGGGCATCCCCGTGTCGCGCCTGGTGGAGGGCGAACGCGAGAAACTGGTGCGGATGGAGGAGGCCCTGCGCGAGCGGGTGGTGGGGCAGGATCACGCGCTCAAGGCGGTGGCGGACGCGGTGCGCCGCAGCCGCGCCGGGCTGGGCGACCCCAAGCGCCCCATCGGGAGTTTCCTCTTCCTGGGTCCGACGGGCGTGGGCAAGACCGAGACGTGCAAGACGCTGGCGAAGTTCCTCTTCGACACCGAGGAGGCGATGGTCCGCATCGACATGAGCGAGTATGGCGAGAAGCACGCGGTGGCCCGCCTGATCGGCGCGCCCCCCGGCTATGTCGGGTTCGAGGAGGGCGGGCAACTCACCGAGACGGTCCGCCGTCGCCCTTACTGCGTGGTGCTGCTCGACGAGATCGAGAAGGCGCACCCCGAGGTCTTCAACGTGCTGCTGCAGGTGCTCGACGACGGGCGGCTCACCGACGGGCAGGGACGCACGGTCGATTTCAAGAACACCATCATCGTGATGACGAGCAACATCGGCAGCCAGCAGATCCAGGAATTGACGGCCCAGGGGGCCGAGGATTGGGAGATCGAGGCGGCGGTACGCGAGATCCTGCGGCGCGGGCCCGCGGGTATGGCCGTCGAGCAGGTGGGTAAGGCCGCGGGCATCCCCACGCAGATGCGCGACGCACTGTCGCAGGCGGCGGGTGCGTTCTTCCGCCCCGAGCTGCTCAACCGGATCGACGAGGTCGTGGTCTTCCATCAGCTCAAGCGCGAGAGCCTGTCGCGGATCGTTGAGATCCAGTTGGCCACGCTGGTCCACCGCCTGCGCGATCGCGACATTGAACTGACGCTCAGCGATGAGGCTAAGGCCCAGCTCGCCGCAGAGGGGTGGGACCCGAGTTTCGGGGCCCGCCCGCTCAAGCGGACGATCCAGCAGCGGATCGAGAACGCCCTGGCGACACGCCTGCTCGCGGGTGAGTTCGGCCCGGGCGACGCGGTGCGGATCGACTACGCCGGGAAGAGTTACACCTTCACCAAGGCGTAAGGGCCACAAACAGCATGAAGTTGTAGAGGGGGTAGGGACAGGCGGGCCGCCTGCCCCACGAGATCGTGAAGTTCATTCAGTACAAAGCCCAATGCGCGATCAGCCCCGGCGACGCCGCGGCAGGCCGAGCGCGCCCGCCAGCGCGAGCAGCGCCGCGGCACCGGGCGCGGGCACGATCTCGAGCCGCAGAGTGCCCAGGAACTCTGAGCCGCCCAGGTCTTCGACGGCCTGGCCCACGTTGCCCGGGCTGCGCATGAACGACTCGGCGAAGGCGGTGAGATCGACCGACATCGAATCGCCCGGAGCATAGACGAAACTGAAGGACCCCGAGCCGTTGTTCGACCCGGTGCCGGGGAGCGTGGGGTCGTCGCCGTCGAACCCCTCGGCGAAGAGCGTGGTAAAGGTGCCGTCGGGCTGGGTGAACTGCAGCGTGCCCCGCGCGTTGGCGGGGTCTTCGAGCAGACCCTCGTGATCCGTGACGGCGTAGCCGAAGTAGGTCCACTCGTACATGACCGTGAGCGTCTGGCCCGGGCTGGCGCCGGTGATGTTCATGAGGAGCGAGGCGGCGACGCTGGCCCGCGACCAGGCGTCGTACGCGTCGGGGCCGAAGGTGTCCATCAGCCCGTTGGCGCGAAAGGCGATATCCATCGTGCTGGCGGTTGCGCCATTAATGGTGCAGACGCCCACGGCGGAGCTGCTGGTGCGGGAAAATGGGTCCACGAAATCAACGCCGAACGGATTGGCGCTGTTGCCGTAATCGAAGGTGTTCACGCCGCCGGTGAAGCCGGGGATGAAGGTGGTGCGGGTGACGGTGTCGGTGAAGAAGGGGCCGGGGCGCATGCCGTTGTCGTAGTTGTCGGCCAGGGCGTCGCCCACGAGATTGACGCTGGAGTTGACGGTGTCGAAGTTCCACGCGGGCTGGGCGGCGGCGATGCCGCCGGCGGCAAGAACCGTGAACAACAGAATGGTCGTCTGGGTGTTCGTGCGCATATCTCTGTTCCTTCCTGGTGCGACCCGGGCACGGAACTTTGCCGTGCGACCCGGCAGCACTTGTTATTGAACGAGAAAACCCGTAGCGTGTCACGCCAATTTGCGTCATTGGTCGACCATTTGCTCTTCTTGGGGTGGTTTCTAATCCTGATACGAGGTCGCCACAACCCGTGAATTCTGCCCTGCCGACCACCCCGGCATGAACCCGGCGAGAACAACGGGTGTACATCTGGGCATGCGCTGGCACGCCGTTCCACTTCGCCCTGCCCCTGGGTCACTCCGTCACCGGCTGCTGGTTTTTCTTCTATTTTGCGGCGTCGCGGGGTCGGGCGCGGGGTTGTTGCTTGGCTGGATGGGGCCGCGAGGATTGGAACCCCTCGACGGGTGGCGATTCTGGTGGGGGCACGCCGCGTTCATGGCGATCGTCTTTCGATTCCACCTGCTGGTGGGGCTGGTGGTGTGTGCGGCGGGGGTTGGTTGGCTCGCCCTGGGTCGTGGGAAGATCGCCGCCGCGTCGCTGGCGGGGTGTGCGATTGTGCCGGCGTTGGTGTGCTGGTGGCCCGTGTCGCGCGTGCCCGATGGGCGGCCCACGATCCTGATCATGAGCGCGAATCTGTTGTACTCACGCGCGGATTTCGTTTCGATCCGCCGCCAGATCGAGGAACACACGCCCGACATGGTGCTGTTCCAGGAGTTCACCCCCGACGCCCAGGCCGCGCTGGGCGATTGGCTGCGCGGCGTGTATCCGCACTATTTCGAGCATGCCCAGGAGGGTGCGTATGGGCAAGCGGTGTATTCACGCCTGTCGCTGGCGGGGCCGCCTCGTGTCATGCCGCCGGGCTTGGAGGTGCCCCAGGTCACGCTGCGGCTGAATTGGGAGGGCAGGCCCCTCTCGCTCACGAATGTGCACCTGTATTCGCCGGTGGTGTCGCAGGCCCACGCCCACCGCACCCAGGCGGCGCGGCTGGCGTCGTGGCTTGAGTCGCTCGATCGTGCGGGGGGCGATGTTGTCGCCGCCGGGGATTGGAACGCGACGTGGCACACGCCGCATATGGCCCGTCTGGCCAACGCCGGGTTTCACGAATCGCACGAGGCGTGCGGCGTGGGGCGCGGCTCGACCTGGCCGCGCGTGACCGCGCTGGCGTTTGCGCCGGGCATCCGCATCGATCACGTGGTGTACAACGCGGGGCTTGAGTGCATCGAAGCCTGGGTGGGAGATGACGTGAGTTCGGACCACGCGCCGGTCTTTGCACGGCTGGCTCGGCGTCCGATTGCCGCCCGCTGAGGGTGGTCCGCGTGAGCCCTGGGGCGATACGCTCGCCTCATGGCCTCACGCAAGAGAATTTCCGAGATCCCCGCCCCCACAGACCCCGTGGATGTCGTGATCGCGCCCATCCAGCGGTTCCTCAAACTCGAAACCTCGGGCGGCATCGTCATGCTGGCCTGCGCGGCGCTGGCGATGGCCTGGGCCAACTCGCCCTGGGTGGGTGTGTATGAAACCATCTTCTACGAGACGAAAATCTCGTTCTCGATCGCGTCGCTCAAGGTGCTGGGCAAGCACCCCGAATCGATCTATTGGATCAACGACGCGCTCATGGCGGCGTTCTTCTTCCTCGTCGGGCTTGAGATCAAACGCGAAGTGTTGATCGGCGAATTGTCGTCGCTGAAAAAAGCCGCGGTGCCCCTCTTCGCCGCGATCGGGGGCATGGTCGTCCCGGGCGCGATCTACGCGGCGATCAACTGGGGCGAGCCCTCGCTGCGCGGGTGGGGGGTGCCGATGGCCACCGACATCGCCTTTGCGCTGGGGGTGATGGCGCTGCTGGGCAATCGGGTGCCTGTGGCGCTGCGGGTGTTCCTGGCGGCGCTGGCCATCGCCGACGATCTGGGCGCGCTCATCATCATCGCGGCGTTCTACACCGAGCACCTCGAGCTGATGAACCTCGCGTTGGCGGGTGTGTGCCTTAGCGTCATGGCGGGCATGAACCTGATGGGCGTGCGACGCGCACTGCCCTACGCGGTGGTCGGGCTGCTCCTCTGGTTCTTTGTGCTCGAATCGGGCGTGCACGCGACGATCGCGGGCGTGCTGGGCGCGCTGACCATCCCGGTGCGCTCGAAGGTCGACACCACCAACTTCATGGCCTTCTCGCGCCAGCGCATCGACGAACTCGACGAGGAGGGCAAGCACGGCGAGAGCATCGTGACCAGCCCGATGCAGCAGGGCCTGGTCCAGTCGATCGAGGACGCCTGCAACAAGGTCCAATCGCCGCTGCATCAACTCGAGCACGCGATGGCCCCGTGGATCGCCTTCGTCATCGTGCCGATCTTCGCGCTGGCCAATGCGGGTGTGCCGCTGCAGGGCGACCTGACCGCGCTGGCAACGAGCAAGGTACCGCTGGGCGTCGCGCTGGGGCTCACGCTGGGCAAGCCCATCGGGATCGTGCTGGCCTCGTGGATGGCGGTGCGCCTGGGGCTGGGCACGCTGCCGCGTGGTGTGACGTGGAAGCACCTGCACGGGGCGGCGTGGCTGGGGGGCATCGGGTTCACGATGTCGCTCTTCATCGCGACGCTGGCGTTCCCATCGCGCGACGATCTCAACGCGAGCAAGCTCGCCATCCTGGTGGGGTCGGCCATCGCGGGGGTCGTGGGGCTGCTGATCCTCTGGTCCGCGTCGAAGCCGAAGAAATAGGCCTGCGGGGCGGGCGGAACCGCGCGACGTGCGCCGCGTATCGATCCGCGTCCGTGTGTGTGCCGGGCGTTCTTCCGCGGGTCTTTCCAAACTTCGAAGCAGCGTGCCGCGGGTCATGGACGCCCGCGGTGCGTCACGAATGAGGGGAGACGGGTCGTAGGAAGGGAGATGGAGCCCGGGGGCTCAGCGGCCCTCGGACTCCTGTGGTTCGGGTTGCCGTCGGTCGCGGCTTTGATTCCCGCATCGCGTTGATTCCCGCCTATCGTGGGCGCCATGGCCACGGTCTTTCTTGATGGCGCCTTTGTCTCCGCCGGCGATGCCCGCGTGTCGGCCTTCGACGCCGGGTTTCAGCATGGCGTGGGACTCTTCGAAACCCTGCTCGCCCTGCGCCACGCGCCCGCCGACGCGCCCGGGTATACCCGGCTCTCGGGGTCGGGCGGCGTGCTGCACTTGGGCGAACACCTCGATCGCCTGGCCGCCTCGTCGCGGGCGCTGGGCCTGCTCGAGACGATCCGCGTCGACGCGCTGCACGAGGCGGTGGTGCGCACGTGCGACCGGGCCTTCATCGACCAGCCCAATGCCGCACGCCTGCGTGTGCGCCTCACCATCACCGGGGGCGATCTGAACATGCTCGACCGGGGCAAGGCCCGCGAGCACGCCCCCACGCTGATGATCGCCGCCACCCCGGCGAGCGTGTACCCGCGCGATCTGCTCACCCGTGGCGCGTCGGTGGTGCTGGCCGATCTGCGCCTCAACCCGCTCGATCCGCTCCAGGGTCACAAGACGCTGTCGTATTGGGGTCGTTTGCGCGAACTGCAGCGGGCCTCGACTGCGGGCGCGGGCGAGGCGCTGGTGTTGCAGGTCTCGAATCATCTCGCCGGCGGGTGCGTCAGCAACGCCTTCCTCGTGCGCGACGGCGTGCTTATCACGCCCATCGCGCGCGGCGAAGAAACGCTCGACCAGAAGGAAACCAAGGGGAACACCTTCCTCCCCAGCCCTGTGCTGCCGGGCATCGCGCGCCGGTGGGTGATGGACGTCGCCGCCGCCCGCAATCTCGAGGTGCAGCGCAAGATGATCGCCATCGGCGACGTGCTCGACGCCGACGAACTGTTCCTCACCAACAGTTCGTGGGGCGTGCTGCCGGTCGTGCGCGTGGAGGCCAAGCCCCTGGGGAGCGGCGAGGTCGGCCCGGTCTCGCGATCACTCGTCGAGGCCTGGGCCGCCCTCGCCCCCTGACGCCCGCCCGCGGCGGGCCACACCTGTGCTTACTGCCCCATGCCCACGATGGTCATCTGCTTGTCGTACTCGAGGCGGAAGGTGTAATCGATGGTCGTGGCGCTCGCGCCGATGGCGCGGGGCGGGGCGGTGAAGTCGTATCGGAGGATGCCCTCCTTGCGCCCGGTGCGCTGGTAGTTTTCATCCTTCGAGAGGGCCTCTTCCGAACTCACCAGCGTCACCTTGATCTGGCGGTCGCCGGTCTTGGGCATGCGATCGAGCAGTTGCACGCTCGCGGGCGTCGCGCCGTAGTTCTCGATGCTCAGGCGATAGGTGATGTCGACCACGCGGTTGCCGCCCTGGATGCTCTCGGTGCGCTCGAGCAGTTCGCGCGAGGCCTTGAGCGACGAATCGGCCCCGAACCCAAGGGTGAAGGCCTGGCCCGCGCTCACCGTGGGCAGATCGCCCCCGCCCACGAACGCGCCGTTCGAATACGCCGTCACCGGCCCTTCGAGCAGCACCAGCTCGCTCGCGTTCACGCACGCGGCTTCGTCATACACCGCCGACGTGAGCACCGGCAGCGCGACCTTCGAGAACGTCGCCGGGATCGACAGCGAGGCAACTTGCACCAGCTGGCGGTCATTTCGGCTGGGCAGCGTCGTCTGCCCGGGGATCACATAGCTGACGCTGACGCCCTCTTCGCGCTGGGTCAGCCCGCGCGAGGCATCGCGCGTGAGTTTGCCCGGGGCGAGCAGGTCGAGCAGTTGAACTTCCGCCGCCCGCTCGTTGAGCATGACGTCGATCTGCCCCCCGCTTGGCACCGCGCCGCGCTGCGCCGTGCTGGACTTGTCGTTCATGGCGCGGTCCTGAACGACATTGACACGCAGCACCTCGGCCTCGCGCTGGCGGCGGAAGAGTTCCTTGCGGGCCTCGCCATAATCCGCCAGGGCAACCTGCTGGGCCTCCTGCTGAGGGGCGGCGAGGCTCACGCCCATCGCGGTCAGTTTCGGGGCGGCGGCGGCGAGCGCGGGTGTCGCCGTCGAGAGCGTCATGCTGACATTGCCCCAGTCCTCGCCGCTCATCTGCTGGATCGACGCGTAATACTCGAGTGTGATGTTCGAGGTATCGCCGGCCCTGGCCCTCGCGTTGTACGAGGGGGTCCACGACGCGCCATCGACCAGGTAGCGCAGGCGCACCTGCCCGTCCTTGCCGCCCACGCCCGAGACGAAGACCACCGCCTCGCGTGCGGTGCGCGATGACCCCGCCGTGACCTTCGCCTTCTCGCGCCGTGCCAACTCGATATCCCCCTTGAGTTTCAGGGCCTCGTTGGCCAGGTCGAGATCGGTCTGGGCGGCCTTGGTCTTCTGCTCGAGGATGTACGCGCTCAGGCGTTCGAGCTGTTCGGCGTCGAGCACACCGCTGCGCAGCTCGGCCTGCGCGGTCGGCGCGACGAACTGCTGCAGGCTCGTAACGTACGCCTGAGAATCGTTGAGCAGTTCGCGCTTGCGGGTGTTGGCGGCGATCTCGCGCTCGATGACGCCGATCCGATCGTCGATCTTGCGGACTTCTTCACGAACATCCTGCGAAAGAGGCCGCTCGCGGTAGCGCACCGAACGTACCTGGATGTCGCCGCCCCCCTCGGCGTGAAGGCTGCCGGGGATGAGCCGCTCGGGCAGATCGGTCACGACAACCTCGCGCACACCCCCAGCCCCCGACGCCAGCGGGACCAGCCGCGTGACCATGGCCTGCCCACGGAACACGGTGACGGCCTCGACCGCACCGCGTGTTTCGACAGGCTGCCCGGCGGCCAGAGCGGTGGTGAGGGCCAGGGAAAGGACGGCGGTTCGCGCGTAGATCATGACATGCTCCTTGGGTGAGATCGACACGCTTCACACTACCGGCACGCCGCCCGCGGGTGCGTAACAGCCGCGCAACGCCCGTGCGGCCCGGGCGCGGCATGAATCAGGCCTGACGCGGGCCATGGCTACGATGTGGGCACGAACCAGCCACCCCATCGGGCGAGAGTCCGACGCGAGGAGATTCGAGCGTGCTTCCCAAGCCACCCCCCCGTGAAATGTCTCTTGGCTTTCTGTACTGCCCGCCGTTCCGCATCATCGGCGAGTCGATCGCGGGCGAGACGACGTGCCTGCAAATCCCCGAGCTGGACCTTGGCTTCGACATGGGGAGCTGCCCGCGGGCGATGCTCCCTAGCAAGCACCTGGCCATCACGCACGGGCACATGGACCACGTCGGCGGGCTGGCGTATTTCTGCTCACAGCGACGCTTCCAGGGCATGGGCACGGCGAAGATCATCTGCGACGAGCGCATCGCCCCGGCCATCCGCCGCATGATGGAGGGCTACGTCGATCTCGAGCGCCAGCGCACGCCCTTCGACCTGCTTCCCCTCAAGCCCGAGCAGCAGATCGAGATCAAGAACAACATGATGCTCCGCGGGTTCGAAACCGAGCACACCTGCCCGTCGTTCGGCTACAGCGTGGTCGAGCGCCGCACCAAGCTCAAGCAGGAATACACCGACCTGCCGCAGGACAAACTGCGCGAACTCAAGGACCGTGGGGTCGAGATCACGCGTTCGCTCGAGATCCCGCTGCTGGCCTTCACGGGCGACACGGCCCCGGGCCCGCACCTGATCCGCGACGACGTGCGCAAGGCGCAGATCGTGATCGCTGAGTGCACCTTCTTCGAGCCCGACCACAAGGAACGGGCCAAGATCGGCATGCACATGCACCTGGACGACATCGCCGAATGGCTTCGCGTGCTCGAATGCCAGCATCTGGTGCTGGTGCACGTGTCGCGGCGGACGGACATGCAGTATGCGCGCAAGCGCCTGATGCAGACCGTGGGCGAGGACCTCGCGTCGCGCGTGCACTTCCTGATGGATTATCGCACGAACCGGGCTCGCTACGAGCAGCAGTTCGCCCAGGCCGAGGCCAAGGAGCACGCCGCGGGCGGCGCAACGCCCGCGCCCGAAGAGCCCGAAGCCGTCTAGCGCGTGCGGCGGTTCGTTCACGAAGCGCACAGATTCGGTGATGGTTCGCGTTGACAGTTCGAGCGAACCGAAGTACGTTCCTGCCCGGCTTGGTCTGCTCGCCAGGGGTGGCACGCGGGCTGGGACATCGATGGGTGGTGAGTGGTGGTTTGTCCCTGCACACAATCAACATGGGCGGCGATCTGATGCACGATTCGGATCGCAAGGTCTGGGAGGGCATGCTCGCGCACCTGCGCAAGCACCACGCTCCCATCTGCCGCCAGTGGTTCGAGGAAATCGAACCCATGGGGATCGTCTCGGGCTCGCTGCACCTGCGGGCGCACTCGGCCCTGCACCGCGATTACCTGCGCCGCCAATGCGCCGACGCCTTCCGCGAAGCCGCGTGCGCCGTCTCCGAACGATTGCTGACGGTTCAGTTCCACGGACCCGACGAGGTGCCCCCGGCGCTGACCAAGGGCGCGAAGCCTTCGGCGCAGCCCCAACCAACCCCCAACGGCACGCCCGCCCATGGCAACGTCATCCGCGAGCTCAAACCCAACCGGTACGAGTCGCTGGTCATCAACCCGGACTATTCCTTCGAGAACTTCGTGGTGGGGCCGGGCAACCGGCTCGCGCACGCCGCCGCCCTGGCCGTCGCCCAGAACCCCGATCGCGTGTACAACCCGTTCTTCATCCACGGCGGCGTGGGGGTAGGCAAGACGCACCTGCTCCAGGCCGTCTGCCTGCGGCTGTACGAGGCCAACCCCGCCGCCGTGCTGTACTACACGTCGTGCGAAGGGTTCATGACGCAGTTCTTCGAGAGCGTGACCTCGGGCGAGATGTCCGAGTTCCGCCACCGGTTCCGCGACGTGGACGTACTGGTGATCGACGACATCCACTTCCTGGCCAAGCGCGAGGTGACGCAGGAAGAGTTCTTCCACACGTTTAACTCGCTGTTCCAGTCGAGCAAGCAGATCATCCTGTCGTCCGATGCGGCCCCGGATGAGATCCCCGCGCTCGAGGAGCGCCTGGTCAGCCGCTTCAAGAGCGGGCTGGTGGCCAAGGTCGATTCCCCCACGTTCGAGACCCGCGTCGAGATCGTCAAGACCAAGGCCCGCCTGCGGGCCATGCCCATGCCCGACGACGTGGCCTGCTACATCGCCTCGCGGATCGATACCAACATCCGCGAGCTGGAAGGGGCCATCGTCAAGCTCCAGGTTCAGGCCAGCGTCGAGAACCGCCCCATCGACGTCGCCCTGGCCAAGGAATCGCTCGGTGAGCCCTTCCCCGGCTCGGGCGAGCCCACCATCCAGGTCATCATCGGGATGGTCACGGACTTCTACGGCATCCGCCTCACCGACCTCCAGAGCAAGCATCGCCAGCGCTCGATCACCATCCCGCGCCAGGTCTGCATGTTCCTCGCCCGGCGCCTGACCCGCCACTCCCTCGAGGAAATCGGGGGTTACTTTGGCGGGCGCGATCACACCACTGTCATGCACGCGGTGCGCATCGTCGAGACCCGGCGCAACGAAGACCCCGAGTTCGACGCGGTCGTCCGCACGCTCGAAGACCGCTCCCGCGCCGCCCGCGGCTTGAGCTGACCCGGGCCCTGACCGATCCGATTTCCGCGCCCCCTGTGGCCCGTTGTGTGCGGCATGTGGCTCATGAGTACGCACAATTGCCCGGGTTTTTTCTCTTAGTTTTGGTGTCCGACAGGGCGGTGTGCACAGTCTGTGGACCGGCGCTCGCGGGATGATGCCGCGATGACCAAACGGCTCCCTCTCTTTCATCGTTGTCGTCCGGGGTGCCCCTGTCGGCCGAGCGCCGGGCGCCTGTCCCGACACGTAAACGACAGACCGCTCACGGGGCATCGTTGTGTCTATGTTCTTTTACTGCAGTTGTTTGCGGTGCCATCGCGCGTCTTTTCCACAAGTCGACAGACGTCTTACGAGCAGCGATGGGAATTACTTCCTTCCTCTAGAAGAGAAGACTTCGGAGTCGATCGCACTCCGGGAGCAATCAAAACTGCCTGTTTTCCGATGTGGATAAAGACGCGAAATTGAGTCAAAGCGTTCGGATTCATCGAGGTTGGCATCCGAGGCACCAGACCGTGCTCCGCTGGGCGACAAGGGCGCCAGCGAGTGGTTGGCCGCAGCGGGTGCAGGGGAGACCACGCCGGGCGTAGACGTGGTGCAGGGTGGCGGCCTGGCCGCGGCTGCCGTCGGCGTTGCGATAGTCCCGCAAAGTCGAGCCCCTCGCCGTGATCGCTGCCGCGAGCACACCGCGTATCGACTCGGCCAGGGCAGCGAGTTGATCCGGGGCGAGGGAATGCCCGGGGTGGAAGGGGCTGATGCGGGCCCGGAAGAGGGCTTCGTCGGCGTAGATGTTGCCGACGCCCGCGATCAGGGCCTGGTCGAGCAACGCCGCCTTGATGGGACGTGAGGTCGTGGCGAGCGCGTCGCGCAGGGCCGCGGTCTCAATCGTAAGGGCGTCGGGGCCCAGGGCCGACCAGCGATCGCGCCGGAGATCGTCCGGGGACTGGAACGTCCAGAGCCCGCCGAAGCGTCGCGGATCGCGGAAGACGAGGCGGATCGGAGGGTGACCGATTGTCCACAACGCGTGCACGTGGGAGAGTGTGGCGGGGGGATTGATCAGCATCTGGCCCGACATGCCCAGATGAACGCAGAGCGTGCGACCGTCGTCGGCGACGAGGGCGACCTGCTTGCCGTGCCGGAGCGTGCCGGTGATGACACCCCCCTCAAGCAAGGCCTTGGGGTAGGCGACGCGAGGCGTGGAGCGGGTGCAGATGTCGGAGCGGAGGAGTGTGGCGGCCTGGACACGCTGCCCAAGCAGGTGCGGCTCGATGGCCTGACGGATGCACTCGACCTCGGGGAGTTCGGGCATGGGGGCTAGGCCCTGGGGCGTTGACGCAGCGCGCGAAAGAAGGTGGTGAGGCGCTGCGAGGCCTCGGCGGCGAGCAGGCCCGGGATGATTTCACAACGGTGGTTGAGGCGCGGATCGTCGGCGATCTGGAAGAGCGAGCGAACCGCGCCGGCCTTGGGGTCGGGGGCGGCGTAGACGAGCCGCCCGACCCGGGCGTTGACCACCAGCCCGGCGCACATGGGGCATGGTTCAAGAGTGACGGCGAGGGAGCAATCGTTCAGACGCCAGTCGCGCCTGGCCTTGCAGGCCTGGGTGATGGCAAGGAACTCGGCGTGGCCCGCGGGGTCGCGGTCACCCTCGCGGGTGTTGGCGGCCTGGGCAAGGATGGTGCCCGTGGCGGTCTCGTAGACCACCGCGCCCACGGGAACCTCGCCGCGGGCGCTGGCCTGATCGGCCAGGGCCAGGGCGCGTCGCATCATGGCCTCGTCCTGCTCGGTGGGCGTCGCCGCGACGAGCGGGGTAGGCGAGCGCTGGAACAAACCTCGGAGCCGACGGAACATGCCGTGCCTTGCGATCGTGGGGAATCGGGGGTGATCAGGGGGTGTGATCGTCGTCCTCATCGAGGGCGGACTGCTGGGCCGCGGTGCGGGTCTGCTGCTCTCGGGTGAAGCCGGCGGCGACGCGATGGGCGGGGATGATCTTGAGCAGGAAGACGCCCAGTTCATAGAGGAGATAGAGGGCAAGCAGAATGGCCAGCAGCGACGGGGGATCGCCCGGGCTGAGCAGGGCGGCGACGACAGCGCAGGTGAGCACGGCGTGGCGCCGGTACTTGATGAAGACCTCGCGCTTGACGAAACCCGACCAGCCCAGCAGCAGGACGACCACCGGGGTCTGGAAGGCGACGACGAAGGCCAGGCACAGGGTGGCGAAGAGCCCGATGTACTCGCTGAGTCGGTAGTGCTGCGAGATGCCCGCCTCGGCGGCGAGATCGACGGAGAAGATCGCCGTGGGCTGGTTGGGCTTCGCAACGGCGATGCGCAGTTCGGAAAGGCGCGTGTTGACCCAGGCCTGTCCCGGGAGTGGATCAACCGGGTCGGCGTCGAGCACGGGCAGTTGCAGGAGTGTCACGCCGGCGGGGAGGGGCTCGCGGCGTGTCGTGGGCGCGCCGATGCCGGTGCCAAAGCCGATGAGAAAGACCAGCAGCAGGGGCATGACGACGCGGTATAGAAACAGTGCGCCCAGGATGGTGAGGATGGAAGAGAGCGGGATGAGGATGTAGACGAAGCGGCGCTCGCGCTCATACAAGCCCGGCGCGACGAAGCACCAGAGCTGGTAGAGGATCCAGGGCGCACCCACCACCACCGCGCTGATCAGGCTGATTTTCAGGTATGCGCTGAAGACCTCGATGGGGCCCAGGGCCTGGAGGCGGGCGGGCTGGCCGGCGGCCCGGAGGGCGTCCTGGGCGGGGGCGGTGAGAAACTCGAGGATCTGGGTGCCGAATGTGAGGGAGAGCGCCACGAGCGGAACAAGCCCGAGCAGGCCGATGATGACCCGCCGACGGAGTTCCTCGAGGTGGTCGCCAAGGGGCATTGTGGACTCGGGTGGGGTGGGCATGGCGTGTGTTCGGGTGTCTGGGCGGGGTCTGGCTGGAGGATACGCGCCGGAAAGAGCGAACCCCGGCGGAACGCGGGATCGGGCGCATCAGTATGAGGAGCGGAGGGCGTGTGACTCAAGGCCCGACGGAAACGACGGCGCGGACGACGCTGGGTGAAGGCCCGGCGATGGATCCCGCCGCGCTCTCGAAGGCGTGGGAGTCGCATCGCCGGTGGGTGGCGGCAATTTTGCTGTCGTACAAGCCGCGCTGGGCGGATCTCGAGGATCTGCTCCAGGAGGTGGCGCTGAGCCTGGTGCGCAAAGGCGGAGAGATCCGCGACCCCTCGGCGCTCAAGCCTTGGCTGCGGACGGTGGCAATCAACGCGGCGCACGCGGCAGGGCGGTCGGGGAAGGCCCGCCAGCGGAATCTGCGGCTGGTGCGGCTGTCGGACGAAGAGCCCGCCGGGGACCACCCGCCGGGCGATGATGCCAGGGCCCAGGGGCAATCGCTGCTGGCGCTGGCGTCGGAGTTGCCCGACGGGTATCGCGAGCCGCTGCTGCTCAAGGCGGTGCAGGGGCTTTCGTATCGGCAGATCGGAGAGATTCTCGGGCTTCCCGAGACGACGATCGAGACGCGGATCGCGCGCGGGCGCAAGCAACTGCGGGATCTGGCGACGGCGCGGCTGGGGCACGCGTGAGCGATCGAGAAAACGTGACGGAATGACGCGGGCGGCGCGTCCTGTGTGTAGGGAACGCAAGCATGAACAACGAACTGGACATCCTGGTTTCACGGGTGATCGACGGAGTGGCGTCGCGGGCGGACTGGGACGCGATCGAAGCGATGGCCGCCGCGGACCCGGGGGTCTGGCGCGAGCTGGCGTCGGCGCAGCGCGCGGACCAGCAGTTGGCGCGTGAGGTTCGGACGGAGACGGCGGCGGCGGCGTGGGTATCACTGCCGACGGCGACGACGGATCTCGCGGCGGTGCAGACGCAGCGTCGATCACGCGCGGTGGCGATGTGGGGCGG
>JABWBB010000015.1 GCA_013360675.1 Phycisphaerales bacterium | reverse complement strand
CTCGCGGTCGCCGTGCCGGCAATGGCGGCGCGCGAGGCCAGGCCCGAGACGCTGGCGCTGGGGGCGTTGGCCCGGGCGACGCTGGTGCTCAGGGGCACGGGGCCCGTGACAAGCGCGGAACGCGCAGGCAGGCCCGAAACCGCGGTGCCTTCATCGGGAAGGCTCGAGACCAGGGCGCTGCGCTCGAAGCCCTCGACGCTCGCGGTGCGGATGAAGCCCTGCTCATCGATCGTGAAGGGGGCGTCGGGGTCGCCTTCCAACAGGGGGTTCAGGGTGGTGCCGTCACCGACGCGCGTGGCGAAGAGCAGGGAGTTGCGGTCGACACGGGCGCGGGCAGCGGGATCCGAGAGCCAGCCGTTGACGGCGGAGCTCGAGAGCCCCGAGCCCATGGAGGCGACGCCGGTATATCCCGATGCGCCGCCGCCACCACCGCCCGAAGCGAAGCGGAAGCCGCCGCCGCTGCTTCCACCGCTGCTTCCGCCGCCGCCACCACTGCCACCACCTCCTCCGCCGCTGGCGCTGATGACGCTGCCCGATGAGGTATCGGCGCTGCCCCCCGACGAACCGCCGGACGAACCGCCCGATGAGCCGCCGGCTGAGCCACCACCGGAGCCGGAGGAACCGCCGCCGACTTCACCGCCGGCGTCCGGGCTTTCCGGCGGATTCGGCGTGGGGTCCTCGGGATCGCCGCCGATAGGCGGCGTTGATGGGTCGCTGGGCTGCGGGGGATTTCCGGGTTCGGGGTTGGTCGGCGGGATGCCGGGATGCCCGGCGCGCCCCGAAGGTGAAGAGGGGGGAAGCGTGCGAGGGGGCAGCGGAGCCGGAGGCGTCGGCGGCGGGGGATTGCCCGTCGTCGGATCGCTGGGGGGCGGATCGCTGGGCGGGGGATTGCTCGGGGGAGGATTGCTGGGAGGAGGATCGCTCGGAGGCGGGTTGCTGGGGGGCGGATCGCTCGGGGGCGGATTGCTGGGGGGCGGATCGATCGGGGGCGGATCGCTGGGAGGTGGATCGCTTGGAGGCGGGTTGCTGGGGGGTGGATCGCTCGGGGGCGGATCACTGGGCGGGGGATCGCTCGGGGGCGGGGGCGGCGGGGGCGGGGTGTACTGGAGGATGAGGTCGCGGAGGTGCGGGTTGAGGCGGTGGTTGGCGAAGGCGATGAGGTTGCGGTAGTAACTCTCGGACTGGATCCAGTCCCAGAAGACGAATCCCTTCGCGCCCATTTCGAGCGGGATGTCGAGCATCTGGCGCATGTTGATGTCGTTGACGAGCTGGAGGGAGTAGCGCTGGTTGGAGTTGTGGTACGCCGCCCACATCACGGGGATGACGGGCTTGTTGCGGCAGATGCGCATGGTCTCGATCATGTTGTTGCGGATGTAGTCGGCGTGCTGGCTTGGGCGGTCCTCGCCGTTCTGGAGGGGGCGGTCGCCCACGGAGTAGTAGAAGGTGTAGAGGCTGGGGTAGAAGGCGTCGACCTGGTCATAGAGCCAATCGAGTTCGTGGTCGTTGGCGTAGCGGAGCAGGTCGGACTGATCCTGGCGCCACCAGGCGAAGTAGTGGCGGGCGGGCATCATGTAGAAGCCCCACTTGGCGTGGGGGCGCACGGCCTTGCATTCCTGCAGGGTGAGTTCATAGAACTCGCGGGTGGCCTCGAGCCAGGTGGAGCGGAAGACTTCCTCCTGCTGGGCCGGGTTGCGTCCGGCCAGGAGCGAGGCGCGATGCGCGCGGATGTAGTCGCGCCAGTCGTCGATCGGGTCGGCATCCCACGCATCGGCGGCGCCGTTGCTGGCGTAGTTGTGGTGCATGGTCCAGTTGGGGTACCAGGCCTCGTAGTCGATGATCGCCAGCCCGTCGTAGTTGGGGTTGGGGAACCAGTTGACGATGTCGCGCCGGAGCTTTTCGAGGTGCAGGCGCATGAACTCGGCCCGGCCGCCGGGCGCCAGCTCCATCATGTGCGGGCCGGCGATGGGGTAGTTCCCCAGCCAGTGCTCGGGAAGGATCTGCGCGTTAAGGGAGTAGGGCAGGTCGCCGGCGAGCATCGGGTTGCGCCAGGCCGGATTGGGCGAGGACTGCACCGAGTAAATGGTGAAGGGGGGCTGGCTTGATTGGGCCAGGGCCGGCGCGGCGGCTGCGCCCAGCAGCACCCCGCCCAGAAGCCCAAGCGCACGTGAACCAAGTCGCGTCGCAACACCATGGAGCATCAACACACCCTCCCTCGGCCGGCGCGGCGCCAAGCCGTCTCAATCATCGGAATAGTTTGGGCCCGGGGCGGGCAACCCCGGTGCTAAAGCCGCCGGGTCGAGCCCCTTGCGCGATCTGCAGGGCGTGTAGCGTTCGCGCGGGGCGTGCCGAGAAGATGGGTCGCGACGACAAGTGAGACCCTTGAAAATGCCGATGAAACGGCGGATCCCCGGGATCGCGGTGGACCCGTGCGGCTGGGGGTCCGATAGTGTGAACCGATCCGGCGGGTGTGACGTACGCCAGCCGGGGTGAGGAGTCGGCGTGTCGACGATCATCGGGCTTATCGTGGCGCTGGCACTGGCGGGTTCGCTGGTGTATGTGCTGCTGCGCCCGCGGTATGCCTTCCTGCTGGTGCTCCTGTTCTTTCCGCTCGAGCAGGTGGTGCAGGCCTGGGTTCCCTGGCTGATGCGCGTGCCGTGGCTCCTCAACGTCGCGGTGGCCCTCACCTCGGCGACGGCGGCGGGGATGCTCCTGATCCGCGGGCAGCGACCCTTCCGGGGGCTCAACAACCTCCAGACCTGGGCCACGTGCGGGCTCTACTTCCTGGTGCTCTTCGGGATGCTGCACACCCCCTCGCGCGACGCCGCGAAGTACTTCGTGATCGACAACGGGTTGCCCTATTGGGCCCTCATGCTCGGGGTGCTCCCCCTGCTCATCCTGAGCCTGGACGACTTTTACAAGATGCTCGTCCCCTTCATGGTGATCGGGTCCATCATCTCGGTGCTCATCCTGGCCAACCCCAACGCGTCGGTTTACGGCGGGCGCCTGACCCTTGAGTTCGTCGCCGCCTCGGGCGAGGTCTTCCGCGGAAACCCGCTGGTGGTGAGCGAGCTGGGCATGATGGTCGCCGTCGTGGCGGCGTTGCTGGTGACCCGCCAGGGGACGGCCGGGGCGCTGCTGCTCCGGGCGTCCTGCTTCCTTGCGGGCATGGCGGTGATGCTGGCTTCGGGCTCGCGCGGGCAGGCGATCGCGATGGTCGTCGCCGTCGTGGCGTTGATCCCGTTTGCCTATACCATCCGCGACATGCGGCAGTTCCTGCTGCTGTCGGTGTCGGGCCTGTTCATTGTGGTGCTGGGGTATGTCTCGATCGTGCTGTTCGTGAGCGAAGAGACCGCCGCCCGTTGGACGGGTGAGTCGGTCGGCGTGGGGGCCAAGGTTCGCTTCGAGTCGATCATCAACATGTTCGCGGCGTTCATGTCGAGCCCGGGATCGTGGATCTTTGGGCTGGGCACCAACGCGTACAACGCCTACTTCCGCCCGCCCGACGGGAGTTACACCTACGCCCACAACCTCTTCATCGAGGTGCTGACCGAAGAGGGCTTCCTGGGCTTTGGGTTCCTGTGCCTCTCGCTCTGGGCCGTCTGGAAGGGCTGGCGCTGGATCTGGACGGCGGCCAAGGACGACCGGGCGATGCGGTCGGCGTCGGCGATCCTGGGGGCCTTTGCGCTGGTGGCGCTGCTGCAGGCGCTCAAGCAAGGAACGTTCACGTCGATCCCGCTGCCGTTCTATATCTTCCTCGTGGTCAACAAGGTGGCGCGGGCCGAGCAGATGAACCTGGCCGAGGCCGAATCGGAGCCCACGCGGGACGAGGCCGAGTACGTCGCGGCGTTGACCTACGCCAGCCGCGGCTAGGTCCCTATGAGGACAGATAGAACATCACGAACCCGCCGGAGAGCAATCCCGCCAAGACGACGATCAGGCTCAGGATCCACTCTTCCCATGCGTCCAGGCGCGGGCGCATGTAGTGCTGTGCCCGTCTGAATGACACGATCCCGGTGACGGGGATCAACGCGAGAAGGGCGAGCAGGAACACGCCCAGTTCCGGGATGGAGTTGAGCGGGAAGGCGTGAGCGACCCCGAGCAGGAGCATGGCAAGCGCCACGTCCACGAGCAGGACCAGGCCAACGCCCGGCATGCTCCGGGCTGCGGGTCGTGCGCGGGGCACGAACGATCCGCCGCATTCGGGGCAGACGCGAACGTGATCGGCACCCAAACCCGCGAGGTCATAGCCGCAGGTGGGGCAGTGATCACGCGAGAGGGGCATGGTCTATCGCTCCGGTTCGTCGGGCACGATGACGCGGACGTTGCGTCGCCCGTCGAGGGGCCCGTTGGGGCGCCGCACGCGGATGATGAGGTTTCGCATCCATCGCAGGGTGGCGAGGAGCAGCGCGCCCAGGATGAAGAGGAGCGCCAGCGGGATCAGCACCGCGAGCAGCAGCAGGCCCAGGAACACCAGCAGGGCGAAGGCGAGCAGGCGCTCGAGGAGAGAGGCGCGGGCGTTGGCGCGGCCGAAGACCTGGCCGATGCGTGACGCCCCCTGGTCGATGTTCCAGGCGTGGAACATGCGGGAATGATAGGGCTAGCGACGCCGCGGCTTGGGCGCGGGGGGCTTGACTTCGACGATCGCGGCATTCCCCACGGGGGCTTCGCGGCGCGCCTGGGCCTTGTCCTGCAGCAGACGCTTGGCTTCGCCCGCCATCGCGAACGAACCGGTGACGACGATGAGGTCGTGGCGGTCGACGGCCTGGGCGGCGCGTTGCAGGGCCTCGCGCAGGGTGGGGGCCACCTGCACCATCTTGTGTCCGGAGGTGCCCGCGGCGCAGATCTCGTTGAAACGCTTGGCCAGATCGCGCGGATCGGCGGCGCGGGGCGAGTCGCTCGAACGGGTGAAGAAGATCTTGTCGGCGCCGTGGGCCAAGCGTTTGAGCATGCCGGGGATGTCCTTGTCGGCCATGCACCCGAAGACGACGATCATGGAATCGAAACGCAGGTGGGTGCCGATGGCGCGCATCAGGGCCTGCACCGACTCGGGGTTGTGGGCCCCGTCGATGAGCACGGTCGGGTGGCGATGGACGATCTCCATGCGTCCGGCGGCGCAGGTGCGCTCGAGCCCCTTGGCGACGAGCGATTCGGGCGTGTCGATCCCGCGGGTGCGCAGGCGGTCGAGGATGGCCAGCGCCACGCCGCAGTTGGCCGCCTGGTGCTCGCCGCGCAGGGGCACGGGCAGGTGCTCGAAGTTGCTGCGCGGGGTGGAGAGGACGACCTTGGCGTGGGCGCCCAGGTGCGTGGAGGCCGAGACGCGGAAGCTGAAGTCGAGTTCCTCGCCCAGCACCTCGAGCGTGGTGCCCTGGTCGGCGGCGCGGGCCCGCAGCACCTCGAGCACCTCGGGGGCCTGGGGCACGCTGACGGCGGGCGCGCCGCTCTTGATGATGCCCGCCTTGTGGGCGGCGATCTCGGCGAGCGAGCTGCCCAGCAGGCGCGTGTGCTCGAGCTGGATCGACGTGATGGCGCTGACCTCGGGGCGGATGATGTTCGTCGCGTCGTGGGTGCCCCCCAGCCCGACCTCGATCACCGCCACATCGACCGCCTCCTGTGCAAAGTAGAGGAAGGCGGCGGCGGTGAGCATCTCGAAGTAGGTGACGGGGCCGAGTTTCTTGGGCAGGCCGGAGGCGGCCTTGTGCACCTCGCCGATCACGCGGGCGAAATCACCCTCGGGGATCTCGGACCGGTTGAGGCGGATGCGCTCGCGCACCCGCGTCAGGTGCGGGCTGGTGAAGAGGCCTACGACGCAGCCGCAGGCCTCGAGGCAGGCGGCGGTCATCTCGCAGACGCTTCCCTTGCCCTTCGAGCCGGCGACGTGCACGCAGCGCAGGTCCGCGTGCGGGCTGCCCAGCGATTCGCTCAGCGCGAGCATGCGATCCAGGCGGAAGACCTGTTCGGTGTCGAGCTGCGAGGGCTTGACGGCCTCGACGTTCAGCCGCTCTTCGAGCAGCGCCAGCGCGCCCGCGTAATCCAGCGCATCGACGGGCGCGGGCCGGGCTTCCGCCGCGGGTGTGGGCGCCTTGGGGCCGGCCTTGGCGTTCTTGATGCTGGTCGTCCTGGCCTGCGTCATGGGAGGGCTCATCGTAACGAAAGATTGATGAAGTTCGACCCGATCGTAGCCCGAGCATGGCGAATTCCACGCTAAACGGCGCGACCTCAAGCGATAACGTGCACCTCGCACTTTTTCCTATTGACACGCGACGGAGATGGTCTTCACGAGCCTCGCCATGAGGTGGACATCGGCGAAACGGGTGCGGCTGAGCCGGAGCCGGGCGCGTCGCGTGCCCTCGATCTCGAACCCGCGCGTGCGATACAGCCCGATCGCCGAACGATTGTCCGAGGCCGCCGTCAGCGTCACGATGGCGATCGTGGGATGGGCGCTCGCCCAGGCGAGCGAGGCGTCGAGCAGCGCGCCGCCAATGCCCAAACCCCGGTGAGACAGCGAGACCATGAGCGTCAGCGTGGCGTTGTGCGCCACGCGACGACGGCGCGCCCCGCGAAGCAGCGACAGGCCGACGATCCGGTCCTGCGCGCAGGCCACCAGGCAGAGGGTTGCGGCGTCGGCCTCCCACGCCGCCAGTTTCCGGCACAGCCCGCGGGGCGATGCCGCGATCTCGCCCGGCTCGGCGACCATGTATGGACATTCCGTCGCTACGGCGCGTCGGAGGTCGAGGATGCCCGGGGCGTCGTCGGGTCGCCCCGGGCGGAGGGTGACGGGCTCGGGCGCCACCCCGGACAGGGTGATGGGTTCGAGCAGCGCCATGGCTACACCCGTTCGCGGGTCAGGGCGATGAAATCGGTGCCAGCCCGCTCGCCGCCGAGGTGCGTCACCAGCGGGGCGATCTGCCCGCGGTGATAGGTCGAGTGGTTGAAGACATGCGTCAGGATGTCGTCCACCAGGCTGCGATAGGCCACCCCTTCGCTGCTGGTATAGCGGCAGTGCGCATTAAGGGCGTCGTCGGTCAGCGTGGCGAGATAGGCCTTCCACGCGCCGTCGTTGGCCCTGGCCTTGGCGCGGATCGCGTCGAGCCCCAGGGGGGGGAACCAGTTGGGCGGCGGCGGGACGGGCTGGCCCAGCAGCCGCCCCAGCCAGATTTCGCGCGCCAGTTGCACATGGGCCGCGATGCCCAGCGCCTTGGCGAAGGGCGCCTCGTGGCGGCGGTCGATCGCCACCCCGGCGATGCTGTCGAAGCATCGCTCGTTGGCTTGGGCTTCATACGCGAGCAGCCGGTCGAAGCGTTCGAGTGATTTCACGGGTGGTCCCCCTCGTGCATGGGAAAGTCCTCGGCCCGTACCAGCAGCGATTTCATCTCGGCCACCGCCGAGCGCAGCCCGCCGAAGACGGCGCGGCTGATGATCGCGTGCCCGATGTGCAGTTCCGCCACACCGGGCATCGCCGCCACGGGCATCACGTTGATGTAGTTGAGCGCGTGCCCGGCGTTGAAGCGCATGCCCCGGGCCAGGATCTCGCCCCCCGCGATGGCGATGCGTTCGAGTTCGACGGTGAGCCGCCGGTCGAACATGTCGCCCCCGGCGCGGGCGAAGGCCCTGGCGTAGGGTCCGGTGTGGACCTCGCACACGTCAAAGCCGGCCTTGTACGCCGCCTCGATCTGCGGCGAATCGGGATCGATGAACGCCGAGACGACGCACCCGGCGTCTTTCAGGCGAGCGACCACGCCTTTGAGTTTGCGCAAGCCGCCGGCGCAGTCGAGGCCCCCCTCGGTCGTCACCTCGTCGCGTCCCTCGGGCACCAGCATCGCGGTGTGGGGCTTGACGCGGGCGGCGATGCGGACCATCTCGGTCGTGGCGGCCATCTCGAGGTTGAACTTCACGCGGGCGAGTTCGCGCACACGCTCGATATCGCGGTCGATGACGTGACGCCGGTCCTCGCGCAGGTGCATGGTGAGCCCGTCGGCCCCGCCCATCTCGGCCTCGTGGGCGGCGCGGCAGATGTCCGGCTCGCCGTAGTCGGGCCCCTTGCGATAACGGGCCTGGCGGAGCGTGGCGACGTGGTCGATGTTGACGCTGAGCAGAGCCATGGGGCAAGGGTAGGTGGAACCGGAGGGGGCGCGGGAGTGCGGGGGTCGGGGGCGGATTAAACTAGTCCCGATGCCCAACATCCTCGAACTCAACCAGACCATCCGGCATGTGCGACGCTACGCCGAGATCGTCCACGTGCTGGCGCGCTACGGCTTTGCCGACGTGGTGCAGGAACTGGGGCTCGACCGCCTGCTCGAGCGGGGCATGGCCGCGGTGGGGGCGGGCAAACTCGCCCCCGAGTTTGAGCATCTGCCCCGGGCGGCCCGCTTGCGACAGGCGATGGAGGAACTGGGCCCGACCTTTGTGAAACTGGGCCAGTTGCTCAGCACGCGGCGCGACCTGGTGCCCCAGGAATGGGCCGACGAGTTCACCAAACTTCAGGACAACGTGCCCCCTGTTCCGTTCGGGCAGATCGCCGAGGTGCTCAAGGCCGAGTTCGGCCAGCGTCAGGCCGAGCTCTTCAAGGAGATCGAGCACGAGCCCATCGGCTCGGCGTCGATGGCGCAGGTGCACCGGGCGGTTCTGGCCGACGGCACGTCGATCGTGCTCAAGATCCTGCGGCCGGGCATTCGCGAGGTGACCCAGACCGACATGGAGGTGATGCGAACGCTCGCCGAGTTCGCCGAGGCGCGCCTGTCGAACCTGGGCTACAGCCCTATCGAGGTGGTCAACGAGTTTGCGCGTGAACTCGAGCGCGAGGTCGATCTACGCCACGAGGGACGCTCGACCGAGCGACTCCGCCGCCAGTTCGTGCTCGATGAATCGGTGTCGTTCCCCAAGGTCTATTGGGAGGCCACCACGGGCAGCGTGCTCGCGCTCGAGGAGATCCGCGGCGTGCTGCTCTCTCGCCTGAAAGAGGGCGATCTCACGCCCGAGGAGCAGCGTCTGGTCGTGGCCAACGGGGCCAAGGCCGTGCTGCGGATGTGCCTGGATATCGGCTTCTTCCACGCCGACCCCCACCCGGGCAACCTCTTCGCCATGCCCGGGGGCAAGGTCTGCTTCATCGACTGCGGCATGACGGGGCAGCTCGACGAGACGACGACGTATCAGCTCGCCGACCTCGTGCTGGGCGTCGTGCAGGCCGACAGCGAGAAGGTGCTGGGGGTGGTGGCCGATCTGGCCGACGTCGACCCGATCAAGCTCGAGGACCGGGGGCTGCGTTCGGACGTGCGCGATTTCATCGCCCATTTCCAGAACACGCCGCTGGACCAATTGAACATGGCGGACCTGCTCGAGGAGTTCTTCCAGAAGCTGCGGGCCCACCACCTGCGCTGCCCGGGCGACCTGGTGCTGCTGATCAAGGCGCTGGCGACGATCGAAGCCGTGGGCGAGCGGCTGGACCCTTCGTTCGACATGGTCGAGTTCGCGACGCCGCACCTCGAGCGACTGGTGGCGCGTCGCTACAGCATGCGTGCGATGCGCAAGCGGTTTCAGGCGGGGATGCTCCGCTACGTCGAACTCGTCGAGGACCTGCCCGACGACGTGCGCTCGATTGTCAATCAACTCAAGCGAAACCGACTGGCGGTGAACCTCGAGCACCGGGGGCTCTCTCGCCTGACGCAGACGATCGAGCACGCCAGCCGCAACATCTCGTTCGCGCTCATCGTGGCGGCGATGATGGTGGGCTCGTCGATCCTGGTGCTGGCGTCGCGCAGCGTGGGGGGCGTGGCGCTGCAGGCGATCGGGATCGCGGGGTTCGCCGCCGCGGCGGTCCTGGTGCTGCTGATCATGCTCAGCAGCCGCAAGATCAAGGACGAGAACTAGGCTCGGCGAGGGTGTGAACAGCCCCGGCCATGGCGCGCACGACGAGCGTGTAGCGGTCGGGGTCGAGGGTGTCGTGAGTGTCCGTGGGCTTGTGGTAGTGGGGGTTGCGGAAGTTCGCCGTGCCCGTCAGCATGATCGCCGGGTGCTTCATCACCAGGAACGGCGCGTGGTCGGATCGCATCACGTCGAGGGGCGTTCCGGGCGGGTCGGGGAAGAACGATGCGACAAAGGTCTTGAGGTTGGGCTCGGCGGCGCGCATCGCCGCGTCGAGCCGCCCCGCGAACGCCGCCCCGAGTCTCGTGGTGGTGATCGCGATGAAATCGCCCACGGTGGGGGGCTCGAAGACATCCTTGATCGGGGGCATGGGGCTTTTCTGGCTGTTGGGCTCGGTGCTGAAGTAGCCGATGCACTCGAGGCTCACCATGCCGATGAGGCGCTCGGCGTCGGGGGCGTCGCCCCCGGGCGCGGGGTAAAGGCGCACGTGATGGCGCGCCCCGACGAGGCCCGCCTCTTCGAGGTTGAAGAAGACCAGGCGCACCGTCCGTTTCATCGGGCGGTCTTTCAGCACGCGGGCGATCTCGAGCAGCGCCGCCGCCCCGCTGGCGTTGTCGTCGGCGCCGGGCGAGCGTGGCACGGCGTCGAAGTGCGCGCCGATCAGCAGCACTTCACGCGGAAACTCGGTCCCCGGCAGGTCCACGATGATGTTGTGCCAGGGCCCCTCGGTGCCGCGGACGTCTGTTGCGCCGGGCGCTGCGGCCTCATGCCCCTCGGGTGCGGGCGTGCCCGGAGCGACGGCATCCGCGCCGGGCGATGCGCCATCGTTGGGTGCGGCTCCATCCTTCGGAGCGTCGGCCTTCGGGGCGGCGTCGGGCACGCGCCGGAACATGAAGGGCTCGAGGCGGGGCTCATAGCCCATGGCACGCAGCGCGTCCGCGATCATCGTCTCGGTCTGGACGAGCCCGCGCCGACGCTCCTCGCCCCCCAGCGCCGCGCGCATGTCGGGGAATGATCGCAGCGTTTCCATCAGCCGGGCCTGGTCCACCGCTTCCTGAGGCGGGGGGAGCAGCGCGGACACGCACACAGCCAGGGCGGCAAGGATCATTTGCTCTTCTCCTCGGCGCGATCGGCGGCGATCATCGCCGCCCCGTACACGCCCGCGTCGTCTTCCAGTTTGCTCGCCACGACCTCGAGCCTGCGCAGAGCGTCAGGGAAGACGAGTGCCCGCGCCGCGGCCTGCACGCGATCGACAAAGGGCTTGCCCACCGCCTCGGTCAGCCCGCCCCCCAGCACCACGCGCTGCAGCGACAGGAGCGTGGCGGCGTTGGCGATGCCCACGCCCAGCATGTCGGCGGTCGTGTCGATCACCTCGCGCACGAGTTTGTCGCCCGCCTCGTAGCACTTGCCCAGCGCCTTGCTCTTGATGGCCGACAGGTCGCCGCCCACCTCGTCGACGATCATGCTCGGGTGATTGGCGCGGATCAGACGTACCAGGCGATCGACCACGGCGGTGCGCGAGCAGTTGTGTTCGAGCGAGCGGCTGCCGCGCGGGCACCCGGGGAAGAGGATGGTGTGCCCGATCTCGCCGGCGGTCATCGCGTCGCCGTAGTAGAGGCTCCCGTTGAGGATGAGCCCCGCGCCGATCCCCGTGCCGCACCAGACGCCCAGCAGGTGCTCGCACCCCTTGCCCGCACCGATGCGGTTCTCGCCCAGCACCGCGACGTTCACGTCATTGTCGAGCCACGTGCGCACCTTGAGTCGCTTGGTCAGGAGGTCGGCCAGCGCCAGGTCATTCCAGCGCAGGTTGACGGCTTCGATCACGACGCCCTTGCGCGGATCGACCGCGCCGGGTGCGCCGATCCCCACGCCGCCAAGGTCGGCCAGGGCGATCTTGGCCTCCTGGCAGGCCTCGTTGATCGCGTCGACGATGCGGTCAATGACCGCGTCGCGTCCTTCGTCGGGCTTGGTCTTGCGCTTGGCGCGCGAGAGCATCTTCAGGTCGGCGCTCACCACGCCCACCTGCATGTTTGTCCCGCCCAGATCGATCCCGACATAGGGCTTTGCGCTCGGCATGCCCCGAGTGTATCGGCGCGAGGCTAGATGAGACGCACACCCAGCACCGTGCACCCCGGGTCCACGCTCTGTGTCGCATTGCGGGCGGCGTCGAGCAGCGCTCCGATGCCCTGATCGGGCATCACCAGGAAGAGGCAACTCCCGCTCCCTGTGACGTGGGGCGTACCGACTTGGGTGAGGGCTTCGAGCAAGAGTGCCAATCGCGGCACGACAGCGCACGCCGCCGGGGCCAGCGCATTGAAAAGCTCCGCGTGCGCCAGTCCCGCGTGAATAGCGTGAGCCTGTGCGGCGCGCACACGCTCGCCCGACGGCGTGCCTGTAGTCCCGGAAGGCAGCGCATCAAAGGCTTTGTAGACCGCGCCCGTGGGGCAGCCGAACGCAGGGATGACCAACGCCAATCGCCCGGGCACACGGGCCACGCGCGTCACGCGTTCGCCCAGCCCCTCGACGATCGCGGGGCGTGGCGGGGCATCATCGATGAAGTAGGCCACGTCCGAGCCCAGCGTCATTGCGATCGAGCGCAGGGTGTCATCGTCGATCGGCAAGGCAAAGAGTTCGCGCAGGGCCAGGAGCGTCGCCGCCGCATCCGATGACCCGCCGCCCAGCCCGCCCCCGACCGGGATGCGTTTGCTGACTTGGATGGCCGCCGGGAGCGCACGCCCGAGCGCGCGTTCGAGGGCCCTTAGTGCGCGCATCGAGAGGTCCTTCTCATGCGGCCAATCGATCGGGCTGGGGCGGGGCGCGTCGTGGGCCCAAGACACCTCGAGCCGTGCGGGCGTGTCGTCGGGCAGGCGCTCGATCTCGACGCTGTCGCGAAGATCGATGGGGGCCATCCACGAGGCGATGGGGTGCAGGCCCGAGGCCAGGGGCGTGCCCACGTCGAGGGCGAGGTTGACCTTGGCGAAGGCGTCGCGGGCGATGCGCACGCCGCGATCGTAGCGAACGAAAAAGGCCCGGCGTGATGCCGGGCCTTGGTGAGAATTCGAATGTGACGCAGGTCAGCGCATCAGGTCGCGGAGGAGTTTTTCCTGCTCCTCGAGCCATTCCTTGTATTCCTCGCGGCCGCCCCAGATGTTGCGGGCGAAGGCGGGGTTGTTGCGGACCATGCTCTTGATCTGCTCGAGCCCCTGGCGGGCGCGGTTGACCAGCGGCGGGCGTTCCTCGCGGGGAGCGCCGGCGGCGAGCTGGACGTGGATGGCGTAGTTGGCGTAGTAGCGGTTGAGGTTGTCCTCGTCGGTCTTCACCTTCTTGCGGAAGTCCATCTGCATCTGCTCGGCGCGCGAGATGGGCCACAGCGAGCCCTTGACCGTCTTGCCGACCCACTGGATCTCCTGGAAGCCCATGGCCTTGGAGAGCTCATCGAGGGTGTCGGCGGTGCCGCGCGAGAACTTCACCTTCGCCGCGCTGACGGCGTTGAAGGTAAGGATCTCGGTGTTGCGGTTGACGATGATGTCGCCGCTGACGGTGTCGGCGAAGTAGTGGACCTCGCCGTTGGCGTCGATGGTGGCCGAGAGGGGATCCATGATCTGCATGGAGCGCATGATGCGGTAGTCGTACCCGCCGCGGGCGGAGATCTTCTCCATCTGGTGGAGCGACTTCTCGAGTTCGAAGCCCTCGACGGGCTTATCGAGCGAGCCGTAGAACCCGGTGCACGCGCCGTAGTTGCCGCGGGTGGTGAAGTAGATCTCTTCGAGGCAGTGGGCGCTCATGGCGGCGGCGGAGATGGCCGAATCGATCCAGCCGACGGTGCGCCAGCGCTTCTTGTACTCGTTATGGATGACGTCGGAGATCTTCTGGACCTCCGCGCCGTAGCCGCCGCCCGACATGAAGCGGAGCACGACGACGCCGGTACCGTCGGTCCCAATTTCCTGCTCGATGACGGGGATGGCCCGCTCGAGGATGTTGGCGACCATGTAGACGCCGACCATGTCCCCGTGCTCGCGGTCGCCCAGGGTGATGACCACGCCGCGGGGTACGCCGCTGCGCGGGGCCGCGGGTGTGGTGACGGCGGGAACGGCGGGGACCACGGGCACGTCGCCGCCCGTCGCGGGACGAGTGGCTTCGGCGGGGGCGGTGGCGGCGTTGCGCTCGATCGAGGTGAACTCCGAGGGGAGATACATGCGCTCGGCGGGCACGCCGCCGATGGTTGTCTTGATCCAGACCGCGCCCTGAGCCTCGCGGACGATCGTGCCCTCGATGACGCTGCCGTCCTTGAGGACGATGCGATCGATCGCCAGGGCGTCGGACGAACAGACGCCCACGCCCAGGGCCATCGCGAACACGATGCCCAGCGTGCCCAACATTCTGGTGAACTTCTTCATGGCTGCTGATTCCTTCTCAAACTCGACTCTGCAAACAACGTTGATGGTCCCACGGTTCGATCAACGGCGATCGAGCAGTTGCTGGGTGCGGATGCGATCCTGGATCTCGGTCAGCTGGGCGATGCCCGGGCCGCCCTCGCCGTCGATGGGGAACCCATACCGCGCGAGCCAACGCCACTCGAACGACTCGGCGTACCGCTTGAAGATGCTCTTGATCTGCTCGATCTTCTGGATCTGCGTCGAGCGGGCCTGGCGACGCTGGTCGTAGTCGCCCTGCACTTGCACCTCGCCGAACTCTTCCCACAGGCGGCGGGCCTGCGTCTTGCCCGCTTCAAACCCGCGGACCCAGTCTCGCATGATGGCCTCAGAGCGGCTCTTGACGATCTGGTCGGTGCGATAGCCCAGCAGCGAGAGCAGCTCGTCGCGGGTTTCCGCCGTGCCCTTGCTGATCCCCAGCAGTTTCGCCAGGCGATGATCGAGCGTCAGCACGTCGTTGCCTTCGCCGCGGGCGGCCTGGTCGATCGTGTCGGCGTTCCCCTCCATCCCGTCGTCGGTGAGGAGTTCCTCGCCCGGGTTGCTGGGATAGCCCTCGAAGAGAACCGGGCGTCCGCCCTCGATCTTGAGCGAGAGGACGAAATCTTCCTGCGTCAGCGCCCGCACCAGCATCTCGGGCTGGGGGAAGCCGCTCTGGTTGACCCAGCCCACCGCGTGCCCGCGGCGCAGCGAGATCTGCTTCTCGACCACGCGGCGGTGGCCGCGCGCCCGCATCCCGTTCAGGTTGCCCACGCCGCCGAGCTTGCCCTCGGGGTGGAAGTAGACTTCCTTGCTCGTCAGCGGCATGAAGGCGATCCCGCCCAGCGCCCGGCGCACCCAGTAGATGATCCGCGGGGGCTTCTGCCACTCGGCGGGAACCTCGTCCACCACCACCGCCATGATCTTCTCGGCGCGGAAGAGTTCGTCGAACTGGGCGTAGAGCTTCTCGAGCTCCTCGTTCCCGCGGATCTCCTCGTCGTCGACCACCTTGTTGTCGACCATCACGATGATCACGTCCGCGCGCTGGTTCTTCGCGTCTTTGAGCGCGTTGCGCAGCGGGGTCTGCGTGATCTCCTCGCCGAACTTGCCCGTCAGGTCGATCCAATAGATCTTGTCGCGCCCATCATCGATCACCGGCGCGGGCGGGGGGGTGAGATAGGACGAGGGATCGACCACCTTGGTGTCGGTGGCGGCCTGGCCCGCCGCCTGGCCCGTGCCCCGCTTGATCTCGAGGATGTCGGCCTTGGGATACTCGGTCTCGAAGGCGATGCCGTGCAGCTCGCCCTTGAACCGAACATGGGTGCCCGTCTCGGAGACAATCGTGCCCTCGAGGACATTCCCGTTCTTGAAGATCAGCGTGTCGGTCGACGCCGTCATCGCCACGGGCGCCGCCCAGGCATGGGCGGGGGCAGGGGTCAGCATGTGCAGCGTCATCGCCGCGATCAGCGCCGCGATGCCCCGTTGAATCCGATTCCTCTTCATGGTTGCTCTTCCTTCGACAGGCCTTCACTTCAAACCAGCCCCGGCGACACCCCGCCGAGCTACCCCTCGCGCAAGGGCGGAAGGGAAACATACCCCCGCCGCGGGACGACGGGTCTCATCAGGCTCAGACGCCCAGACGCCGTGCAAGTTCCCGGGCTTCTTCCGCCGAGGTTACCCGCCCCTCCAGCTGCGCGTCGTACACCTGCTCCAGAATCGGACGAAACCCGGGCCCGGGGCGTAAACCCAGGGCCTGCAAGTCGTCCCCGCTGATCAGCGGCACGGGTCGAATGCCGCCCGCAATACCGTCCAAAACACGTACACGCCCGCGAATCTGCGCTGCCCGGGTGGGGTCGACGGCGTCAAGGAGGATCAGGGCGGCAGGAAACCCGTCGGCGGCGGCCAGCCGCTTCTGCCGCGCCACCGCTGCACCCTCCCAATCCATGGTCAGCGCACGTAGCGAAAGCAGCGCCCCCTGAAACTCCGCCCGCTCATCGTTGCTCAGACATAGCGCCTGTCGCCACTTGGTCGCCAAAGCGTTCACGGCGTCGGGGGTGCTGGCCGGGTCATGCCCCAGGTCCAGGGCCCACGCGGCCAGCGCGGTGGGCACAGGGGTCTCACCGGGCAGGCTGGCCAGTGTGGCGGGGGTGCGTGCCGCCAGGCTCACCTTCGTCTCGAGCACCGGGGCCTCGAGGCCAAGGTCGCGCAGCAGCATGGCCGCGGCGGCCCGACTGGCGTGGGCCATCATCCGCCGCACTTCATCCCCGATGCGTTCGCGGCTGACCCCGCGCAGTTCCGAGGCATGCCGCCCGATCGCCTCACCCGTCGCGGCTTCGATGGTGAACCCCAGGCGTGCCGCCAGGCGAACAGCGCGCAACGCCCGCAGGTGATCCTCGGCCAGGCGCCGATCCGCGTCGCCCACGGCACGCAATCGCCGTTCGGCGAGATCGGCCAACCCGCCAACGTGGTCGATCACCCTGCCCCGCACCGGGCTGCCGGGCGTGCCCGCCTCATCCAGCGGGTCGAGAAAGAGCGCATTGACGGTGAAATCGCGGCGTTGGGCGTCGGCCAGCGGGTCGCTGAAGGTCACGCGGTCGGGGCGGCGATTGTCGCTGTAAGTGCCGTCGGCACGGAAGGTGGCCACCTCGACCACTTCGTGCCCCATCATCACCAGCACCACGCCGAACGAGGCGCCCACGTGCGACGTGCGGGGAAAGAGAGCCGCGAGTCGTTCGGGGACGGCGTTGGTCGCCACGTCGTAATCAGTGGGGGCGAGGCCCAGGAGTTCATCGCGGACGCACCCGCCGGCGAAATAGGCGATGTGCCCCGCGTCGCGGAGGGTGCGGACGATCGCCTCCGCCGCTGCGCGGTTCGCCGCCGCTGAGGTGCTGACCTTTGACGCCATGCGTTCGAATCTTACGAGATGGGCGGGGTGGCCCCCGTGTGCCCCGGGCAGGGGCCCGTCGCCGGATCGGTCGCGGGGCCGGCATTGCGGCAGGCATCCAGGAACTCAACCCCCCGGCGGAGGTGAGGGATCACGATCGACCCGCCGACGATCAGGGCCACGTCGAAGCACTCCCAGAGTTCCTCGTCGGTGACGCCGACCCGCACGCACTGATCGATGTGATAGGCGATGCAGTCGTCGCAGCGCAGCACCATCGAGGCGACCAGCCCGAGCAGTTCCTTGGTCTTGGCGCTGAGCGCCCCGTCTTCATAGGTCTTGGTGTCGAGCCCGAAGAAGCGGCGCGTGACCAGCGTCGCCCCCGGGGCCGCACGCCCGGCGATTCGCTCGCGCTGGGCGTCATCCCCCAGGATGCGGCAGTTCATTTTTGAGCGGTAGTCCTGGAACTGTTCGTAGCGGCCCATGCACGAAGGATAGTGCTTCGTGCGCGGGCTAGAAGTTCCACGCCAGCAGCACAAAGTATTCGAGGTCGTTGCGTTTCTTCCCGCCGGTGACGGTCGAGTCGTAGCGGTCCTCGACCCCCAGGCGCAGGGCCATGCCCGACTCGGGGTCGACGATGATCTCGTACCCCGCCTTGGCGGTGAGGCGGTAGTCGGTGAAGTTCTCGAGGCTGGGCAGCACGTCGAGGGTGGCGAACACTTTCTGGTGCTCGGTGAACTGGTGCTCGAGGTCCACGCCGACGATGAGTTCGGGCGTCCAGTCGTCGCCGTCGTCGCGCCCCAGTTCACCCGTGACGCCCGCACCCAGGCGCCCGATGAGGGTGGTGCGGTCGTCTTCGATGAAGGCATAGCCGATACCCGCGCCCTGCGAGAGGCGGTGCTGCCAGTCCTGGAAGTCGTCGTACTCGTACGCCGTGGTGGCGAAGATGCGCCAGCGCGAGTCCTTCTCGAGGCGGAAATCATTGCGCATGTTCGCGTCAAAGCGGTTGCGGGTGACATCCGAGCCCGAGGTGTTGCGGGAATAGACGAACTTTGCCGCCGCATCCCAGATCTCGCCCTTGCGCGTGGCGCCGGCCCCGGCACGGACGTTGAACGACTCGGAGTTGCCATCCGCTCCGTTGAGGCCCATTTCCACGTGCCCGGTCCATCCGCGCAGCGTGCGCGGCAGGGGAACATCACCTACGACGGGCACGCGGACCGACGCTTTTTCGGTGATGGCCGCCTCGGGGGCAGGCGTTTGGGTTTCCTGGGCCAGGGCCGGCGCGGTAAGAACAAGAGCGATCAGAGCGGCCAGAAGCCGCCGCGGGGTGATGGGCATGGAGCCACTCCTTGTTTGAACGGCGTGCCGTATGCGGCGGCCGTTGCACAGAGAATACGTCCCGCCTTGGGCGCAATGACACCATGCCATCGTAAATAAACGAAGCGCGCTTGCCGGGCGAGCGCCGCCCGCATCCGCTCGTGAGCCGCGTGCTCAGCGCGTCTTGAGCAGGTCGCGGATTTCCGCCAACAGTTTTTCCTGTGTGCTGGGGCCGGGGGGCGGTGCCGCTTCCTTGGCCTTTTCCATGCGGCGCTTGGCCTCGTTGAACACCTTGACGATCATGAAGACGCAGAAGGCCACGATCGCGAACTCGATGATCGTGTTGACCATCGAGCCGTATTTGATCGCCACCTCGGCCTTGTTCGCCGTCTCATCGGCGGCCTGGATGATGAACTTCTTGTCGCGGAAGTCGACGCGCCCCATGGCCAGGCCGATGGGCGGCATGAGCACGTCGTTCACCATCGCGTTGACGATTTTGCCAAACGCAGCCCCGATGATGATGCCCACCGCCAGGTCGAGCACGTTCCCGCGCATCGCAAAGTCACGAAACTCTTTCATCAAGCCCATGAAATGCCTCCGGTGTTGCCTTCGACCAGGCCCCGGCGCGGGGGCCGCGTGCGCAGAAAATACATCATTGTTGTGGCCGCTGCAGCACGCCGGGCTTCGCCCTTCAACCGCGTGCGATCTCCGGGGTCGCGTAGCACTCGTCCAGCAGTGCGGTCCAGTGGGCGTGGGTCTGCACCTCGATCACGCGCCGGCGCACCCGCTCGGCGTCGGGGTGGTGGGCCGAGAAACGGATCCCGAACTTGCGGATATGGCGCGAGGCCATCTCTTCGGGCTGGCGCATCGAGCCGCAAACGGCCATCAGCAGCACGAAGTGCGCCTCGAGCACCTGCCGCTGCTCTTCCAAGGTCGGAGGCGCGGGGTCGCGTCCCGCCATCAGGTCGCGGGCTTGGCGGAAGATCCACGGGTTGCCGATGCACCCGCGTGCCACGCTCACCGCCTTGACGCCCGTGTACGCGATCATGCGGAAGATGTCCGCGGCGTTCCAGATGTCCCCGCTCCCGAAGATCGTCATGTCCGGGTGACGTGCCACCAGATCGCGCAGCAGGTCCCAGCGGCTGGGGCCCACATACTTCTGCACCACCGTGCGTGCGTGCACCGTTGCCCAGTCGTACCCCATCGCCCGCGTCGCATCGAGGATCGTGTCCAGGCTCTCGACCATCTCGGGCGTCTCGTCGAAACTCCGGCGCAGTTTCACGCTGCACGCCACGTCCTTGGGCACGACCTCGCGCACGGCCTGAAGAATCTCGATGGCCCCCTCGGGCTCGCTGAGCCAGTGCCCGCCGCGTGCTTTTTTTTCAATCTTCTTGACCGGGCAGGCGAGGTTGACGTCGATGCCTTCGAACCCGCCGCGCATGGAAACGCCGGGGGGCATGGCGGGGGCGTCGGTGGGGGAGTCATCGGTCGTCGCGCGGATCTGTTCACCCCCGGGCAGGCGCAGCGGCCCGGGAGGGGTGACGCCGTCGGCATAAGCCAGACGCCGGTACTCGCTGTCCGAGCGGGCGCGTTGTTCGAGCATCTTGAGGGCGGCGGCGGCCATCTCGCGCGGGTCCGAACCCATGATCTGCCCGACCAGGGGGTGGTCTTCGTGCCCGCCGGGGATGTTGTCGTGCAGGTCGCCCAGGTCGGCCTTGGCGAACCCGCGCCCGCCCGCGAGCAGGGTCCGGTCGAGCAGGGCCTCGGTGACACACATGGGGCACCCGTGCCGCCGGGCGATGATGCGCATGGCCGGGTCGGAATAGCCGGCGAGCCCGGCCTGGTAGAAGGGGGCATCGAACGCGGGCATCAGGCGCCGGATGTGCTCGGGGATCCCCCCGCCGGGGGCGCGGGCGAGCATTTCCGCCACCCGACGAGGGTCGATGGTGTCGCTCCCGGGGGCGATGCCCGGGGAGGGTTCGGTGGCGTTGTTGCTGTCGCACGACACGCGGGGACTATAGAGTCACCCCGGAGAATCCCATGCACAGCCTTCGAACCTTGGCAAGTGTTGCGTTGATCGCGGTCGTTGGGTTGCTGGGCGGCTGCCGCGGCGAGCCCAAGGTTGTGGATTACGCCCGCGACTATCCGGCCCTGCGCCAGGGCGAGACGGTGAATATCCAGGTCTTCCGCCGCCCCACCGAGATCGAGCTGACCAACACCACGGCCCGGGCGTTTGGCCCCTGCACGCTCTGGCTCAATGCCCGGTACTCGAGGCCGCTCGACGGTCTGGGCGTGGGCCAGACGCTGGTTCTCCCACTGGCCGAGTTCCGCGACATCAACTCTGAAGCGTTTCGGGGCGGGGGCTTCTTCGCCACCGATACGCCCGACCGGCTCGTGCTGGCGCAGATCGAGACGAAGGATGACACTGGGGCGTCGCGCCTGCTGGGCCTGATCGTGGTCTCGCACGTCGACGACGAGGCGAAGTAGCACGCGACCCAAGGGAGCCAGGTTGCGCATGCTCAACGTTCTTGTCATCGGCCCGCACCCCGACGATCAGGAGATCGGCATGGGGGGCACGATCGCGCGACTGGCGGCGCAGGGGCACAACGTGCTGCTGCTCGACCTGACCGATGGGTGCCCCACGCCCGTGGGCGACCGCCCCACGCGCCTGCGCGAGGCCGCCGACGCCGCGGCGATTCTTTCGCCCGACCCCTCGCGCCTCCTTCGGCGCGTGCTGCTCGACCTGCCCAACCGCCGCGTGGAGCACACGCTCGAGGCCCGGCACAAGGTCGCGGGGGTGATCCGGGCGCACCAGGCGCAGGTGATCTTCCTGCCCCACCCCGAGGACGCGCACCCCGACCACTTGGCGGCGACGCGCATCGCCGAGGACGCCCGCTTCGACGCAAAACTGACGTCGTTCGAGCCACCCGTCCCGCCGGGGTTTGACGCGCTGGGCCCGCCGATCTATCCGGCGTGGATGTTCTACTACTACTGCTCGCACCTGCGCAAGGTGGCGGATCCGACGTTCCTGGTCGATATCTCCGGCGAATACGCGTCGAAGAAACGCCGCGCGATCGAGGCGTATCGCACCCAGTTCGCGCTGAATCCCCGCAACGCGGCGTTCCCCGAGCGGGTGAGCGCCTACGACGTGTACTTTGGCTCGCGCATCGGGGTCGAGGCGGCGGAACCATTCTGGACACGAGAGCCCCTTGGCCTGACCGGGCTGGACGCGCTGGCGGGTGTGCGTTGACGCCGCGCCGATGTGTTGGCGGGAGATCGCGATGAAGAAGGATCAGTTCGATCGGAGCGAGCGGGCGCGGGTCCACCGCGAGATGTTCTGGCACAACGTGATGCGCGAGTTCCTCACGGGGCTCTCCGTCACGGCGATGTCGGGCAACGGAGCGCTCGAAGCCGCCGCGGGCACGCGGAGCGACGCTACGACCGACGAGCCGCAGAGCACGCCCAGCCTCTTCGACGGCCGCCTGGGCGTCATCACAAGCTCGGGCACGCGCATCCCCATCGCCGGGGTCTATCCGCTCTTTGCGTGCGGCATCCAGGGGACCGAGGCCGAGCGGGCTCTTTCGATGGATGTCGAGTGCACCATCTTCCAGATCCATACGCCCGAGGGCGAGGTCTACACGCTGCCCCTGCACGAGATCGTGGGCTTCCACGCCGTCGGCGAAGAGGCCATGGACAAGATCAACTCCGCCGCCGAGGAACACAGCGACACCGACGGCGAGCCGTTCGGGTTCGCGGCGTTCACATCGCTGGCCAAGCAGGCCAAGGGTCTGAACGAACCCGAGGCCGGGCACGCGGGTACGCCCCAGGGCTGACCCGGGCCCAGGAGCCTTTCGATGCGCACGCTGGTGGCCATCCCGGTCTACAACGAATCGACCTATGTCGAGCGGGTGCTCGAACGCGTGCGCCCCTTCGCGCCACGCGTGCTCGTGGTCGACGACGGCTCGACCGACGACACGCCATTGCGGGCCCTGAAGTTCGATGTCGATCTCGTGCGCCATGCGCGCAACCGCGGGTACGGGCGCTCGCTCCGCGATGCCTTCCGCTGGGCCATCGTCGAGAAGTACGACTGGCTGATCACGATGGACTGCGACGAGCAACACGAGCCCGCCGCCATCCCCTCGTTCATCGAGGCCGCCGACGCCGACACCCACGACATCATCAGCGGCTCGCGCTATCTCGCCCCCGCCGAGGGCGATGACAACCCGCCTCCCGAGCGCCGCTCGATCAACGCCCAGATCACCAAAGAGATCAACTGCCGCCTGTCAAGCGTGCTGGGTGTGTCGCTGACCGACGCATTCTGCGGGTTCAAGGCGTATCGCGTGGCCTCGCTGCGGAAACTGCGCCCGACCGTGCGCGGGTACGCCTTTCCCATGCAGTTCTGGGTGCAAGCCGCGGCGGCGGGCCTGCGCGTCCGCGAGCTGCCCGTGCGCCTCATCTACAACGATCTTTCGCGCACCTTCGGCGGGCGGCTTGACGACGCCCAGGTCCGTCTGCGTCATTACCGCGACGTGCTGCACCGCGAGCTGCTCCGCCGTGCCGACCAGTTGCCGCCCGACGCGATCAAGGGCCTGCCCGGCTGCGACACCAACCCCGGGTGCTGTGCCCCGTGAACGAGCCGACCGTGAGCGCGAGACCCTCGCCACGCCGATGGCCGGGTGCGGCCCTCGAGCATGCGAAAGCCTCGCCCCCGTGCGACGCGATGCGCGAAGCCTTGGGCCTGGGCACGCAAGGCCCGCTGATCCTTTCGGGGCACCAGCCGCAGATCTGGCACGCGGGCGTGCTGGCGAAGTACATCGCCGCCGGGGTGTGTGCGCGTCATGCCGGCGGCCAGGCCGCGTGGCTTGTCGTCGATACCGACGAGGTGGATCCGGGCGCATTCTGGTACCCCGCCCCAAGCCCTGATGGTGCAGCACGGCGCGTCGAAGTTTCGCTGGGCACGGGCCACGGCCCCGCCTGTGGACGTGGCGTGATGACCTCGCCGCGCGGGCTGCCTGATCCAACGCCCGAGTATGAGTCTCGCGTCGTCCACCTGATCGAAACACTCTTGCGTGAGTCGGATAAAGCGACCAACGCCGCGGAACAGGTGGTTCGCGCGTACGCACCCCTCGTCCAAGAGTTCATCCCCGCGCTCCCGCTGGTCTTTGCCTCGTCGCTGAATGCGATGCCGCTCTTTGAAGAACTGGTGTCACTCATGGCGGCGGACCCTCGCGCGTGCATCGAGGCGTACAACCAGGCCGCCGCGGCGGTGCCCCAGGCCCGCATCCGCCCGCTCGAGCCCGACGAACTCCCGCTCTGGCGGCTGGAGCCCGGCGCTCGTCACCCGGTGCGCGCGGGTGAACTCTCGCCGCGCGAGATCACGACGCTCGCCCCGCGGGCGCTGCTGCTGACCGCCCTCGTGCGCATGGGGCTGTGCGATCTGTTCATCCACGGCACCGGGGGCGAGGTGTATGAGCGCGTGACCGATCGATGGATCGGCGCATGGCTCGGGCCCGAGGTGCGCCTTGCGCCCAGCGTCATGATGACGGCGACGCTGCTGCCGGATCTGCCGCCACGCGTCGCGCCCCCGACCCGGCAGATCAATCAGGTGCGTCAGCGCGAACGGGCGTTGCGGTTCGACCCGTCGCTGGTGGGCGATCGCGCCGCGGCGGCGAAAAAGGCCGCACTGCTCGCCGAGATCCAACGCCTGCCTCGACACTCACCCGAGCGTCGCGCGGCGTTTGCGGAACTGCACGCGTTGCTCGCGACCGTCCGCGCCGAGCACGCCCCGACCATCGACCGCCTGCGCGCGCACGCGGCGAGCATCGCGGCGGGCCTCGCCACCGACCCCGCAGCCGATCGGACACTCCCCTTCCCCCTTCACGCGCCCGAGGCGCTGCGCGCGCTGGTGCGAGATGTGGAAGCATTGTTCATATCTCCCGACTGAGGGATCTGCCCATTCGGCAGTCCGGGACCGATCATCGCACGAACAGGCATGGGGGTGGGACTGTTTGGGGGTCGTGAGCCCTGTTTGAGGGTCTGAGCAAACCAGACAGAACCGGCATGCGGCTCGCTGCCGATGAAGAGGGCCGCGTGCCGGCCCTGGGGTGCATGCGTGAGCGATGGATCGTGTTTTCGTTCATTTTTCAAGTCGTGATTTGAAAGAGACTTGCGCAACACTGGAACAAACCTTGCTCCGTCGAGAACCCGGAGGGGGCTGTTGGACGAAGAATGAGATGGAGGAGCACGCATCTCGCGTGCACTCTGCGGGAGTGAGCCATGTTTGAACGCTTTACCGATCGTGCCCGCAAGGTGATGGCCCTGGCCAACCAGGAGGCCCAGCGCCTCAACCACGAATACATCGGGACCGAGCACATCCTGCTGGGCCTCGTGAAAGAGGGCAGCGGTGTGGGCGCCAATGTCCTCAAGAACCTCGATGTGGACCTGCGCAAGGTCCGCCTCGAGGTCGAGAAGCTCGTCAAGGCCGGGCCCGAGATGGTCACCATGGGCAAGCTGCCCCAGACCCCCCGGGCCAAGAAGGTGATCGAGTACGCCATCGAAGAGGCCCGCAACCTCAACCACAACTACGTGGGCACCGAGCACCTGCTGCTGGGCCTGCTGCGCGAGCACGACGGTGTCGCCGCCCAGGTCCTCATGAACCTGGGCCTGAAGCTCGAGGAGGTCCGCGAGGAGGTGCTCAACCTTCTGGGCGCGGGCAGCGAGCAGAGCGAGAATCTCGAATCGGGGATCAGCGGCTCGGGCCCCTCGCCCGCCGGGAATCCCTCCTCGGGCGCGACGCCCGCCAAGGGCAAGAGCAAGACCCCCGCGCTCGACAGCTTCGGGCGCGACCTGACCGAACTGGCCCGCGAGAATCAGCTCGACCCGGTGATCGGTCGCCAGAGCGAGATCGAGCGCCTGGTGCAGGTCCTGTGCCGGCGCACCAAGAACAACCCGGTGCTGCTGGGCGAGGCGGGCGTGGGCAAGACGGCGATCGTCGAGGGCTTGGCCCAGCGCATCATCAGCGCCGACGTGCCCGAGATCCTGCACGAGAAGCGCATCGTGGTGCTCGACCTGGCGATGATGGTCGCCGGAACCAAGTACCGCGGGCAGTTCGAGGAGCGCATCAAGGCGGTGATGAACGAGGTTCGTCGCGCCAAGAACGTGATCCTGTTCATCGACGAACTGCACACGCTGGTGGGCGCCGGCGGGGCCGAGGGGGCGATCGACGCCTCGAACGTGCTCAAGCCCGCGCTGGCCCGCGGCGAGATCCAGTGCGTGGGCGCCACGACCTTCGACGAGTACCGCAAGTACATCGAGAAGGACGCGGCCCTGGCGCGTCGCTTCCAGGCCATCACGGTCGATCCGCCCACCAACGAGCAGACCGTCGACATCATCAAGGGGCTGCGCGACCGCTACGAGCAGCACCACCGCGTGAAGATCACCGACGAGGCCGTCCGCGCCGCGGTCGAACTCTCGGGGCGGTACATCACCGGGCGCGTGCAGCCCGACAAGTCGATCGACGTGATCGACGAGGCGGGCGCCCGCGTGCGTCTCAAGAGCATGACCAAGCCGCCGAACCTGGCCGACCTTGAGGCCGAAATCGAGCGACTGACCGTGGACAAGGACGAGGCCGTCAAGGCTGCCGACTACGAGAAGGCGGCGGAACTGCGCGATCGGGCCGAGCAGCAGCGCAAGAAGCGCGAAGAGATCCTCAAGGAATGGCGCGCCCGCCAGCAGGAAACCGACGGCGTGGTGGATGAAGAGGTCATCGCCGAGGTGGTCAGCCGCATGACCGGCGTGCCCCTCAAGCGCCTCGAGAAGGAAGAGATCCAGCGCCTGCTGCAGCTCGAGGCCGAACTGCACAAGCGCGTCATCAGCCAGGACGAGGCGATCAAGACGGTGGCCAAGGCGATCCGCCGGGCCCGCGCGGGGCTCAAGGACCCCAAGCGCCCGATGGGTTCGTTCATCTTCGTGGGCCCCAGCGGCGTGGGCAAGACGCTGCTGAGCAAGGCGCTGGCCGAGTTCCTGTTCGGCGACGAGGAAGCCCTCGTCCACCTGGACATGAGCGAGTACATGGAGAAGCACAACGTCTCGCGTCTCGTGGGCGCACCCCCCGGGTACGTGGGCTACGAGGAGGGTGGGCAGCTGACGGAGAAGATCCGCCGCCGCCCCTACAGCGTGATCCTGCTCGACGAGGTCGAGAAGGCGCACCCGGACGTCTTCAACATGCTGCTGCAGATCATGGAAGAAGGGCGTCTGACCGACTCGTTCGGGCGGAACGTCGACTTCCGCAACTGCGTGCTGATCATGACGAGCAACCTGGGCGCCGACCTCATCAAAGGCGGGGCGGGGTTCGGCTTTGCCAAGCGCACCGACGCGACCGATCACGACAACATCAAGACGGTGCTGATGAAGGAGATCGAGCGGTTCTTCCGCCCCGAGTTCATCAACCGCCTCGACGACATCATCGTCTTCCGCCCCCTCTCGCGCGAGGACATCACCAACATCATCGATTACGAGGTGGGCAAGCTCAACAAGCGACTGGGCACCAAGGGATTCACCCTCTCGATCGACGAGAGCGCCCGCGAGTTCCTCATCGACCGCGGCTACAACCCCGAGTATGGCGCCCGGCCCCTGCGCCGCGCCCTGGGCCAGTTCGTCGAAGATCCGCTCAGCGAGGCCATCCTCTCGGGCGGGTTCGACGCCCCCTGCACCATCCACGTGCAACGCCGCACGGGCGAAGACGGCAAGCCCGAGGATCACCTCTTCTTCAAGGCCGGCCCCGCGCCCGAGGGGCTCAGCGCCCCGGGCACGCCCGCGGCCAAGCCCGCCGAGCCGCCCGCCCGCACCCAGAGCACGTGATTTTCCGCGGTACCATCCGCCGATGAACCGGCGGCGAACCCAACCTCTGACGCACCGGCAGGCCCCGCGCCTGCCGGTGTTTGTTGCGCCCGGCTGGAGCCCGCCCCGATGAGCGCGGCGGCGATGGCACGGCGTGAACTCGACGCGGGTCGCCCCGACAAGGCCCGCGTGCTGCTCGCCACAGCGCTCAAGCGATCGCCCGCCGAGGCGGACCTGAACAACCTGATGGCGGTGGCGCTGATCCGCATGGGCCAGCCGCAGGTGGCGCTGCACTATGCGCGGGCCGCCGCCACCGCCGCACCCGCGCACTTGGGTGTGCAGATCAACCTGGGGCACTGCCTGTCGATGTGCGAGAGGTTTGACGAGGCGCTGGGCGTGATCGAACGGGTGTGCGAGGCGCATCCGTCCGACCTCGCCGCCGCGCTCGCGCTGGCCGAATCGCTGGTGTCGGCACGCCGATACGCCCGGGCGGCGTCGTATGGCCGCGCGAACCTCGACCGCTTCGGATCCGATGTCCGGTTTGCCATTCCCTATGCCTCGGCGCTGCTGCACACCGGCCGCGCTCACGAGGCGGTGGGGGTGCTGCAGGCCGCGGTCGACGCACATCCCCAGCACCCGATCGCGCTCTACCGCCTCGCCGCGGCGATGCTCTATGCCCCGGGGCACGCCCCCGGATCGATCCTCGCGGCGCACCGGGCGTGCGCGGCGCAGATCGAGCGTCATTGCCCCGCGCCCGTGCCCTTCCCCCCGCGTGCGGCGGGTGACAAAGTGCACATCGGGCTGCTCTCGCCCGACCTTCGCACCCATTCGGTCGCCTCGTTCGTCGAATCGTGGATCGGTCGTCTCGATCGATCGCGCTTCGAGGTATTGGCCTTCAGCGACGCACGCGCCGAGGACGACACCAGCCGACGCCTGCAGTGCGGCGTAGACCAGTGGCACAGCGTGGTCAAGTTCGACAATGCCGCGCTCGTGGGCCGCCTTCGCACCGAGCGACTCGACGTGCTGATCGACCTGGCGGGATACACGCATGCCAACCGCCTGCCGCTGCTGCATACGCGACCGGCACGCCGGATCGTCACGTGCATCGGTTATCCCGCCACGCTGGGGCTGGCGGGCGTCGATGCCCGCATCGTTGATGCGATCACCGATCCGCCCGGGGCCGAGGCGTGGCACACCGAATCGCTCGTGCGCCTGCCGCGAACGTTCCTCTGCTGGCAGCCACCTCACGACGCGCCCGGTCCCGATCGACAGTGTCATGAAAGCGACGGTCCCGGGGGGGCCGATGGTGCGATCGTCTTTGGCTCGTTCAACGCCGTGCAGAAGATCTGCGATCCGCTGCTGCGGGCCTGGGCCCGCGTGCTGGCGGGCGTGCCCGGTTCACGCCTGCTGCTCAAGGCCTCGGGCCTGGATGAAGAAGCCCTGCGCGACGACCTGCGCGCTCGCTTCAAGGCCCAGGGGGGCGACCCTACGCGCCTTGAGTTCATGGCCTTTACCAAGACCCCACGCGAGCACCTGAACGCCTACGCCCGCGTGGATGTCGCCCTCGACACTTTTCCCTACTGCGGCACGACCACCACGTGCGAGGCGCTCTTCATGGGTGTGCCGGTCGTCAGCCTCGCGGGCACGATGCACCACCAACGCGTGGGCCTCTCGCTTCTCACGTCGATCGGGCACGCCGACTTGTGTCCGCCGACCACCGACGAGTACATCGCTAAGGCGGTGGCGCTCGCCGGCAATGCCCCGCGCCGGGCGTCGCTGCGGGCCTCGTTGCGTCCCGCGCTGCTCGCATCGCCCTTGTGCGATGGCGCGTCGTACGCGAGCGCCATGGGCGACGCGCTCGAATCTCTGCTCAGCACGCCTTGCGCGGAGGCCCAGACATGAGCGACCGCCTGCTCGACGAGGTCTTCGCGGCGATCGACGCGGGGCGGCTCGACCGCGCCAAGGCACTCCTCACGCCCGCGCTGCGCCGCGATCCTTCCAGCGGCCCGCTCAACGCGGCTATGGGCGTCACCCTTGCCACGCAGGGCAATCTCGAGCAGGCGGTGTATTACGCGACCCGTGCTGTAGAGCACATGCCCGATCTGCCCGAGGCGTGGTTGAACCTGGGGCAGATGCTCGGCGGGCAGGGAAAGTTCGCCGAGGGGATCGGGGCGATCGAGCGGGGGCTTGCCCTCGATCCCTCGCACGTCGAGGGGATACGCCGCTACGCGACCGTGCTCGCCGGAGCCCACCGCTACGCCGACGCGCTGGCGGCGTGCGCACGGGGCCTGGCGCTTGCGCCCGATGATCACAACCTGCTGCTCGAGCAGGGGCGCCTCGAGATGCTCGTGGGCCATGCCTCGCGAGCGGTGCAGATCCTCGAAAGCGCCGCGGCGAGGCATCCACGCTCGGTGAGCCTCGCGCGTGCTCTTGTTTTCGCCACGCTGTATGACCCGGCGATCTCGCGAAAGAAGACATTCGAACTCTCGCGGCGCTGCGGCGAACTGGTCGCCTCGTCTTATGCGCCGCTGCCCGCGCGGACCACGCCCCTCGGCACGCCGCTGCGCGTGGGGTTCATCTCGCCCGATCTGCGCAATCACGCCGTAGCCCGGTTCATCGAACCGCTGCTCGAGCACCTCCCACCCGATCGCATGCGGGCGCACGCCTTTGCGACGAGTATCCATGCCGACGCGGTCACCCGGCGCATCCGAGACCATTGCGCCGAGTTCCGCGTGATTAGCGGCTCGACCTGGCAGCAGACCGCCCAGCGCATCCGCGATTCGCGCATCGACGTGCTCATCGACCTGGCCGGGTACACGGCCGACTCTGGCATTGATGCACTGGCCCTGCGCCCCGCGCCTATCCAGGCGACCTACCTGGGCTATCCGGGCACGACGGGAATGCCCGGCGTGGGCTATCGCCTGGTCGATTCACACACCGACCCCGCGGGTGAGCCCAGCCGCGCCGATGCCTTTGCAACCGAGACCCTCGTCCGTCTCGATCCGTGCTTCCTCTGCTATCGCCCCGATGCCGACGCTCCTCCCGTCGTCACGCGTGATGCTTCAAGCCCGATCGCCTTTGGCTGCTTTGGCTCGGGGCCGAAGATCAGCGATCCGCTGCTGCGGGCCTGGGCGAGGCTGCTCGAGTGTTGCCCGGGCTCGCGCCTCGTGCTGAAGAATTTCTCGTTGCAGCAGCCCGAACTGCGAGCGGCGTTGATGGACCGTGCCGCCCGCGCCGGGATCGATCCGTCGCGCGTGGATCTCCTACCGCCCACGACCAGCAGCCGCGAGCATCTCGACGCCTACGCCCGCGTGGACATCGCGCTCGATACCTTCCCCTACGCGGGCACGACGACGACCTGCGAGGCGCTGCACATGGGCGTGCCGGTGGTGTCGCTGATTGGCGTGTCGCACCACGAGCGCGTGGGCCTGAGCCTGCTCTCGGGCGCGGGGTGCGCCGAGTGGTGCGCGAACGATGTCGATTCGTACATCAAGATTGCCGCGGGGCTAGCCGCGGATCGCGCGCGCCTGGCCGCGCTGCGAAGCGAACTGCGCGGGCAACTCGCCGCGTCGGTGGTCAGCGATGCCAGGGCCTTTGCTGGGCGCTTCTGCGACGCGATCGAAGCCATCGCCGAGGGGTATAGGAAACAGCCATGAGCGAACGTGAACTCAACCAGGCCCTGGCCATGATCGATGCCGGGCGTCTCGACGAGGCCCGCCCAATCCTGCAGGCCCTGCTCAAGAAGCACCCGGGCAACGGGGCGATCAGCAACACGATGGGCATCTGGCACGCGCAGAAGGGCGAGTTTGAGCAGGCGATCTTCTTTGCGCGCCGAGCGGTCGAGGCCTTCCCGGGCGTGGCCGACCCACGCCTGAATCTGGCGCAGATGCTCAGTTATCACGCGAAGCACGCCGAGGCCGCCGCCGAGTTCGAGGCGGCGTTGGCGATGGACCCGAACAATCCCTCGGCGTGGCATCGCTACGCCGCCGCCCTCGCCCGCGCGTACCGGTACGCCGACGCCGACAAGGCCTGCGCGCGAGGGCTGGCGCTCGCCCCCGCCGATCACAACCTGCTGGTCGAGCAGGGGCACATCCGCGTCATGCGTGGGCGAGCGGACAAGGCGATTGAATCGCTCTTGGCGTGCCTGCGCCACCACCCCAGGAGCCACCAGGCCGCCCGCCTGCTGGCCTTCGCGGGCACGTACGACGCCAGAACCACGCCCGAGCAGGCGTTCCACGCCGTGCGCCTGACGGGCGAGCTGCTCACCGCCGAGATCCTCCGCGCCGGGCAGACCCTGCCCCCCCATGCGCCCCCATCGAACCCCGATCGCCGCCTGCGGGTGGGCTTTGTCTCGCCCGACTTTCGCGAGCACGCGGTCGCCCGGTTCCTCGTGGGGCTCTTCACGCACACCGATCCGACCCGCATCGAGTGGTGCGCCTACGCCAACAGCCTGCACGACGACGCCATGACGGCGTTCTTCCGCGCGCGCTGCGCTGTCTTCCGCAAGATTACAGGACAGGGTGCGCTGCAGATCGCCCGCGTCATCCGCGCCGATTCGGTCGACGTGCTGATCGACCTGGCCGGGCACACCGCCCACTCGGCGATCGGCCTCTTCGCCCATCGCCCCGCCCCCGTGCAGGCGACCTACCTGGGGTATCCGCTCTCGGTCGGCATGCCCTCGATCACGCACCGCCTCGTTGATTCGACCACCGATCCTGCGGGCGATCCCTACGACGCGCAGACCCTTGCCACCGAGCGACTCGTGCGCATGGACCCGTGCTTTCTCTGCTATACGCCCGATGCCGCCGCACCCGAGGTTGTCCCCGGGCCGCGCGGGCGAAACGAGCCCCTGACGTTCGGCTCGTTCAACGGCTATCAGAAGATCGGCGACGAGTGGCTCGCGGTCTGGGCCCGCGTGCTCAATGCCGTCCCGGGCTCACGCCTGCTCATCAAGAACTACGGCTTGAACCAGCCCGAGGCCCGCGCGGACCTCGCGCTGCGCCTCGAGCGCGTGGGCATCGGCGCGAATCGGGTCACGCTGAGCGGGCCGCTCGCCGATCAACGCTCGCACCTGGCCGCCTATGGCGATGTGGACATCGCGCTCGACACCTTCCCCTATCACGGCACGACGACGACGTGCGAGGCGTTGTTCATGGGCGTGCCGGTGTTGACGCTGGCGGGGCGGGGACATGCCTCGCGTGTGGGGTTGAGCCTTCTCTCCGCCGTCGGGCTGCCAGACCTGTGCGCCTCAAACATCGACGGGTACGTCACCACGGTGGCAGCGTTGGCGCAGGACGCCGATCGCCTCAACCACCTCCGCGCCACCCTGCGGACGCAGATGCAAGGCTCGGTGCTCATGGACGCCCCGGGCTTCGCCGCCCGGTTCGAGCGGGCGATCCGCGGCCTGTGGCGCGAGGCCTGCGGCGTGGCGAGCCCGGTATTCACCCCGGGTGATGGGCCTGTAGCCAATTAATTCGGGGTATGGTTGGGTTGGTCGGCTTGACGCGCGGGGCAACGTCGGGGACACTCTGCCTCCTGCGGCTGTCCGCGGGAGTCACGCTGTGTCGTGCCGGCTTTGGGTTGCGCTGTGGCGCGGTCCATGGCCCGACGCTCATCGCGACGAGAACGCGCGGGCGCCGCGTGTTCGTTGGGCCGTATACGTATTTGGCGACTTGGCCAGAGCCAGGGCGCACCGGAGCTTCAGTCATGGCAGGTCGGACCAGCACGAGCGTTGGCATGGGCGTCACCGTCACGATTCTTTCTCTCCTGACGCTCACGCTGTTTGTTCTGTCGGTGGTCTACTTTGGTCGCTACAAGGACCAGGTCCGCCAGAATGAGCAGCTCAAGGCCGATTCGCAGGACATCATCCGCCCCGACGAGCGCGGGCAGGATTTCATCCGCAACCTCACCGAAGACGCCCGCAAGGACCGCAAGAGCCTGGTGGGCTACCTCGTCGAAACGCAGGGCACCATCCTCGAGCGCGTCACCGGCTCGCGCCGCGACCGCCTGGCCGATCTGGCCACGAAGCTCGGCGGCATCCAGGGCGCCGACAACGCCAGCCTCATCAGCGTCATCGCCAACCGCGACAACGAGATCGCCAACCTCACCGCGCAGGTGCAGCAGGCCGACGCCGCCCGCGCCGCCGCCATCGCCGACCTCAAGGCCGAGGTGGACCGGGTCGATGCGCTGCAGCGTTCGCACCAGGCCACGGTCGACGCCATCAACGGCCAAGTCGGGCAGTACTACGACGAGATCCAGCGCACCAAGGCCGAGGTCGAGCGCTACAAGGGGCAGGTCGATGACCGTCTCGACCGCGCCCGGGCCGACGCCTCGGCCACCGAGAAGCGCCTCAGCGAGCAGGTGCGCGAGCTGAGCAACCAGAACCTGATCCTCAACGCCCAGCTCGCCGAACTTCGCGGGCAGCGCCAGGCCGCCATGTTCCGCGGCAAGGACGAAGCCGCCCTGGTTGACGGCACGATCATCGGCATGGGCGACACGGGCAAGCGCGTCTTCCTCTCGCTGGGCAGCGATCACAAGATCCAGCTCGGCATGACCTTTACGGTCTACAACGACGCCGCCTCCATCCGCCCCGACGAAAACGGCAACTACGCCCCGGGCAAGGGGACCGTCGAGGTCATCAGCCTCACCCCCACCTCGGCCACCGCCCGCATCACCTCCGAGGCCCGCGGCAACCCCATCGTCAAGGGCGACGTCATCGCCAACGCCCTCTACGACCCCAACAAGATCTACCGCTTCGTCGTCTTCGGCAACTTCGACATGAACGGCGACGGCGTCGCCACCCCCCTCGAGCGCCAGGACATCGAGGCCACCATCCGTGAATGGGGCGGCCAGGTCGTTGCCGATCTCACCGGCGATGTTGATTTCCTCATCCTGGGCGAGCGTCCCATCCTCCCGCCCCGTCCGGGCGCCGACGCCCCCATCGAGGTCGTCACCCGCTTCGTCCAGATTTCGCGCGACGCCGAACGCTACGACGCGCTCTTCCGCCAGGCCGCGGCCACCAGCGTGCCGATCCTCAACGAGAACCGCCTCTACACCATGACCGGGCGCACCCCCGCCGGCCGCCGCTGATTCTCTCGAACAACCGGCTCTGCCACGCACGCCCGGGTCCTTAGGATCCGGGCGTGTTTCATTGGCACGCCACCATCTCCGCCGCCGTACTTCGTCTGCTGGGTGTCCTCTCGCTCGGGGCAGTGATGGCGGCGACACAGACAGGGTGCGAGCGTTCGCCCGCAGGCCCAGCCCCCGCGGGCCCCCGCGTCGTTGTGCTCAGCCCCGCGCTCGCCACCATCGTGGCCGACCTTGGTCACGCCGACGCCATCGTGGGGCGTCACGGCTTTGACCGCTTCACCGATCCGGCCATTCCCGTCTGCGGTGACCAGGCCGGCCTCGATTACGAAGCCATCGTCCGCGTACGCCCCACGCACGTGCTGACGCAGTGGGGCACGCGTGAACTCCCGCCGCGCCTGATCGAACTCTCGGGTTCGATGGGCTTAAAGGTTGCGGATTACCGCCTGCTCACGCTCGACGACATCGCCGAAGCCCTGCTCAGCGTGGATCGGCACATGAACCCGGGCTCACCTACCCCTACACCCCAGGCCAGCACGCTGCGAGACGCGATGACGCGGGCCTGGTCACGCCGCCCGGGGCTGGCGGGGGCGGGTCGCATCCTGCTGCTGGCATCGATATCACCCCCGGCGGCCCTGGGCCCGGGCTCGTTCCATGCGCAGGTGCTCGAACGCCTCGGAGCGACGCCCGCGATCCGCGAGGGAGCCCCCTTCATCGAACTCCACGCCGAGGACATCATCCGCCTGGCCCCCGACGCGATCGTGCTGATCTCGCCGCGCCCGCACCACGCCCCGCCCGCGGCCCTTGAGCCGCGAGCCGCGCTCAAGCAGATCGCCGATCTCCCCACACCCGCGGCGAAGCACGGGCGTTTCGCGGTGCTCGACGACCCGGGCGTGCACACGCCCGGCACGCCGATGATCCGGTTCGCCGACGACCTCGCCGCTCTGCTCGAAGCCTGGTCGCGACCGGCGTCCGGCCAGGGTCCTTGATTCACCTACGATGGTGGCCCATGCACGCCGACCCGCAGGATGTTCTTTACGCGCGGTTCAAGGCCGCGATCGCCGCCGCCTTTCCCGACGCGCCCGACGCCGATCCGATGATCGCCGAGAGCCGCTCGGCCGAGCACGGCGATTATCAGTGCAACGCCGCCATGCCCCTGGCCAAGCGGATCAAGAGCAACCCGCGCGAGGTGGCGAAACTCCTGGTCTCGAAGGTGGATCTTTCGGACATCGCCGAGCCGCTGACCGAGGCTTCGATCGCGGGCCCGGGGTTCATCAACATCCGCCTGCGCCCCGAGGCTCTGGCGACGATGCTGGGCGCGATGGACGCGCCGGGGCTGGGCGTGGCGCCCGCCGCCCCCGCGCTGCGCGTCGTGGTCGATCTGATGGGCGTGAACCTCTCGAAGCAGATGCACGTGGGACACCTGCGCAGCCCGGTGATCGGCGATGCTATCGCCCGCACGCTCGAACGCCTCGGGCACAGCGTCATCCGCCAGAACCACGTGGGCGACTGGGGCCTGCCCATCGCGATGGTCACGGCACGCCTGCAGCGCCTCGCCGCGATGGGGAAGATCAACCTCGACCGCCTGACGCTCGATGATCTTGATCGTGCCTATCGCGACGCGCAGGCCGAGTGCCAGCGTGACAGCGCGGGGCTCGCCGCGGCTCAGCGCTTTGGCCTTGGGCCCAAGGCCCTGGCCGAACTCGAAGAACAAGTCGCCGGCGCGACCGAGGCGTTTCTCAGCGCCCGCGAGACGCTCATCCGCCTGCAGCAGAAGGAGCCCGCGACCTTCGCCATCTGGCAGCGCATCGCCGACGTCACGATGAAGGTCTGCCTCGACACCTGCCGTCGACTGCACGTCAACGTCACCAGCGAGCACTCCGCGGGCGAGTCCTCCTACGCCGATGAACTCACGCCCATGGTGGCGGAACTGCAGGCCCGCGGTATCGCCGAGCCCGATCAGGGCGCGCTGGTCGTCCGCCTCGACGATCCGGCCTACGGCTCGATCAAGGAGCCCTGCCTCGTCCGCAAGACCGACGGCGGGTATCTCTACGCGACGACCGATATCGCCGCCGTGCGCCGGCGCGTGCAGAAGTTCCACGCCGACCGCGTGATCTACGTGATCGACGCGCGCCAGAACCTGCACCTGCGACAGGTCTTTGGCGCGAGCCAGCGCGCGGGTTATGCGATCAACCCGGTCACCAAGGCCCCCGCCCTGCTCGAGCACGCCGCCTTCGGCTCGGTGCTGGGCGAGGACGGCAAGCCCTTCAAGACCCGCTCGGGCGAGAGCGTCAAACTGGCGGACCTGATCCAGGAGACGGTCGATCGCTCACGCGCCGCGGTGATGTCGCGCAGCCCCGAACTCTCGGGCGACGAGGCGGCGGCCATCGCCGAGGGCGTGGGCATCACCGCCCTCAAGTACGCCGACCTGTGCAACGACCGCCAGCGCGATTACGTCTTCTCGTTCGACCGCATGCTCGCGTTCGAGGGGAACACGGGGCCCTATCTGCTCTACGCGCTGGTGCGGATCCGCAGCATCTTCCGCAAGGCCGCCGAGCGCGGCGTGGACGACGCGTGGATGTCCACGACGCTGTCGATCGTCGAACCCGCGGAGAAGAGCCTGGCCCTGCGCCTGCTCAAGTATCCCTCCACGCTGGGGCAGGTGGCCACGCACCTCGAGCCGCACCGCCTCTGTCAGTACCTGTACGATCTGGCCGGGGCCTTCTCGGTCTTCTTCGATCGCTGCCCGGTGCTGCAGGCGGAGCCGGCGGTGCGCGAGGCACGCCTGCGCCTGTGCGACCTGACGGCACGCGTCCTGGCCGATGGGCTCGCGGTCCTCGGTCTGCCCGCCCCCGAGCGGATGTAGCGACACGACCTGCGAAGACGCATTCAGCGTTCTGCCGCGCCCAGGGCGCGGTCATCGCCATGCTTGCGCGTGCTCAGGCAGCCGTGATCGCGGTGTGATTTGGCAAATCAAAAAAAGAACCGGCCGGACCCGAAGGTCCGGCCGGTGATTCAAGCGTAGAGAATCGCTGCGGGGCGATTAGAAGACGAGCTGGCCGCCGAGGACGAAGTTGATTTCGCCCGAGTCGGTGTCACCCAGCATGCCGGTGCTGGTGGTGGGCAGGCCGATGCCGCGGCTGCCGCCCAGGGTCTCATTCATCGACCAGACGATCTGGCCGGTGAACTTGGCGGCGTGGCTCTCGGGGGAGAGGTAGTAGTTGGCGCCGAAGGAGAGGAAGTGGAGGTCGGCGTCGGCGCCGGCGCTCTGGTTGTCAAGGAAGATGGCATCCCAGCGAGCGAAGAGCTCCCACTGGGGGGCGACGAAGATGCCGCCCTGGACCACAGCGCCGTAGTCGCTGGTGTCGCCGGGGCCGTCGGGATCGTTGTTGCTGCCAACGAACGCGGCGAACGCGTTCCAGCCGTTGCCCTCGACGCTGGCGTCGATGGTGTAGGTCCAGTCGATGAAGTCAGCGCCGCCGGGGCCGGTGTCGCCGAACGACTGATAGCCGATGGCGCCGCCGACGAGGAAGCCAACGCCCTCGCTGCCCTGGAAGGAGGTGAAATCGTTGTAGCGGGCCCACTCGCCCTCGCCGAACTTCATCTCAACGCGGCCGGCGAGCGCCCAGTCGGCCTCGCTGCTCGAGTTGAAGGGGGTGTTCATCGCGCTGCCGGTCATCGCGGTGCGGAAGCCGTCGGTGAACGAGGCCATGAACCGGAACTGCTCGGCCGTGTAGCCCAGCATCAGGCCCTGGCTGTAGGACTGGTTGAAGAAGTTGTTGTTCTGCGAGCGGTACGCCGCCAGCTGGTGGTTGTCGTCAACCAGGTACTCGCGGGTCAGGGGAGCCTTGAACTGACCCCACTGGGCGAAGAAGTTGTTGTCCCAGGTGTACTTGCCCCAGGCATCGTTCAGGCCGATCGAGCCCTCTTCGTTGATGTAGGCCTGGATCTTGAAGGTCAGGGCCTTGTCCCAGATGTTGCCGCCAAAGCGGAAACGGGTCAGGGTGTTCTGGAAGCCGTGGGTGAAGTCGTTGTCCGCGCCCGTGTTATCGGAGCGGAACGAGGTGTGGTAGAAGAAGTGAGCATCGCCGCCGATGGTCAGCTTGTTGTTGCCCGTCGCATCGGACAGGAAGAAGTTATTCCCGTCGTGCCCGGCCCCGCCGGCGCCACCCTGCAGCAGGCTCGCGCGCCCGGAGGCGTCGGCCATCATCTCGGCGGCGTACGCACGGTCCTGGTCCAGGCCGGCGTTCTGCGCCAACGCCGGGGCCGCGATGCTCATTGCGGCGCCAGCCACGATCATCAGCACACTGTTCTTCGTCATTTGAGTCGACTCCTTCAATCGGCCGTCGTCAGTCCTTGAACCCTAGCCCGCCGATTCACCCTTCCATAGGTGACTCGCTCAGGCTCGGATCCCCCCTGGCCGACGGCAGGCCCCCGGGGTCGATCCGACATCGGGCACGGCCAACCAAGGCCGCCCCTTCAACTCGCTCGGGGCCTACAGGGCCCCACGATCACGCTCCGCTCTTACTCGCCCAGTCTTCGACGTTGCGGTCTCCGCCGCTCCAAACTCAGGGCCCGGATACGTGGCCCGGACTATACCCCCGTAGGCTAGTCAACGCAAACTCCCGTCAACTTGTTTTTCGGCTTCCCACATCCCCTCCACGCGAGTTTTCGTTAGTTATCACGTCGTGGTCTCTACTCACCATTCTTAACCAAACCCGAATCCCCCTCCACTTTCTCTCCACCATCCCTCCGGATACGCTCCACCAGACCGCCCTCGCCGCACCTCGCGATCGCTCCCAAGTCTCGATTCCGTATGGACATGGAGATTGCTTGCCCCCCGCAGCCCCACGCATCCTGATCGTCGATGACGAGGTCGATCTCGTCGAGTCCATCGCCTACTCCCTCAAAAAGGGGGGGTACGAGGTCGCTGTGTCCCATAACGGCAAGGAGGCCCTCGCCGTCGCGATTTCCGCACGTCCCGATCTTGTATTACTCGACGTCATGCTCCCCGAACTCCCGGGCACCGAGGTCGCCGCCCGCCTCCGCACCAACCCCGCCACGGCCACGATTCCCATCATCATGCTGACGGCCAAGGGCGAAGAGGTCGATCAACTCGTCGGCCTGGCCGTCGGCGCGGACGACTACATCGCCAAGCCCTTCTCGATGCGCGTGCTGCTGGCACGTATCGCCGCGATGCTGCGTCGCGCCGATCGCGCCGCCCCGCCCGAGGGCAATCTCCTTCGCGCGCAGGGCGTCTGCATCAACCTGGATACCCACGACGTCCGCGTCGATGACGCCCCCGCGCACCTGACTCTCAGCGAATATCGCATCCTCGCGGCGTTGATCCAGGGCCAGGGGCGCGTCCTCACCCGGGCCGCCCTCATCTCCCGCGCGATGGGCCCGGGCGTGATGGTCACCGACCGCACCATCGACGTGCACATCACCGCCCTGCGACGCAAGCTCGGCGCGTACGCCCCCATGATCGAAACCGTCCGCGGCGTCGGGTATCGGATCATGCCCGGGACCGATATCCCCGGCTCGGCCGACGCATCCTCTTAATAGGATGCAGCCCGTGCCCATAGACCCCGTCAACCTGCTGCTGGCCGACACGGGCATGAGTGCGCTGATCCCATGGATGGGGTGGGGTCTCGCGCTGGGCATGGTGGGCGTGCTCCTGTGGAGACGCGCCCGCACGCTACAGCCCATCCCCCGCCCAGCGCCGGCGGCCAGCTCGCCCGCGCCGGTCACCCGAGAGACACCCGAGCTTCGCTCACTGCTCGACGCGATCGAGAGCCCGCTGCTGGGCTTTGGCCCCGGTGGAGAGGTCTGGTTCGCGAACGAGGCGGCCGGTCGCTACTTCGAGGATCGTTTCACAACCTTGATCGGCACCCACGCCGAACAGCTCTTCACGCAGGCCGACGTGCTGGCGGCGATCGCCGACGCACGCGGCGGGCGGGCCGGGCGTACTCAGATCCGCGTGATGCGCCCGCAGGGCCAGCGGATCTATCAGGCCATCGTCTTCCCGCTCGCCTCGTCGGGGGCGGTGCTGAGCCTGCGCGACATCACCGAACTGGCCCACGCCGTGCAGCTCAAGGCCGATTTCGTGGCCAACGCCAGCCATGAACTGCGCACGCCGCTGAGCTCGATCCGCGCCGCCGCCGAAACCCTGGCCCACGACGCGCAGGACGACCCGCCGATGCAGGCGCGGCTGGCGTCGATCATCGCGGGGAACGTCACCCGTCTCGAAGACCTGATCGCCGACCTGCTCGATCTCTCCCGCCTCGAATCCACCGAGGACCAGCCGACGCTGGCACAGGTCGATGCACGAGCCGTGATCGACGAACTGGCCGAGCTCTTCGCGCCGCTGGCGGCTGGGCGCGGGCTGGCGATCCGTCATGAGATCGACGCCGCCGTCTCGACGATCCAGACCGACCGCCGCCTGTTCATGCTGATCCTCAAGAACCTGATCGAGAACGCCACGAAGTACGCCTACGAGAAGACGACCATCCGCGTGACGGGGCGCCTGATCGAGCGCGAGGGTGTTCGGGCGGCCCGCTTCGAGGTTCACGACAAGGGCGCGGGCATCCCCATCGACCTTCAGCACCGGATCTTCGAACGCTTCTTCCAGGTCGACCCCGCCCGTACCGGCACCAGCACCCAGCGCGGCACGGGCCTTGGGCTGGCGATCGTCAAGCACGCCGTCAAAACGCTGGGCGGGGACCTGGGTGTCGAATCGGTCTGGAAGGAAGGAACGACGATCTGGGTCGAGTTGCCCCGGCCGCCCGCGATGATGCAGGCTCAGGGAGAGAGCGGGGCGTAATCGACCCCGGCGAGCTGGCGCATCCGCCGCGCAACCGCGTCGACCAGGGCGGCCTCGCGCCCCGCGTCGCCAAACCGCCCGAATCTCGCGCGCAGGGTGATGGGTTGCGGGGGGCTCCTGCCGTCGGTACCGGGCAACGCTTCGCCCTGCCGTTCGGCAAAGACCCAGGCCGGCTCATCCCCAGGGGAGCGCAGTTCATACGTGCGGCGGTGGGGTCCCTCCTCGGTCGTCCCTATCGGGGCCAACTGCTGACGCGTGCACGCCACCTCGACCGCGGCATCGAGATCGTCCCAGTCCGCGACCAGCGTGATAACCCCCGGCCCACGCATGGTTAAGGGTGCAGGCCCTGATCCCGCACACCCGCCGAAGACCGATAACATAACGGATAGGGCCAAAGGCAACGCGGGGAACGGCCGACCACTACGATGGGGCTGCGTGGTGAGTTGCTCATACGGACCGGGGAGTTGACGCTGCGTGGATGTCACAATTCGAGTTCCAGCCGGGGCCGATCGGGTCGGGGTGCTCGGCGCCGGTGAGCGTAACCTGAAGATGCTCCGCGAGGCGCTGGGAGTGGCGGTCAGCGCGCGCGAGGGGCAGGTCCAGGTCAGCGGGGAGCCCGACGGGGTCGAGGCGGCCCGGCGGGTGATCCAGCGACTGACCCAGGCCGCCGACCGGGGGAGGCAACTCTCGCGTCGTGAAGTCCTCGATTTGATCGCCGGCGAGATCGGCGCGAGCGACGCCGAGAACACCCCCATCGACTGGAGCGGCCCGCTGCGGGGGTGGGACGGGCATCTGAACGTCTATGCGGGCGGGCGGCTGGTCTCGCCCCGGACGGCGCACCAGCGGGCCTATGTCGAGGCGATCCGGGACAACGATCTGGTGATCGCGGTGGGCCCGGCGGGGACGGGCAAGACGTATCTCGCCGTCGCCTGCGCGGTGCACATGCTCAAGGCGGGGCTGGTGAAGCGGGTGATCCTGGCTCGGCCGGCGGTGGAGGCGGGGGAGAAACTCGGCTTTCTGCCCGGCGACATCCGGGCGAAGGTGAATCCGTATCTGAGGCCGCTGTTTGATGCGTTGTCAGACATGATGGACTACCCGACGCTGCGTCGGTTCATGGAGAACGACGTGGTGGAGGTCTCGCCGCTGGCCTTCATGCGCGGGCGGACGCTCAACCAGGCGTTCGTGATCCTGGACGAGGCGCAGAACGCGACGCGCGGGCAGATGAAGATGTTCCTGACACGCCTGGGGCACGGGAGCAAGATGGTTTGCAACGGTGACGTGACGCAGATCGATCTGCCCGATGCGGGCGAGAGCGGGCTGGTCGACGCCGCCCGGCGGCTGTCGCGCACGCCGGGCGTGGGCGTCTGCGGTTTTGACCGGACCGACGTGGTGCGGCACACGCTGGTGCAGCGGGTGATCGACGCCTACGGCGAGGACGACGAGCCGGAGCGCAACGGGGGGCTGCATGGCTAAGGAGCCGGCCCAGAATGGCGGTCGCACGACCCCGCGCCGCACGCGGGCGCGCCGGGCCGAGACGGGCGAAGTGGTGCGTGGTCGCGTGCTCGACCTGCTGGCGGCGCCGTCGACATCGGTCGGGCTGGGAATCGCGCTGATCTTTGCGCTGGTGGCGGCGCTGGTGACGAACTGGGCGTGGCGTCAGCCGCTGGTGGCGGTGGGGCGCGTGATGAACGAGACACGCCTGGTGCGCGTGCAACTGACGCTCGAGGACCGCGCCCAGACGCTGCAGGCCAAGGAGGCCGCGAGGTCGTCGACGCCCCGCGTCTATCAGGTGGACCTGGCCGCGATCGAAGCACTGGTGACGTCGATCGAGACGCTACCCAAGGTGGCGTCGTCGGCGGCAACGCTCGACGAGGTAGAGAAGACCTATCGCGAGCAGTTCGGGCTGACGCCCGAGATATTGGCGGCGGTCAAGGGCGAAGTGATCGATGGCGAGCCGACCAGCGCGTGGAAGACCAAGGCCCGCGCGCTGCAGCGCCTGCTCGAGCGACGCCCGATGCTCGACCGGCAGACCTGGCAGCGCGCGGTGCAGGAAGGAGCGCACACGACCATCCGCCTGCGCGACGCCGACCGGACCGTGGCCGAGGTCTTTCGGGGCGAGGTGGTGAACATCGAGGACCGCGAGAGCCTGCGCGGCGTGGCGGAGATACTCGCGCGCGACGCGGGGTTCACCGGGCTGCAGCGCCAGGCGGCGGTCAACCGCATCGCGGGCCTGACTCGCCCCACGCACCTGTATGACGCCGCCGAGACCGCGCAGGACCAGAACGAAGCCGCCGCGATGGTCGAGCCCTCGGTCAAGATCAGCCCCGTGGGGCAGGTGATCTTCCAGCGGGGCGACGTGCTGACGCAGGGGCAGTCGGACCTGTTCGCGGCGGAACTCGAGGCGTTCGCCTCGCGGGCCGAGGGGTGGAAGCGGCTGCTGCGCACCATGGGGCTGAGCGCGTCGGCGATCACGGTGACGCTGGCGCTGGTGGGCTATGTGGCGATCTTCTGCCCGCGCATCCGCGTGAACGCCTCGCGCATGACCGGCATCGCTGTGCTCTTGTCCGTGCCGCTGGCTCTGGCGTGCGTGGTGACGGCGACGTCGCCCGCGATCGCGGCGGCGAGCGCGACCGCGCCGACGCTGCTGGTGGCCATCCTGGTGACGATCGGCTACGACCGTCGCAGTGCGCTGGCCTTTGGGCTGCTGCACGGGCTGCTGGTGTGCGTGGCGTTGCGCCAGAGCGTGGGCACGCTGGCGGTGATGATCACGGGGATCGCGTGCATCGTGTGGACGCTCAAGGAGATCCGCGATCGCAACACGCTCTTCCGCATGTCGGTCTTCACCGCCGCGGGCGTGGGCGGGGCCACGGGCATCGTCTCGCTGATCGAGCGTCCGATGGTGGACGCGGTGGTGAGCGAGGTGATCGTCGACTGCGCCATCGCCGGGGGCGGGGCGCTGCTCACGGGCGGGCTGACGCTGTTCGTGCTGCCGGCCATTGAGCGGGCCTTCAACGTCACCACCGGGCTGACGCTCATCGAGCTGCGCGACCCCAAGCAGCCGTTGCTCAAGGAACTGCAGCAGCGTGCGCCGGGTACCTACAACCACTCGCTCACCGTGGCCTCGATCGCCGAGGCGGCGGCGGAGGCCATCGGCGCCGACAGCCTGCTCACCTATGTCGGCGCGCTCTACCACGACGTGGGCAAGATGAACAAGCCCGAGTACTTCGTCGAGAACCAGGCCGGCGGCCCCAACCGCCACGACAAGCTCAGCCCGGCGATGAGCCTGCTGGTGGTGGTGGGGCACGTGAAGGATGGGATGGAACTCGCCCGCGAGTACCGCATCCCGCGCAGCCTGCAGCACTTCATCGAGAGCCACCACGGCACCACGCTGGTGGAGTATTTCTTTCACCGGGCCAAGCAGCAGGCCCTCGCCGCCGCCGGGGGCGACGCCGACGAGGCGCAGATGCCCAACGAGTTCGAGTATCGCTACCCGGGCCCGCGTCCGCGCACGCGCGAGGCGGCGATCCTGATGGTCTGCGACGCCACCGAATCCGCCGCCCGCGCGATGTCCGACCCCACCCCCGGCAAGCTCGACACGCTGGTGCGCACGATCGCCGAGAAGCGCCTGGCCGACGGTCAGTTCGACGATTGCGAACTGACCCTCAAGGACCTGCACGCGATCGTCGAGTCGATCTCGCGAACGCTCGCGGGCATGTACCACGCCCGCGTGGCCTACCCCGGTCCCCCGGGCGAGAAGCGGGCCTGATTCCGCGCCTCAGATCGCCGGGGCGGGCGGGAAGTCGACCGGCGTGTGGTTCACGTGGTTGAAGTAGTTGGTGAACGTCGCCAGCCCGACGTGCGCGATCGTCTCGGCCAGGTGGGCGTCGGTGTAGCCGGCCTTGCGGAAGGCGGCGACATCCGCCTCGCTGGCGAAGCCCTTCTTTTCCTCGAGCTGCAGCACGAACTTGGCCATCGCGTTGAGGCGGGGATCGGCCATCGTGCCCTTGCGGGCCTCGATCGTCTGCGCCTCGGTCATGCCCGCGCCCTTGCCGATCGCGGTGTGCGCCGCCACGCAATAGTCGCACGACCGCGCCTGCCCCAGCGACAGGTGGATCACCTCGCGCTCCGCGGGTGTCAGCACGCCCTTGGACAGCGCGCCCGACATGCCCAGATAAGCATCGAGCGCGGCGGGCGCCACCGCCATCGCCTTGAAAATATTGAACGACTTGCCCTTGAGCGGGCCCTCAAAGATCTCCTTGGCGCGCCCGGTGGCGGCGGCGGGATCGATCGGTGTGATGGTGGCCATGCGGAATACCTCCCTGAATGCAGGACGAACACTGAAAACCCGGCGTTGCCTCCCCGCTCCGGCGGGGGCACTTCTTTGAGGCTCAACCATAGTGACCGGTTCCCGGATTCGCTCTGAGCCAAGAATGACCCGCATGCCCGCCCCGCACGAGCCCAGCCCCACGCCCGCGAATCTCCGCGTGCTCCTGTTCACCGACACGCTGGGCGATGTCAACGGCGTGGCCCGCTTCATCGGCGATATCGCCGCGTGCGCCCGCGACTCGGGGCGGTCGCTGCGCGCGGTCACCTCGACGCGCAAGCGCGTCGAACCCGCCGCGAACATCGTCAACCTCGCGCCCGGCTTGGCGTGCCCCATGCCGCGCTACGGCGAGTTGGATCTGGTGCTTCCGCCCGCGCGACAGATGCTGGCGCTAGCGCGCGAGTTCGCGCCCCACGTCGTTCACGTCTCGACGCCCGGGCCCGTGGGGCTGGTGGGGCGCTGGATCGCGCGGCGGCTGGGTGTGCCCTTGGCAGGCGTCTATCACACCGACTTCCCGGCGTATGTCGATGGGCTCTTCGGCGACGAGGCCCTGGTCTGGGGCGCTCGGGCCGCGATGACGCACTTCTACCGCCCCTTCGATGCGGTGCTGGCGCGGAGCGCGGCGTACATCCCACGATTGAACGCGATCGAGGTGGCGCACGAGCGTGTGCGTCTGCTCCCCGCGGGCATCCGCACGCCGGTCTTCCACCCGCGCTTCCGCGAGCGATCGCCGGGCGATGAGATCTTCCGCGCGTTGTATGTGGGGCGCGTCAGCGTCGAGAAGAACCTGCCGCTGCTGGCGCGCGCGTGGAACGCGGCTCACGCGACCCTCGCCGCCCGGGGCATCGCGAGCGAACTGCGCGTCGTGGGAGACGGGCCCTACCGAGCGGCGATAGCGCGGGCGATCAACGGCGCGCATTTCACCGGCTATCTGCACGGGGCGGACCTCTCACGCGCGTACGCCTCGAGCGATCTCTTCGTCTTTCCCAGCCGCACCGACACGCTGGGTCAGGCGGTGATGGAGGCCCAGGCCTCGGGCCTTGCCGCGATCGTGAGCGACGAGGGCGGCCCGCGCGAGATTGTCCGCGACGGGGCCACCGGGCTGGTCCTGGCGGGTAGCGATGCGTCGGCGTGGGCGCGGGCGATCGTGGATCTCGCCGCCGATCCGGCCCGGCGCACGCGGCTGGGCGCCGCTGGGCACGAAGCGATGCAACGCCGCACCATCGAGGCCTCGTTCGAGGCTTTCTGGCAGACCCACGCGATGCTGGCCAGCCCGGGCGCACGCGTTGAGCGGCCCGCTGACGCGCCGGCGGCGGGCGTAGGATTGGCCCATGCGGGCGTAGCTCAGTGGTAGAGCGTCAGCCTTCCAAGCTGAATGTCGCGCGTTCGAATCGCGTCGCCCGCTTATTCCGCCGCATCGTGTCGAGGGTCACCATGCCGCCGGGCTTCGAACGCAGCCATGTCGGCGATGGTCGTGGCGCAGAGGAACCCAATGGTCCGTCCGCGGTGGGCGGTCCAGAAGGCGTGCGCCGGGCAGGCGCGTTCGTCCGAGCATTCGGCCTCGCCCAGCATGCAGCGGGTAAGGACGACAGGGTCTTCGAGGGCGACGGCGACGTCGTACAGCGAGATGAGGTCGGGCGCGCGGGCGAGCGTGACCCCGCCCCCCACGCCGCGCTGCGTCGAAACAACGCCTCGCTTGGCGAGCAACTGGATGATCTTGGCGAGGTAGGGGGCGGGGATGTCGGCGTCCGTGGCGATGTCGCGGACGAGGACGGGGTTGCCACCGGCGCGTGCCACGCACGCCAGCGCCGCCGCCGCATATCCCGTGGCCTGACTGAGCATCCAAGGACTCCCGGCCTTCGCATCGGCCCCCGTGCGGATCGAGTATAAGAAAAACGCATCCCCAGATCCAGAGATGTTTCGCGGCGAGTGTTCCGTCGGGACCTGGCGTGGTTGGATTGAATCAAAAAAACCGCCGCATCCGTGGGGATGCGGCGGTCATAGTCACTGAGTTCACCTCAACCTGCGAGGTGATTCGCAACCGATTCAGGCGCGGCGGCGACGGATCGCGGCCAGGCCACCCAGGCCCAGCAGGGCCATCGAGCCGGGCGTGGGGACCGTCGAGCCCAGCACCTGGATCAGCATGTCGTAGGGGGGCGAACCAGCGCTGAAGTAACTCGCAACGGCGACCGTGTAGGTGCCGGTGCTGGGGGCGACGAAGCCGTAGTTCGGATCGCCCCAGGGGCCGGGGAGAGCCGGTCCGTCGTTGTCGTCACCCGAAGTGATGACGGCCGAAAGGCCCGGGCCGGACCAGTTGAAGATGTTGGTACCGGTCAGGGCGGCGAAGGCGGTGCCGCTGGCATCGCCGAAAACCACGCTCGAAACCGGATCAAGGTCGCCGATGGCGCGGTCGACTTCGATGTTGATGGCGTCGCCGGCGTTGGCCTGGAAGATGAAGAACGCCCAGCCCGGTGCAGACGCGATGCTGTTCGTCCCAGTGGTAATCGTGCCCGGGTACCAGGCGCCGTTGGTGACGTTCGCCTGGGGGGTGACCTGCGCGTTGGCGGCGGCGGCGAGGCCGGCCACGGCGGCGAGTGCGAGAATCTTCTTCATGTCTGTCTCTCCAAAATGCTCAACGCCGAGGCATGCGTGAGACGATTTTCTTCCACGAGACCCCGTTGAACAACGGAGTTCCCTGCGCGCGATCGGTTGATGGGAGTGCCTCGTCTCTCTTCTCGTACCGATCCGCCCGATGCGCTCCTACACGCTCGGACAGCCGCAGCGTATCGCGCCGGGGTTTGCATACAAGGGAGAACTACCCTGAAGTGCGCGAATGAGTAGTCTGAATCGCCTATGAGCCGTCACATCTCCCCGTGTCATGGAACCATCAGATTAATTATCGGTCCTTGAGGGGGAGTCGCTCTGCGGGGGCTCACCCTATCCTCGGGGCAGGATGAACTACCGGGTCTCCAAGGCGTTCGAGATCGAATCGGGGCACATGCTCAGCACGCACCCGGGGCGGTGCCGTTTCCCGCACGGGCACACGCGTCGGGTCGAGATCGTGCTCGCCGCCCCGGACCTCGACGCCAACGGCATGGTCTGTGACTTTCAGGCGATCAAACTGGCGGTGCGCGAGTGCCTCGACCGGTTGGATCATGCCCTGTGCGTCAACAGCCTCGACCCGAACCTGCCCGGGCTGGCGGGCGTACGCGAGCGGGTGGTGGTTTTCGAGAAGACCGAGCCGACGACGGAAGTGCTGGCCCGGTACATCTACGACCATGTGGCGGCGCAGATCCGGTCCGGGCGCGAGTCTGAAGCCCCGGACGGGCGACGCCTGCGCCTGCCGCCTCACCTGGTGGTCGAGCGTGTCCGCGTGAGCGAGACGTCGAGCACCTGGGCCGAGTACGGCAAATAAGAGGGCATCACCCCCAATGAGCGGGTGAGATCAACGTTGAACGGTGCGTGCGGACGACGCGCCGGTAAGCATGGAGACGCGGCATGAAGCGTGTGCCCTGGTTCGCGGCGTGGGTGGCGGGAATCGTGCTGATCACGGCCGGGCCGGGGGGCCTGGCGCTGGCCCAGCCCATCGACGCGACGGCGGACATCGCCAGCGCGCGGTCTCTCTCGCGGGCCTTTCAGCGCGTGGCCAAGCGGGTCGAGCCCGCGGTCGTGCACGTCACGCAGCTCAGCAAGCAGCGCATCGTGCAGCGCGATTTCTTCGGGCGGGCCATCAGCGTCGGGCCCGAGCAGTTGCGCCAGACGGGCCTGGGCTCGGGCGTGCTGGTGAGCGAGGACGGCTTCATCGTCACCAACAACCACGTGATCCGCGGGGCCGACATCGTGCGCGTGAAACTCGTCGACGGGCGCGAGTTCGAGGCCCGGGTGATCGGGCGCGATGAGCAGCTCGACATCGCCGTCGTGAAGATCGACGGCACGGGCTTTCCCTACGCCGAGTTCGGCGACAGCGACCAGATCGAGGTGGGCGAATGGGTGATCGCCATCGGCAGCCCCTTTGGGTTCTCGAGCACGGTGACCTCGGGGATCGTCTCGGCCAAGGGGCGCAGCCTGGCCCCGCGCGAGGGGGATCTCTACTTCCAGGATTTCATCCAGACCGACGCGGCGATCAACCCGGGCAACAGCGGCGGGCCGCTGCTCGATCTCGAGGGGCGGATCGTCGGGATCAACTCGGCCATCGCCACGCGCACCGGCGCGTACGAGGGGCTGGGGTTCGCGATTCCCTCGAGCATGGTGCGCAGCGCGATGGAGAACATCCGCGCCAACGGGCGCGTGGTCCGCGGGTTCCTGGGCGTGCAGATGCGGGCCGCTCATCTCCTCGGCGGTGGCGGACAGTTCCTCGGAAGCCGAGGCGTTCTGCTGCGTGGTCTGGTTGAGCTGGCTCATCGCCGTGTTGATCTGCCCGGCGCTCTGCGACTGCTCCTCGGAGGCCGCGGTGATCTCCTGCACCAGCTCGGCCGTCTTGCGGATGTTGGGCACCATCTCCTGCAGGAGCTGGCCGGCCTTCTCGGCCGTCTTCACGCTGCTGCCGGCCAGTTCGCCGATCTCCTGCGAGGCGACCTGGCTCCTCTCGGCGAGCTTCCGCACCTCGGCGGCCACCACGGCGAAACCCTTGCCGTGCTCGCCGGCGCGCGCCGCCTCGATGGCGGCGTTCAGCGCCAGCAGGTTGGTCTGGTAGGCGATGTCGTCGATGATGCCGATCTTGTCGGCGATCGACTTCATGGCATCCACCGTCGCCCGCACCGCCTCGCCGCCGTCGGCCGCGTCCTTCGCCGCCTTGTTGGCGATGCCGTCGGTGACCTTGGCGTTCTCGGTGTTCTGGTTGATCGAGGCGCTCATCTGCTCGATCGAGGCGCTGGTCTCCTCCAGGCTCGCCGCCTGCTCGCTGGCGCCCTGCGAGAGCGACTGCGAGGTGGCCGAGACCTGCTCGGAGGCGGCCGAGAGCTGGTCGGCCGAACCGCGCACCTCGCCGATGACGCGCGAGAGCTTCTCCACCATGCCGCGCATGGCGAAGAGCAGGCTGGAGGTGTCGCCGGCCTTCGTCGCCACCACCACCGTCAGGTCGCCGTCCGCCACCCGGCGGGCGACGTCGGCGGCGTAGTCGGGCTCGCCGCCGAGCTG
>JABWBB010000057.1 GCA_013360675.1 Phycisphaerales bacterium | reverse complement strand
AACGACACCACGCCCGAGCAGGGGCGTGCGATGGTCGAGCGGGCGAGCCGTGCCTTCCCCGCGTGGCGCGACACCGACCCGATGCGCCGGGCGCGGGTGCTCATCGCTGCGGCGGCGATCATGCGCAAGCAGCGCGACGGGCTGGCGGGCGTGATGATCCGCGAGGCGGGCAAGACCTGGCGCGAGGCCGACGCGGACGTCTGCGAGGCGATCGATTTCTGCGAGTATTACGCACGCTGCGCGGTCCCGCTCTTTGAGCGGTCACGCGTGGGCAAGTTCATCGGCGAACTCGACGAGACGTGGCACCTGCCGCGGGGTGTGGCGGTGGTCATCAGCCCGTGGAACTTCCCGCTGGCGATCTGCTGCGGGATGGCTGCGGCGGCGCTGGTGACGGGCAACACGGTTGTCGTCAAGCCCGCGGAGCAGACCCCGGGCATCGCGTCGATCATGCACGACATCTTCCGCCAGGCGATGCAGGAGGCGGGCGTGCCCGCGGCGCTGGCGGGCGAAGTGCTGCACCTGTGCCCGGGCCCGGGCGAGACCACGGGGGCCGCTCTGGTGCGAGATCCCCGCGTGGCGATGATCGCGTTCACGGGGTCGCGCGACGTGGGGCTGGACATCCTGCACGCGGCGGCGCCGGCGTCGCCCTTTGTCGATCGTACCGCGGCGGCGGGGCTGACGCATGTCAAGCGCGTGGTGTGCGAGATGGGCGGGAAGAACGCGATCATCATCGACACATCGGCGGACCTGGACGAAGCGGTGATCGCGGTGCGACAGTCGGCCTTTGGTTTCCAGGGTCAGAAGTGCTCGGCCTGCTCGCGGGTGATCGTGGTGGACCCGGCGGGTCCCGATGGGCCCGCGATCACGCACTTCACGCACCGGTTGATCGAGGCGACCAAGGCCTTGACGATCGGGGATCCGCTCAAGCCCGGGACTGACATCGGCCCGGTGATCGACGCCGAGGCCAAGGCGAAGATCGAGGGTTTTATCGAGCGAGCCCGCCAGGATGGTCTGGCGTGCCACGCGCTGGCGGTGCCCGCCGGGCTGGAGGCGGCAACGGGGCGTTCGTTCGTGGGGCCGCATGTGTTTACGGGCGTACCGCGTGATCACGAACTGGCGACGGAGGAGATCTTCGGCCCGGTGCTGGCGGTGGTTCACGCGTCGAGTTTCGATGAGGCGCTGTCGATTGCCAATGGGCTGGCGTACAAGTTGACGGGGGGCGTGTTCTCTCGCAAGCCGACGAACATCGAGAAGGCCAAGCGCGAGTATCGCGTGGGCAATCTCTACATCAACCGCGGGTGCACCGGGGCGCTGGTGGCCCGCCAGCCCTTCGGTGGGTTTGGGATGTCGGGCGCGGGGTCGAAGGCGGGCGGGGCGGATTACCTGCTGCACTTTGTCGACCCGAGGGCCTCGAGCGAGAACACGCTCCGTCGTGGGTTCGCACCCGAGTTGTGATGCATGATCTAGGGCTTGGGCTCGTCGTTGACCGGTGGGGGTGCGGCGGGTGTGGCCTGGGTTGATCCGCCGACGAGGCTCTGGGCCTTGGCCTTGAGTCTCATGGCCTCGTTCTTCAGTCGCTTGAGCGCAACCTGGGCCCAGACGAACTCGGTGGCCAGCAGGGCGAGCGCGATGAGCATGATGGGGATCCCGGGAATGCCCGGGACGATGCCGAAGACCAGCCCGAAGAGAAAGAGCGTGACGCCGATCACCAGGATGACCCACTTGCGTGTGCGCTTCCAGGTGAGTTCGGCGGCGAGGGCGAGGTCTTCGAGGGGCGTGGGCTCGAGCTCGACGATCGCGGGACGGATCAGCGAGGCGATGATGCCCGCCGTGATGGCGCCCAGCGTGACGCCCAGGGAGAGGAGCGGCGAGACCTGCGCATGGTCTTGCAGCAGCATCTTCGCGCCCATGAACATCAGCAGGAAGACGAGCGAGACCTTAAGGAAACGGAAGCGAAGCAGGGTGGCGGCGACCCAGAAGTAGAGTTGACGCAGCGAGAGGACCGCCAGCAGGTTGGACGTGAGCACGAGGAAGGGATCGCCTTGTGTAACGCCGATGACGGCGGGGATGGAATCGAGCGCGAGCACCGCATCGCTGGTCTCGGCGACGCAGACCACCACCATGAACGGGGTGAGGGCCAGCGCTCCCGTCGAGAGGCGCGTGACCAGCTTGTTGTGGTCGTAGGTCTCGCTGAGCGGGAGGATCCAGGCCAGGAGTCGCACGACCGGGTTGCGCTCGAGGTTGGGCGAATCGACGCGCTTGATGAGGATGCGAAAAGCGCCCAGGAGCAGGAGCGCGCCGAAGAGCTCGGGGACCCAGTCGTAGGCGTGGACGAGGGTGATGCCAGTCCAGATCAGGAAGCTGCGCATCGCGAGCATGGCGACCAAGCCCAGCGCAAAGACGCGGGGCTGATGCTCGGCGGGGAGACGGAAGTAGGAGAAGAGGACCGCGAACATGAACAGGTTGTCGAGGCTCAGGGCGTGCTCGACAACCCACGCGGTGAGAAAGCGAAGGGCGGCGTCGCCGCCGCTGTGCAGGCCGTAGGTCTCGGGGGCCAGACCGAACCAGCGTCGGTCGTAGGCGAGGGCGACAAAGAAGGTAAATCCGAGTGTGACAATGGTGACGACGAGCGTGCGCCGGAGGCTTTCGTGGGGCGACATCGGCGCGGTGCGCCGCCCGGAGAGCCAAAGCTCGATCGCGATATAGATCGAGGCGAATGAGGCGAGGATGATCCAGAGCGAGGCGTGCATGGGCGTCGTGGCGTCCTGCTCGCGGGCTATGGGGCGGGAGTTGAATCGTCGGGGCTAGGCTTTTCGTCCACGCTGCCGGGCCAGATGAGCGATGCGACGATGGCCAGGCCCAGCAGCCCCATGACCACCGAGAGGGTCAGCGTCGTGCTGAGGTGGATCCCCTTCCACTCCGGATCGACCCCTCCGAACATGGTCATGAGTTTACCGAGGTACTTGGGCGAGGACAGCAGCAGCAGCTTCACGCCCACGAAGAGGAGGATGGCCACGAGCGAGGGTTTGAGGAAGCGAAACTTCTCGATCAGGGCGGCGAGACAGAAGTAGAGCGCCCGCAGCCCCAGGATCGCGAATATGTTGCTGGTAAAGACAATGAACGGATCGGCGGTGAGGCCGAAGATGGCCGGGATCGAGTCGACGGCGAAGACGACGTCGGTCGCCTCGACCATGACCAGGGCCAGGGCCAAGGGGGTGGCGTGGCGCACGCCGTCGATGACGACCAGGAACTTCTGTCCGTGATAGGCGGTGGTCACGGGGTAGAGACGCTTGCAGAAGCGAACGAGGGGGTTGGCCTCGGGGTCGACCTCGCCATTGACCAGGGCCATCTTGATGGCGGTGAACACGAGGAAGAGGCCAAAGAAGATGAGGATCCAGTCGAAGCGTTTCACGAGTTCGGCGCCGATGAGGATCATGACGCCGCGCATGACGAGCGCACCCAGAATGCCCCAGAAGAGAACGCGGTGCTGATAGATCGCCGGGACCTTGAAGTAGGCGAAGATGATGGCGATGACGAAGACATTGTCCATCGAGAGTGATTTCTCGACGACGTAGCCGGCCAGGTACTGCTTGAGCGCGATGATGCCGGGCACGGTCTCGGTCTGGCCCGCCTTGCCCAGCACGGGCACTTCCAGGCCAAGGCCAAGCCAGTGCCCGTTGTACGCGTAATAGACAAAGGCCCCGAAGGCGAGGGCACAGCAGACCCAGATCGCCGACCACATCGAGGCCTCACGCAGCGAGACGACATGGGCTTCTTTATGGAAGACGCCCAGGTCGAGCGCGAGGAACGCGAGCACCAAAAGGAGAAATCCGCCGTAGGCGATGGGCTTGAGGGAGGCTCCCGCGTGCGCCTCCTGGGCGAGCAGGGCGAGTTCGGCGATGGCCATGGAAGGCTCCGGAGTCGTCCGTGAGGGCGGCTGAGCCCGTTGATGGTTAGAGGAGGGGGTTCTTCGCGCCGATCGTGTAATCACGGATCGGGCTCATGTTGGGCATGGGGTTCTTGAGCACATCGCTGTAGAGCTCGGTCGCGGGGTCCGGCAACGGGCTCTGCTCGGCGAACTCGAGTGCGTGCTTCACGACATCGCGCAGTTCGGCCTGCATCGCGGCCACGTCGGCCTCGTTGAGCACGGGGCGGCCGTCGGGGCCTTTGCGCTGCGTCAGCAGGTGGGTCGTGAGGCGTTCGATCGAGTCGCGGGACTTGAACGAATCAACCTCGTCCTTGGTGCGATATTTCTGCGGATCCGACATCGAATGCCCGAGGTAGCGGTAGGTCCGCATGTCGATGAAGGCGGGTTTCTGTTCCTCGCGGCACCAGTCGGCGACGGGCTTGAAAGCGTTATACAGATCGAGCAAGTCGAAGGCCTCGATCGTTTCGCCGCGCATGCCGTAGGCGTCGGCCTTCTTGGTCAGGTCATCGGCCATGGTGGTGCCGCGATGGATGGCGGTGCCCATGGAATAGCCGTTGTTCTCGACGATGAAGATGCAGGGAAGACCCCACAGCCCGCAGAGGTTCATGGCCTCGTGCAGGACGCCCTGGTTGAGCGCGCCGTCGCCCAGAAAGGCGAGGGCGACTTTCTTCTTGGCGTCAGCCCCCGGGGAGACGCCCGGGTTCTCAAGCGCCTTGCCGAGCACTTCGTGCTCATAGCGGCAAGCGAAGGCGAGCCCTGCGCCAAGGCCCGTCTGGGCCCCGACGATGCCATGCCCGCCGAAGAACCAGTTGGGCTTGTCGAACATGTGCATCGACCCGCCCTTGCCCTTGGCGCATCCGGTGCTGCGACCGAACATTTCGGCCATGCAGACGCCCGGATCCATGCCGCGGGCCAGGGCGTGGCCATGGTCGCGGTAGGCGTGGACGATGGGATCGTCGTGGTTGATCGCGGCGATGGTGCCGACGGCGACGGCTTCCTGCCCCGTATAGAGGTGGCAGAACCCGCCGATCTTGGCCTGCTGATACGCCTGCGCGCAGCGATTCTCGAACTCGCGGATCAGCATCATGTCCCGGAGCCACTGGATGAGCGTGGCGTCAGGGAGTTGGTCGGTCAGTCGGGTCGTGGATCGGTCCATCGTTCTGGTCCCGAGTGTCGCATGCGCCATCGTCGGTCCTTCCTGTGCGCGAGCGGTGCGAGCCGCCGTGCCAGACTGTAGGACTCCACCTCGAGGGGGCATCGAGGCCGCACGGGGCTACTTCACGCTGTTGGCCTGCCCGGCGGCGATGCTGGCCCGGGCCTTGAGCAGAAGCACGGCGGCCTCGAGCTGAAGGTCCACGCCATTGGTCAGGAGTTCGTCCGGATCTGTGCGCACCACCCCGGCCTGGCCCTGCATCTCGGGCAGGACGTCGGCGTCGCGGCGCTTGAGGATGGCTTCTTCGGTCTGCTTGGGGAGCATCTCAACGGCGATGTGCGGGGGGACGCCCCACGCCGCCGCGCCGGGCCGGCGATGGATGATCTGCCCATCGGGCAGGGTGTAGTACTGGATGGTGACCTTCATCATGGCGTTGCCGGTGAGGGGCCAGACGTTCTGCACGCTGCCCTTGCCGTAACTGCGCTGACCCAGCAGGACGGCGTCGAGCGAGCCGTTGTCGGCGTAGTGGCGGAGTGCGCCCGAGACGATCTCTGAGGCCGACGCCGAGCCTTCATTGATGAGCACGACGATGGGGATATTGGCGAGTGTGGCCTGGTTAGGGCGAGAGAGTTCGGGCTGTTCGACCTGCCCGCCCGCGCCCTTCATGCCGACGATGCGACCGCCCGGGACGCTGACGAACCGGCGTGAGACCTTGACGGCCTGGTCGAGCAGCCCGCCGGGGTTGAAGCGCAGGTCGAGGACCAGCCCGTTGAGCCCGCTCTGCTTGAGCGAGGCTGCCGCCCGGGCGAGTTCGTCGGCGGTGGTTTCGGTGAACTGGCTGAGGCGCACGTAGCCGATGCGCGAGGCCTCGTCGACGTACCAGTTCCAGTCGTCCTCGCGTTGGCCCGTGCGCTTCCAGCCGCGGGCGGTGATCACGTTGATGACCCCGCGTGTGATGGGGATGTCGATTTCCTTGGTGTCTTTGTCGTCGACCTTGCGGTCCATGGTCAGGACGACCTGGGTGCCGGCGGGGCCGGTGATGAGTTCGATAGCCTGGTCGAGCGAGAGACCGAAGATGACCTTGTGATCGACCTTGGTGATGACATCGCCCGGGCGGACGCCGGCGCGGTGGGCGGGGGTGCCCTCGATGGGCGTGACCACGCGGACGTTCATACGCTCGTCGTATTCGAGTTGGATCCCCACGCCTACGAAGCGGCCCTGGGTCGTGCGCTGGAACCGGCGCACTTCGTCGGGCCAGATGATCGAGGAGAACTCGTCGAGGCGGCTCATCGCCCCGTTGCCAAACTCATGGAGCAGGGCCTCGGAGGGGATCTTGACGGTGCGATCATTCGTCTCGCGCAGGCGGTCGAGCAGCCAGGACGTACGCAGCGCGTCATTCCTGCCATCGCCGAGTTTGGTGATCTGCTCGTCGATGAACTTGAGCATGGTTTCGCGGGCGGCATCGTCCGCCAGCGAAGGAAAGGCGTGGCGCAGGTCGGGCGTGGTGATCATCGTGCGCACGGTCTCGAGCCCGCCCACGAGCATCGGGGTGCGCCCGGCCTGCTCGACATGCTGCTCGGCGTAGCCCATCGCCCGCTCGACGAGGACCTGCGTGATGGTCTCGAGTTTCGTGCGCCAGTTGTCGCCCAGCGCGTTGTACGCGGGCAGGGGCTTCTCGCCCAGGGCCTTCTGGCGAGCGTCGCGCATCTCCCACAGACGCTCGGGGGCGTAGAGGCGCAGCATGATCAGGCGCTGATTGACGCGCTCCGTATCTTTCTTATAGACGGCGCTCTCCTCGTACAACGCATTGAGTAGGATGAACAGCTCGCTGGCCTCGAGCAGTTCGCCGCGAGATTCTGCGTCGTGAGCGGCGGTCTGGGCCTTGGCGACAAGGTCACGCATGCCCGGTTCGGCCAGGAGGGCTTCCTTGTTGGTCGTGATGATCGAGAGTTCGGTGGCGGCCTTGAGCGCCTTGGTCAGGTTGGCTTTTTCGCCGGGCGTGGTGAACTCGACAAACTCCTTGCGGAGCTCATCCATGCGGACCTTGCGGGCGGCCTCGCGGGCGTTTGCGTGTTCGTCGAGGCGGCGGGCGGCGGCAAAGAGCCCGTTTGTGTCTGCCGCGTCGGCGTTCACTTTCAAAAGATTCTCGAACTGATCGGCCTTGCCCGCTTTGGCGGCCTGCCAGATCTCGTTGGCCCAGATGCGGGGGTCGGTCGGCGTCGGTTTCTGGGCGGCGATGCTTGTGAAGGCCACGCAGGCCAAGGCGAGGGACGCGATCATGCCAAGTCGACGCATGCTTGATCTCCCGGGCACGCGAGCCGCATCGTGCGACGCCTCTGTGCCCTCACGGATTAGACCCGCCACGGGGGCGAGCGTTCCCAGCCATCGTCCAAACGGTCCGCGCGGGTAAGCCCGCAAGGCCCGAGCGTGGACGAACGATGATATCGGGCCCGCACGGCCCTCCCGATCAGCCCTCGCGGTGATGGCCATGCCCATGCAGGCTATGGCGAACCACGATCAGGACTGCGCCAACGGCCACCGAGGTGGCAACACCCAGGATGACTCCCTCGAAGGCTTCTTCCCCAAGGAAACCCTGCCGCACACCGATGGCCGCGGCGAGGCCGATGGCGGGGCCTGCCGTGTAGCCGGCACCGATGAGAGCCTCGTGGGTGCCTCCCGCGTCGACCTCGGATTGGCCAACCTCGAGCGCGTAGTAGATGGCCCCGCAATACGTGACCGCGAGACCGATCCCAAAGCAGGCCAGCCCGGCGATCATCAGGATGAGGCCCGCCCGACCGCCCACTGTGGCGGCGGAGAGGACTGTTGCGCCGAACCCGCCCAGCAACAGGACCGCGCCGCCGCCCGCGTGCCACCAGCGCCCGTGCCAGCCCTGCCACTGCTGGAGCAGGGCGAATGTGAGTGTGCGCGGCAGCAACCACGCCGCACTCAGGCCCATCTGCATCCACGCGGCGACCCCCAGCACGCCCATGGCCTTGGGCAGGTAGGGGCTCATGGCGGCCATCAAGAGGTAACTGGCCGGGAGCAGCACGCGGAATGTCGTGAGGAGCGCGGGGTATGACGCCGGGATCGTGTGTGGGGTTTCGTCGAGGTGCGCGGGGGGCTCGACGGGAAAGCGCACCAGCAGCGCGATCGAGCCCAGGTGGATGAGACCCAGCGCCAGAATCGCGATCGTGGCGCTCGATTCGGCCAGAGGCGAAACGCCCAGGTAGGCGACGACGAGGGCCGAGGACCAGGCGACATTCCACCAGCCCACGCGCGAGCGCAGGGCCTCGCCCCGCAACCCGCCCGAGAGGTACGACTCGACGAGCGGCCAGAGCAGCCCGGTCAAAGGGCTGTAGAGCGAGACTGTGGCCCAGATCGACCAGGCCGAGCCGCGACCCTGACCCGAGATCATCGCCCCGGCGATGGGGAGCGCGCACAAAGCGGCCATGATCAGCATCAGCCCGATCAGCAGGGTGCGTGAGGAGATGCGCAGGTTGCGGCGGATGCCCCGCACCAGCGGCCCGGCGAGGAAGGCGGCGACGACATAGGTGATGCCCTGGGCGACGCCCAGGAGGTAGTTCTCGGCGCGGGAAAAGCCATAGGCGTGGGTGGTCAGGAAATAGATGCCGGTGGTGACGACACCCGTGCCAAGCGAGTTGGCGAAGGTGAAGGCAAAGACGGGCCCGGCTGGGGTGGCCCGTCGCAAATCATTCCCGGGATGATTCATGGTGTTCCTTGCGCCGCGGGATTGCCGTGCGGGGGCGGGGATCGTAGCATGTGCGCCGATTCACGCCGCCGATGGGCGTGGACGAATGTGCCCGTAGCTCAACTGGATAGAGCGTCGGCCTCCGAAGCCGAAGGTTGCAGGTTCGACTCCTGCCGGGCACGCTTTCCAAGACACAATCTGGTGGGTTCCGGGCTTTCACGCAGGGCGTGGTGGCGATCGTTCAGGCCAAGCCGCAGAGTTTGTAGAGGATGCGGGCGCCCACGTTCCCGTCGAGTTCGGGGGCCTCATCGTCGTGGCTGGGGGCGACCTCGACGAGGTCGAAACCGACGATGGTGCGGCCCGACGTACGGAGTGCATCAAGCAGGAGCGAGGCCTGGGTGAAACTCAATCCGCCTGGGACGGGTGTGCCGGTGTTGGGGCAGAGCGAGGGCTCGAGCGCGTCGATGTCGAACGAGACGTAGACCTTCTCGGGGAGGGGATCGATCGCCTGGGCGATGAGGGTGGAGAATGGCTCGGCGTTGAGCAGGCGTTCACCCCAGGCGTCGTCGAAATGCACGACGCAGCGATCGCCCAGGCGCGTGGCGAACTCGAGTTCGCGCTCGCCAAAGTCGCGGATGCCCACCTGCACGATCTTGGTTACGCCCGGCACGCGGGACATGACGTTGTGCATGATCGAGGCGTGCGACCAGGTCATGCCCTCGAAGGCGTCGCGGAAGTCCATGTGCGCATCGATGTGGAGCAGGCCGATCTTTTCGTGGTGCTCGGCGCAGGCGCGGATGGCCCCGAAGGGGACCGAATGCTCGCCGCCGATCACGCCGGGGATCTTGTTCTCGCGCAGGATTTTGCGGACCTCGGCGTAGACGTAGGCGTTGACCTCTTCGCAGGCGACGTCGATCTTGCGGACGGTGCCGGCGTCTTCAGGCCTGGCGCCGCCGGCCTCGATGAGCGAGGCGGCGTGCTCGGCGGTCTCTTCGGAGAGTTTCCAGAGGCGGTCGACCTCGTCGATCATGTGGATGCCGCGCTCGTAGATGCGACCCATGCGACGGTCGTAGAGATCGACCTGGGCCGAGGCGCGGAAGATGGCGGCGGGCCCGAGGGAGGTGCCCCTCCGGTAGGAGGTCGTGGCGTCGAAGGGCACGGGGAGGAGGATGACGTGCGAGTCTTTGCGCTCGCAATCGAGGCCGAAGATGCCGCTGCCGGGCTGGGCCGCTGCGTCGGGATCGAAGGACATAGGGAAGGCTCCTTTCGTCGTGAATCGTCGAGGTTTGTCACGGCGCACGAGCCGCCACGCCCAGCGTACGCTGCGCCCGTGACGAATGCGCACGAACGAGCCAGTGCGGCGTATCAGAGGTCATTTGGGCGTGATCATGCCCAGGCCGCCCGTGCGCCCGGGCGCGTCAATCTGATCGGCGAACACATCGATTATTGCGGCGGGCACGTGCTGCCCATGGCCATCGATCGTGATTGCGTCGCGGTGGGGGGGGTACACGGCGAGCGAGTGCGGGTCTACGCCGCGGATTTGCATGAATGGCTCGAGTGCGACCCGGGCGAGTTGCACGATGCGAATCGCTTTGAAGGTTGGCGTGCGTACGCGGCGGGGGTGCTGGCCTTCACATTCGAAGCCATGAGGGAGAGGCCCCGCGGGTTCGAGATCGTGATCGCCAGCGACGTGCCGCTGGGTGCGGGGTTGTCGAGTTCGGCGGCGTTTGAGGTATCACTGACCACGCTGCTCGCGGGGTTGATGGGGCAATCGCTCGATGCGTGGGAGGTGGCGCGCCTGTGCCGTCGTGCCGAGCATGAGTACGCCCGCGTGCCCTGCGGGATCATGGATCAGGCGATCGCTGCGATGGCACGGCGTGGGCACGCGATGCTGTTGGATTGCGAGACCGAGCGGGTCGTGGGGCATATGCCGATGCCCAGCGGCGACGATGTGTCGCTGCTCGTCGTGGATACGCGTGTCCGCCACGCGCACAGCGGGGGGGAGTACGCCGCACGCCGGGCGGCGTGCGAGGCGGCGGCGCGGGCGCTGGGCGAGAAGAACCTGTGCGAGGCCAGGCTTGCTCATCTCGATGCACTCACGCAGGAGTGGCGTGCGATTGCACGTCACGTGGTCAGCGAGAACCAGCGCACGCTGGCGGCGGCCGAGGCGATGAAGGCCGGGGACTGGTCTGGCTTGGGGCGGCTCATGAACGAATCACACGATTCGCTGCGCGATGATTATCGAGTGTCGTGCGCCGAGTTGGACACAGTCGTTGACGCGGCCCGCGCGGCGCCGGGCGTTTGGGGTGCGAGGATGACAGGCGGCGGGTTCGGCGGCTGTGCGATCGTGTTCGCCCCCGCCGTGGCCATGCCTGAAATTCGCGAGCGGGTCACGCGCGAGTTTCGCGCCCGATTCGCCCGAGACTGCGGCACTCTCTATGCACACGCGTCGGCGGGGGCCGCGTTGATCAGTTAGCGGCGACTCAGGGCAGGAACGTGTAATCGGGGGTTGAGTCGCTCGTGTCGGCGGGGACGGGCACGCGCATCCGCACATGGGCGTCGACAAAGAGCAGCCCGGCCTCGACACGCGAGGAATGAAACCAGCGCATGCCGCGGTCGCCCTTTTCCTGGAAGTTGTAGATCGTGTGGGTGCCGATCATCCAGGTCCGCGCGGTGTTCGAGACCCAGGGCATTCGTCCGCCACCCAGCGGCACGAGCGTTGCATTCGCCTCGCCAGAGAGGGTGTGATCGTTGAGCGTGTAGGAGGCACCGACGAGATCGCTCATCGAATCGGTGCGATCAAAGCCGGGGATGGGCACGCCCGTGCTGCGGGCACCCTTGTCCGCGGGCGAGGCGAGCGCGGGCATGGGATAGACGCCCGGTTCGGCATCGGGCGGGATGGCGGCGTCGCTGAGGTAGGCATTGAGCGGGCGGCCCGCGGCGCCGATGGTGTTGATGCCATAGAAGGGGAGTTGGCCCTTCTTGCCGGCGAAGAGCGACCCGATGATGGACTCGCCGCCCCCGGGGAGCGGGCCGCGTTTCTGCGGCAGGCGCTGGTCAAAGTCGTTGAGATAGGCGGTGGTGGCGACGCCAAGTTGCTGCAGGCGACCGGCGCACGCCGTGGCACGCCCGGTCAGGCGGGCCTGGCCGAGAGAGGGAAGCAGGATCCCGATGAGCAGGGCGATGACGCCGATGACCACCAGGAGTTCGATGAGGCTGAAGGCACGCATTGGGCAAGAGATTATCAGCACGGCCTGAGTGGCGGGGGAGTGCTTGATCTTCGCGATAGGGGAACTGGCTAGGCGTGCCTATTTGATGGTCGAGATCATGTGGGGAGAGATGACCAAGGGGTGGACGGAGGCAGGAGTCGATCGGCGTGGACCTGTCCGCGCGGCGTTTGGGTGACAAACCCATGGAATCAACCAGGACCGGAAAGCGATCAACCCATCACCCGCGACATATGGACTGTGGGCGAGAACCGCCACGGAACGGGTTCGGGCGTGAAGGCGGGGGGTGGCTTGACCGATGGAGGTGGGGTGATACTGTTCGGGTCCCACGGCCGGTGCGTGGGCGACAATCCCCGATAGCTCAATGGTAGAGCGAGCGGCTGTTAACCGCTAGGTTCCAGGTTCGAGTCCTGGTCGGGGAGTTCAGAGAAAGGCCTCGGGAAGAGGCCTTTTCTCGTTAACGGTCGGCGCTTTTCGCCCACCGCGCGTATCTCTCGGGAATCGTGGGACTTCTTGAAGGCCCACGATTTGCCGAGCGCTCTCGAATCCGAGACATCGTATCGACGGGTCGGCCGCCACGCCGGGGTTGGGGCCGAAAGTCTCTTCGCGCTCTCAAACTCTCTTGGCGTCGGGGTTAACGCGCTGCCGGGGTGAACGAGGGGTGCCGTTCGGCGTCTGCGGTGCTCCCTGACCGTTTCGCGTATTCAGTGGGCAGAGATCCCGCACCGGACGCGGGCTCCATTCCAGCATCAGGTGCGAAGCCGAGCGCATAGCGCACGCCCGCACGGATGCATGTCCCCCTTCACGGAGGATGTGCCCGTGCACGACACCGCGCTCATGGACGATGCGCCCGCCCCCACCGCCACGCTCGATCCCAATGCCCCGCCCACGCCCGCCGCGCGGCTGGTCAGCATCGCCGCCATCTTCGCCGAGGGCATCCGCCGCCGCCGGCGACAGGTCGCCATTTCGGGGCCGAACATCGAGCATCAAGAAGGCTCTCCCGCTCGACTTGAACTCTCCGAGCATGGTCGCCCTGATGGGTCGCGTGGTTAACGGCCACGAGAACGGAGACCCCGATGGCGATCGATGTGAATGCAGCCGAGCGGGCCTTGGAACAGATGACGGTGCCGCAACTGAAGCAGCGGTACGCCAAGGTCTACGGCGAAGAAACTCGCACGCACCACAAGGTGCTGCTCATCAAACGGATTCTCTGGCGGATGCAGGCGCTTCGGGAGGGCGACATCTCGGAGCGGGCACGCCAGCGGGCACGCGAACTGGCCAACGACGCTGACCTGCGGCGAAGCCCGCCACGCGCCCAATCGCCGGACGCGCCCAAGCCCCGGGCCAACGGCGAGAGCGTGGTGAGCGTGCCCATCCACACGCGAGAGGACGGGCGGCTGCAAGGGCCGCGCCGTGTTCGTCCGGGTGCTGCCCAAGGGCTTCGAGTTTGAGGGAGAGGTCTACCGGTCGCTGAGCGCCATCGCGGCGAAGGTGACCGGGTCGCATTGGAACGGATTCCGATTCTTCGGGCTCCACGAGCCCGGCATCACGGAGGGCAAGGTATGAGAACGTCAATGGAAACCAAACCCGCAAAGAACGCCGGCGTGGCGACGGTGCGATGCGCCATCTATACCCGCAAGTCCAGCGAACAGGGACTCGAGCAAGAGTTCAACTCGCTCCACGCCCAGCGCGAGAGCGGCGAGGCCTACGTCGCCAGCATGAAGCACGAGGGGTGGGTGGCGATGCCGGACCAGTACAACGACGGCGGCTTCACCGGCGGGAACACCGACCGACCCGGCTGCCAGCGGCTGATGGCCGACATCGAAGCGGGTAAGGTCGACTGCGTGGTGGTCTACAAGGTCGACCGGCTGTCGCGCTCGCTCCTGGACTTTGCCCGCATGATGGCGGTCTTCGAGAAGCACCGCGTGTCGTTCGTGTCTGTGACGCAGCAGTTCAACACCACGCAGTCGATGGGGCGGCTCACGCTGAACATCCTGCTCTCGTTCGCCCAGTTCGAGCGGGAGATCATCTCCGAGCGCACCCGCGACAAGATCGCCGCGTCCAAGCGCAAGGGCAAGTGGTTCGGCGGCAAGCCAATCCTGGGGTACGACCTCGCCCCGCAGCCCGCGGGCGGGAGCAAGCTCGTGGTCAACGCCACGGAGGCGGAACTCGTCCGCGAGGTCTACCACCTTTATCTGGAGCACCGATCGCTCACCAAGGTGGCCCAGATCCTCAACGCCCGCGGCAGCACGTGCAAGCGCTGGACGACGCGCAAGGGCACGGCGGTTGGCGGTCGCGTGTGGGACAAGCACCTGTTGATCAACCTCCTCACCAACCCGGCCTATGTGGGCAAGGTCAAGCACAAGAAGGAGCTGTTCGCCGGCGAACACGCGGCCATTGTCGACGAGCGGCTTTGGCAGCAGGTCTTCCAGACGATCAAGCACAACGGCCGCACCGGCGGCATGCACGTCCGTAACCAGCACGGGGCGCTGCTCAAAGGGCTGATCCACTGCGGGCCGTGCGGGCACGCGATGGGCCACACCTACAGCGTCAAAGACGGGAAGGCTGCGTACCGCTACTACGTCTGCTACGTCGCCCAGAAACAGGGCTGGCACGCGTGCCCGTCGGGTTCCTTGCCCGCCGAGCAGATCGAAAGGTTGGTAGTCGACCGGATCAAGCACATCGGTGGCGATGCGGCGTTGGTCGCGGCGACATTCCGCCAGTTGCAGAGCGGCATCCGCTCTCGGAGCGCCCAGATCGACAAGGACCACACGGCGAGCACGCGTGAGATCCAGAAGATTGAGGGCGACATCCGCAAGGCCGCGATGGCCGCAGGCACGGACGCCAACGCCGCCGCCCGGCTGGCCGACCTCCACGAACGCCTGGCGACGGCCAGCGAGCGGACACGGGTTCTTCGCGCCGAGGAGGACGAGATCGACGGCGAGTCGATCACCCAGTCCGACGTCGCGGGCTCGCTTCGCGAGTTCGCCGCGACGTGGGACGTGCTCTACCCGCGGGAACAGGCGGCCGTGCTGGCGAGCCTCGTCAAGCGGGTGGACTACGACGGTGCAAAGAAGACGGTGTCGATCACGTTCCATCCTGCCGGGCTGCGCACGCTCGGCCAAGCGCCCATTGAGCACGAGGAGGTCGCATGAACGAAATGCACGACGTCACGATCGAGTTTCCGGTGCATTTCACGCGGGGGGCGGCGGGTCGGAAAGAGGTCAACGTCGGCGTGGAGCCCGCCGCGCCGGTGGTTGAGACGGGCCATGTGCCCCGGGTCGCCCGCCTGGTGGCGCTGGCGATCCGGTTTGCGGAGTTGGTTCGGATGGGCGAGGTCGAATCCCACGCCGACCTCGCCCGGTTGGGGCAGGTCACGCGGGCTCGGATCAGCCAGATCATGGACCTGCTGTGCCTGGCTCCGGACATCCAGGAGGAGTTGCTGTTCCTGCCCCGCGTTGAGCGAGAGCGTGATGCAGTCAGCGAGCACGAGCTGCGCACGGTGTGCGCCGCCTCGGACTGGCGCGAGCAGCGCCGGCGCTGGCGGGCGATGCTGAAGGCTGAACGCCCGTCGCAGAATTGAACAAAGCCCGGCGAACCGCGATGAGACGGTTCGCCGGGCGAGCTACGAGGGCTTCGTTAAGTCAGATTCGGAACGGTGGCCGAGCTCAGCCGGAACGTGTAGACGAAGATGGCGGCGGGATCGAGTCCGTCGAACCGCTTCCCCCAGCCGCCGAGCTTCTTCCGCAGCGAATACTCAACCCGACGCGCCTCATCGGCGGTATCGCAACCGATGATCAAGAACGGGTCGCGTGTGGAGTTGATGCAGTGCTCGCAGATGAGTTGCTCGCGTGGATTGCACGTGACGCCGATAAACCAGCACTTGTGGTCACCACCGTTGCGTTCGATGAACTGCGTGATTCTCTCGGCGGGCGATGGACGCGCTGGCGGGGCCTGAACAGTCGACATGTGGGAGCTCCTCGTGCTCGTTTTGTCAGATCTCCGTCGAGCGGTCGCTCGGCGGGAGTGGCCGATAGGCCCTCCACCCCTGAATACGCAAAACGACCACGCTTCTACACTTTCCCGATCATGGGCACGCCCGAACCCAGACGGAGCCGAGCCGGAATCGCGTTCATTGACGCCGTGACCGGTGACCCCGCCGCCGAGGCCGCCATTGAGCGGGCTCGGACCAAGCTACGCCGCTTTGCCATCGCCACCGAACCGGTTCGCGAGTGCCGGGCAATCATCGACGCCGCTTTGGCCTCGCTCACGAACGAGCTCATGCAGTCGGAATCGGCTTCGGCAGCCGAGCGAGCCGAAGCGATCCGACTCATGGTGGAGGTCGTCCAGGGCGCATTTGATGATTCTGACGATGCGCTTCACGCCAGGGGCTTTACCCCTCCCGGCCACTCTATCGAGGCGTGGGAGCACCTTGCTCGCATCGTCGAGCGGGAACCATCGCAGATGACCTTTGCGGAGATCTTCGAGTGGGCGATTGCCTGGTCGGACCGCGAGAAACTCCGAGCCAGGATCTCCTCTTCGAACGAGAGGGTTGTCAAGGCCGGTGGCCCCAAGCTCCAGAAGTAAGCCCTCGCGGTGGCGCTGCTCGTGCAGCACCCCGACTGGACGAATAGCCAGATCGCCGACGCGGTCGACTGCGCCCGCACCTCCCTGAATCGGTGGCCGCGGTTCAAGCTCGCCCGCGCGGCCTTGCAGAGCGGTCGCCCCAACCTTCCCAGGGGTAAGAAAGACGACGAAACGGGCGACATTGAGGCCTGGGACGACGAGTAGCGCGACAGTTTCTGCGACACCTATCCGCTGAAAGCGGCCTGAAGGCAGCCGTGGTGGCGGAGTGTCGCGCGACACCTATGCGACATCGGTCCATTCTCCAGAAGGAGGCATGGATCGATGACCAAGACCAAACGAAGATCGCGCGAGCCCTGGCAGGATGCCCCCGCCGCCTGGTTCGTCCTGCTTGAACGAGCGAGGATCAGCGGGGACGCCGCGGGAGTTGCCGAGGCGATCCGCCAACTGCGGCGACTGGGCGTCGAGGTCACACTGCACCCTGACGCCAGCACACCGGCACCAACAAAGAGTGAAGCCGGGAACGGGGGTGCTCGATGATCGCGAGCACTCGCCGACTTCACGTTTTCAGCGAAGCCTCTCCGTCAGAGCAGCGTCTGATCGAGTTGATGACGCGCGTCGGATTTGGCCGGATCGAGTGCCGCGTGAGATGCGGCGAGCCCGTCTTCGATCCCACCCCGCTGGTCGTGCGTGAGGTCAAACTCGGTGGCGAACGCCTCATCGGCTCAGGTTGCCGGCAGCCCGACTACGCGCTCAAAGACGCGGTCCTCGAACTGCTCGCGGAACTGAAGGCCTGCCCCGACAACGCAGATGTGACCATCGAGGTGCGCCATGGCTTGCCGCACCGCCTGCTCGTGCAGGAGGTGCTGCGTGGTTGAACGTGGTCCCTTCGCGGCTCCCTCCGCATTTGACACCCTCGACGTTGATCGGTTGGGCGCCACCGCCCATGGCGTCGCGAACAGGCTCGTGGGATGTGGTCGCGACGGCGATTCGCACGCCGAGTTTCGGTCCTACCTCATCCTGGCCGCACTGGAACGCTGGCCGAAGTTCGATCCATCGCGCGGTCGCCCGATGGCGTTCCTTGCCATCGCCATGACCAGGGCCGGGACATCGATCCTCCGGGCCCAGCATGCCGCGAAGCGTGGCGGCCGGTCGATGACCGTCCCCATTGACGATGCGATGGCGGCGGGGCACGGGCGGTACCCGTCGCTCACTTCGGCATCCCCAATTGCTCGGCGGGATCTCGAACTCGACGTTCGCGCCGCGATCGACGCTCTGCCCGAAGACCTCGCCACCGTCTGCAACGACTTCCTGGAAGCGGCCACGGATGGCCGCCGTCGCCACTCGCTCGGCGTTGCGGCAACCGCCGCGCTGCGCCGTCACTTCGAATCCGTCGGATTCGCGGAGCACTTGTCATGACGACTCGCACACTTTCCTCCATCCCGCCCAGTACGACGCCCCGATCCGTCTCGATGGCCGCGCCCAGTCCCCGGCCCAGACGCCGTGTGTACCTCGCCGGGAAGATGCACGGATCGGGCAACTGGCGGTTGCCGCTGGTGCCGCAACTGGGCGTCTCGCCGTTCGGACAGCCGATCGACTGCGGCCGTTTCATCTTCACTGGGCCGCACTTCGTGCCGTTCGGCGGCGAGAGCCACGAGTGGGTCGGATGGCACGCGGGCGTCGGGCAGCACGACTCAAGTCCATCGTGGCCCGCGCCAGTGAATAGTCGCCCCCGCTGGGTGGTGCCGGGGCTGTGCATGGAGTGGATCAGGGAGTCGGACCTGTTCTTTGCCTGGATCAATGCCACGGACTGCCACGCCACGCTGCTCGAGCTCGGCTGGGCGCACATGCTCGGCAAGCCGGTGTACCTGGCGTTGGCGTCGCGGGACCTGGCGCGGCAGATGTGGTTCGCCCGCAACTGCCCGCGGACGACCGCGCACGTGCATGCCTCTCCCGCCGAAGCGCTCGACCGAGCGCTGGCGTGGGAGGTGCCGTTCGAATGACGCTCCCGGTGCCCTCAACCCTGGACGCGGCCCGGCGATATGCCGCCGCGGGGCTCTGCGTACTGCCGGCGATCCGCGAGGGCGACGACAAGCGCGTTGCCCTGCGCTCGTGGAAGTCGTACCAGACGCGGCTCCCAACGCCGGCGGAGCACGCGCGCTGGTTCGCCGGGCCCGCCCGGCGTGATCTGTGCCTGGTGTGCGGACGCGTCTCGGGTAAACTCGAGATGATCGACTTCGACCTGGCTGGCGTGGCGTTCGAGCCGTGGCGAGCGCGGGTCGAGGCGGTGTGCCCGGGCCTCATCGATCGCCTTGTCGTCGAGACCACACCCTCCGGCGGTCGCCATGTCGCATACCGGTGTTCGGACCCGGTCTGCGGCAACATGAAACTTGCGCAGCGGTCCTTCGACGCACCCGGGGCTAATTCGATCGAGGTTGCGGGCAAGCGCTTCACTCCGCGGAAGGGTGTCGATGGCTGTTGGCGTGCGGTCGCCACGATGATCGAGACCCGCGGCGAGGGCGGGATGTTCCTGTGCGCACCGTCGAACGGGTATGTGCTCACGGCTGGCGATCTTGCAGCGTTGCCCGTCATCACGCCCGAGGAGCGAGAGTGCTTGCTGGCCTGCGCATGGGAGCTCAACGAGGCCCAGCATCCTGTGGAGGATGGTCCGCGTCCCAAGGCATCCTCGGCCTCTTCCCCCAGCGGCCTGAAGCCGGGCGATGACTTCAACCAGCGCGGCGATGTCCGGGACCTATTGGTCGAGCACGGCTGGACTCGGGTGAGCGGGGGCGAGAACGAGCACTGGGCCCGCCCCGGGAAGGACCGCGGCTGCAGCGCCACGCTCAAGGGCGGCGTGTTCTATGTGTTCTCGACCAACGCCCCGCCCTTCGAGGACGGGCGCGGGTACTCGCTCTTCGCCGTGTACTCGCTGCTCAAGCACGACGGTGATTTCGCGGCGGCCGCCCGAGCGCTGCGGCGCGAGGGATTCGGTGCGGAACCCGCCTCCGGCGATGTCGATCTGTCCGCCTTCAAGGTCACAACCCCGCAGGCGGAGCCGCCGCTGGCCGCACCGATTGATCCCGGCCCCGTGCCGCCAGCGCTCCTGCGCGTGCCGGGATTCATCGACGAAGTCATCGATTACACGCTCGCCAACGCGCCGTACCCCGAGCCGGTGCTGGCGTTCTGCGGCGCGGTGGCGCTGCAGGCCGCGCTGGCGGGCCGCAAGGTCCGCGACCCACAGGACAACCGCACCGCGATCTACCTCCTGGGCCTGGCTAACACCGGCACGGGCAAGGACTTCCCGCGCAAGGTGAACCAGCGGATCCTCGCGAGCGCCGACATGGCCGGCGCGGTCGCGGACGGCTTCGCGAGTGGCGAGGGCCTCGAGGATCGGATGCACTTGACGCCGGTCATGCTCTTTCAGACGGACGAGATCGACACGCTCATGCAGGCGATCAGCGGGTACGGCACCAAGCGCGACCCTCGGTACGAGGGCATCATGCAGACGCTCCTGAAACTGTACACCTCGGCCAACACGATCTACCCGCTCCGCGTCAAGGCCAGCGACGAGGAGCCCCGCATCATCGATCAGCCGTGCCTGTGCCTTTTCGGGACGGCGATCCCAGACATCTTCTATGAGGCGCTGTCGCCGAAGATGCTCTCCAACGGTTTCTTCGCTCGCATGCTCATCTTCGAGGCCGGCCGCCGCGGGCTCGGCCAGGATGTGGATGTGCACGAACTCCCGAAAGCGATTCTCAAGCGGGCGCGGTGGTGGGCGGAGTTCAAGCCGGGCAAGGGAAACCTGAAGACCTCGCACCCCGAGCCCAAACTTGTCGAGCCAACGCCCGATGCTCGGGTACGCCTCGGCGAGATTCGCGCCCTGGCCGATGCTGCATACGCGGAGGCCGAGGCCAAGTCGGATCAGGCGGGGATGGCGCTGTGGGCCCGCGCCAACGAGAAAGCCCGGCGTCTCGCGCTCGTGCATGCGTGCAGTATTGGGCACCGCAATCCCGAGATCTCCGTCGAAGGGGTGAACTGGGCGTGGTCCTTGGTTGAACATCAGACCCGCCGCATGCTCTTCAAGGCCAGCCAGCACGTCAGCGCCGGCGACTTCGAGAGCCAGTGCAAGGCGATGATCCGCGTGCTCCGGGAATGGGCGGTCAAACACCCCGCCGATCCGTGGATGCCCTTCTGGCAACTCAGCCGGCGCTTGGCCTGGTCGCCCCGCGAGCACGACGAGGTCCGGCAGGCGCTGATGGATCAACGCCGCATCCAGTTCGCCGAGCGGGCCACCGGCGGCACGCCTCAGCGGCTGTACCGGCTCATCGAGGACGTTGCCGATGCATGAAAACGCGCTCCAAAGGCACACAAACTGGTCTGCGCAGCGCTCTTCGCCGCTCAAACACAGCGAAGAAGTGCTCCGGCGCAGCGCGAGCACGAGCGCGGACCCTCGATTCCGCAGCGCCAGCGGGGGTGCGTAGCAACCTGTTGCGCCTATTGCAACCTCTTGCGCGCAATAGGTTCATCGCGGAAACATCGAGAAATCATGGGCGCGACGGGCGCGCAACAGGTTCGGCGCAACGGGCAACCGGCGTGCGGATCGCACGCCATCGACGCACGGTTTCGGACATGCAGTTGGCGTGCCAGGCAGCGCCTACCCGAAGCCTTACAGCCGGAGTCCGAACGGGGGAGGGGAGGGGGCAATAGGTACTTCCCCGCCGGAATCGAAAGTCAACGCCCGCGGGAACAGCCGCGCTTGGAGACAGAGTTTGTTTGCGCGTCCGAGCGCCGACGGTCGCGTGGCGGATTGGTACGCCCCGCCGCGAGGACGCGACGTGGGCGATCGTGGGCCAACCCGTGGCCAACGGGCGGGTAGGGAAGCCGCGCTGTGCGGCCCGCTTTCCCGCTCCACCCACATGTTTGGCCGAGTTGCCCACATGTCGCAGAATCATCGAGAAATGCAGGCCGGACGCCTTGCCTGTTCCCCGTCAGCCGGCCAATGTGTGTCCAACGCGAGCGGGAACAACGCACCCCCCGCACGCGACGGAAACCACGAACATGAACGCGACCACGAAGACCACGCTCGACCTCGCCAAGACCCTCGCCAAGAGCGGGTTCCACATCCCCGCGATCGAGATCCACACGCCCGACGGCCGCACCTGGAACATCGCGACGGTCCCCGCCGGGCGCGGCCGCCACCTCGACGGCCACTGGGGACCGCGCCCCGGAGCGCTTGGCGGCTTCCGCCTCTTCGAGATCGACCGCGATACCGACGCCCCCAACGAGCACGACGCGATCGACGGCGACACCTGGGCCGCCGATGAGTTGGTCGACTACCTCCGGGCGGTCGGCCAGCCGAAGGACACGACGAGTTGGGACCGCAAGAACGACAACCACCCGACGACCTGAAGCCCGCGAAATGCGGGCTTCGCTGTTTAACCGACCACCCATTCGCATAGGAGCAGAAGCATGAACAAGCGCACGACCAACGCCAAGAAGCCCGAACCGACCGCCGCCCAGACCTACGCCGCGAGGCAGAACGACATCGCCCGCCTGATGGACGTCCTGCAGATGGAACTCGACAAGCACGCGGAGGCCGCGAAGGCCGACCCGCGCAACTGGGGCCGCACGGGCGACCTCGGGAAGGTCCGCAGCGACCTGATCGACCTGGTCGGCTTCATGAGCGGGATGGACCGGGAGCACGTCGAGGCCTTCTTGAACGACGCCGAGTAACCCCCTCCACGGAGACACGCCATGAAGATCAAGCACATCGTCATCGAGGGCAGCGAGGAAGACATCACGGTGCGAGCCACGGCCGACGGCGCGGCCGCCAGCGTGGTCCGCATGAGCCGCGCGGAAGGCCGCGTCGACAAGGTCATCGCCGAGTTCCGCCGCGACGAGAGCCGCGAGGCCCGCTACGCGAAGGCCGCCGAGGTGGCCAAGCACGTCTACGGGCGGGACCGCCGGGGACAGGCGGCCGCCACTAACTCGATGGTCCACGACGTCCTCAACGAGATCGAACGCGTCGCGGGCTGCTGAACGCCCGCTCAACCAAGGAGACCCGCCATGAACGAGACCGACCTGCAGAACACGCTGCTGTCCCTGATCCAGAACCTTCTCGACGCCCGCGAAGAGATCGAAGGCGAAGACGACGACATCGCGCTGGCCGACATCGCCCGCGACATGGTGAGCGAGGCCGAAGGCCTGGCCCACGCGGACACCTTCGACGGCGTGCAGTTGCTCACGAGCAACAAGGGGCTGGTCCTGCGAATGGAGGACGGCTCCGAGTTCCAGATCAGCATCGTGCAGAGCCGCTGACCCGCCCCACGCGGCGTCGCGGGGAACCGCGATGGCCACGCTTCCCCGCCGCAGCGTGCGACGGGAGACCCAACCCCCAGTTCGGAGATGACCATGAGCACGAAGACGAAGAAGTCCAGCAGCACCCCCGTGATGAAGCGAGCCGTCGGCCCAGGCGGCAAGCGCATCTCCAAGCGCAAGGCCGACGCCACCTCGTCGAGTGCGGAGCGCCTCCGCAAAGCGGCGCTCGCCGAGATCAACGACCGGTTGGCGGGTGGGAAGCAGGATCACGAGGTCCCCAGCGAGAAAGAGGTCTCCAACAACGCGAGCCTTGGGGCGGCTACTAAGGGCACGAAGGCCAAGGGCGAGAAGGCCCCCAAGACGAAGGCTGTCAAGGAGAAGAAGCCCAAGCGCGTCAGCGCGCTCGACGCGGCGGCGCAGGTGCTCGCCGCGAGCGAGGTGCCGATGCGGGCCAAGGAGATGATCGCCGCGATGGAGGCCAAGGCCTTGTGGACGAGCCCCGGAGGGAAGACGCCCGAGGCCACGCTCTACGCCGCCATCATCCGGGAGATCGCCGCCAAGGGCACCGCCGCGCGGTTCAAGAAGCACGAGCGCGGGGTCTTTGTCGCCGGGAAGGGAGCCTGAGTCATGAGCGCCACCCCCGCCCCGCAGCCCGCGCCGACCCAAGCCCAACTCGAAGCCGTGCTTCAGACCGCGCTCTACCTGCTCGGCGCACGCCAGGACCAAATGCTCACCATCGAGGAGTGGACCGGCCTAGCGCGCGCCGTCGCGGCGTGCCAGGAGCGCAAGACGGCCGACTACCTCACCGAGCACGACCTCGAGGACATCGCCGAGCGCCACGCCCATGAATGGGACGGAGCGACCGACGGCCCGTTGCCCAACCTCGACGAGTGAGGCGTTCATCACGCCTTGCCCTCAGCCGCGACACGCCCGTGGGGGGTCGCGGCTTTCTCTCGGTCGGGCCGCACCAGCCCGCGGCCCGATGGCCCCGACCCTCCGCCCCATCCTTCTGTATTGGCCTTCGCCACCGGGCATCCCGACATCCATCCCCGTACCATCTGCCTCATGTCCCTTTCCGAGGCAGACACCCGGGCCAAACTGATCGACCCGGCCATCCACGCCCGTGGCTGGTCGGAGGATCTCATTTGCCGCGAAGTCACCCTCGGAGCCGTCGAGATCGTCAACGGCAAGGGCCGCCGGCGTTCCTCGGGCCGCACCGACTACACGCTCCGCATTCGCGTCAACGCCGAGACGCAGCCCGTCGCCGTCGCCCTGATCGAGGCCAAGAAGGAGTCGCTCCCGCCCGGGCACGGGCTTGACCAGGCCAAGGGGTACCTGGCCGCGTCGCGCCACAACGTCCAGTTTGTCTTTTCCAGCAACGGCCACCTGTTCGTCGAGTTCGACCGCTCGACCGGGATGACCACCCCGCCGCGGCCCATCGCCGAGTTCCCCACCCCCGCCGAACTCCGCGCCCGCTATGAACAGATCGTCGGGTTCTCGCTCGACGCGCCCGCCGCCAAGCCCCTGCTCACGCGCTACGCGGGCGGCGAGGGGCAACGCCGCTACTTCCAGGACGCGGCCATCCGCGCCGTGTTCGAGAAGGTCGCCCGCAGCGCCGCAAGCACCCCCCCCAGCCGCCCCGCGCCCTGCTCTCACTGGCCACCGGCACGGGCAAGACCTTCATCGCCTGCAACCTGCTGCGCCGCATCGCCGATGCGGGCCAACTCCGCCGCGCGTTGTTCCTGTGCGACCGCGATGAACTCCGCACCCAGGGCCTCAAGGCCATGCAGAACGTCTTCGGTGCCGACGCCGCCGAGGTCTATGAAGCCGACGGCCGCAACAACGCCAAGAACGCCCGCGTCCATGTCGCCACCTACCAGACGCTCGGCATCGACCGCGAGGACGGCGACCCGTCTTTCCTCTTCCGCCACTACCCCGAGGACTACTTCTCCCACATCGTCATCGACGAGTGCCACCGCTCGGCGTGGGGCAAGTGGTCGGTCGTGCTCACGCGCAACCCCAAGGCCGTGCAGATCGGCCTCACCGCCACGCCCCGCCAACTCAAGTGCGCCGAGCAGACCGACGAGGCCAAGGCCGACGCTCGCATCACCGCCGACAACCTCGCCTACTTCGGCGAGCCGGTCTACGAGTACGGCCTCGCGCAGGCGATGGAGGACGGATATCTGGCCGCCTGCGAGATCCAGCTCGCCCAGGTGAACCTTGACGCCAAGGGCGTCACGCTCGCGGAGATCATCAGCCGCAACCCGCGCAACGCCAACACCGGCCAGCCCGTCACCGCCGCCGAGATCGCCGACCTGTACGAGAAGCAGCAGTTCGAGACCAAACTCCTCCTGCCCGACCGCGTGAACGCCATGTGCCTGGACCTGCTCACGCAGATCGTGAACTCCGACAAGGAGCGCGGCCCGCACCAGAAGACCATCATCTTCTGCGCCCGCGACCGCCACGCCGACGATGTCGCCGCCGCGATGAACAACCTGTACGCCCAGTGGTGCGCCAGCAAAGGCGTGCCCCGCAAGGACCCCTACGCCTTCAAGTGCACGGCCAAGAGCAGTGGCAACGACGCCCTCCCCGACCTGCGCGGCTCCTCCTCCAGCCACTTCATCGCCACGACGGTGGACCTGCTCACCACCGGCGTCGATGTCCCCGTGGTGCGGAACATCGCCTTCTTCCGCTACATGAAGAGCCCCATCTCCTTCTACCAGATGATCGGCCGCGGAACGCGCATCGACGACCCGACGGGTAAACTGATGTTCACGGTCTACGACTACACCGGGGCCACGCGACTCTTCGCCGAGGATTTCATCACCAAGCCTCCCAGCACCGGCGGCGGTGGCACCGGCCCGGGTCCGGTCGATCCACCGCCTATTCCCCCCGAGCCGCCGGTCATCGTCGATGGCTTCGAGGTTCACATGAGCCCCCTCGGGCGCTATGTCGTCGCGCCCGTTAACGGCCGCGCCATGCCCGTCCCCATCGACGACTACAAGGCCGGGCTCTCCGCCCGCCTCACTCAGGAGTGCCCGACCCTCGAAGCCTTCCGCGCCCGCTGGGTGAACCCGCCCGAGCGCGAGGAGATCATCGACGCCATCGTCAGCAGCGGCTATTCCCCCAGCGTGCTGCGCATGCTGGAGCAGATGAACGACTACGACCTCTACGACGTGCTGGCCGACCTGGCCTACGGCCTGCTCCCGCGCACGCGCGAGGAACGCTGCCTGGCCTTCCGCTACAAGCATGCGGGGTGGTTGGCGGCCCTGCCCGAGCAGGCCCGCAAGGCCATCGAGGCCATCGCCGACTAGTTCGCCGTCGGCGGCACGGAGGGTCTGGAGAACCCGCACATCTGGCAGACGCCCGAGGTGGCGGCGGCGGGCGGCATTTCAGCGCTCAAGAGCGCCGGTGAGCCGCGCGTGATCCTCCAGCAGACCAAAGAGAGGATGTTCGCGGCATGAAGGGCTCGGCTGCGCCGGAAAGACCGATCGAACGCGGAGGACGCGGAGAGGCGCGGAGGAACGCGACGGAGTGGCCGCGCGTGCGCCTTTCAAGCGTGTGCCGGGTGCAGAATGGTTGGGCCTTCGACGGCGAAGGCTTCAGCACCAATACGGGGACTCCCCTCATTCGGATACGTGATCTCAAGACGAACGTGTGCTCCCTCCGCTTCGTCGGCGAGTATCCCAAGGAGTACGTCGTTCGCAATGGCGATCTGCTGATTGGTATGGACGGTGAGTTTCGCTGTTACCGCTGGCGTGGTGGCGATGCACTCCTCAATCAGAGAGTGTGCCGCCTCCTACCTGACCGCGAGCGGGTTGCACCGGGCTACCTGCACTACCTCTTGGACGAGTTCCTCCGAGAGATCGAAGATCGCACGGCCTTTACGACGGTCAAGCACCTTTCGTCACGCGATGTCCAGTCGCTTGAAATCCCCCTCCCCCCGCTGGCGGAGCAGGAGCGGATCGCGGGGCGGTTGACGGAGCAACTGGGGGCGGTGGAGCGTGCCCGCGCCGCCGCCGCGCAGCGCCAATTCCTCGATCAGCTCGATCACCGA
>JABWBB010000014.1 GCA_013360675.1 Phycisphaerales bacterium | reverse complement strand
GACAACGTTCGTCGAATCGCGCAAGCCCGCCGCCGCCACTGCTGCAGCGCCCGCCAAGGCCCCGTCGTCGGCCAAGGCGACCACCGGCCCGCGCGACGCCGCCCGGGAAAAGATGACGCCCCTGCGCCAGCGCATCGCCCAGCGTCTGGTCCAGTCGCAGCAGACCGCCGCGATCCTTACCACTTTCAACGAGTGCGACATGGGCGCGGTCATGGACCTGCGCAAGCGATACAAGGATGATTTCGAGAAGAAGCACGGCATCGCGCTGGGCTTCATGGGCTTCTTCGTCAAGGCCGTCGTCCAGGGGCTCAAGGCCTTCCCGCTCGTCAACGCATTCATCGTTGAAGAGAACGGGCAGCCGATGATCGAGCGCCACAACTACTGCGACGTGGCGATCGCCGTCTCGACCCCAAAGGGCCTGGTCGTCCCCGTCATCCGCAATGCCGACACGCTCTCGCTCGCCGAGATCGAGCTCGCGATCAAGGACCTGGCCACCCGCGCTCGCGACGGCAAACTCACCCTCGACGAGATGCAGGGCGGCACCTTCACCATCACCAACGGCGGGGTCTTTGGCTCGCTCCTCGCCACCCCCATCATCAACCCGCCCCAGTCGGGCATCCTGGGCATGCACACGATCAAGAGCCGCCCGGTCGAATACCCGGTCGGTTCGGGCCAGATCGCGCTGCGCCCCATGATGTACGTCGCCCTCTCCTACGACCACCGCATCATCGACGGGGCCGAGTCCGTCCAGTTTCTCATCAAGGTCAAGCAGGCCATCGAAGACCCGCAGCGGCTGCTGCTCGACGTCTGATCGCGGAGAGCCTGATGCCGATCGCGTGTTGACGCATGCCCGGCTGCGGGCGTGGGGCCGTGCGCTCACCCAGCGCCACCGCATTGCGGCCCGATGGCTCGATCACCCCGGCGCGTGCTCGAGCACGTGCTTCATCAGGCCGCGGCAGGCCCGATCGATCATCTGATACACGTCCTCGAACCCGTCCCCCTCGCCCAGGTATGGGTCGGGAACATCGGGCGGCGGTTTCACACCGATCGACTCGTCAAAGGCCCGCATCAGGCGCACCCTCTCGGGTGGCGCTCCCATCGCCAGCACATCGCGATGGTTCTTCGCGTCCATGGGGATGAGCAGGTCAAAGTTCTCCAGGTCCGCGGGGCGGATCTGGCGCGCCACGTGATCAAAGCAGATCCCGTGCCGCAACGCCACGCTGATGGTGCGTGGGTCGGCGGGCCCGCCCGCGTGCCACGCGCCCGTCCCGCACGAATCGATCCGCAACCGATCGATCACACCCTCGCGCTCGGCCGCGTGCATGAACACACCCTTGGCCAGCGGCGAGCGGCAGATGTTCCCCAGGCACACGAACAGCACCCCGTATCGCTCGCTCATCGCAACGCCCCCGCGCCCAGCGCCAGTTCCCACGCCCGCATCACCTGCGCGTGCATCGGCTCCGCCTGCTCGGCCCACGCCCGCGCCGCCGTCCCGGCTTGCTCTCGCGCGTGGGGCTCGGTCAGCAGCGGCACCAGTCGCCGGGCAAACTCGGTCGGACGGCTGGTGCGGGCCCGCAACAGCGCTGGATAGCCCGTGTGATCAAGCAGCGAGCCCTCGTTCATGATCGTCGCCACGCCCGCACTCGCCGCGATCGAGGCCAGCGCCAACTCGCCATTTCGCGGCGGTCGTTCGTGCGCATCCTGGCGAGCGCCGGCGATGCACACATCCGCGCCTCGCGCGATCCAGACCATCGGCAGATCTGTCGCGATCACGCGGCTGACATACCCGATCTCGCGCACGTGCCGCATCGCGGTTTCATAGCCATGCGTGCGGCGGCTCAAGACCGCCGTCACGCGAATCCCCGCGACCCGCAGCACGCCCGCGATGAACAAAAAGCCCACCGCGTCGCCCGCGTCCGCGGGATCATCCATAAGCCCGAGGGCCATGTCCGTGCCGGTCAGCCCCAATCGGCACCGGATCACGCCGCGATCTTCGTCCGTGCCATCGACGAGCGAAGGAGACAGCGGCTCAGTCAGCCCCGAGTCGCCCATGAGCGTCCCCGCGTGGAAGTCCACGCTGACCACCGGCGCAACACCCGCCAGGCATTCTCGCGCCAGCAGGCCCGCCCGTCTGCCCCATGCCATGATGACTCCGGGGCGGGCCAGACGATCGACGCACCGGATCAGCGATCGCCCTTCGCGCCCGAGGGCACCCGGCGTCACGCGCCAATGCCGCCCAAGACCCAGGCGAACGCACCGCTCGCTGTCGCGCGAGCCGCCCAGCACGATCACGTCATGGTTGAACCCGTGGCACGCTCGCACGATGCCGGCGCACGCCGCCTGCTCCGCTTCACCCGCGGTGTCTCTACCGGCGTGCGGCCAAGGCATCGCACCGCACTCGCCATGCAGGATGTGCAGCACCCTCGTATTGTGAAGATGAGCGTCGGGCGTCACTCCGGGCGACCCTCGCTCACGCGCCCTCGGATCTCGTGGCGATGGAAGAGTTCCGCGATCACACGCCCGCACTCGGCCGCGAGTTTGTCCTCGGCCTGAACAAGGTCCGCCGCGCGAGACGGCACCTCGCTCGCCCTCGTCGTGAGTCGAATAGGAATGGCCTTGCCCTGCGCCTCTTCTGGCCACAGCCGCGGCTTGTCCTGCGTCACGTCGAGCACCTTGATATAGAAATCCGCCGCCGGGTCATAGGTCTGCCCGTCGCTCGACAGCCGGAAACTCGCGGGGACGACGTAGATCACAATCTGTGCCTGCGCCTGGCGAGCGATGGTCTGGATGTCCATCGGCTGGGTGGCCGACTCGCGAGAGGTGACCGTGGCGATGACCTTGGCGTCGATCATGTGCTCGGGCTTGACCGTGCCGCTGCGCATCAGAAGATCCTGCGCCGAATCCGAGATGGCCATCCGCAGCGAACGCCGAGGCAGGCGGTTGTCGCGATCGTCGACGAAGACAAGCGTGGGTCGATCCTCGGGCAGTACGTAAACCGCGTCGCGCTTGGGCGGGCCCGAGGCGAGGATTACCGCCGGAGCCACGATGTTGCAACCGCCCAGCGCCGAAAGCGTGGCCAGCACACCCATCACGCCGAAAGTCAGCCGCCGATGCTTCACGCTAGTACTCCGGGTAATACGGCTCTTCGTGCGAGTAGAACAACCACGACGCCCGATCGACGAACCGCAGCGCCAGCGCCGATGTCACGCTCACACGGTCCATCTGTTCGGGGCCGATCCCCTTCTTGCCGGGGAATCGCACCTGGATCGTGCGCTCAAACGCTGGCTCCTCGGGCAGGGTCGAATCGATCTCGTAGACGCTGACGGTCCCCGCCGCCACGCCATCCCACTCGTACTTGTTGCCCGGATCGGCCAGGCGATATTCATACAGGTCGATATAGATGATCCGCTCGACCGTCTGGCCTTCGCCCCCGAGTGCCTTCGCCAGTTCCACACGGCTCGCGGTCGACCAGCCCGGCGTGTTGTACATGTATTTGAGCACCATCGGCGCGGGCACGAACCCGCCCGCCACAGGCACGTTCGTGCCCGCCGACAGCCGCTCGGTCACGCGCGACGTGATGTGATCGGTGAGCAGCGGGTGGTCGGCTTGGATGGCCCGGTCCGCCGCCACCACCACCGCGAAGCTCTTCCCCTCGAGACGCGTGTACTCTGCGCTGACGGTCTTGGTGCTGCTGCGCTTGTAGCTCTCGATCAACGCTCCGGCGTAGCACCCCGAGAGCGACGCCCACGCCGCCGCGCCCAGCGCAACAAGCGCGACCCGTGTGACAATCCCCTGGCGGCGTGCAGTCTTCACGTTTGGATCTCCCGCGTCGCGGCTATGTGCCGCGCCACATCCGGTCGGGCTACGTCGGCCACGTGGCGAGTTTGTACGCCCACGCCGCCGTCAAGGCTCCGCCATACCACCATAGCAGTCGCGGCGAGAGAAGACCCGCGCACCGACGCCCGACCGTTGAGCCCGTTAACGCCACGAACGCCCCCACCCAGAAGCCCGCCGCCACACCCACCGACAGCAGGGCCCCGAACGGCTGCGCTACGAAACTCCGATCCAGCCGCCCATCCGCGGCGTGCGCAAAGGCCGTGGTCATCCCGCACGTGAAGCAGGGTTTGCCAAACGCCAGCACCCACCCGCATTCATTCAAACCCAGTTGCTTGTGCGTACCCGCGCCACTCGACGATGGTCTCAAGCCCGCGGCGACGATCAGCACGCTCAGGCATGCCAGCGAGACCAGGGCCCATGCGAACCGCTCGCCACGTCCCACCCGTGCATTTGTGGCGGAGATCATGGAAATCGTTGGCGGTGCATGCGAAACCGTGCCCATCGGCGTGCTCACCCTCGCCCGGGCCGCATCAGTCAAACCGGAAGACGCCCTTGCGATAGCCGTACAGATACGCCACCACGGTCGTCAGCAGGAAGAAGAGGATGCGGATCAGCCAGACCAGGCCTTCCTGGTTGGGGTGGGGGGCGATGTTTGGGAACGTCGACGCCCACGGGTACAGGAAGATGATCTCGACGTCGAAGACGAGAAAGACCATCGCGATCAAGTAGAACCGCACGTTGAACCGCTTGCGGGCCGTCCCGATCGGGTTCATGCCCGATTCGTACGACTGCCCCTTGCGGGCCCCCGGGCGCTTGGGCCCGATGATCAGCGAGGCCACGATATTGACCACGGCGAACCCGATGGCCATCATGGCAATCAGGGTCAGCGGCATGTACGAGGCGAGATCCGTCGTCGCGAGCATCATGGCGGTCAGTATAGGAACCGCCCGCGATGCTTGGCGTCGGTTCGGGCTTGCGCCGCAGCGCATCTTGTTCCTCTTCTTCCTTCGCCCCCTGCGGCATTGGCTCTCACTCTGGCTTCTGCCAGTCTGGCAGGCGATGGTGCCCTCGATTCACGGCTGACAGTGCATCGACGGGACAACCGCCCCCTAGGGGTGCGGGGCTGTTGGCATGCCTGTTGCCTTGGGAGTACTGGTCGAGAGGCTCGCGGCTCGGGGTGCCGACTCCGCGGGTCCGTACCGTAACCAAACACGCGGGGGGCAGGTGTCTCCCGCGACTAGCCCAGTTCCGGGAGCAGACGATGCCCGCAAAGAACCTCGTTTTCGATGTCGAAGCCCGCCAGGCCCTCCTCGCCGGGGTGGAGAAACTCGCTCGCGCCGTCAAGGCCACGCTCGGACCGCGCGGCCGCAACGCCGTCCTCGACAAGTCGTGGGGCGGCCCGACCGTCACCAAGGACGGGGTGAGCGTCGCTGAAGAGATCGAACTTCGCGACAAGGCCCAGGACATGGGCGCCCGCCTGGTCCGCGAGGCCGCCAGCAAAACCTCCGACGTGGCCGGCGACGGCACGACGACCGCGACGGTCCTGGCCGAGGCCCTCTTCCGCGAGGGGCTGCGCCACATCGCCGCCGGGTGTGATGCCAACGCGCTGGTCCGCGGCATGAAGGCCGCTGTCGGCGTTGCCGCCGATTCGATCAACGCCCTGGCCACCCCCGTGAAGGGGAAGGCCGACATCCAGAACGTCGCGGCCATCAGCGCCAACAACGACGTCGAGGTTGGTCGCATCATGGCCGACGCCTTCGACAAGGTGGGCAAAGACGGCGTGATCACGGTCGAAGAAGGCAAGAACATCGACACTGTCGTCGACGTGGTTGAGGGCATGCAGTTCGACCGGGGCTACCTCTCGCCCAACTTCGTGACCGACGCCGATGCGATGAAGACCTCGTTCGACAAGTGCCTCGTGCTCATCCACGAGGACAAGATCGAGAGCGTCGCCAAGCTCGTTCCGCTGCTCGAGAAGGTGATGCAGGCCAAGAAGCCCCTGCTCATCATCGCCGAGGACGTCACCGGCGAGGCCCTCTCCACGCTGGTCATCAACAAGCTGCGCGGCACGCTGCAGGTCGTCGCCGTCAAGGCGCCCGGCTACGGCGATCGTCGCAAGGCCATGCTCGAGGACATCGCCGTCCTCACCGGCGCCACCGCCGTCATGAAGGACCTGGGCCTCGAACTCGACAAGCTCGAGATCAAGCACCTGGGCATGGCGAAGAAGCTCGAGATCGACGCCGACAACACGACGATCGTCGAGGGGGCGGGCGACACCAAGGCCATCCAGGCCCGCATCGCCCAGATCCGCGCCGAGATCGAAAAGACCACCAGCGACTACGACCGCGAGAAACTCCAGGAACGCCTGGCCAAGCTCGCCGGTGGCGTCGCGCAGGTGAAGGTGGGGGCGGCCTCTGAGGCCGAACTCAAGGAGAAGAAGGCCCGCATCGAGGACGCGCTGCACGCCACCCGTGCCGCCGTCGCCGAGGGCATCGTCCCCGGGGGAGGGGTGAGTTTCATCCGCGCCCGCAAGGACGTGGAAGCGATGAAGGAATACCGCGCCGTCTTTGGCAAGGGCGAGAACAAGGGCGACGACAAGAGCGCCGACGACGTGGGGCGTTTCAAGTACGACTTCGCCGCCGGCATCCAGACCGTCTACGCCGCCCTGGGCGTTCCGCTGCACACCATCGCCGAAAACGCGGGCGCCCGCGGCTCGGTGGTCGTCGCCAAGGTCTCCGAGGGCAAGGGCTCGCACGGGTACAACGCGCTGACCGACGAGTACGGCGACCTGCTCGCGATGGGTGTCATCACCCCCGCCAAGGTCGACCGCACCGCGTTGCAGAACGCCGCCAGCGTCGCCACCGTCCTCCTCGCCGCCGATTGCATCATCACCTCCAAGCCCGAAGCCAAGGACGCCGCCCCCGCGGGCGGTCCTGGCATGGGTGGCATGGGTGGCATGGGTGGCATGGGTGGCATGGGCGGGATGGGTGGCATGGGCGGCATGGGCGGCATGGGTTTCTAAGCGTCAATCACACACCACACGGCGTGAACCCCACGCCTTTGTCACAACGGTTCACCAAGACCTTTTCACGGAGCATGAAACATGGGCGTCAAGCCGCTTGAAGATCGCGTTCTGGTCAAGCCCATCGAGGCCGAGTCGAAGACCGCCTCGGGCATCTATCTCCCCGAGGGCGCCAAGGAAAAGCCCGTCCGCGGGCAGATCATCGCCACCGGCCCGGGCAAGCGCCTGGACAACGGCAAGCGCGCCGAGATGACCGTCCGCAAGGGCGACACGGTGGTCTACGGCAAGTACGCGGGGACCGAGGTCGAGATCAAGGGCATCAAGCACCTGATCCTGCGCGAGTCCGAACTCCTGGGCGTCATCGAAGGCTGAACCACAGCCGGCCCCACCCGCGTGGGGCTATTCCGCGCGACCGACTGATATTCAGAGATCCATTGCCACGAGGGAATCGCCATGGCTACCAAGCAGATCATGTTCCAGGACGCGGCTCTTCTTGAGATGAAGAAGGGCGTTGACGCCCTCGCCGACGCCGTCAAGTGCACCATGGGCCCCAGCGGGCGCCACGTGGTCATCGAGAAGTCGTACGGCGGGCCGCACATCACCAAGGACGGCGTGAGCGTCTCGAAGGAGGTCATCCTCCCCGAGCCCTTCCAGGCGATGGGCGCCAAGATGGTGAACGAGGTTGCCAAGCGCACCGCCGACAAGGCCGGCGACGGGACCACCGCCGCCACCGTCCTGGCCCAGGCCATCTTCACCGAGGGCCTCCGCTACGTCGCCGCGGGCGCGAACCCCGTGCTGCTGCAGCGCGGCATCAACAACGCCGCGGGCGTTGTCGCCGGTGCCATCGACGCCATGGCCGTCAAGTGCAAGGGCAAGGAAGACTACAAGAAGGTCGCCACCGTCTCGGCCAACCATGATGCCGAGGTGGGCGAACTGATCGCCGAGGCCATCGCCCGCGTCGGGGCCGACGGCGTCTGCGAAATCGAAGACGGCAAGACCGCCCACACCACGCTCGATTACGTCGAGGGCATGCAATTCGACAAGGGCTACCTCTCGCCCTACTTCATGACCAACCCCAAGACCGCCGAGTGTGTGCTCGAAGACTGCTACATCCTCATCTACGAGAAGAAGATCAGCAACCTGCCCGATCTCCTCCCCCTGCTCAACAAGGTCGTCATGGCCGGCAAGCCCGTCCTCCTCATCGCCGAAGAGGTCGAGAACGAGGCCCTGGCCACGCTCGTTGTCAACCGCCTGCGCGGCACGCTCAAGATCTGCGCCGTCAAGGCCCCGGGCTTTGGCGACCGGCGCAAGGCCATGCTCGCCGACATCGCCGTCCTCACCGGCGGCTCGTTCCTGAGCGAGGACCTGGGCCGCACGCTCGAGAGCGTCGAACTCAACGAACTGGGTCGCGCCAAGAAGATCATCGTCACCAAGGACGACACCACGATCATCGAAGGCGCGGGCAAGAAGAGCGATCTCAAGGCCCGGGCCGACCAGATCCGCGCCCAGCACGAAAAATCCACCAGCGACTACGACCGCGAGAAACTGATGGAACGCCTCGCCAAGCTCACCAGCGGCGTGGCGGTCATCTCGGTCGGCGGCGCCACCGAGATCGCCATGAAGGAACGCAAGGACCTCGTCGACGACGCCCTCAAGTCCACCCGCGCCGCGGCCAAGGAGGGCTACGTCGCCGGCGGCGGCGTCGCCCTGCTCCGCACGCAGGAGGCCATCCGCGCCGCGGCCAAGAAGGTCAAGTCCGAGGATGAGCGCCAGGGCTACGAGATCGTCGCCCGCGCCGTCGAGGCCCCCATCAAGCAGATCGCCCAGAACGCGGGCTACGACGGCGACCTCGTCGCCGAACGCGTCCGCGAGGGCAAGGGCGGGAACCACGGCTTCAACGCCGCCACCGGCGAGTACACCGACCTCGTCAAGGCCGGCATCATCGACGCGGCCCTGGTCGCCAAGACCGCGCTCGTCAACGCCGCCAGCGTGGCGGGGCTGATGCTCACGACCGATGTGCTCATCACCGAACTGAAGGAAGAGGCCTCGCCCGCCGAGGGCTCGGTGGTCTGATACGCGTTCTGCATATTGACAAATAGTTTGGTTATGTATACAGAGATGTAAACAACACACGCGGACGTATAAACAAACGAATATATGTCCGTTTATGGATTATCTAGCACAGATAGATATAAATACGATTGGTGGTGGAATTACTGCGGTAGCAACCCTCCTGCTCGCCATTCTCACTTGTGTATATGTGATATTGACAGGAAAATTGCTTCGGGCGCAGACAAGGCCATGCGTCATTGTCCGTGTTGTGCATGATGAATTGGCGCCAACCTTGTTGCTGTTACACGTGGAGAACGTGGGCAGGGGAGTGGCTTACGATTTGTCATTTCATCCGGATCGCGCAATTCCAATTGCGGCGTTCGGTATTGAACGACCTCCAAAGGACGCCCCTATTACAACGATGGCGGATGGGCCGCTTATTAATGGCATTCCGGCGCTTGGCCCTGGCGATCGACGCGTTTTTAACTGGGGCCAGTATGGTGGCTTGCAGCATGCGTTGGGCGATCGTCCGTTGATAATATATGTAAAGTATAATGATGGGCGTCGCGATCTAATCGACAAGAGTGTCGTCGATGCAGCTTCGTTCGAAGGCACAGATGCTTCTGATCGAAATCCGGTTAGGGCGTGTGCTAAGCAATTGGAAAGTATTGCGAAAGAAATGGCAAGGTGGAGCAGTTCTGGCATGCTGCGAGTTAATAACATCAATATTATAGATGAGCAAGAAAGAATACGTAAAATAATTGAGGAAAACAGAAATTAGACCTGTGGAAGATAGCGAACTGTCGTCAAAGGTATATAGCTTTGCCCACGACCCGCGACTATTACGAAATCCTCAGCGTCGAGCGCACCGCCGACGGTGATGAGATCAAGCGCTCGTACCGGCGCCTGGCCATGAAGTATCACCCGGACCGCAATCCGGGTGATGCCACCGCCGAGGTCAAGTTCAAGGAATGCGCCGAGGCTTACGAAGTCCTCTCCGACCCTCAGCGCCGCTCCATCTACGACCAGTACGGGCATGAAGGCCTCCGCGGGCGCGGCGGGCCCGCCACCCACGACTTCTCCCGCATGGACCCGTCGGACATCTTCTCGATGTTCAACGATATCTTCGGCGGGATGGGCGGCGGCGGGGGCGGTCGCCAGCGCGGGCCCGCACGCGGCTACGACCTCGAGACCGAGGTCCTCCTTACCCTCGAAGAAGTCGACTCGGGCGCCTCGCGCGACGTCGAGTTCACCCGTATGGACGTCTGCGACAAGTGCACCGGCACCGGCGCCAAGCCCGGCTCCAAGCCCGTCACCTGCCCCACCTGCGACGGCCAGGGGCGCGTCCAGCAGACCGGCCTGGGCGGCATGTTCCGCATGGTCACCAACTGCCCCGCCTGCGCAGGCCGCGGCAAGGTCATCAAAGAGTTCTGCGACGCCTGCCGCGGCAAGGGACGCTCCCCACGCAAACGATCCCTGACGGTCAAGATCCCCGCGGGCATCCACGCCGGCCAAGCCGTCCGTGTCCAGGGCGAGGGCGAGCCCCCGTCGCCCGAGGTCTCGCCCGACGGCAAGGGCATCCGCGGCGATCTCCACGTGCTGGTCAACATCGCCAAGCACGACATGTACAAACGCCAGGGCGATCACCTCATCATCGAACTGCCCATCAGTTTCTCGCAGGCCGCCCTGGGCGCCGAGATCAACGTCCCCTCGATCGGCGGTGCCTGCCCGCTCATGATCACGCCCGGCACGCAGCACGACGATCATTTCAAGATCACCGGCAAAGGGTTGCCCAACCTTCAGACGGGGCGACGCGGCGACCTGATCGTGCTCGTGCGCATCGAGATCCCGCGCCGCCTCACCACCGAGCAGGAAAAACTGCTGCGTGACTTCGCCAAGACCGAAGACGTGAACGTCATGCCCGAATCGCACGGCTTCCTGAAGAAGATGCGAGATCTGCTGGGCTGAGCAGGCAAGGATTGATCGCCATGGACCCCCACGAACACGACATCCCCGAGACCGATGCCCCGACGCCCGACGAGGGCGCGGAACTGGCCCAGCGCCTCGTCGAGCTCGAGGCCGAACTCGAAGACGCCAAGAACCGCGCTCTGCGCACGATGGCCGATTTCCAGAACTTCCAGCGCCGCTCGACCCAGAACGAGATCGTGGCCCGGGCCCAGGGTGTGCAGGCCGTCGCCTCGTCGGTCGCGGGCGTCATCGATCACTTCGACATCGCCCTCAACCAGGACCTGAGCAAGGGCGGCGTGGAGCAACTCATCGCCGGCATGCGGGCCATCCGCGAGGAACTGCTCAAGGCTCTCGGGCAGCACCGCGTCGCGCCGATCATGCCGCGCCCGGGCGATGTGTTCCACCCCGGCCAGCACGAAGCCGTCATGCAGCAGGCCGCCGAGGGGATCGAGCCCGGCCAGGTCGTCGCCACGCTGCAGGCTGGCTACCAGATCAGCGACACGCTGGGCACCCGCGTCATCCGCCCGGCCAAGGTCAGCGTCGCCCCCTAGTGCGAGCCCATCACCATGCCCACCTACGACTATCGCTGCAACGCCTGCGACCACCGCTTTGAAGCGTTCCAATCCATGAAGGACGCCCCGAAGCGCAAGTGCCCCAAGTGCGCCAAGAACGCGCTCGAGCGCCTGATCGGCACCGGGGCCGCCGTCCTCTTCAAGGGCTCGGGCTTCTACCAGACTGACTACCGCACCGAGGGGTACAAGAAGTCCGCCGCCGCCGACGCGCCGGGCACGGCCACCAAGGCCGACGCCAAGCCTGAATCCAAGCCCGCGTCGAGTTCGCCCAGCGTCGAGACCAAGCCCAAGCCCTCGGCCAAAGCCAAGGGCGACTGAGCAGGAACGCCCCACGCATGCACACGATCGCGCACGGCATCGATCTCATCCGCGTGGAGCGCATCCGCGGCATGCTCGAGCGCCACGACGATCGCTTTCTCGAGCGTGTCTTCACCCCCGCCGAGCAGGCCTACGCCAAGGGCCGAAAGCGTGCCGCCGAGCATCTGGCCGCTCGCTTCGCCGCGAAAGAAGCCGTCTTCAAGGCCTTGGGCACGGGCCTGCGCGAGGGCATGGCCTTCACCGACATCGAGGTCGTGCTGCGCCCCTCGGGCGAGCCGACGATCCAGCTCTCGGGCGAGGTGGCCCGCGTAGCACAAGGCCGCGGCATCACGGGCTGGCTGGTCTCGCTCAGCCACACCGATACCGACGCCATCGCCTCGGTCATCGGGCTGGGAGCGGCGTAACGCCGGTCTGGGGTCGGCGCTACTGAGGCTCGGCGGCGGCCTTGGTTTCCGCGGCCTTGGCCTCGCGTTGCTTGGCCTCCCACGCGGGCGCGAAGGTCTGGGCGTACCAGCGTTGCCACGCAGGCACATTCCACCCCAAGTCGCGCGTCGATTCGCCCGACAGCCGCGTGGAGAGATCCACCAGCGAGCCGTGCACCTCGGTGTGATACGAATAGACCGTCGCTCCCGAGATGCGCAGCAGCACGCCCTCGTTCACCACGCTCAGCTGCGGGTCAAAGGCCACGGCTCCCTCGCCCACCACCGGCGTGAGATCGCTCACAAACGCGACCTGCCGCCCGATGGCGATGTACGCGAGATAGCCCGACTGATCCTGCCCCGCACCGCCGCCCCCGCCCTGGGGCGAGCCCGTCACCTGCGAGGCGATGAGCCACGGGATGGCCTCGGCGAGATTGATCATGTTGGCGAGATTCGCCGCCGACGCCATGGTGGCGTTCTGCTTCGAGCGCAGCCCCTGATAGACGACCAGGCGCACGTTGTACGGCGCCTGGCCGACCTTGGCGATGCGCGTGCGCAGGCGATCGATCGCCGCCTTGCGCATGGCTTCGTCCTTGTCAAAGACGCCCACCCAGGCGAGAGTCGTGTCCCCCTCGTCGGTAGCGGTATCCATGATGTGATCGAGGATGGCCAGGCGCACCTGCGCGTCGTCGCGCTCGAAGATCTCGATGAGCAGCGGGAAGACCGCGGGGTCGGTGTACTCGCGGAGTTTGAGCATCCCCTCCTGGCGCAGGGCCGTGTTCTTGGTGCGGAAGTGCTCGAAGCGGAGTTTGCGGATCTCGCGCTCGAGTTCCTTGCGCACCTTGCGCTGGCGGGCGTATTCCCTGGCCTGCGGGCTCCCCTGGTCCTGCACGATCTGGCGGAGCCACCCGGGGGCGTCATCATCGCGCACCGTGTCCGTCTGCGCCCACGCCAGCGTCCCCCAGCCGATCGCCAGCATCGCGCAGGATCGCCCGACCACAGTCCGATTCATGCTCATGGCGTTATCCCTCACGTTCAGGGGGCGGCGGGCGCCCAGACGGGCGAGCCCACCCACTCCGTCACGCCACACTGCCCAGCCTCACGGCCCGGCAGCCTCGGCGCGGATTTCAGTCTACCGGGTGTACGCCCAGCCGGCCCCGGGGGTTGCACGAGCACGTCCAAATCGGCTCACCGATCCTGCCTATTCCCCGTACGCCGCAACCACCCGGGCCGTGGATCCAACCCGTGCCCGCAGGCTTTCGGCGTCCTGGCGGCTGGTAAACAGGCCCACCCGAACCGCGTACAGTCGCCGCCCCTTGGCGTCGGTGATCTCCACCACCCGCGGCGAGCCACGCGAGGCCAGGGCCCGCGCCTGGCTGACGGCGTTGTCGCGGGAGGTAAACGCCCCGGTCTGCACCGCGTATTTCACAGGCCCAGGCGATGCGGTGTTGCGGGTCGCGGTCGACGCCGTCTGGCGATCCGCGATCATGGTCTTGAGGGCGCGGTCAGACCCCGCGCGAGCGGTGGCCTGCTGATAGGCGCTGCGCGATTCGGCAATGCGACCCTGCTTGGCGAGCGAATCCCCCGCGTACATGTACGCCCGGGCCGATTCGGCCCCCTCGAGTTTTTCAGCCGCCCCGAGCAGCAGCGTCGAGGCCTGGGCGTGTCGCCCTCGTTCCTGCTCGATCAGGCCCAGGGCGGCCCCGGCGGTCCCGGCGATCTCGCGGTTGGGCTCAACCGTCAGGGGGCACAGCCACCGGTCGGCGTCGTCGGGGCGTCCCAGCGCCTGGGCCGAGAGCCCCGCGACCAACGCGGCCCGTGCCTTGCCCGTGGCCCCGGGCGACCCGGCCACCCGCGTCGATTCCTCATACGCCTCGGCGTACCTCCCCTGGGCAAAGGCCTGGGAGTAATCCGTCTTTCCCTTTGTCGTGGGGGACGACTGGCACCCGATCTGGGCGAGCAGAGCGGCCAAGAGCGACAGAACCATCCGCGTGCGCATGAGCATGAACCTCCGAATCTCCTACTGGATCGGCCGTCGGGGGTGTCGGGCGACAGTCTGCGGGGGGTGGGGGTGTGGCGGTACCATGGTCCCCACGGGCCGCGGGTGCCCGCCTAGGAGGCGCACGTGTCGGTTCATTGGCCCATCATCCGGCGTTGCCTGGCAAGCCCCACGCGGGTCTGCATGGTGGACGACCGGCGTTCCTATCGCGGAATCGACCTGCTGGTGGGGGCGGCCCACCTCGCGGGGCATCTGGCGGGGGTGAACCGCACCTCAACCCTGGGCGTGATGGTCCCCACCAGCGGGGCCTGCGCCATGGCCGCTCTGGCCGGGTGGATGCTCGGGCGGGTGGTCGTCCCCCTCAACTATCTGCTTAAGCGCGACGAACTGCAGTACGTCATCGACGACTGCGGCACCGACACACTGGTGAGCGCCGGGGCCCTGCTCGATCACCTCGGCTATGAGCCCAGGATCCCCTCGCTAGTGAAACTCGAAGAGGTCTCGTTCAAGGGCGTGCCCGATCCGATCTGGCCGGCCTCGGCGTCGGACGAGGACCTGGCCGTGCTGCTCTATACCTCGGGCACCAGCGGCAAGCCCAAGGGCGTGATGCTCACGCACGGGAACCTGTGCGCCAACGCGAGGCAGGTGCGCGACTGGGCGGCGTTCACCCGGCGCGACGTGATGCTGGGCGTGCTTCCCCAGTTTCACAGTTTCGGGTTGACCGTGCTCACGCTGCTGCCGCTGACGTTCGGCATCAAGGTGGTCTACTCGGCGCGATTCGTGCCCACGCAGATTCTGCGACTGATCCGCACGCACCGCCCGACCATCTTCGTGGGCATCCCCTCGATGTACAACGCGCTGCTGACACTCAAGGAGGCCACGCCGGCGGACTTTACCTCGCTGCGCTACGCCGTCTCGGGGGGCGAGCCGCTGCCTGATGCTGTCTTTTCGCGCTTCCGCGAGCGGTTCGGCGTGACGATCAACGAGGGGTACGGGCTGACCGAGACGGGGCCGGTGACGAACTGGTGCCGCCCCGAGGAATGGCGGGCCCACAGCGTGGGGCGGGCGCTGCCCGAGGTGATCGAGCGGATCGTCGACCCCAACACCGGGCGCGAGGTGGGACCCAACGAAGACGGCGAGGTCCGCATCTGCGGGCCCAACCTCATGAAGGGGTATTACGGGCTCGCCGAAGAGACGGCCAAGGCCATCGGGCCCGACGGCTTCCTGCGCACGGGGGACATCGGACGCCTTGACGAGGACGGGCACCTGTACATCACCGGGCGCATCAAGGAGATGCTCATCATCGGGGGCGAGAACGTCTTTCCTCGCGAGATCGAAGAAGTCCTCAATGCTCACCCCAGCGTCAAGGACAGCGGCGTGGTGGGCATGAGCGACCCGATGCGGGGTGAGCGTCCCGCGGCGTTCGTCGAGTTGCACGAGGGGCAGGCCCTGGATCAGACTGCGCTGCAGATGTGGTGCCGCGCGAGGCTGGCGGGGTACAAGGTGCCCGACAGCATCCGCGCGGTCGAGGCCCTGCCACGCAACGCGACGGGAAAGATCATGCGTCGAGAACTGAAAAAACTGCTCTAGAGCGAGGGGCGCGAATACGATCGAGCCCACGGAGACACCCATGCTGCTGTACATCGACACCGCGAACCTCGACGAGATCAAGCAGGCCCACGACCTTGGCATCCTGGACGGGGTGACGACCAACCCGACCCTGATCGCCAAGGAGGGCGTGGACTACGCCAAGCGGCTTGCGGAGATCTGCCGCGTCGTGAAGGGCCCTGTCTCGGCGGAGGTGATCGCGACGGATTACGAGGGGATGATGCGCGAGGGGCGTCAGCACGTGAAGATCGCCCCGAACATCGTGGTGAAACTTCCGTGCACCACCGAAGGGCTCAAGGCCTGCAAGGCCTTCAGCGACGAGGGGGTCAAGACGAACCTGACGCTCTGCTTCCAGTCGCTGCAGGCGATGATGGTGGCCAAGGCGGGGGCGTTCCTGGTCAGCCCGTTCATCGGGCGGCTCGACGATGTGGGCGAGGACGGGATGGACCTGATCCGCTCGATCCGGGCGATTTATGACAACTACGCGTTCGAAACCAAGATCCTCGCCGCGAGCGTGCGCCACAGCAACCACCTGCTGCAGTGCGCCCTGGCGGGGGCGGACGTGGCGACGTGCCCGCTCAAGGTGATCCTCGACTGCATGAAGCACCCGCTGACCGACATCGGCATCGAGCGCTTCCTGGCGGATTACAAGAAGGCGTTTGGTTGAACCGCCGCGTGCAATGCGTGCCGTGACATTTAATTCGGCGCGCTGACTTCGGGCTCGGTGCTCGTCCCCGCGGGCGAGAGGTAGTGCCCCGCCCGCCACAGGTGGTACCCCACGCGGTCGAGCCAGAGCAGGGCGTCCACGTCGGCGACGCTGCGCCCCGGGTCGGCCTTGCCCAGGGCCGCCGCGTCGAGCAGGTTTCGCCGCTCGGTCCGACGAAGTTCCGCGATCGTGCGCGAGACGCTGCCCATGAAGGGGGCGTCGGGCTCGGCGCTCCCCGCGCCCGAGGCCAACGCGGGCGCGAGGTGCTCGAGCACGCCCTTGATCGGCGCTTCGCCGGGCTTGATCCCCTCCAGCGGCGGGTGCGAGAGGGTCTGCGTCAGGCGGGTGAGGTGATCGATCGCGTGCACCAGGGCGATCTGGCGGCGGCTCTCCTCGGGCGAGAGGGAGTTGCGCCCGATCCGGTGCACGAACCGCCCGATCACCTGCAGAGCCTGTGTGGATTCGTCGAGCACGCGGGCGGCGGGGGCGCCCACGCGCCCTTCGTGCGTCACTCCCACGCACCCGCCCGAGATCGAACGCAGCACCTCGCGCAGCGAACGCCGCGCCGCCTCGAGCGCGACGGGCACCACGTCGGCGACGATCGATGTGAGGTAGCGCGTCGCGGGGGGAAGCCGCTCGGGGATCAATCGCTCGATCAGGCGCGAGAACCACCCCACGCACGGCAGCAGCAGGGCCACGCCAAGGATGTTGAACGCGGTGTGAAACCCGGCGAGTTTGGTGGGGGCATCGAGCGCGGGGCCGGCGGCGCGCGCGAGCCAATCAAAGATCGGCAAGAGCAGGAAGGCGACCGCCCCCGTGAGAGCATTGAACAGGATGTGCGCCAGCGCGGTGCGCTTGGCCGGGGCGGGGGTGCCGATGGCGGCGATGGCCGAGGTGATCGCCGTGCCGATGTTCTGCCCGATCACCAGCGCCGCCCCCTGGTCGAGGTTGATGGCGTTGGAATGCAGGGCGGCGAGGGTGGTGGCCATCGCCGCGCTCGAGGACTGCATGACGAGCGTCATGATGATGCCAAAGACCACGAGCAGCAGGCGCCCGCCTACGCCCGAACCGGGCAGGTCGCCGGGGCTGAGGCGGTCGGCCACACCGCTCATCCCCTGCTGGAGGAGGTCGATGCCGACAAAGAGGAGGCCGAACCCGGCGAGGGCGACGCCCGCGTGGCGGAGGCGGTCGCGGGCGATCAGGCGCATCGCCGTGCCCACCAGCACGAGCGCAGGGGCGAAGGCCCCGACCGAGACTTTGAACCCCAGGAGCGAGACGATCCAGCCGGTGCTGGTGGTGCCAATGTTGGCCCCGAAGATGACGCCCACGGCCTGGGGAAAGGTGAGCAACCCCGCGCTGACAAAGCCGATCGTGGTGATGGTGGTGGCGGTGGAGGATTGAACGACCGCCGTCGCCGCCGCCCCCGAGAGCATCCCCGACACGGGCCCCGAGATGACACGGGTGAGCATGCCGCGGAGCGCATCGCCCGCGAGCGCGCGCAACGACTCGGTCATGAGGATCATGCCCAACAGAAACATTCCCAGCCCGCCCAGGAGATCAACGGTCATGGCACAAGCCTATGGGCGGCGTGGGGCGGCGGGGGCGCAGCAGGGCTCGCAGCCGATGGCGCGCCATGACTCAAGGACGATCCCCGGCGCGTGGTAGTGATCCCGCACCGGCTCCTCGCGGCAGAGGTCGGTGCTCAGATACTTCTTGTTGCTGTCGGCAAAGACCGTGACCACGATCGCCTCGTCGCCCAGGTCGTCGAGCAGGCGGTCGGCCCCGATGAAGTTGGCCCCCGACGAGATGCCCACGGCCAGCCCTACGCGTCCCATCGCCTGGGCCATGAGGATCGCGTCGGCGTCCCAGACATCCACGATGGGGTCGAGTTCATCGAGGCGCACAATCGACGGGATGAACTCGTCGCTGATCCCCTGGATGCGGTGCACGCCGTCCTTGCGCCCGGTGCGAAGCGTGGGCGAGTTGGCCGGTTCGAGCGGGTGGACGCGGATCGACGTGTCGCGCGCGCGCAGGCAGCGCCCTACACCCATGACCGTCCCCCCCGTGCCGACACCCGCGACGAAGGCGTGGGGCGTGAGACCGGCGGCGGCGAGTTGGGCCAGGATCTCGGGCCCGGTCGTGCGTTCGTGCGCCTGCGTGTTGGCCGGGTTGTCGAACTGGCACGGCAGAAAGACGCGCTTGCCTAGCGAGGCCTGAGCCGCGGCGTATTCCTGTGCCATGGCGATGCTCCCCAGAAACCCGCCCTGGTCGCGCGTGACCGGCACCACCAGGGCGCCCAGTGACTGGATCAGGGCGACGCGCTCGCGGCTCATCCAGTCGGGCATGTAGATGCGCACGGGGTGGCCCAGCGCCCGCCCCATGGCGGCGAAGGAGATTCCCGTGTTGCCGCTGGTGGCCTCGGCGATTTCATCGCCCGGACCAAGGGCGCCGGACTGATAGGCCTGGCGCAGCACCCAGGCCGCCATGCGGTCCTTGATGCTGCCCGTCATGTTGCGCTGCTCGTATTTGGCGAAAACGCGGCGTGAGCGGCCACGCGAGGTGTACCGGATCTCGAGCAGGGGTGTCCGACCGACCAGGGCCGCGACGGCATCGATCCCGGCGTGTACATTCGAACACTGCTCAAGCCGCACGTGGCCTCCCGGACAGGTAGTGACGGACGATTCAGGATATCATGGTCCTGTGATTGTGGGGTGGGGTATGAGGAGGATTTCGCGATGCCCGATGGACCCGTCGAGTTGCACCTACGCATCCGCGTGAAGCCGGGTGGGGCGGCGGCGCTGCGGGCGTTCCTCGTCGAGGCGATGCCGTTCTACACCGCGCCCGGGGGGATTAGCATCGACCTGCTGCAGGACCAGGCCGACCCCGAGCGGTTCATCGAGCGCGTGCGCTACGTCGACACGCCGACCTTTGAGGCCGACCAGCAGCGGGTGGAATCGGACCCGACCATGAAGGGGTACCTGGCCCGGTGGCGGGCGTTGCTCGCCGAGCCGCCGGTGGTCGAGATCTACCGCCCGATCGACGAGTGAACGCTGGTGTTTTGGGGTGAGGGATCGACACCCCTGAATCAGCGGATATCATTGTCCGCATATCCCCAGTCGGCGCGTGACCCCGAGGTCGGGGTGGTGTGGTCTGGGGTTTGGTGGAGGCCACCGCATGGCACGTCGTTCATGGGCCGAGCCGTTCAAGATCAAGATGGTCGAGCCGCTGTCGATGACGACGCGGGCGCAGCGCGAGGCGGCGATCGCGGCGGCGGGGTTCAATACGTTCCTGCTGCGCAGCCGCGATGTGTACATCGACCTGCTGACGGACTCTGGCACGGCGGCGATGAGCGACCGCCAGTGGGCCGGAATGATGATGGGCGACGAGGCCTACGCGGGGTCGGAGAACTATTACCACCTTGAGGACGTGGTGCACCGGGTGTATGGCTACAAGCACCTGATCCCGACGCACCAGGGGCGTGGGGCTGAGCACATCCTGAGCCGCATGTGCATCAAGCCGGGGGACTTTGTCCCGGGGAATATGTACTTCACGACGACCAAAGCGCACCAGGAACTCGCGGGCGGGCGATTCGTCGACGTGATCCACGACCGGGCGCACGATTCGACGCTCGAGCACCCCTTCAAGGGGGACATCGATCTGGGCAAGTTGCGTGCGCTGATCGACAAGGTGGGGGCGACGAAGATCCCCTACCTGTGCGTGCAGTGCAACGTGAACATGGCGGGGGGGCAGCCCATCAGCCTGGCGAACTTGCGCGAGGTGCGGGCGCTCTGCCAGAAGCACGGGATCCGCATTTTCCTTGATGCGACGCGCGCGGTCGAGAATGCCTATTTCATCCGGCAGCGCGAGGCGGGCTACGCGGGCACGAGCATCGCTCAGATCCTGCTCGAGATGTGCAGCCTCAGCGACGGGTGCACCTGCTCGGCGAAGAAAGACTCGCTGGTCAACATCGGCGGGTTCCTGTGCGTCAACGACGATGATCTGGCCGAGCAGGCCCGGGGCATGGTCGTGGTGTACGAGGGGCTGCACACCTATGGCGGGCTGGCCGGGCGGGACATGGAGGCCATGGCGATCGGCATCGAGGAATCGGTGCAGGAGGACCACATCCGCGCGCGGATCGGGCAGGTCGAGTACCTGGGGCAGAAGTTGATCGACGCGGGCGTGCCGATCGTTCGGCCGATCGGTGGGCACGGGATATTTATTGATGCGGCGCGGTTCTTGCCGCACATCCCGCGCGAGCAGTTCCCCGCGCAGGCTCTGGCGTGCGCGTTGTACGTGGAGTCGGGCGTGCGGGCGATGGAGCGGGGGGCGGTCTCGGCGGGGCGCAACCCCGACACGGGCGAGAACATCTTCCCGAGCCTGGAACTGGTGCGGCTGACGCTGCCGCGCCGGGTCTATACGCAGGCGCACATGGACGTGACGGCGGAGTCGGTGATCGAACTGTTTAAGAACGCGCCGAAGATCGTTGGGCTGAAGTTCACGTTCGAGCCCAGGCAACTGCGGTTCTTCCAGGCGCGGTTTGCGCCGGTGGTGGGCAGCCGCGTGCTGGTGAGCGAGGCAGCGGCGGAGCCGGTGGGGGCGAAGCAGTGCTGCTGCGGGGGCGGGGGGTGTGGTGGAAGGGCTCGAGTTTAAAAGCGTGCGGGATTGAATTCGGGACGCGAGGGAGCGGACAGAGTGCGACGTCGGGCGGTTGGAGTACGATCCTGCCGACGGATACCGCCCCATGAACGAAACCCGAGAAGTCCTCCAAGCCGCCGCCGACCTCGCCGCCCAGGGGAGGGCGTTTGTATTGGCGACGGTGGTGAGCGCGAAGGGGAGCACGCCGCGGAACGCGGGGGCGAAGATGCTCTGGCACCCGGCGACGTCGGGGGGCGACGCCTTCGTGGGGACGGTGGGGGGCGGGCAGTTCGAGCGCCTGGTCTTTGGCGACGCCGAGAAGGCCCTTTGCCGCGGTACCTGTGGGATCGAGAAGTACGTGCTGGGGAGCGACGCGGACCAGTGCTGCGGCGGGGTGATGGAAGTCTTCTTCGAGCCCCATGCCCCGCACCAGCGCGTGGTGCTCTTCGGGGCGGGGCACGTTTCGCTCGAGATCGCGCGCCTGCTCTCGCCCGCGCCAGTGCAGGTGGTCATCGTCGATGACCGTACCGAGTGGAACAGCGAGGCGAGGTTCCCGGGGGCGCGGCGGGTGATGGATTATGCGGCGGGTGTCGAGGCCTGCCGCGAGAGGCCCGAGGCGACGCTCGCGTGTGTGATGACCTGCTCGCACGACGTGGACCTTGACATCTTGAACGATTTGCTCAAGGCGCCGCCGGCGTTTCTGGGGCTGATCGGCAGCCGCAGCAAGCGGGCGTGTCTGTTCGGGCGGCTGGTAGCGGCGGGGCACGCGGAAGAGGCCGTGCAGAAGGTGCGCTGCCCGATCGGCGTGGGGGACACGGGCAAGGAGCCGCCGCTGGTGGCGGTGTCGATCGCGGCGGAACTGCTGCTGGAGGCGAAGAAACTTGCACGGCTCTAGGCGCTGCGTGCTGGTGCTGGCCAGCGGGCGAGGGGTTCGCATGGGCGGGCCCAAGGCGATCATGCACGTGGGGGGAGAGGCGTGGTGGCGCGTGCAGATGCGACGGCTGGCGGGCGTCGAGTCGGTGTGGGTGGTGTCGGCGCCGGTCGAGGCGGAGATGGCGCGGCATGACGACGCGCCGACGCACCGGGTGCTGGGGGAGCCAGACACGCCGATGTTCGCGAGCGTAGTGGCGGGGATGAGACGCCTGGGCGAGGGTGACGGTTCAATCGGGGAGAAGAGAGATGGTGTAGGGGCAGGCGGGCCGCCTGCCCCACGAGGTGGTGGAGGTGCGGAAAAGGCGATGCACCCGCCCGGGTTCGTGCACGTACTTCCGGTCGATGTACCTGTGCCGTCAGCGCGAGTCTTTGAATCGCTCGAAATGGCGGCGTCGCGTGCGGGGGTGGCGGTGCCCTCGTGGGAGGGCGTGACCGGGCACCCGCTGTGCATGACGTGGGCATGGGGGAGCGCGAACGTGCTGGGGCATGCGCACGAGGCTGCGGAGGCGCGGCTGGATGAGTTGTCCGCCGCCTTCCGCGCGGTGGTGGCGGTGGATGACCCGAGCGTGCGCGTAAACCTGAACACGCCCGAGGCACTTCGGGCGTGGGAAGCGTGGGGCGGCGGCGACGCGGCCCGCAGCGAGCGCGGCGAGGATCAGGCCGGGCCGCGGCAGTAGCATTCGCGCGACGGCGTGCAGTCGGCGGGGTGGACGGGGGTGCCGTCGGGCCCGAGCGATTCCTGTGATTTGGCGCAGAAGTAGACGCGGGTGTCGGAGGAGTCGTCCACCATCCCGCGGACGTCTTCGCGTTCGTCCACGTACATCATCTTGTGGCGGAGGTTGTAGCAGCAGACTTTGAGTTGGACGGGGCGGGAGGGGTGCATGGGATCAGGCCTCCACCTTCTTGCCCGCGGCCATCAGGACCGCGCGGCGAACGGCGACGGGGAGCATCGTGAGTTTGTACGCGTTCTGCGAAAGCGGGCGGGCGCCCTCGGTCGCTTTGGCGCAGGCGGCGCGGAGGGCCTTGTCGTCGTCGAGATCAACGCCCTTGAGGGCGGCATCGACGCCGGGAAGAAGCCACGGCACCGGGGCGACCGCGCCGGCGCAGACTCGGGCCGAGCGGATCGTTGATCCATCGAGTTGAAGGGCGGCGCAGGCAAAGGCCAGGGGCCAGTCGAAGGACTGCTTTTCCTTGATGGCGTAGAAGCCGCTGACAGGCGCGGGCGAGAGGGTGATGTGGGTGACGATCTCGCCCGGTTCGAGGTTGTGCTCGGTACGGATGCCCTTGTCGGGGGTGTGGTAGAGATCGGTGATGGGGAGTGAGGCTCGCTTGCCGCCGTGGAGGTGGACAACGGCGTCGGTGATGCAGAGCGCGGGGGCGAGGTTGGAGGGGTGGACGATGTAGCAGGGCCCTTCGCCGAAGATGGCGTGGAACTTGTTCTCCCCCTCGAAGGCGAAGCAGGTTCCGCCGCCCTTCTTGAGACATTGGAACTGCTCGTTGCGGTAGTACCAGCAGCGGGGGCGCTGGAGCAGGTTGCCCGCGGCGGTGCCGACATTGCGAACCTGGGGTGAGGCCGCGCTGCCCACGGCATGGGCAACGCAGGGGGCGTCCTTGAGCAGGATGTCGGAGGCGGCGATCTCGCTCATCGTGGCCCAGGCCTCGATGCGGATGGTCTGGCCGTCCTTTGAAATCGGTGCGCTGGCGCCGGGCGCGCGGAGGTGACGCGTGTCGATGACGACGTCGGGTTTCCAGAGGCCTTCCTTGAGGTGATCGACCACGTCCATCCCGCCGCCCTTGAGCAGGGGGAGGGAGAAACGCCGGCCCGTGAGCAGGGCGTGGGTGGCGGCGTGGTCCTTGGGGCGGGCGAGCGAGAACGGATTCATGCGCCACCTCCAGCAAGGGCGGCAAGCACCTTGTCGGGCGTGAGTGGGATGGAACGGACGGGCGTGCCGATGGCGTTGAAGACGGCGCACGCGACGGCGCCCGCGGTGGGAACGACGGGGGGCTCGCCCAGCGAACGGACGCCCGTGGCGCCCTTGGTCCACAGGACCGGCTCGATGTGGGGCATGTCGTTGGGGCCGAGGATTTTGTAGGACTCCATGTTGGCATTGAGCATCGAGCCCGCGTTGCGGTCGAGCACCTGGTTCTCGAACAGGGCGTAGGACAAGCCCTGGATCACGCCGCCGATGATCTGCGATTCGGCGGTCTTGCGGCAGATGACCCGCCCGCACGATTGCACCGCGATGACGCGATCGACATACACGACGCCCGTGTCGGTATCGACGCGGAGATCGACGAACTGAACGCCGTCGGAATGGCCCTTGCCCCGCTCGCCCTCGCCCTGCTTGGCGCGGCCGACGATCTGCTCGCCGCCGATCTTGGCGCAGGCCTGGGCCCAGGTCATGAATGGCTTGCCGGCGCGGAGGATCTCGCCCCCCTTGACGTCGAATTCGCTCGCGTCGGCGCTGTTGAGATTGGCGATGGTGGTGAGGAGCTGCTCGCGGGCGCGGGCAGCGGCGGCGGCCATGACCGGGGCCGTGCTGGGCGTGGTGACCGACCCGCCCGAACCGGGTCCGACGGGCAAATTCGACGAGCCGATGCGCACACCGACGAAGGCGAGGGGCACGCCGATGGCTTCGGCGGTCATGATGGCCATGGTGGTGCGCTGGCCCGTGCCGATGTCCTGGGTTCCGGTGCGGGCCTCGATGGAGCCATCGCGGTTGATGACGACCTCGCAGTCGGTGCGGCCCTGGCCCGAGCCCCACGCCGCACTGCCGATGCCAAACCCGCGGCGGATGACACCGGCCTGCGAACCAGTCTTGGCGCGGTTCTTCCAACCGACGATCTCGGCGCCGAGCTCGAGCATCTCCTTGCGGGCGCCCGAGTTTTCGAGGTTGAGGCGCAGGGCCAGTGGATCGACCCCGGCCTTGGTGGCGATCTCATCGAGCATGAGTTCTTCGCAGAAGGCGCCCTGCGGGTGCCCGGGAGCGCGGAAGGGACGCGGTGCGCCGCCGTTGAAGCGGACGTCGTCGTGGTCGGACTGGATATCGCCAAGGTTGTAGCGGCCCGAGGGGAAGGACATGCCGCCCCCGCCGCGCCCGACGCCCACGCCGCCGAACTTCTGGACGAGCCCGCCGAGGATCGTGCCGTCCTTGGTGAAACCGATCTTGACGCGGGCAAGCCCGCTGGGGCGATTGCCCGTGTCGGTCTGGTCTTCTTCGCGGGTGCGGAAGAGGTAGACCGGGCGGTTGTGCCCGGCGCTGAGGCGGGCGGCGAGAACGCCCTCCTTGCCCGCGCCGTTAAGCTTGCTCCCGAACCCGCCGCCGATGTATTCGCAGATGACCTCGTATTTGGAGCGGGGCAGGCCGATGGCGTCGCTCAGGCCGTCGGTGGCGGCGAAGGTGCCCTGCGTCGAGATGTAGCAGGTCGCGCTCTCGCCCTTGTGGTCGATCGTCGCGCCATGGGGTTCGAGGCAGCAGTGCGTCTGCACCTGCGTCTCGTACTCGGCCTCGAGCACGTGGTCGGCCTTGGCGAGGATGTCGCTGGTCTTGGCGTTGGGGCTGGGTTCGGCCAGTTCGCCATCGCGGATCTTCGTCCGCACGGGCTCGCGCACCCACTTGCAGGCGACGGCGGCCAGCCCGCGGCGCAGGGCCTCGGGAGACTCGGCGAGCACGTGGCCCACGGTGTGCCCGTGGTACTGCCCCTCGCGCCCGCTGATCTCGACCTCGACCACGCCGGGGATCTTCTTGGCGGCTTCGCTGGCGTGGCTCTCGAGCTTGGCCTTGCCGTACGGGCAGAAGATGAACCCGGCGAAGAGCGAGTTGGGCAGGTACCGATCGCGGGAATAAATCGCCTGGCCGGTGACCTTGGCCACCGCGTCGAGGCGGGAGGCGTCGTCGCTGATCGCGCTGCCGGCGTTGCGCGGGCGGTTGGTGGTGGGCATCGAATATGGGATGTCATCGCGTCGCATGATTCCTCCGCTGAATCGACGCTCAGGCGCCGGGGGCCGAGTCCATGACCGGGGGCTGCCCCGAGGCTTCCAGGATCGCGTTAAAGACGTTGGTGTAGGTGCCGCAGCGGCAGATATTGCCCGACAAGGCCTTCTTGATCTCGGCCAGCGTGGGCTTGGGTTTCTTGTCGAGCAGGGCACGCCCGGCCATGACGAAGCCCGGCGTGCAATAGCCGCACTGGAGCGCGTCGTGGCGGATGAACGATTCCTGGACCGGGTCGAGTGCGCCGTCTTTCGACAGGCCCTCGATGGTGGTGATCGCCGCGCCCTCGGCGTCGGCGGCGAGCATCATGCACGAGGCGACGAGGTTGCCGTTGATGATGACCGAGCATCCGCCGCAGGCCCCGCGGTCGCAGATTTCTTTGGGCCCGGTGAGGCCCATCTTCTGGCGGAGGGCGTCGAGGAGGGTGGTGGCGGGTTCGGCCTTGATGGTGCGGCTCTGGCCGTTGACGTTCAGCGTGAGGCTGGTTTCTCCCGGCCCGCGAACATCGGATTCAGGCTGGGCATCCTGACCCTTAGGCAGGGCGGCTTGTGCGGCCTGGGAGAGGGAAGCCGCGGCGGCGGACGCCCCCAGCGTTACCATGAAGGAGCGACGCGAGACGCCATCTTTCCCGGCGTCCTTCCCGTTGTTCCACCCGGGATCGTTCGAGCTGACCATCCATCACCTCCTGGGACAGGAGAAGCAGTATAACGGAAGATGCTCCTGATGCGCCGAGATCCGGACACTTCGGGCAGATTTGACGGCTACGCTATCGGGAAGTTCACGGGGCCAACGATGATCGTCTCGCTCCCGCTCATCTCGGGTCAGTGCCGCACGGGCGTGACGCCCGCGCCCGCCCCGCACGACACCCCCCGCCTGATTGATTCGCACGGACGGGCGATCCGCGATCTGCGGCTGAGCATCACCGATCGGTGCAACTTCCGGTGTGTGTATTGCCTCGACCCCGACACGCGGTTCATGCCGCATGATCGAGTGATGACGATCGATGAGATCGAGCGCCTGGCGCGGCTTTGCGTGTCGCTGGGGGTCGAGAAGATCCGCCTGACGGGGGGTGAGCCGACCGTCCGCAACGATCTGGATGAGATCATCACGCGAGTCTCTCAGGTAGGAGCGAAAGACCTGGCCCTGACGACCAACGGCTCGCGCTGCGACGCGAACTCGCTGCGGCGCTGGCGCGACGCGGGGCTTTCGCGCATCACCTTCAGCATCGATAGCCTGCGCCCGGATCGATTCGCCGCCATGACGCGGGCGAAGGTGAGCGTTGAGACGGTGGTCGAAGCGATCGAGGCGGCCTCGCGGGTGGACTTTGACGGGCCCGTGAAGGTAAACGCGGTCGTCGTTCGCGGATGGAACGACGACGAGGTCGCAGACCTGGCGGGCCTGGCGCGCCGGTACGGGATCGAGATGCGGTTCATCGAGTTCATGCCGCTCGACGCCTCGCGGGCCTGGGATGAATCGCGACTGGTGCCGGCGGCGGAGATCGTCGAGCGGATCCACGCCCGGTTCCCGCTGGTGGCGGCGGGGCGGGTCGAAGCCTCGGCCACGTCGCTCGATTACGTCTTTGCCGATGGCACGCCCGGCAGGGTGGGGATGATCGCACCGGTGACGCGACCCTTCTGCGGGGAGTGCAGCCGCCTGCGGATCACTGCCGACGCTAAGGTGCGCCCGTGCCTCTTCAGCCTTGACGAGTGGGATCTGCGGCCGTTGCTGCGCGGCGGGGCGGGCGACGACGAGATCGCCCGGTTCATGGTCGATGCGACCTGGACCAAGCAGCGCGGACACGGGATCCGCAGCGGAGACTTCCGCCAGCCCGAGCGCACGATGTCGGCCATCGGTGGCTGATCCCGTCGTCACGGGAATGTCACAGCCTCGTGCGCGTGCATCCCCAACGCCACGATCGTGGTACCGTAAAGCGCTCGATATCACCCCACGGAGACATGCCATGAACCCTCGTCTGCTCATCGCGCTGCTCATCTGCACGGCGGGGACCGCCTGCGCCCAGCCCGCCCCGGGAACAGACGCCCCCGCGCGGGTCGTTCAGGCCGCCGCCGCCAGCGTCGCCGACGAACTCCCCATCCGGCGCATCACGATGTACCGCTCGGGCGTCGCTTCGTTCGAGCGGCGGGGGGTGGTGGAGGGGGACGTGACCACGCAACTGCGCTTCGAGACGCGAGCCGTCAACGACGTGCTCAAGTCGATGCTCGTGCTCGATCTTTCGGGCAAGGGCGAGGCGTCGATCTCATACGGCTCGAAGGAGCCGCTCGCGCGCAGGCTCGCTTCATTCGGCGTCGATATCTCCGACGAGCCCACGCTCGCCGCGCTGCTGGCGCGGTTGCGCGGTTCGGGCGTCAAGGTTTCGCTTCCCGATGGGGTGATCAGCGGCACGATCCTGGGCGGCGAGACGCGGGTCATCACGCTCGAGAATGGTCGTTCGACAATCCAAACGCCGTTCCTGAGCGTTGTCACGCCGACGGGCATCCGCCAGGTCAACCTGCACCAGGCGCAGGCCGTGGAACTGGCCGACCCCAAGTTGGCACAGGAACTCGCGCGGGCCCTGGCCGCGGTCGATGAGCAGCGGGCCGAGCGCATCAAGGCGGTCGATGTGCGCTTGAGCGGCGAGGGGCGTCGCGAGATCGTGGCGGCGTATGTGCTCGAGGCCCCGGTGTGGAAGACCAGTTATCGCCTCGTGCTGCCAGAGGGCAACAAGGGACAGGCGACGGTGCAGGGGTGGGCGATTGTTGAGAACACGAGCGACGAGGACTGGAAGGACGTGCGACTGGGGCTGGTGAGCGGCCGCCCCGTGAGTTTCACGATGGATTTGTACGAGCCGCTGTTCACGACGCGACCCGATGTGCCCGTGCCGCTGACGGCGGCGGCAGCGCCGCGGGCCTATGCGGCGGGCACGTCCAATGAGCTGCGCGATGCCGCCGAACCCATGTCTTCACCCGCACGGGCACGGGCGGACATGAAATCGCTCGGCCGCGGCACCGCCGGCGCTGGCGGGGGCAGGCCCGGAGCACCCGCCGAGGCCTCGAAGGGCATGGACATGTTCGCCGCTGCTCCCGCGTATGAAATGGGCGCGGTGCTGCAATCGGGCGGGGCCGTTGCCGCGGGCGTGGAGTCGGGCGAGGTCTTCCAGTATGAACTCGAGCACCCGGTGAGCATCGAGCGCCAGCGCTCGGCGATGCTGCCGATTCTCTCCGCGCCCATCGAGGGGCGACGCCTGAGCATCTTCAACGCGAGCGACGGGATGGAGCACCCGATGCGCGGGGTCGAGATCGTCAACACGACGGACCTGCAACTCATCCCCGGGCCCATCAGCGTCTATGACGCGGGGGCCTACGCGGGCGATGCGCAGATCGGGCACGTGGGCGCGGGCGACAAGAGGTTGCTGGCCTACGCGGTGGACCTTGACGTGACCTGCCGCACGGACTGGAAGGGCGAATCGAACGTGCGCAAGGTGCGGATCGTGAAGGGCATCCTCGAACTCTCGCAGCAGCAGGTGGGGCGGGTGGAGTATGCGCTCACGAACAAGGACCAGAAGCGTTCGCGACTGGTCATGATCGAGCACCCGCGCGATGCCCGCGAGAAACTCCGCGAGCCGTCCAAGCCCGCGGAAGAGACGCCTTCGCATTATCGCTTCGAAGTTGAACTGGCGGCGGGCAAGGCCCAGAAGCTCAGCGTCGTCACCGAGCGGACCGACTGGCGACGCCTGCAACTGACCGAGATCGACCTGCCCACGCTCATGTCGTATCGCACGACGGGCGAGGTGTCGGACGCGGTGGTGAACGCCTTCAAGGATGCCGCCCGGCGCCAGGGGGTGATCTCGGACCTGCAGCGCGCCATCCACACGCTCAACACCGAGCGTCAGGCGATCGACACCGACCAGAACCGCATCCGCCAAAACATGGCGAGCGTCGATCGCACGAGCCAGTTGTACGCGCGGTATGTCGAGAAACTCACCGAGCAGGAGACGCGCCTCGAGGCGATCAACCGCGAGGGGACCAAACTCAATCAGGACCTGGCCAAGGCGCAGGCGGAACTCGCCGCGTTCATCGCGGACCTGAGCGTCGAGTAGGCATTAGCGAGCGAGCGTCTCAGCCGCGCGCGGGCGTGAGCAGCGCGTCGGGGTCTTGCAGCAGGCGGACGACCTCGGCCAGGGCCAGGGCGGCGGTGGCCCCGTCGACCACGCGGTGATCGCAGGCCAAACTCAGCGGGAGCAGCAGCCCCGCGCGGAAGGCGCCCTTGTTCACCACCACGCCCTCGCGGGCGCGCCCCACGGCGAGGATGCCCACCTCGGGGTAGTTGATGATCGGCGTCGCGAAGCGACCCGCGTGGCTGCCCACGTTGCTGATGGTGAACGTCGAGCCGGTGAGCTGCTCGCGCGGGATCGAGCGGTTGCGGGCCATCTCGGCGATCATGCCGATGGCACGCCCGATCTCGAGGACGCCCAGGCGGTCGCAGTCGCGGATGACCGGGACCATCAAGCCGCTGTCGGTGTCGGTGGCGATCCCCATGTGCACGCTGCGGTGCTGGATGATCGACGCTTCGTAGGACGCGTCTTCGGGCTTTTCGTCGACCGTGGCGTTGAGGGCGCGGAAGCGAGAATCGGCCAGCACGCGGCAGAGGGCGCCGGCAACAAAGGGCAGGAACGAGACTTTTTCACCGCTCGCCGCCGCCAGTTTGCGACGCATCGCGTCGAGCGCGCTCACGTCGGCCTCGTCCATGACGGTGAAGTGGACGGCCCGGTCGACGCTCTCGCGCAGGCGGTTGGCGATGGTGCGACGCACGCCGCGGAAGGGCACACGCAGCGTGTCCTCGCCCTCGGGGATCGAGATCCGCGCGGGCTCGGAGCGCGGTGCGGGGCGCGGTGAAGGTGACGGCGAAGGCGCCGGCGCGGGTCGGTGCGCGGGCGCCGGTGCGTGGGCCGGGGTGCTGCGGGGCGAAGCGCCCGACGAGGCTGCGCGAATGTCCTTTTCGAGCACGCGCCCGCCGATGCCTGTGCCATTGACGCTGTCGATGTCGACGCCCAGTTCGCGGGCGAGGCGTCGGACGGCGGGGGTGGCCAGGGCCTTGCCCGGGGCGGCGCTCACGCCCGCGGCCGCGCCCTGCATCGAGCCGACGACCGTGCCCGCGTCCTCGCGTTCAGAGGCGGGCTCGGGGACGTGGTCCACGACGTTGCGGGGGGGTGATGTGGGGGCGGCCTTGTGACCGTTGTCGCTCTTGGCAGGTGTCTTGGAAGCGGGGGCGGCGGCTGACCCGCCCGACCCCTCGAAGGTGACCAGGGCGTTGCCGACCTTGAGGATCTCGCCCTCTTTGCCGTGGAGCGTGGCGATGACCCCGCCGCGCGGGCTGAAAACCTCGCACAGGGCCTTGTCGGTCTCGAACTCGGCGAGGACATCGCCCTCGGCGACTGGCTGGCCGACCGTGACTTTCCACTTGATGAGTTCGCCCTCGTGGACGCCCTCGCCAAGGTCAGGAAGGATGAAATCGTTGGGGTTGTCCGACTTCTTGCCGTGCGCCATAGGGCCTAGTTTACGCTGGCACTTTCGCCCGGGGCGTAAACCTTGGGGTGAACTTGACCGTGATTCGGCGCGAACGGGGGCGAGCAGCCCGAGGGGTCAATAGGCCAGGCACTGCCCGACGGCCTGGGCCACCTTCTGGGCGTTGGGGAGGTAGTCGAGTTCGAGTTTGTAGTAGGGCATCATGACGTCGAACCCGGCCACGCGCTGGACCGGGGCCTTGAGGTGGAGGAAGCAGCGTTCCTGGAGGACGGTGGCCAGCTCCGCCCCGAGGCCGCAGGTCTTGGGGGCCTCGTGCACGATCACGCAGCGCCCGGTCTTTTCGACCGATTGGACGATGGCATCGGTGTCGAAGGGATAGAGCGAGCGCATGTCGATCAACTCGACCGACATGTCGTCGGGGAGCGTGTCGAGCGCCTCGAGGCACTGGAAGACCATCGAGCCCCATGAGACGAGCGTGAGGTCGGTCCCCTCGGTGAGTACCTTGGCCTGGCCGATCGGGATGGTGTAGTCCTCTTCGGGCACTTCTTCCTTGAACGACCGGTAGACGCGCTTGGGCTCGAAGAAAACCACCGGGTCGGGGTCGCGGATCGCCGACAGCAGCAGCCCCTTGGCGTCGTAGGGCGTGCTGGGGCAGACCACCTTGAGCCCGGGCTGGTGGACATAGATCGTCTCGGGCGAATCGCTGTGCAGTTCGGGGGCGTGGATGCCGCCGCCCCACGGCACGCGGACCGTCATCGGCACCGTCACCGCCCCGCGGGTGCGAGAGCGATAACGGGCGGCGTGGTTGCACAACTGGTCATAGGCCGGCCCGAGGAACCCCTCGAACTGGATCTCGGGAATCGGTCGCATGCCGGCCATGGCTAGGCCGATCGCCGTGCCCATGATGCCTGACTCGGCCAGGGGGGTGTCGATCACGCGGTCGGGGCCGAACTTGGCCTGCAGCCCGTCGGTGACGCGGAAGACGCCGCCGTTGAGCCCGACATCCTCGCCGAGGATCACGACGCGTTCGTCGCGTTCCATTTCCTGCGCGAGTGCGGAGTTGATGGCCTGCACCAGAGTCATCAGTGGCATGGGAGTGTCCTTCGAGATCGTCGAGCGGGGCTTTGGTCGTGGCCCCGCATTGGTTCAATGAAAAGCCGCGGCGTACGAGTCGTGCAAATCAGGCCTGCTGCGCGCTCAGGCCCGCCTGAGCCGGGTCTTGGCCCAGTGAATGCGTCTGCAGCGTGCGCTTTTGGAGCTCGAGTTCCGCCGGCAACGGGGCGGCGAAGGTGTAGTCGAACATCTCGTCGGTGCTGGGGGCCTCGATCCCCTCGGCGGTGCGCACGACCTCGGTCGCGGCGGCCTTGGCCTCGTCGTCGAGCGCCGCCTGCTTGGCATCGTCCCAGAGTTTGCGAGCCTGGAGGTAGGAGCGCAGGCGGATGAGGGGGTCGCGCTTCTGCCACGCCTCGACTTCCTTCGCATCACGGTAGCGACGCGCGTCGTCGGCGGTGGTGTGGTCGGCCAGGCGGTAGGTCACGGCCTCGATGAAGCTCGGCCCCCCGCCGGCGCGGGCACGCTCGATCGCGTCGGTCGAGGCGCGGACGACGGCGAAGAGATCGTTCCCGTCCACCTGCGTGGTGGGCATGCCGTAGGCCACGGCCTTCTGGGCGATGGTCTCGCTGGCGGTCTGCGATTCACGCGGGACGGAGATGGCCCACTGGTTGTTCTGGCAGAAGAAGACGCAGGGGACCTGGAACGCGCTGGCGAAGTTCATCGCCTCGTGGAAGTCGCCCTCGCTGGTGGCGCCGTCGCCGAAAAAGGTGATGGCCACTCGGGCTTCCTTGCGCATCTTGAAGGCCCAGGCGATGCCCGTGGCGTGGAGCATCTGCGTGCCGATGGGGATGCACAGGGGCGTCTGGCAGACGCCGTCGGGGATCTGGTTGCCCCGCTCGTCGCCCATCCAGTGCAGCAGCACATAGTGCATGGGCAGGCCGTGCATCCACAGGGCGGCGTTCTCGCGGTAGCAGGGGACGAGGTAGTCGACCCCGCGCTTGGCGGCGAAGCCCGCGCCGACGGCGGCGGCCTCCTGCCCGCGGTTCTGCGGGTAGGTCCCCATCCGCCCCGAACGCTGGAGCTTGAAGGCCAGATCATCCACGGCCCGGCAGCGGACCATGTATTGGTAGAGCTCGAGCACCTCGGCGTCGGTCAGCACCGGGCGGCCGTCGGGCCACTTGGCGAGTTTCTCGTCGAGGCGGGCCTCTTCATCGAGGATCTGGAGATGCTCGATCCGGGCTTCATAAACGTTCTTGACGGGCATGCGAGATCCTCCGCAGGTCGTTGGACCAACAGTAGCGCATGCCTGAACGCCGGGGTGAGTACGAATCGGAGGAGTTCGACGAGACATACCCCGGAACCTGCCGGGGGGGCGAGAGGGATCCTGGGCTAATCCCGGTCGCGCCCGCGCACGCCGTCGATCGTGTGGAGGACGTGGATGCCATTACCAAAGCGCGTCCCGGGCCAGAACCCCTCGCCATTGAAATAGGGGGCCGTGAGTTGGTGTTCATGGAGGGCCACCGCGCTCCCATCGACGAAACCCACTTCGTCCAGCCCGGGAACGCGGCGACTCACCCTGACGGTCCCGTGACCTTGGATAAAAAAAAGCCCCTTCGACGAAGGAAAGAGGACTTCCGCGCCGCGTGTGGCCCGCCATTGCTCGGGCCCGGTCCGTGTCAAGGGGTTCCAGAAGAGCGGGTCCGCGAGACACGCCGACGCGTAGTAGTAACCGGTCCATACCCCGTTGGTCTCGCCCGGCGGAAAGAAGGAGAGATGACGCGGGTTGGCCTCGTAAAACTCATCCGCGAGCGCGATGTTCCAGTGTGTGGCCATCTCGAAGTAGTCGACGATCTGAACGACGTCGGTCCCCGCGCGGAGCACCGAGTAACTCGCCCGCGGATCGGTGTAGAAAGGGAAGTAGTCCTTGTATTGCCCCTGATACATGTCAAAGATCTGGACATGCGACCGGAGGTTGCCGAGAGAAACGCTCTGCCGCCCCAGGGCCCCGGCGCGCCCGATGGAGGGCACGACCAGAGCCAAGAGCACAAAGACTATCAGGATCGAGAGAAGCACTTCGATCAAAGTGAAGCCTCGCCCCCCGTCGGCTGCGATCGTATACTTTGGATCAGGGCGAACACGAGTTGGCCAGACTCCCGGGACGAAACATGTCGCCAATGCGGCGTTCCAGCCCAAGTGCCACCAACCCGCCCTCTGTGATTCGTGATACTTCTCGATAAGGCCCATGCAGCCGCAGTTTGGCGGCTTGCCAGTGAGGAGTTGGACCGAGAAACCCAAGGCAAAGAGAGCCACCAGGATCAACGCTCCCACCGCGGCTCCTGTTCGGCGAAAGCCCAGAAGCCAGGCTCCGCCGAGCAGGAGTTCCGCGGTCGGAACAACGATCACAACGATTGGCGCGAGGGCTGTTGGGATGATCGACCAGGTCTTGATCGCCTCTGAGAACTGGCCAAGGTCAAGCAGTTTCATGATGCCCGACAAGACCAGCACCGCCATGCCAATCGCCGTCAGAAACTTCATGATCGTGCGCCTTATTGCTCACCGCCGCCACCCGAGCCGCACGGAGACCCGGACTCTTCCTCGCAGCGATGAGTATCCGAGGTTGTATCACCTGCAACACATTCGCCTTGCGCATTTGGTTCTACTTTACGATACACGCACACAGCGTCATATCCCGACTTCGTGCTTGAGCCGGCAGACGCAGGCTGCACACGTATGCAATCGGAGTCACCAGTCAGTTCCCACACGCAGTTGCCCGTACTTCGAATGGGGCAGCTGCTACGCGAGCTCCATGCGTAACAGTTGAGTGGTGCGCTTTCTTGCGCAAGCACGATTGTAGCAGTTGTGGCGAATACGAACATGCCAGCGTGTTGAATGCGATTAATTCTCTTCGACATAAAACGTCTCCTGGGTAAACACAACGCCTACGCCATCTGCGACCGCCGCAGACGCAAGACAATGAGTAAAACGGCCGCAATGCTCAACACGCCCCAGCCCGCATATCGCAACCAGGAAGACGGTTCTACCGCTGGCCTCGCCTTGACCGGGACCTCCTCGCCACCCTCGCGGCGTTCCACCTTCTCCCGAGCCCCGGGTCGGTAGTCATAGACAGATTTGTACGTCGTTGCCTCACGAACCGGGTCCGCACGATCGACCGACGGCAAGCGAGTGAGTGCATCAAACTCTGCCGCTGTGTAAGGCGTGACGCCATCGAGCGTGTAACGAACCTTGACAGCGCCGTCTCTCGTACGCTCCTCGGCAATTCCAGCAATCCATGCCCCGAGTTGTGCATTCTCAACCCAGTTGTCAAATCGATGCTCATTGCCGACAGCCTCGGGCATCGCGGGGCACTTCAGGTTGACCACTCGTTCAACAAACCCCCTCTTGGCGACCGGATCCCATCGCCCTGTAAACTGCATCTCTAGTCCGGATTTCTTCGATCTGGCAAGCGCATCCCATTTCGTTCCATGGACATTAATATTTTCAATCGTCAGTTCGATCGGGCGGCCCATATTAAAGCCGCCAAAGCGAAAATAGCCGAGCAGCACAGCGGTATAGGAGGCCTGCATGGCCCCCGGACCCGCCTCCCCCTCACCGATCTGCAACTGCACCGGGACCATCTGCCATCGCACGCCGGCGGCCCGCGCCACATCAATGTACCTGAACTCCTCATAGGGCGTGTCTTCGCTGATGCGATATTCTGTCGCACTGTTTGCCCAGACGCGATAACGGCGTTCATCCCCGCCGCTGGCCAGTTGACGTTTGCCCGCCTTGATTTCCTGACGGGCGGGGTGATCCGGCTTGCCCTCGACCAACTTTTCCAGTTCGGCGATCTGTTCCTTGGTCAGTTTGGGCGCTTCCCAGAGGCGAAAGTCGATCATGCTCCCGGCGATGCCATCGAGCGGGGAATCCGCGGCAGCCCACTGCGCACGAACCCACGCCCGAACCTCATCCGGGTTGGTCTGTGCCAAGGCCATGTTGTAGGCCAGGCCCACGAGCAGGATCATCGCGCAGATTGTTCTACTCATGGCAAGAGTGTAATCTCCCCCCCCCCCCTGTCAACAGAACATTCCACGAGTTGCCGGGTGTGGAAAAATGCAGCCAGCGTCTTAGAAAGGTTCCATCTGCAATTCATCGAGTGATGCACGCTTGCCTGCGTTCCACGCGATTGAGGGATAAAAAAACGCGTCACGCACAGCGGCATGACGCGTCGGGTATCAATGTGAGCAGCGTTCTCGGGGGTGTTTGCTCAGACCTTGGCGTACTTGTCGCCCGGGAACTGCTTGATCGCGTCCTGCTTGAGCACCTTGCCCGTGCCCTTGGCGACGGGGCTCGATTCGGGGATCGAGAACCCGGCGTTGGGGAGGGTGTCCGAGTGCGCGATCGCCGCCGCCGCCGCGGGGAGCATCGTGTCGTCGGTGTTCTCGAGCAGCGCGCGGTACTGGGCGTGGATGCCCTTCTCGGCGATGTCGAAGAAGTGCAGCGCCGCGGCCTTATCGCGGGCGAACTCGGCATCGCCCGCGTCGGCGTTGAGACGCAGATCGCGGTCGAGCTTGCTCAGCGTGCAGGCCCAGGCGTGCAGGTAGACCGCGCACTCGGCCAGGCGAGCCTGCACCGCCTGACGCGTCACGAGTTTCTCCTCGTAGATGCGGCAGGTCTGCTTGTATTGGTGGCTGAACTCGCGGACGGCCTGGCAGAGGCGCTCGGCCTCGCCCCGCAGCGAATCGCCGACCTTGCGAATCACCGGCACGCCGCGGCGTACGCCCAGGAAGAGCTCGATCCCCAGCGGGATCGCGGCCCGCATGATGGTGGGGTTGGTCATGTTGCGGGCGATGCGGGCGAGGTTGGCGCCCAGCCCTTCGTCCTTGCTCCAACCGACGGCGTTCTGCACGCCGAGCATGGATTCGAGCAGTTTCTTGCCGCCGTAGGCCCAGACGAAGGAGAGCATGACCTCGTTGGCGCCCTCGACGACGAGGTTGATGCGTGAATCGCGGAAGATGCGTTCGACCTCGTTCTCGGTCATGTAGCCTTCGCCGCCCATGATCTGGAGCCCGTCGTTGACGACGCGCCAGCCCATCTCGGAGCAGAAGACCTTGCAGATCGCCGTCTCGACCATGATGTCTTCGTCGTGCCGGTCGAGCATGCCGGTGGTCATGTAGAGGACGCTGTCCATGGCGTAGCAGAGGGCGGCCATGTTGGCCAGGCGGGCCTGCACGAGTTCAAAGTCGGACAGCGGGCGCTCGAACTGGAAGCGGGTGCGGCTCCACTTGGTGGCGGCGTCGCGCACGGTGCGGGCCCCACCGAGCATCCCCGCGCTGAGGGTGCAGCGCCCGTAGTTGAGGCACGAGAGGGCGATGTTGAGCCCGCGGCCCTCCTGCCCGAGCAGGTTGAACTTGGGCACCTTGACGTCCTTGAAGCGGATACGGGCCTGCCATGTGCCGCGGATGCCGCACTTCGAGCGATTCTTGGAGAAGATGTCGATGCCGGGCATGTCGGGCGTGCAGACGAGGGCGCTGATGCGGTCTTCTTCCTTGCCGGTCTTGGGGTTGACGACCTTCTGGCGGGCCATGACGGTGAACATGCCCGAGAGCGCGCCGCTGGTGGCCCACTTCTTTTCGCCGTTGAGGATGTAGTGCTCGCCGTCGGCGGACTTGACGCAGGTGGTGCGCTGGCCGCCGGCGTCGCAGCCCACGTCGGGCTCGGAGAGGCAGAAGGCGCTGAGCCACTCCTTGGCCAGTTTGGGGAGCCAGATTTTCTTCTGCTCGGGGGTTCCCGACAGCATGACGGCCTTGCAGCCGATCGACTGGTGAGCGCTGACCATGACGGCGGTCGAGCCGCAGGACTGGCCGATGCGTTCGAGCACGCGGTTGTAACTGGTGATGCCCAGGCCCAGGCCGCCGTACTCGCGCGGGATGGTCATGCCCAGCACGCCAAGGTCAAAGAGTTTCTTGATGACCCAGTCGGGGATCTCCTGCTCCTGGTCGATGTGGACGCTGGGGTGCTCGTTGCGCAGATACTCGTCAAGGCGGGCGAGGAGTTGATCGCACTCGGCCTGCTCCTTGGCGTCGGACTGGGGGTATGGGAAGGCCAGGTCCTCGCGCAGGTTGCCCCAGAAGAGGTTCTTGACGAAGCCCATCGTCGCGGGCTCGGGGCCGATCAGCGCTTCCGCGTCCTCGATGAGTTTGCGGTCGGCGTCGGAGATTCCCTTGATGTTCTTGATGTCCGGCATGGTGACCCCTGGATCGTGCCGCGGGGTGAACACCCCGGGCAGGTGTGATGTGTCCGTTTACTTCTTCTTCGCGAAGAACGCCGCGATGGCGTCCTTCCCCGCCGGCGCATTGCGCAGACGGATCAGTTGCTTCTGTTCAACGTTCAGGGCTTCGCTCCATCCGCGGGTCAGCCCGGCGTCGATCGCCGCCATGACCGAGGCCCCCGGCTCGTTCGCGCCCAGTTCGCCCTTCACGCGGTCGAAGGCGGCGAGCACGTCTGCGGCGTTGGCCGGTCGCCCGATCCAGCGCGAGGGGGCCCCATCGCGCTCGAGGCGGCCCCGCGCCGCCTTGGCGTTGATCCATTCCATCGCCGTCGCGAGTAGCGCGTCGCTCGATGGGGCAACGGCGTCAAACACCCCCGCCTCGCATGCCTGGGGATACGTCATCGGCGTCCCCGCGGCGGTCATGCGAATCGCCTGCTCGGGGTCCATCCGCGCGGGGAGCATGTTGGTGCCACCCCAGCCCGGGCAGATCTTCAGCCCGGCCTCGGGCAGACCCACCGGGTACGCGCGTCCAGGAGAGCCGTCGGGCTGGTTCGGTGGTGGGGCGGCGACAAGCCCGTCGCAATGCATGGCGAGTTCGAGACCCCCGCCGAGCGCCGCACCGTTGATCGCCGCGCACGTGGGGAAGGGGAACGAGGCGAGCATGCCAAAGACCCTGGCGGCGTAGGCCAGATACCGGGCGAGTTGGTCGTCGTTCAAGGCCTGGATGGCCTGCAGGTCGGCCCCGGCAACGAAGACACGCTCGCTCGCCGAAGCCAGCACCAGCCCGCGGGCGGTCTTGGGCACCGCGTTGAGCGTTGCCTCAAGGCGCTGGATCAACTCCTGCTCGAGCACCACGACGGGCTTGCCGGGCTGCTCGAGGCGGACTACGACAATGCCCGCGTGGGGGCCGCTTTCAACCTGTGAAACGGGAAGTGGTTCTGGCATGGGACCTCGCTCTCCACAGTATGCGCGTCGGGGCGGATTGGCCCGGCGTTTGCCGCGGAGCGGGGGTCCGAAATGAGCGCGTAGAACCGTTCAAGATTTGGCATTGAACTTGGCCCGGAGCATCGCCAATGCCTCGGCGGACTCGAAGACCTTGGCCGAGAGATCCGCCGCTTGGGTGGCCAGGCCCGCGTCGAGCGAGCCATCGAGTTGATTGAGCAGGTTCTTGGTGGAGCGCAGCGCGGCGGGCCCTCCCTTGGCCAGGCGCGCGGCGTGCTCGACGACGAACGCGTCGAGCGCCTCGCGTGACTCGGTGACGTGATCGGTGATGCCGACCTGTGTGCTCTGGGTGCCGTTCATCAGCCCGCCCGTGAGCAGCACGCGACGGGCCGCCCCCGCGCCGATCTTCCGCACGAGCCAGGGCGAGACCACCGCCGGGCAGACGCCAAGGTCCACCTCGGGAAAGCCGAGTTTCGCGTCGGCGTGGGTGATGGCGATGTCGCAGGCGACGGCCAGGCCGCACCCACCGCCGATCGCCGCCCCGTTCACGCTCGCCACGCAGACCATCGGCAGCGCGCGGATCTTGACGAGCAGGCTCGAGAGACGGTGAAGCATGCGCGTGGGCATGCCGGGGATATCGAGCACGGCCTTGAGGTCCATCCCCGCGCCGAAGGACTTGCCCGCGCCGGTGATGACCAGCACGCTCAGGTCGGTGCGGTCGCCTAGTTCATCGATGCGGGCGTGGAGCGCGTCGAGCAGTTCGAGTGAGAAGGCATTGCGTGCCTCGGGGCGGTTGAGCGTCAACGTGCCGACGGCGCCTTGGGCGGTGATGAGTGCGAGTTCGCTCATGCTTCTCTCCGTGCCGGGCCGGGCCCGGAATGCAAAGTGCGCGTTGCGAGGATGCCAAACGGGCGAGGCTAGGCCTGTGTGCGAGTCTCCGCACGGGCGCGGGCGACGATGTCGCGCGCAAAAGTCGCGGCGGCGTCGAGCCGCTCGGGCGCGACGCCCGTCGTAAACCCGGCCTGCGTGACGGTGCGGACGAGGGCCTGCGTGGAGAGATTGCCCGGGGCGCGTCGCTCGGGGGTGCTTGCGTAAGGGCATCCGCCCAGCCCGCCCACGCTCGCATCGAACGAGCGCACGCCCAGGGCCAGCGCCTCGACCACGCATTCGGCGGCGCGGCCGCTGGTGTCGTGCAGGTGCAGCGTGAGTTGGTCGAGCACGCGATCGCCCAAGCGTGTGGTCATCGCGTTAATCAGCAAGGCGATATCGGCGGGCTCGGCCGCCCCGATGGTGTCGCCCAGGTCGATTTCGTCGGCGCCCAGGTCCCAGAGCCCCTGGGCTACGAGCGAGACCTTTTCGGGGGCGATCTCGCCCTCGAAGGGGCAGCCCGCCACGCACGAGACGTAGCCGCGCACGCCCAGGTCCGCCGCCTTAGCGCGTTTGATCACGGGGTCGAAGCGTTTGAGCGTCTCGGCGATCGTGGCGTTGGTGTTCTTCTTGGAGAATGTTTCGGAGGCGGCGGTGAAGACCGCGACGCGGTCGATCAGGCGCATGCCCGCCGCCTGATTCACGGCGAGGGCCGCCTCGAGCCCTGTTTCATTGGGCACCAGCGCGGAAAAGAGCGTGCCCTTGGGCTTGGCGTCGTGCAGCAGCGCGAAGACCTCGGCGGCGTCGCCCAGTTGGGGCACCCAGCGAGCACTCACGAAACTGCTCACCTCGACCTCGTCCACCCCCGCCTCGCAGAGCAGGCGCACCAGGCGGGCCTTGTCCGGCGTGGCGATGACGCCCGCCTCGTTCTGCAGGCCGTCGCGGGGCGAGACATCGGTGATGCGGACGCGCTGAGCCATTGAGAAAGGATATCGCCCGGGTGCGGCGTGGATCACGCCCGGGCGAGAATCCGTTTCCTGATGCCGCACCGCGCGCCGCCAGCCCGCTGCGCAATGAAAGCCGGACCGGGGTTCGCGTCGAATCCCGGTCCGGACACAGATCGTTCAATGGTGTAGAAGCGGAACCGTCTCGCTTGGGTCGTTGCTCCCTTGCGAGGGATGAGATCGTGCGGCTTATTCCTCGTCGGCCTCCGCGTCGTCGCCCTTACTCGCCGCGCCCTTGGCGGCGGGGGCCGCCGCCTTGGCCGCGAGGACCTTCGTGCGGATCTCCTTGGCCAGATCGGCGTTGTCCTTGAGGAACTGCTTGGCGGTTTCGCGCCCCTGGCCGATGCGGACCTGCCCGTAACTGAACCACGCGCCCGACTTGTCGACGATGTTGGAGGCGACGGCCAGGTCGAGCAGGTCGCCCGCGGCGGAGATCCCCTCGGTGTACATGATGTCGAACTCAGCATCGCGGAAGGGGGGGGCGACCTTGTTCTTGACCACGCGGGCGCGGGTGCGGCTGCCCACGGTGACCTCGCCCTCCTTGATCGCGCCGATGCGGCGCACGTCGATGCGGACCGACGAATAGAACTTGAGCGCGCGTCCGCCGGGCGTAGTCTCGGGGCTGCCGAACATCACGCCGATCTTCTCGCGGATCTGGTTGATGAAGACGACCGTGCAACTGCTCCGCGCGATCACGCCCGTGAGTTTGCGCATGGCCTGCGACATCAGGCGGGCCTGCAGGCCCACGACCGCGTCGCCCATGTCGCCCTCGATCTCGGCCTTGGGGATCAGGGCCGCGACCGAGTCGATCACGATCAGGTCGACCGCGTTCGAGCGCACCAGCAACTCGCAGATCTCGAGCGCCTGCTCGCCCGAGTCGGGCTGGCTGACGAGCAACTCGTCGATGTTGACCCCGAGTTTGCGGGCCCACGAGGGGTCGAGCGCGTGCTCGGCGTCGATGAAGGCCGCGACCCCGCCGTCGCGCTGCGCATGGGCGGCGACCGTCAGGGCCAGTGTCGTCTTGCCGCTCGATTCAGGGCCAAAGACCTCGACGATGCGTCCCCGCGGGATCCCCTTCCCGCCCAGGGCCAGGTCCAGCGAGATCGATCCTGTCGAGATGCCGGTGACGGCGAGGTAGGCGTCCTCGTCCATCCGCATGATCGAGCCCTTGCCAAAGGTCTTCTCGATCTGCGAGAGGGTCACCTCCAGCGACTTCTTCTTCTGCTTGTCCTCGACGACGATCTGGGGCTTGAGCGCGTTCTTGACTTCAACCTCGGGCATGACTCGGTCCTTTCCGCCGGACGCCCCCCGCCGGAACGGGAAGACTCTCCGGGCTCTCCAGCGTGAGGGCGGCGACGGCCCAACCGTGAGCCAATCCGCCGGCCGGGGGCGACGCTGGTCGCGGGCCCGACAGGGGCGACTTTACCAAACCCCAAACCACACCGTCAAGGATCTGATCGGGTAATCCGAAACTCGGCTCGCAACGCACTGAACACAAAGTCATTGCGCCGTTTGTGGATGTTTGTTAGGGTCGCCGGTTTGCATTGTTTCCATGCTCACTGCGGGCGGCAGGCTACCTTCAAAGCCATGCCGCTGATCGAAGTCCAGGCCCTGACCAAGCACTACGGCTCACGCCGCGGGATCGATCGCGTTTCCCTGGCCATCGACACGGGGCAGGTCTTCGGGTTCCTCGGCCCCAACGGCGCGGGCAAGACCACCACGATCCGCGCGCTGATGGGGCTGCTGCGTCCCAGCGCCGGAAGCGCCCGCATCGCCGGGCTCGATTGCTGGTCGCACTCCCGGCGCATCAAGGAAGACGTGGGCTATCTCCCGTCCGACGTCCGCATGCCTCCCTGGCTGACGGGAGAGACGGGCCTGTCGCTGTTTGGTTCGATCCGGAGGCGCGACCTCCGTGCGCACGGGCGCGACCTGGCGGCGTTGTTTGATCTTGACCTGCGCGTGCCCGTGCGGCGCATGAGCCGCGGCATGCGCCAGAAACTCGGCCTCGTCCTGACGCTGGCGCACCGCCCACGCGCGATCATCCTCGATGAACCCACCAGCGCCCTCGACCCGCTGATGCAGGATCGGCTCAAGGGGTATCTGCGCGATGCGGCCCGTGCGGGGCGATGCGTCTTTTTCTCGAGCCACACCATCGCCGAGGTCGAGGCGATCTGCGACCGCGTCGCGGTGATCCGCGAGGGGCGGATCGTCGCCAACGACACCATCGACGCGCTCAAGCAGGCCGCCGGCCATGATGTGGTGATCCATTGGCGGGGTGCGCCGCCACACCCGGGCGATGCACCGCCGGGGTTTGAGTTGGCCAGCATCGATGCGGCCACCTGGCACGCGCGATGGATCGGCGACGTGGGCCCGCTCGTCGCGTGGCTCGCGGGCCAGGAGATCGACGACCTGACGATCGCGCGGCCCGATCTCGAGTCGCTCTTCCGGGGCTATTACGCCGCCGAACGCGATGGCGCGTCGAACGGGGGGGCGTCATGATCAACGTCGGCCTGATCCGGCGTGCGCTGCGCGAGACGTGGGGGACCACGCTGCTGTTGGGGGGCGTGCTGTTCGCATTCGCCGGGGTGCTGGCCATCGCGCTGCCGCGTTTTCAACGCCAGGTGGAAGAGAAACTCCAGGCGATGCCCTTTCTCCAGGTGATGCGCGAGGCGATGCTGGGCGAGGGGGCCGGAACCGCGCGCGGGGCCGAGATTGCTGTCTCGATCGCCTGGGCCCACCCGGCGATCCTCAGCCTGATCGCCGCCCACGCGATCATCTGCTGTACGCGCGTGCCTGCCGCCGAGGTCGAGCGAGGCAGCATCGACATCCTCATGGGCCTGCCCATTTCACGCTGGCAACTCCACCTTGCCGAGGGGCTGGCCTGGATTGGCGGGATACTCGCCATGCTCGCGCTGGGCATCGGCGGGTCGTGGGTCGGCTCGCGTTTCGTCGAGCCTTCGCTGCGCCCCGACCCGTGGACGCTGCTGATCGTGGTTGCAAACCTGGGTTCGCTGGCCGGCGCGGTGGCGGGGTGCGCCACGCTCTTCTCGACGCTGAGCGATCGGCGTGGGCGGGCCGCGATGGCGGGGGTCGTGCTCACGCTGGGGTGGCTGGTGCTCAACTACCTCGCGGGGATCTGGGAGCCGGCTCAAAGCGTGCGCTGGCTGAGCGCGTTCGATTACTACCGACCGCTCGAGATCGTGACGGGCAAGGGATGGCCGTTGGCCAACCTCGCGGTGCTGCTGGGCACGGGGCTGGTGGCGTGGGTCGTGGCGGGGGTGGTCTTCTCGCGCCGGGCGCTGGCATCGCTGTAAGGCGTGTGCGGAGCCTGGGTCACGCCGAGGGCACGCTGCTCTTGACCCAGCGACCCGGATCGACGCCCAATGTACGCAGCCTTGCACCCGGTTGTCCCGCGTGGTGCTGCACGTGGCGCAGGGCGTAGATGTGCAGTTCGGCGCGGCTGAAGGTCAGGCGTGAAAAGCCCGATTCGCCCGCCAGCCGTTCGGGCGATTCCCCCTCGATCGTCGCGCGGATCATCGGCGCGAGCAGTGCGGCGTAGGCCAGCAGCTCATCCTTGGTGAAGCGACGGCTGGGGTATTCCTCGTCGAGTTCCGTCCACCCCAAGGGGTGGAAACCCCCCGGCCCGGTCCGAGGCTGCCAGGTCTTCTCGCCCGGCGAGAGGTACAGGTCGACAAAGCAGAGTGTGTGATACGCCGTCTGCCAGAGGGGATACTTGGCGATCAGGGCGTCCCAATGCTCGTCGGGACAAGCCTCAAGACAACGGGTGAACATGGCGAAGGCGGCCTCGAACTGCCCGGCGATGGCCTGCTTGAGAAGAGCCGACATGGTGATATTCTCCGTGTATTCAGTGGTATAGAGGCCCCGCGGGTGCGGTATGCCGTACTTGTGCCGCGTGTCGTTCAGCATAGAATGATGCGTGTGACTCCGACGCGTGTGCGTGGGGGTGAACTCAATAACGAAACTAACTGCTGAAGGAGGTTCCGCATGAACCGTTGTTCCATTCTGTGCGTGGCGGCGCTGACCGCCGTGGCCGGCACGCTCGCGATCGCTCAGCCTGCGAAGGACAAGCCAGCGACCAAGCCCACCGCCGCTCCCGCGGCGCAGCCCGAGGTGAAGCCCGCGCTGCCCGATGCAACCCCGAAGATGGACATGCAACTTCCCCCGGGCTTCACGCCCGAGATGATGAAGGCCTGCATGGACGCGGCGACCCCCGGCCCGATGCACGAGCTGATGGCCAAGGGTGTGGGCACCTGGAAGGGCACCAGCACCATGTGGATGGCTCCCGGCACCGAGCCCATCAAGACCGAGAGCCTCGCGACCGTCAAGAACATCCTGGGCGGGCGATTCAACACGCTCGAAGTCAAGGGCGAGTTCCCCGGCATGGGGCCCTTCGAGGGCTTCGCGATCTCGGGCTATGACAACGTCTCAAAGAAGTTCTACATGACCTGGGCCGACAACTTCGGCACGGGCATGATGATCGGCACAGGCGAGATCTCCTCCGATCACAGCACCATCACCTGGGATCTCACCTTCAACTGCCCGGTCGACAAGACCGCCAAGAAGTTCCGCGAGATCGACAAGCACCACGCCGACGGCACCATGACCGTCGAGATGTTCGGGCCCGATATGGTGACGGGCAAAGAGTTCAAAATGATGGAAATCACCTACACCCGCGTCCCCGAGGCAAAGCCGGCGACGGCGCCCAAGGGCATGTAAGCCCGGCCCGCGGACAACTTGATTGATTGGCCAAAGGCCGCCCCCTCGGGCGGCCTTTTTCCACATGCTGGAGCATGGCTCGCCAACCAAAGGATCAACGGATACAATTGTCCCATGAGCGTTTCTCAGGCACCAACGAAGGCGAACCAGAAGCAAAGGATCGGGGCGTTGGCCCTGGTGCTCCTTGGTTGCGTGGTGGGCGTCGCCGTAGGGATGGGGGTCTACACCTTCGACTACGCCGAGGGCATGTCGTACATGAGCAACGACCCCACGGCCTGCGTCAACTGCCACATCATGCAGGAGCAGTACGACGGGTGGCAGCACGGGAGCCACCACGCGGCGGCGACATGCAACGACTGCCACGTGCCCGTCGACCTGCTGGGCAAATACGCGACGAAGATCGAGCATGGCTACCGGCACTCGAAGGCCTTCACGCTCGATGACTTTGCCGAGCCCATCCGCATCACGCCCTCGAGCCTGTCGGTGGTGCACAACAACTGCATCCGCTGCCACGGCGAGTATGTCTCGCAGATCATCTCGCACTCGGCCAAGGACGCCGAGGCGGTCTATTGCGTGCAGTGCCACTCGACGGTGGGGCACGGGCGAAAGAGCGGACAGTAACCCGGCCCGGGCCGGATCAATACGACGGAGGACACCATGCGCTGGATTCTCTTCTGGATCACCATCATCCTGGCGGCGGGCGCGACCATGGGCATCATGCTCGTGCAGCAGAGCGTGACGCAGCGCAAACTCGAGGCCAAGACCGCGGTCTTCAAGCTCGCCCCCATCGATGAAACCACCGTCGATGCGAAGGAGTGGGGGAAGAACTATCCACGCCAGTACGACAGCTTCATCCGCACGGTCGACACCGAACGCACCCGCTACGGCGGGTCGGAAGCCTTTCAGCGGCTCGACGAAGATCCGGTGTGGCGCGTGATCTTCGCGGGCAACGCCTTCGCGCTCGATTACCGCGAGGACCGGGGGCACTACTACACGCTCAGCGACCAGCGCGAGACCGATCGGGCCACCAAGCGCCCGCAGCCCGGGGCCTGCCTTCACTGCCACGCCTCGAATGTGGTGGCCTATCGCGAAGCGGGGATCAAGGCGGGTGCGCCCGGCACGCTCACCGAAGCCCTGACGAGCGAGCACGGGCAGGCGCAGTTGTTCAAGGGCTTTGAGACGCTGTGCGCCGTGCCGCTGGACGAAGCGACGAAACTGGTCGAGCACCCCGTCTCGTGCATCGATTGCCACGACCCGGTGACGATGCACCTGCGGGTGAGCAAGCCCGCGTTCATCCAGGGGATCAGGGACCTGGCCAAAAGCGACGACCCGCTGCCGCACCTGCCCAGCGTGGAGCGCTGGCGCAAGGGCGACCGCAAGGAGGAGTACGACGCGAACACGATGGCCTCGCGCCAGGAGATGCGGAGCCTTTCGTGCGCGCAGTGCCATGTCGAGTATTACTTCAAGGGCCCCGAGAAACTCGTGACCTTCCCGTGGCACAAGGGGCTGAAGGTCGAGCAGATGGAGGAGTATTACAACCAGGTGGGCTTCGCCGACTGGAAGCACGCCATCGCGCAGACGCCCAGCCTCAAGGCCCAGCACCCCGAGTTTGAGCTGTGGAGCCAGGGGATCCACGCGCGGGCCGGCGTGGCGTGCGCCGACTGCCACATGCCCTACATGCGCGACGGGGCGATGAAGGTGAGCAGCCACCACGTCCGCAGCCCGATGCTCAACGTGGCCGCCGCCTGCCAGACATGCCACCACGCCAGCGAGACGGAACTCAAGGCCCGCGTGGCGACGATCCAGGACCGGACCAACGCGCTGATGGACCGGGCCGAGCAGGCCGTGGTCGAGGCGATCCACGCCATCGGCGACGCGTCGAAGGCGGGGGCGACGGATGAATCGCTCGCCGCGGCCCGGGCGCTGCACCGGGGCGCGCAGTTCCGCCTCGACTTTGTGAGCGCGGAGAACTCGATGGGCTTCCACGCCGACCAGGAGGCCGCTCGGATCCTGGGCGAGTCGATCGACATGGCCCGCCAGGCGCAGATGGCGGCGATGAAGGCGACGCCGGGCACGCCTACGCCGGTGGGTGCAGTGCCGGCGGTGCCCGAGGCCGCGGGACAGACTAAGCCCTGAACCGGGTAGTCCATTGAAGTGGATGCAAACAGGCCCGGTTATCCGGGCCTGTTTTCTGCGCGGTAGGCTGGGGGCATGAAGCGCCGCCAATATCTCACGCCGCATGTGGTTGTCTCGGACACGGCTCAACCGTTGAAACGCATCGCGCACTCCGATGCCACGATCCGCGAGGATTGGCTACAGGAGTTGCTTTATACGAATCCCGCGCTCCTCGGAGTGGACGAGATCGAGGAGGGGATCGGAACGCTGATCCCGCTGGCGCGCGAACTGCCAACGCCCAGCGGCCCGGTTGACTTGGCCTTTGTTACGCCCGCGGGCTACCTCGTCCTGGTCGAGACCAAACTCTTCCGCAACCCCGAAGCTCGGCGCAAGGTGGTGGCCCAGATCATCGACTACGCCACGGCGATGTCGGGCTGGTCTTACACAAACCTGTGCGAAGCCGTGGGCACGGCACGGCGGCGGCGCAACGAGCGAATGCCCTCGGCAGACGTAGGCGCGGCGGGGCCACCCGATGTGCTGTCATTCCTGGCGTCCGAGCACGAGGACTACGACGAATCACGGTTCGCCGATGCGGTGAGCGAGAACCTCGCCAAAGGACGGTTCCTGCTGCTGATCGCGGGTGACGGGATTCAATCCGGGGCAGAGGATCTCGCCAACACGGTTGCGTATGCGCCGCATCTGCGGTATCGGCTTGCGCTGATCGAGATGGCCTTGTATCACGTGCCGGGGGGGCGTGATGAGATCTTTATCCAGCCGCGCCTGCTGACGCGAACGGCCGAGGTTGTGCGAGCGGTGATCGAACTGCGCGAACCGTTGACGTCGTCTCAGGTGGTGGTCACGCTGCCGAAGAACGAGGCCGTCAGGGCGGTCAATCTCACCGAGTCGGCCTTTTATGACGAGGTGCGTGCGAATGTCGGTACCGAGGTTGAGTCTTTCGCACGGTGGTTCATCGCGCAAGTGAGCGAGCGGCCGGATCTACGCCTGACTTGGAGCCGCTTCGGGCCAGCACTCTGGTGGGATGATGAGGAGGGTGGGACACAGGCCCAACTCCTGCGGCTGCGATCGCAGGGCGAAATCAGCGGAACGCAGATGCTCCCGTCGTATCTCGCTCGGCATGGCCTGCCGCCCGCCATCGGGAAGGAGTTTCAGGAGGGGTTGATCGGGCTGCTCAAAGGAGCCGTGCTTACCCGTCGAGGGGCGAAGGGGTACCAGCATGTGATGGACGCGAAGGGTGGGCACGCAAAGTTCACCCCGCTGAGTAACAAGCGAGAAGAGTTCTGGTCGCTGATCACGAAGACTGTTGATGCGTTGGCGAACGCGGTCACGACGCGAAGCGATGGCGAGCCAGCATGACTCGTGATGCGGGTCGCACCCGCGGCCTCCTTGGCGTGGTAGTCTGGGTTCGCCGCGAAACGGCTGGAGGGCTGTATGCGCACTCATGTTCATCTGGTCGTCGCTATGTTCGCTAGCGTGGTGTGTCAGGCCATGGCTCAGCCGTCGCCTGCGACGCCCGGGACGGCGAGCCCCGGGGCAGCCACGCAGGACAAGCCCATTCCCGCCGCCACACCCTCTCCCCCCGTCGCCGCGACGCCCGCGCCCCACACGGGCACGATGCAGCGCCACGAGCGCTTCAACGCGATCTCGAAGGAGGGCAAGGCGCGGCTGGTCTTCCTGGGCGATTCGATCACGCAGGGGTGGGAGGGGGCCGGCAAGGCCGCGTGGGACGAGCACTTCGCCCCGCTGGGGGCGGCGAACTTCGGCATCGGCGGCGACCGGACCGAGCACGTCCTCTGGCGGCTCGACCACGGGAACTTCGACGGGCTTTCACCCGCGCTGGTCGTCGTGATGATCGGGACGAACAACGCGGGGGCACGCCGTGACCCGCCCGCCGAGACCGCCGCGGGCATCCGCGCGATCGTCGAGCGTCTGCGTGCAAAGTGCCCCGCGTCGAAGATTCTGCTGCTGGGGATCTTCCCGCGCGGCGACAAGGCCGACGACGTCTTCCGCCGCCTCAACGACGAGGTGAACGCCCTGATCGCGCCGATCGCCGACGGCGAGCGGGTGTTCTATAAGGACATCGGCGCGGTCTTCACTGATGCGAGCGGCACGCCGCGCAAGGACCTGATGCCCGACTGGCTGCACCTGAGCCCCGAGGGGTACCAACGCTGGGCGGGGGCGATTAAGGCGGACGTCACGCGGCTGATGGGCGAGGCGGGCGCGCCGGTGCCCACCCCCGTTCCCGCAACGGGGAATTCGGAGACCGCGCCCCGATAGGCCCGCGCCGTGTTCTCACATGGCTCTGGCCCGGGCGCCTACCCGGGCGACGGAGCCTTCTTCGCGGCGGAGGCCTTCTTCAAACCATCTTCCACCAGCGTGGCGATCTCGACGAGTTCGCCGGTGGTCCGTCCCAGTTCCTCGACGAAGCGATCGGTGAACAACGCCCCGGCTTCGAAGATGTCGTTGTACTCGCGGTGGCCGGGCGTGTGCGGCGCGATGCGTTCGCCCAGGTTGGTCGCGATTCCGGCCAGGCTCTGGGCCTCCCAATCCCCGCGGTCCTGCGGGTCTTCCTTGGACCGGAAGGGGTAGTGCACCCCGCCGCATTCCTGGCGCGCCTGCATCACGTTGGCGCGGATGGTGTCCGAGAGCGGGCGCAGGGTGTTGCGGGCGGCGATGAAGGCCTCCTCGCTGCGGATCGCCCCGACAAGCACGCCCACCTTGCCCATGCCTTCGTGAACCTCCGCCGCTAGGCTGAACACGCCCTTGAGCGCGGCCATGACGGGCAGCAGTTCGTTCACGCGCGCCCGCCGGGCCTCGACACTGTCCACGTACTTCTCGATGCCCGGGGTGGCCAGGAGCCGCAACGCCGCGCCCAGGCGCATCGCCGCGGCGTCCAGCCCGTGATCGATGGCCGACGACGCCTCCGCGGCGCGGTTCTGCGCGTCCTGCGCCCAGTGGCCCAGTTCACTCCGCGAGGCCCGGTTCAGTTCCAGCCGCCCCCAGTCCACCGGCAGCCGCGCCTCG
>JABWBB010000084.1 GCA_013360675.1 Phycisphaerales bacterium | reverse complement strand
CCCCCCATCGCGTGCCGCCCGCCCGCGAGCGCCAAGGGCCGACCGGCGGCCGCACACTCGCGCACGACAGCCACCACCTGCTCGGGCGTCTCCGGGCGGACCACGCCGCTCACCCGCGTGGCATTGAGCCCCGAGTGCACGTCGTTCACGGTCTGTGCCGGCAGAATCTGCATCGCGTTTTGGCCTTCAATTGTGGAGACACCCCCACCACGACAGCCTGAGGATATCGAGTCGTATCGCTCGTTTGAGCGTCGACAGGCTCACTTCGGTCGCATTCGCGGCTGGCCTATCCAAAACGCCATTGAAGTCATGAAGACGGACGATGCTGCACGACCACGGCGCGTTCGACGAGCACCGCTGTTTCACCAATCAGTCTCTCACCAGGCCACAAGCGTTCCAGGTCATGTCCATCGGCAATGTCGAGGATCTCGAATCCCCGTTGCCGCAGCATCGTGGCAAACTGCTCCCGTGTGGCGCCCCACCGGAAGGGCTCGCCGACCAGGCGCAGCCACGCCGAAACCAACGCCGGGCGCGGCCTGAAACCCGGCTTCTCACCCGGCTCGCACTCCATGAACGTCATCGCCACACGCAGCCCCGCGCACGGCATCACCGCCAGATCATCGAGAAGGTGCTCCACTCGATCCAGGGGGAGGTACATCAGCACGCCCTCGATGATCATAAACGTGCGGCGTGCCCCGTCATCGCCGTGCGCTCCCACGACCTTGCCGGGTGACTGGCTGGCCAAGTCGATGGGGATCATGGTGGGCAGCCGCCGACTCTCCGACCCAAGCGCGGATGCCTTGGCCTGCTGCGTGGCCGGGTGATCGAGTTCGATGACTTCCGCCATGGCTTCGATCGCAAGCCTTGGACCCAGCGTGTCGAACCCCGCGCCCACAATGACCACGCGCTGATAGCCCTCGCCCACGGCGGCACGGCATGCGCGCTCAATCCACGCCTTGCGCCTTGCGATGTGCTGGATGAAGCCCGGCGCCGCCAATCGCTCGACGCCGCGCCACACCAAGAGCCCCGCGCCCAAGTCCAGGCTCTTGACAAACAGCCGCCCGGCGAAACCCGCACACAGCAAGCGGCGAGTTAGCGTCACGCCTTCACTGGATGGCGTGGGCGCCAGCGCACGGTTGAACGCCGCGAGCGTGGCCCCGGCCACGACGCGAGCGGTCATGCTCGGGCGATCCTGATTCATTTGCAGCGTCCAGGTGCATGCGCCAAAAACGACGCAAGCCCCGGAATCATCCGAGGCTTGCTGAAGCGAGGCGGACGGGAATCGAACCCGCAACCACCGGATCGACAGTCAACGGGGCGAATGCCCGAACTCCCGACAAAACGCGGACTTACGCGACATCCCGCCCGCCCCAGCAGCGCCGGGAGCAGCGCCCGGTGCCGAATCGCCGCTTTCCCCCGACCTGGCGGCCGTCGTAGCGGCATGGCCGACGCTCCCGTCCGCCGTCCGAGCGGGCATCGCGGCGATTGTGCAGGCGTCCGCCGCCGGCCATTGAGCCCGCGGCCCACTCGACCACCGTATACACCGTCTACGTCTACAGAACCGACGCTGGTGGCGATCGGGCCAGCATTCTGTAGACGTAGACACCCACCCGGCTTGGCGTAGGTACTTGGCGGGGGACGCTCGAATGCGATGCCCGCGGGAATAGCCGCGGGGATAGACAGACTTTGTTTGCGGTGTCCGAGCGCGGGCGTTGGGTACGCCTGGGCACCACGGACGCGACGTGGGCGATCGTGGGCCAACGGGTGGCAACGTGGCGGGCCCGGCTTCCACCCGCACGTTGGCCCATGACTTCCCGTCGATGACGTGGGCCTCCCGCTGTCCCATGTTTGCCCACAAGCGGCAGATTCTCGGCGAGTCCTCGCGCAATCGCCTTGCTGTCCGCGCGATGTCACGGCTTCATGTGTCACAACGCGGGGCCGAACCCCGCGAAGGAGAATGCAGCGATGAGCACGAAGAACCGCATCCCGACCAAGGCCGACCTCGACGCGATCCTCCCCGCCCTGCGGGCCCTCGCCAACAGCACGCCCTTCGCCTTCGCCACAGTGGCGCACAGCGTCACCGCGAGCCCGGATGTCAGCATCGACCTGCCCACGCCCGGCGGCAGCCCGATCAACATCAACGCCCACGTCGCGTACGGGTCGGTGTGGGAGGTCACTGTTTCGAGCGCCTCCTTCCGCCTCGGCACGCCCGACGAGGTCCGCACCACAGCGGCGGTACTGAACGTCGCCCACGCCGTCGCCGCACTCCTCGCCTCGATCTCTACCACCCGCTGAAAGGACGCCGCCATGAGCACCAAGCGCATCGACACCACGACGAAGACGACGCTCGACCTCGCCAAGATCCTCGCCAAGAGCGGGTTCCACATTCCCGCGATCGAGATCCACACGCCCGACGGACGCACCTGGAACATCGCGACGGTCCGCGGCGGGCGCGGCCGCCACGCCGACGGCCACTGGGGGGCTCGCCCCGCAGCGCGCGGCGGCTTCCGCCTCTTCGAGTTCGACTACGACCGCGAGGTCCACGAGGAGCACGACGCGGTCGATGGCGACACCTGGACCGCCGACGAACTCATCGACTAC
>JABWBB010000056.1 GCA_013360675.1 Phycisphaerales bacterium | reverse complement strand
AGGGCTTCTACGAGGCCTTCGCCAACATCTACCGCGGCGTGATCGAGGCCATCCGCGCCGACCGCGACCGCCGCCCACGCTCCGGGCTCGCCGCCGAGTTCCCCAGCGTGCACGACGGCGCCCGCGGCGTGCGCTTCATCGAGCGCGTGCTGGCGAGCAGCGCCCAGGGCGGCGCGTGGATCGAGTTCTGATTCTTGTGCCGGGTGCCACCACCCGCTGTGTCTTCACAGCGCGTGGGGTCAGGCATGCAGCCCGACCGTCAGGGAGGGCCCTCATGATCCACTATTCATTCGCATTGTTTGCCCTGTCAGCGCCCGCTAGTGCAGCACGCGATAGACCTCGGCCTCGTCGGTCAGGCCCAGGCGCACCTTCTCGAGCGCGTCTTCCCGCATCGGCTTGAAGCCGCCGGCGATCGCGGCTTCGGTCAGGCTGATCGCATCGGCCCGCTGGCCCGTCAGGCGGCGCAGTTCATCGGTGAACACCATGATCTCGTACGCCGCCAGGCGACCCTTGTACCCCAGCCCGTAGCACCCCTCGCAGCGGCCCATCGCGCCCGAATCGGGCGGGGCCTGCCCGCTGCCGGCGCACACCTGGCACGTCCGCCGCAGCAGACGCTGCGCCAGCACCGCCAGCAGCGAACTGGTCACGAGGTAGGGCTCGATCCCCACGTCCATCAAACGCGGGATCGCGCTGGGCGCGTCGTTGGTGTGCAGCGTCGCCAGCACCAGGTGCCCCGTCAGCGAGGCCTGCACCGCGAGCTGCGCCGTCTCCGAATCGCGGATCTCGCCCACCAGGATCACGTCCGGGTCCTGGCGCAGCAGCGCGCGAAGCCCCGTCGCGAAAGTCACCCCGCGCTTGGGGTTCACCTGCATCTGGCTGATCCCCTCGAGGTGATACTCGACGGGGTCTTCGATCGTCATCACGTTGCGGCTGGCGCGGTCGATCCGAGACAACGCCGCGTACAGCGTCGTCGTCTTGCCGCTGCCCGTCGGGCCCGTGACCAGCACGATCCCGTTGGGGCGTTCGACCATGTCCATCAGCTGGGCCTGCATCGATCGGGTCATCCCGATCTCGTCGAGCGAGAGCTGCGTCGACGACTGATCGAGCAGGCGCAGCACCAGCCGCTCGCCATAGACCGTGGGTATGCACGAGAAGCGGATGTCCACCTTCCGCCGCCCGATGCGCACGCTCGCGTGCCCGTCCTGGGGCGTGTGCCGGTTGGCGATATCCAGTTCGGTCATCACCTTCAATCGCGAACTGATCGCCGGCGCGAGGCTCAGCGGCGGGCTGAAGGCGTCCACCAACATACCGTCGATGCGGAAGCGGATGACCAGACGCGTCTCCTGCGGGTGCACGTGGATGTCGCTCGCCCGCCGACGCAGCGCCTCGAACAGGATCATGTTCACCAGGCGGATGACGGGCGTCTGGCGGGCCAGTTGCAGCAGGTCGGTCGACTGCCCCGCCTGCGCCGCCGCCGACGCGATGGCCTTCTCATCGAGAGGCATCTCCTCGATGATCTCGGTGACAAGGTCCTGCTTCTGCTCGTAGCCGCGGTTGGTCAGGTTGGCGACGCCACCGCGCGGGCTGAGCACCAGACGCACGGGCATCGCCAGCAGTTCCTCGAGCATCGCGAAGACCGCCGGCTGCATCGGCTGCGCCGTCGCCACCGTCATCACCACGCCGTCGGATTCCAGCCCCGCGCACTGGTGCTGGCGCGCCACCTCGCCCGGCACCACCTCATAAAACCGGCTCGACGATTCCTGGTGCCGCGGCTCGGCGACGAAGGCCAGCCCCGTCTTGCGCGCCAACAGCTCCAGCCCCTGGTGCTCGTCGATCGCCAACAGCGACAGCAGCACGTCCCACGGCTCGGTGTCCGACCCCTCGGTCTGCGGGAATCGTCGCAACTGGTCCGCGCTCAGGCCCAGCGGGCCCATCAGCGCCGCGACGCGCGACCACTCCCCGGGCGTTTCCGCCCGCACCGCCCGCGCCAGCCCCTTGGTCGCACCCTCGCTCATCGACCCTCCGGCGAGGGCTCGCCCGAATCGATCACGATCGGCGCCAGCGTGGGCACGTCCGCGGGCAACTGCGACCGCGTGTGCGGGCCCTGCGTCAGCAGTTTCAGGTCCGTGAAGTTGGGGTCACGCAGCACCCGAGGCGTCAGGAAGATGTACAGGCTCGTCTTCCGGTCCGTCGTGTTCCGATCCTGGAACAACAGCCCCACCAGCGGGATATCTCCCAGCAGCGGCACCTTCACCACCGTCTTGCGGCGGTTGTCCAGCGTGAAGCCGCCCACCACCACCGTGAAGTCCGACGGCACCGTCACGCTGTCGCTGCGGATGTTGTTCTGCTGGCGAGGCGGCGGGATGCCGTTGCTCCCCGTCCCCGTGAAGCTCGACAACTCCGTCTCATACTTCAGCCGCAGGTATCCCCCGCTGCTGATCTGCGGCTTCACCTTCAGCTTCGTCCCCGCCTCGACGTAGTCGCCCGCGGTGATGATGTCGTTCTGGTTGTTGCCCCGATTCACCGTCGTCGTGGGCTCCTGGTCCACGCTGACGATCTCGGCCTCTTCGTTGTCGTCCACCAACAACTGCGGGCTCGACAGGATCCGTCCGTCCGCCTCGGTCTGCAGCGCGTTGATGATGATCGGGATGTAGTCCGACCGGATCAGCGCCGCCGTCAGCCCACCAAGCGCGGGCACGTTCTTCGCCCCCGTCACCGAGCCGCCCGCGGCGAACGTGCCCAGCCCGAAGTTCGTGTTGATCACGCCCCCCTGCCCGCCCGCGTTGATGAGCTGCGTCTCGAAGGCCAGACGCATCGTGTCGCTCCAGCTCACCGCGATCAGCCGCGCCTCGATGAAGACCTGCGGGCGGCGCAGATCGAGCTTCTCGATCAGGCGTGCAAAGTCCTTCTGCTGACCCTGCCGCGCCTTCACGATCACCTGGTTGTTCGAGGTGTCCGCGATCACGAACGCCTCGGTCCCGTCGAGTTCCAACCCGTCGCCACCGCCCCCACCGCCCGCCGCACCCGGCTGGGGCTGGGGTTGCTGGGGCTGGTTGAAACGCACGCCGCCCGCGCGCAGTCGCGGCGAATCCGCCCCGCCCAGCAGCGGGGCCTCGCCACCACCCGCCGTGTTGGTCAAGATCCCGTTGACGATCTCGGCGATCTTCTCCGCGTCGCTGTGCGCCAGCTTGTACGCCTGGATGACCACACGCTCCGACTGCGTATCGAGTTCCTTGATCAGCGCGTCGAGCTGGGCATGCTGCGCCGGCGTGCCGTAGTAGATGATCGTGCCCCGCGTCTGGTCCACCACCATCACCGGCCCGCCCACCGTCTGGTTGGCACGCTGCATCTGCTGCTGGAACTGGTTGAAATCAAAGCCGAACTCGGCGTTGTTGCGGCGATCGGCCTGGATCGTGGTCACCTCGCCCAGCCCGCGGCTGCGCGCGATGTCCGCGATCTGCCCCGCCGCCGCCCCCGCGAAATACGACTTGGGCACCAGCGTGTTGGGCACGTCGATCACGCCCAGGATCCCCCGGACCACGTCGATCTCTTCTTCCAGCCCGCGAAAGATCAGCGCGTTCCCCTGCGGGTCGATCGTCAGCCGGTCGCCCAGGTTGTCGAGCGCACCCGGCCGCGCCTGCACCGGTTGGATCTGCTCCTGCCCGGGGATCGCCACCCGCGTCTGTTGCGACATCTGCCCGATCAACTGCAGCGCCCGCTCGCGCGCCACCGGTGCCGCCACGTTCACCAGCTCCAGACGAATAAACTGCGACCGCGCATACTCCGCCAGGATCGCTTCCACCAGCGTTCCCAGCGCGTTGAGCCTTCGCGGCGTATCCGTCGCCACGATCACCCCCAGGTCATCGATGTACGCGATCACGCGGCCGCCCTGCCCCTGCTGCATCCCCAGCTGCCCCTCGAGCGTCGCCTTGAGTGAACTGGGCCGGATGTTCGGCGTCGAGAAGACCCGCGTCGTCGCCCGGTCTCCCGCCATCTGGATCGGCACTGCGCCCTGCGGCTGCACGGTGTAGAACCCGTACTGATTCTGCACGATGGTCCAGCCCTGCTGCTCCAGCAACGAATCCAGCAGCGGGATCAACTCGCTCTTGGCGATGGGCACAGGGGCGTTGAACACCACCGTCCCCGACAGATCCCCCTGGATCGTCACGTTCACGTTCAGCGTCCGCGCGACCAGTTCCACCAGGTTCGTCAACTGCACCGGCTCGGCGAACGCCGACAGCGTGATCCGATCCGGGTCCGGCGTTGCGATCGCCGGCAGTTCAACCACGGCGTCCGGCGCCCTGGCGCCAGGAGGCACCGCCTGAGGCTGCCCGGGCACGCCCATCGGCTGGACCGGCTGCGCCTTATTCTGGCCATAGACCGTCCCTGCGCACAACACCAGCGCCAGCAGCGACCGGACTCCGTTCCAATGGCATTGCCTGTGCATCAAGATTCTCCGCCGCCCGTGCGGCCTGCAGCATACGCCCGCCACGCCCCACCCCGCACGATTCGCCCCGTACGCTCGTTGTCCGCGTCTACCGTCGTTGCGCTCGCCATGCCTACCCCACGCGTCATCTCCCTCGTCCCCTCCGCCACCGAGATCCTCTGTCTCATCGGCGCGCAGGACCTCCTCGTGGCCAGAAGCCACGAGTGCGACTTTCCCCAGGGGCTGGCCCACCTCCCCGCCCTCACCGGCCCCGCCACGTCGGGCGTCGATCCCGCCGCCATCGACCGCCAGGTCCGCGAGGCCCTGGCCTCGGGGGCGAGCCTCTACCACCTCGATACCGACCGCCTGCGCGCGCTCAAGCCCGACCTCATCATCACCCAGGACATGTGCGAGGTCTGCTCGATCGACCTGGCGAGCGTTCGCGCCGCCGCCGATTCGTGCACACCCCCCGCCCGCATCCTCCCACTCAACCCCCACAGTGTCGAAGACGTGCTCGACGACATCCTGCGGGTGGGCGAAGCCGTGGGCCGCGTGCCCGCCGCCCGCAAGGCCGTGGTCGATCTCCGTGCCCGGTTCTTCACCGCCCAGGAGTATGTGAACCCCTATTCCCAGGCCCCGACGGTCGGATTTCTGGAATGGACCGATCCGCTCTTCTGCGCGGGGCACTGGTCGGTTCAGTTGATTGAACGGGCGGGCGGGCTTCACCCGTGGAACCCGACCGTTCCCCGTCCAAACGCGGGCGACGCCGCGGGGCCTCAGCAGGGCGAACGCGTCGCAGGCAAAAGTGTCCGTATGCCCCCCGAAGTCTTTGCGGCGATGCGTCCTGATTTTCTGATCATCGCCCCGTGCGGCGTGGAACTCTCTGTGGCTCAACAACATGCACGCGCGCTCACAGAGCAGCCCTGGTGGGGCGCCCTGCCCGCCGTCCGCGATGGACGCGTCGCGGTGGTCGACGGCAACCAGATGTTCAACCGCCCCGGCCCGCGCCTGGCCGACGCCTTTGAATGGATGGTCGGGTTCCTCAACGATCGGCCCGACCTGATGCCCCGCGATTTCCCTTGGATTCGCCTTCCGAAGCCGACCCTAGACCGATAACTATCACACGAACAATACCCTTCCCTACTTGACAGCGTGATGGGGACTTCCTTTCCTAGCCGATTCGAGGCGGCGGACGGACCGAGGGCGCAGGGGGTCTTTTCTGACCCCGCGGCGGTCGGCCCGCCGCACAACACCGACGGGCGGGAGCAGAATGGCCAAGCGAGCAACCAAGGCGAAGGCAGAACCCAAAGCGGCGCGTGGGAGGCGCGGCGGAGGGAAGATGCAGTCCTACGCCGCGGGCGCGGCCAAGGGCAAGGACCTCGTCATCGTCGAATCGCCCTCGAAGGCCAAGACGATCAACAAGTACCTGGGCGCCGAGTATCACGTGATGGCCAGCGTCGGGCATGTGCGCGACCTGCCCAGCAAGAACCCCAAGGGCGTCAAGAGCCCGGTCCCGGGCGTGGATCTCGAGGAGGGCTTCAGCCCCACCTACGTGGTTTCGGAGGGGAAGGAGAAGGTCATCAGCGACCTGAAGCGCGCGACCAAGGACGCGCTCTCGTCGGGCAACCGGATCTGGTTCGCGACCGACTTGGATCGCGAGGGAGAGGCCATCGCGTGGCACCTTGCGCAGGAACTGGGCATCGACACGGCGGCAGCCAAGCGCGTCATCTTCTCGGCGATCACCAAGGCCGAGATCGAGCGTGCCTTTGGCAACCCCCACCCGATCGACATGGACCGCGTCAACGCGCAGCAGGCGCGCCGCATCCTCGACCGGATCGTGGGGTACCAGGTCTCGCCCCTGCTCTGGAAGAAGGTGGCCCGCGGGCTGAGCGCCGGCCGCGTGCAGAGCGTCGCGGTGCGGCTGGTGGTCGAGCGTGAGCGCGAGATCCGCGCCTTTGTGCCCGAGGAATACTGGCGGCTCGAGGCCTGCTTCACGCCCGAGCTGGCCAAGGCCGCTGGCCTGGCCAAGGCCTGGAACGACTATCTCGCGACACGCAACGAGCGCAAGGAAGGCCCCTCGCTGCGCGACCAGGGCGGGTGGCTGGGCGAGCACGGGGGGTTCCGCGCCGAACTGACCGAGGTCGCGGGCGTGAAGTTCGATCTGCGCCAGGGGGGCGGCGAGAAGATCGCCGATCTCTCGAAGAAGGCCGCGGAGGTCGCCTCGCTTGCGGGCCTGCGCGAGATCGCCTTTGCGCAGAAGGACCAGCCCGAGGCCAAGGGCCCGGCGAAGGTCGAGCGGACGGTGCGCGGCGTGGTGGACACCAACACCGCCTATCGCGTGAAGGGGATCGAGACCAAGCGAACGAGCACGCGTCCGTCGGGCCCGTTCATCACGAGCACGCTGCAGCAGGCCGCATCGAGCCGCCTGGGCTTTGGCGCGCAGCGCACGATGCGGGCGGCCCAGCAGTTGTACGAGGGTGTCGAGATCCCGGGCGAGGGGCCCGTGGGCTTGATCACCTACATGCGTACCGACTCGACGCACCTGTCGGGCGAAGCGCTGAACATGGCGCGGGCGTACATCTCGAAGAACTTCGGGGCGGCGTATCTCCCCGAGAAGCCCAACTTCTTCACTTCGTCGAACAAGGCGGCGCAGGAGGCCCACGAGGCGATCCGCCCCACGAGCCTCGAGCACCCGCCCAGCCGCGTGAAGAACGCGCTGACGCCCGACCAGTTGCGTCTCTACACGCTGATCTGGGAGCGGTTCGTCGCCTGCCAGATGACGCCCGCGCAGTGGGATTCGACGGCGGTGACGATCGTCGGCGGGACGGACCCGGCCCGCCCGGTGACGTTCCGCGCGACGGGGCGTTCGCTGGTGTTCGATGGTTTCTACAAGGTGTCGGGCGTGCCGCACAGCGCCGACGAGCAGACCCTGCCCGCGCTGAGCGAGGGGCGCGACCTGCGACCCTTCGGGATCGACGCGACACAGCGCTTCACCAGCCCGCCGGCCCGCTACAGCGAGGCCTCGCTCATCAAGGTGCTCGAGTCGGAGGGGATCGGCCGTCCCTCGACCTATGCGTCGATCATCCAGGTGATCCAGGACCGCAGTTATGTGGAGCAACTCCAGCGCCGGTTCTATGCGACCGACCTGGGCGAGGTGGTGACGGACAAGCTCGTCGAGGCCTTCCCCGAGATCCTCGACGTGGGCTACACACGCGACATGGAGAAGCAGCTCGACAAGGTCGAGGAGGATCACCTCGACTGGGTCGACATGCTGCGGAAGTTCTACGGGCCCTTCACGCGGGCGCTCAAGGCCGCCGAAGAGACGCTCAAGCACGCCAAGGCCGAGACGGTCCCCGCGCCCGACGAGTATCGCTGCCCCGAGTGCAACGCGGGGATGGTGTATCGGTTCGGGCGCAACGGGCGGTTCCTTTCCTGCTCGCGGTATCCCGACTGCAAGCACGCCAGCCCGGTCGATCGCGAGGGTCGCCCGCGTCCCGCCGCCGAGACGGTGGACGTGGCCTGCCCCAAGTGCAAGCAGGCGATGACCAAGCGCACGGGGCGGTTCGGGCCGTTCCTGGGGTGCTCGCGCTACAACGACAAAGCGAACCCCTGCGACGGGATTCTGAACCTCGACAAGAAGGGGCGCGTGACCGCGCCCAGCCTCAAGCCCATCGAGACGGACGTGCCCTGCCCCACGTGCGAGGCGCCGCTGGCGTTGCGTGGCGGGGCGCGCGGGCCCTGGCTTTCGTGCTCGCGCTTCCCCAAGTGCCGCGGGCGCGGCAAATGGGGCGAGTTACCCGAGGAGAAGCGCACCGCACTCGAGGCGGCATTGGCCGAGCACGAGCTGAAGAACCCGATCCCGATCATCCGCACGATGTCGGGCAAGGCGCTGACGGATGCCAAGGGCAAGCCGCTGCCCGATGCGCCCATCCCCGGGGGGAATGCGGCGAGCGAGGCTCCCGCCGAAGAAGCGGCCTTTGATGAATCGGCGGCGTGATCAGAAAGATGCACAGGCGGGACGCCTGTGCCACCCAGACCAAGGAGCAGAGCAGAGAAGTGCAGAGACGCACAAAGCAGCACAGTCGGAGAGAAGAGGTAGGGGCAGGCGGGCCGCCTGCCCCACGAGGGGCAGAGAAGGAGCCGGCGCGGAAGTGCACCGGCGGAACCTGTGCCACCAAGTCCGCAGGGAAGACGCAGAGAAAATGACACCGCGAAATCGAACGCGGCGCTGCGAACAAGCCGGACGCGTCGCTTTTCAGCCCTTGGCTTCGATGCGCGTCTTCCACGCACCGATCGTCGCGTGATTAGTCAGGTCGAAGATCAGCGGCGTGACGGTGATGCACCCGCTCGCGAGCAGGTGCGCGTCCGTGCCCGAGTCGGTCGCGCGGAAATCCAGGCCGTGCCCCGCGGCCCAGTAATAGACCGCCCCGCCCGGGCTGGTGCGCCGCTCGTACTTGTCCACCAGGCCGTGCGTGTTCATGGGCCCCACGCGTACCGGGGGCGTTGGCCCGTCGATGGGCGGGCCGCTGCCGTCGGTCGCGGGAACATTGATGCTGAGACACTCGTGGGGGCGAGGCAGCCCGCCCTTGAGAACGACCTCGAGCGCGTGCCGACACCACGCGGCGCCGACCGCGTAGTTGGCCTTGCCCCGCCCGCGCTGCATGCTGCAGGCGATCGAGGGGACGCCGAGAAAGGCGGCCTCGAGGGCGGCGGCGACGGTGCCCGAATAGATGACGTTGATGCCGACGTTGGCCCCATCGTTCATGCCGCTGATCACGAGATCGGGGCGCGTGGCGTGCCCGAATTTTTCGGGCCACAAGTCGGTGATGGCGAGCTTGACGCAGTCGGCGGGTCGCCCGTCGACGCTGAGGCCCTCCATGCGATCGACGCCCGTGAGTTCGACGCTCTCACGATCGACCATGAGGGGCGAGTGGAAGGTGAGCCCGTGGCTGGTGGCCGATTGGACGGTGAGCGGGGCGATGGGGAAGACAACGTGGCGCGGGGCGCGGGTGGTCTCGTCGCGCACGCCCAGCGGGCCGCCGAACTTGCCCTCGCGGTCGATGAGGGCCTCGAACATGGCGGCAATGCCGGGGGCGCGGATGCCGTCGTCGTTGGTCAGCAGGATGCGCATGGCCCAGCGTAGGGGCGGTCACGCCGCCCCCGGGGTCATCTCGCAGCGTGCGGCAGGATCACTTCTTCTTTTTCGACGCCTTGCGACGGGCGGCCTTCTTGGCCGACTTCTTGGCGGCTTTTTTGGACGCCTTGGCGGCGGGCTTGGAGCCGCGGACGTTGCGCCCCATGCGCGAGATCGTCGTGCCGGTGCCTTCCATCGCGGCGGCCATGCGCTCGCGGGCTTCCTTGGCGGTGGCCTCGACCGCGTGGGTGACCTGGTGGCGTTGCTCTTCGGGGACGACGCTGAGGACCGCCTCGGTGGCGGTCTTCACGAAGTCCTGGGCGATCCCGAGCAGGCGTTGGCCGTATTTCTTGTCCTTGGCGTTGGCGGGCATGAGTGGCTCCCTGGAGTTGAGTCGGGCTTTGCGCGGCCCGTTTTGTTTCATGGAGCATACGCGGGACCGGCCCCGCGCGGGCGGCGACTTGCTGTTCTGACCCGCGGCCTTTAGGCTTGCGCCGCATGAATCGCACGGGGGCCCGGAACAACATCCTTGCGGGGACGTTCATCGTCGTCTCGATCGTGGCGGCGGTGTGGGTGAGCTTCATGCTCTCCGACCGCTCGGGCTTTGGCTCGGTCAAGACGTTCATGGTGCGGTTCTCGCTCGAGGACGGCGCCGCGGGGCTCAAGCACGGGAGCGCGGTGAACCTGGGCGGTCAACCGGTGGGGCGGGTCATCGGCGTGACGTTCGATCGCGCGCCGCTCACCCCCGGGCAGGACGTGCCCACGGGCGTGCTGGTGAAGATCGAGGTTCGGTCGGACCTGGTGCTGTATGAGAACGCGAGCATCTACATCACGCTGCCGCTGCTGGGCACGCTGAGCGCGATCAACATCACGTGGCCGGGCTCGAGCGAGGGCGTGGCCTCGCCTCAGGGCGCGTCGGCGGCGGTCGAATCGGGCGAGGTGATCGCGGGGCGGATGGCCCCGCCGCAGTTCCTGGCGGGCACGGGGTTTGGTTCGGACCAGGCCGAGCAGTTGCGATCGTCGTTCGCGGCCCTCGAGAGCGGGATGAACAAGGCCAAGGCGCTGATCGAGGCCAACGCGCCCGTCTTCGAGTCGAGCCTCGAGGACGTTCGCGCCATGCTCGCCTCGCTGCGCGAACGCTCGGCCGCATGGGAGCGACAGATCGACGCGATGGTGGCCAATGCGGCCAAGGCCTCGGAGCGGCTTGATCCGCTGCTCGCCTCGGCGCAGAGCGGGGTGGACGACGCCCGCGCCATGATCGGCGAGGCCCGCGCGGTCATCGGCGACAACCGCGCCCGCATCGATTCGATCGTCGCGAGCATCGAGTCGGCCGCTTCGAAAGTGGATTCCGCCGCACTGCCCACGCTGCTCGAGACGCTCGGTTCGGCCCGTGATTCGCTCGCCAGTTTCGAGGGGGCCGTCACGCGCCTGGGCTCGCTGCTGGCCAGCGAGACGCCCAGCCTGCGCCGCACGCTGGCGAATCTGCGCCTGATGTCGGATCAACTCAAACTTACCGCGGTCGAGGTCCGCAGCCAGCCCTGGCGCCTGCTCCACCAGCCCAATACCAAGGAGGTCGAGGCGCAGGTCGTCTACGACGCGGCCCGCAGTTACGCCCAGGCCGCCAGTGATCTCCGAGCCGCATCCGAATCGCTCGAGGCGGCCACGGCGGACCCCTCGCGCCTGCGCGATGAGGCCGTCGCGGACGTGACCACGCGCCTGGGCCAGGCCTTCGAACGCTTCCGCCTCGCGGAAAAGTATCTCCTCGATAAGCTGATCGAGAAGGAACAACGCTGATCCGCCCGTGATGTTCCGCCCGGGCGCGAGGGAATGGCCTTGGCCCAACGCCGACACCATTACGAGCAGGCCTTTGAGGAGTATCTCCGGGCGCGGCGGATCCCCTACGTCGCGGTCGACGAGGCCCGCAAGGCGCTCCTCCCGCCGGGCGTCCCCCTGACCATCCCGCACGGCGAGCGGAACGCGGCTCTCAAGTCCTTCGATTTCGTCATCTATGGCGATTCGTCCAACCTGCTGCTCGAGGTGAAGGGGCGTCGCGTGGGCACCCCCGGCCGGGGCGGCTCGCCCCGCCTCGAATGCTGGGTGACGCAGGACGATGTCGATTCGCTGCATTGCTGGGAGCGTCTGTTCGGCGAGGGATTCCACGCCGCGTTCTTGTTTGTGTACTGGTGCGAGCAGCAACCACCCGACGCGCTGTTTCAGGAAGTCTTCGAGCACCGGGGGCGGTGGTACGCCCTGCGCGTGGTGCGTCTGGGCGACTACGCCGCGGCGATGCGGGTCCGCAGCCCGCGCTGGCGGACGCTCGATCTCGCCCCCGCCACATTCACACAGATCAGCCACCCGTTCGCGCCGCCGACCCCGTATCCCCTCCCGGCGGATGCCCGGGGCGCGAGGTATGTCGATGAGGTGGCCATGGACATGGGGCCGAAGTTGCCGGCGCTTGATCGGCTCTTGTGAGGGGCGAGGGCGTGTTGAGTCGGGGGGGCGGCGTCGATAGCATGTCCCCTATGTGGACTCGGCCTCGGAACTTCGGTTGGGTGCTCGTGGGCACCCTGGTGATTGTGGCGTTGCTCGCGGTCCCCGCGCTGGCCCAGCAGGCCCAGCCCGTGGGTCCGCCGCAGGCCCCCTCGCCGGGGACGCCGCCAAAGCCGCCGACCATCATGATGTACCTGTCGCTGGCGTTGATCGTGGCCGCGGTGGCCTTTGCCGCCGCCTTCCCCGTGAAGCGCGGGCACCAGGACTGACCGGGCCCACAGTGTCGGTGCGTGGAAGCGCAGGGCGTTCGCCGGGCGGCGGGCGTCCGTGTGTCGTGACATGCTCGTGGGATCAGGAGACTGCACGATGAAGCCAAGGAACCGACTCGTGGCCTTGAACGTGGCGCTCGCGATGGCGCTGGGCGTGGTGGGTGCATCGCATCTGGTGAGCGCCCAGGTGGGGACGGACCGGGCGCGGGGCGAGTACACGATGGTGTCGGGAAGGACGAACTCGGGCGGGGCCCACGCCGTCTACATCCTCGACAGCACGAACCAGGAGATGATCGCGCTGCGCTGGGATCAGTCGAAGCAGACGATGACGGGCATCGGGTATCGCAGCCTCTCGCAGGACGGCCAGTCCAACCCCGGGCGCTGAGCGCGAAGGAGCCGACGATGAACACGCCGAACATGGAAACACCGCGAAGCCCGCGTCGCACCGCCACGCTCTGGACCACCGCCGCCCTGATGACGGGCGTGCTGGGCTGGCTGCTCGCGCCGTCGGGGTGGTTCGCCCCCGAGCCGGTGAACGCGGCCCTGGTGTCGCAGTCGGGGTCGTACACGATCATGACCACCGACAGCACGAACGAGGACCTCGTGCTCGTGCTGGATGGGCGGAGTGAGCAGTTGCTGGTCTTCCGCACCGAGCGATTGAACGAGTTGCAGTTGATGCAGAAGCTCTCGCTGCCGCAGATGTTCGGCGATGCGCGGGCCAAGTCGGGGCGCAAGTAGCCCATGCCCATCCACCCGCTGCCGCAGTTCGAGGCCGATCTCAAGGAACACCTCGCCGCCGAGGACAAGGCGGTGTATGACGCGCTGCGTCCGCCCAAGACCATCGTCGTGCGCTTCGGGCGCATGTACCTCGTGGGCGAGTTTCCCTATTCGGGCAGCGAGAAGCCCGGGTGCGGGAGCAAGCTCGTGGTGCGCACGTGGCGCGGCACCGAGATGGGCGAGATGCTCACCAGCACCTGCCCCAACAGCGGGTGCTCCAAGAGCGTCTCGCGCAAGGAGATGCTCTCATACATCCAGAACAGCGGCGGGCGCGACTACCCCTTCTTCACCGACGGTCGCGTGCTGCGCATCGCCACCAAGGCGGACATGGACGAGCAGGCCCGCCTCGAGCAATCGGCCCATGCGCTGCGCCTCGAAGCCAGGTCGATCGTCGAATCGCTGCGCCTGCCCATGCGGATCGTCGAGGCCGAGCCGATCCTGGGCCAGGAGACGCTGACGTTCTTCTACCTGTCCGAGGATCGCGTGGACCTTGGCGAACTGCACCGGGAACTGAGCCGTCGCCATCGGTCGCTGGTCGAACTGCGCCAGGTGGGCTCGCGCGACGAGGCCCGCCTGACGGCGGACTACGAGAAGTGCGGCCAGTACTGCTGCTGCAAGAACTTCCTCAAGGTGCTCAAGCCCATCTCGATGAAGTCGGCCAAGGTGCAGAAGGCCACGCTCGACCCGCTGAAGATCTCGGGGCGCTGCGGACGCCTCATGTGCTGCCTGCGCTACGAGGACGAGACCTACGAGGAACTCCGCAAGCGCCTGCCCCGCAAGAAATCTCGCGTGGGCACCCCAGAGGGCGACGGCATCGTCATCGATGGACAGATCCTCACGCAGCTTGTGCTCGTTGAACTCGATGCGCTGGGAACCGACGGCCGCCCCAAGCAGGTCGCCATCAGTGTCGAGGACCTTACCGAGCCCGTCGCGGCGCAGGCCCCCGCGCGGCCCGCGCCGGGAATGCCGATGCCGGGCCAACGACGGTCCGGGCCGGGCCC
>JABWBB010000055.1 GCA_013360675.1 Phycisphaerales bacterium | reverse complement strand
GCAGGCGCACGTGCTCGCGGTCGTCGATCGCGCGGGCGACGCCGGCGATGAGGGCGGCCTTGAGCACCGACGAATGCGCCTGCTCCGAGGCGTAGATCACCAGGCGCGACGGATCAACGTCGGGATGGGCGGCGAGCGTGCGGGCGCGGGCGGCGACGATCGCGGTGAGGACCGCATCGCTGGCGGTGCCCTGGATGACGCCCCCGCCGACCCCGCCGCGAAAGAGGAACGAATCGGGCAGGCCGATGAGCGAGCCCAGCCAATCGAGCACGCGCATCTCGATCTCGGTGCAGGCGGGGCTGGTGGCCCAGAGCATGCCCTGCACGCCCAGCCCGGCGGCGAGCAACTCGCCCAGGATCGCCGGGAAACTGGCGTTGGCGGGGAAGTAGCCGAAGAAGCGCGGGTGCTGCCAGTGCGTGAGATTGGGGATGACCAGGTGCTCGACGTCGCGCAGGATCGAATCCCAGTCCTGGCCGGTGGCGGGGGGGAACTCGGGGAGCGAGGCGAAGACCTCGCCGGGCGCGGTGGGGGGCTGCACGGGCAGGTTCCCGACGCGGTCCCAGTAATCGGCGACGGCGTCGACCATCCGCCGCCCGATGAGGCGGAACTGCTCGGAGGTCATGTGCCCGTCGTGGCTCATGCACGGGGAGCGTAGGGGCAGATCAGAGGAGCGTGCCGCGTAGGATCAGCATGGCCGACGTGAAGTAGATGAGGATGCCCGTGACATCGACGAGGGTGGCGACGAAGGGGGTCGAACTGCTGGCGGGGTCGAGGCGGCAGCGCTTGAGGATGAAGGGGAGCATGCTCCCCATGATGCTGCCCCAGAGGACGATGCCCACGAGCGAGACGGCGATGGCTACGCCCATCACGCTGAAGTGATCCTGCACGCTGGTGTTGCGGATTTCGTTCCCGGTGTCGGGGTCGATCTCGATGCGTGTCCACAAGCCGAGCAGGCCCCAGAGCCCGATGCGGAGGAAACCCAAGGCGCCGATGAGCGCGCCCAGGGCCGCGCCGACGAGCAGTTCGCGCCGCAGGATGCGCCACCAGTCGCGCAGTTCGATCTCCTTGAGGGCCAGGGCGCGGATGACGAGGGTGGAGGCCTGGGACCCGCTGTTGCCGCCGCTGGACATGATGGCGGGGACGAACGTGGACAAGACGACGGCGCGTTCGATCTGGGAGAGGTAGTGGTTCAGGGTGGTGGTGGTGAGGATCTCGCTGAGGAAGAGCAGCCCCAGCCACGGGGCACGCTTGATGAAGAGGCTGCGGGCGGTGATGGAGCGGAACGATTCGTCCAGGGCCTGCACGGCGCCGAGTTTCTGAATGTCTTCGGTGACTTCCTGCTCGGCGACGTCGGCGACGTCGTCGAAGGTGACGATGCCCACGAGCAAGCCGCGCGAATCGACCACGGGCAGGGCGTAACGGTCGTAGCGCTTCATCGCGTCGACGGCCTCTTCCTGGGGTTGGTCGGCGCGGAGCGAGATGAACGAGCCCGAGAGCAGGCTCTCGATCGTCGCCTCGGGGCTGGCCAGCAGGATGCGGCGGAGGCGCAGGTCGTCGACGAGGCGGCCCGCGTCGTCGACGACATAGACCATGTTGATGGTCTCGGCATCGCGCCCGTAGCGACGGATGTGATCGATCGCATACGCCGCGGTCCAGCCCGGGCGCACGCGGATGTAGTCGGGGGTCATGAGCCGCCCCACCGAGCGGGGCGGGTAGCCCAGGATGGCCTGGGTGGACTTGCGGTTCTCGGGCGAGAGGCTGGCGACGATGCGCTGGGCCACCTCGGCGGGGACCTCGTCGATCAGGCGGGCGCGGTCGTCGGGCTCCATCGCGTCGATGACGCGGACGGCCCCCTCGGTGCCCAGTTCGTGGATCAGGTCTTCCTGGCGCTCTGGAGCGAGGTAGGAAAAGACCTCGCCCGCGTCGTCGCGCTGGAGGAAGCGGAAGGCCAGCGCGCTCTCCTTGACGTCGAGGCTGGCGAAGATGTCGGCGACGTCCGCGGGGGGGACGTGGTGCAGCGCTTCGCGCAGTTCGCTGAAGCGACCCTCGCGGATGAGTTCAATGACTTCGGGCTGGAGCAGTTCCGCCGTCGGGTTCACGCGTGCATCCTACGAACGTCGGGGGTCAGGCCTTGGGCGCGGGGAGCGTCGACGCGTCGATGAGCTGGATGGGGTTGCCGAAGGGATCGCGCAGGGTGAAGGCGCGCTCGCCGGTGGTGTGCGTGTCGATCTCGTCGAGCCACTGGCACCCCGCCCCGCGGGCGCGGGCGTAGGCGGTGTCGAGATCGGCCACCGCGATGCACAGGTAATCGGGGAGGGGCGAGGCGCCGGTGGGCTCGCCCTCGGCCCCGGGGTCGAAGCAGCAGAGCGTGAAGGGTTCGAGGTGAAAGTCGTGCCGCCCGGGGCTGATCCGCTCGCCGTGCAGGCCGAGAAGGGATTCATAGAACGCCGCGGCGCGTTCAATGTTGGCGACCTGGATGTAGAGTCGAACCACGCGTGGCGTCATGGCTAACTCTAATCGCCCCGCGCCGGGTCCGCCCCGGGGGGCGATGGTCGGGTAGGCTGGGGCACTTTCGCCGGGAGGTTTCGCATGCGCGTGATGATGGCACTGGGGCTGATTGGGCTGGGGCTGGCCTTGAGCGGGTGCTGCGGCACACGGGCGTGCGCGCTGCCGGTGCCCGCCGTGACTACCACGACGCCCTCGACCGACGCGGAACTTCGGGCGTTTCTCGAGCAATACGCCAGCACCAACCGCTTCCGGCTGGGGGCCCCGACGCAGATCACGCTCACGCCCGACGGGGGCGAGGTGCTCTTCCTTCGTTCGGGGGCGAGGCAGAGCACGGGCAGCCTGTATGCGTGGGATGTGGCGACGGGGCAGGAGCGCGAGGTGCTGACCGCCGCGGCCCTGCTGGGCGGGGGCGAGGAGACCCTCAGCGCCGAAGAGCGGGCCCGGCGTGAACGCCAGCGGCAGAGCGGGCGCGGCATCACGGGGTTCAGCCTTTCGCGCGACGGTTCGCGCCTGCTCGTGCCCCTGTCGGGGCGGGTGTTCGTGGTCGAGCGGGCCGACGGGCGCGTGCGCGAGGTGGTGAGCCAGGCCGGGCCGGCGATCGATGCCAAGTTCAGCCGCGATGGGACGAAGGTCGCCTGCGTGCGCAACGGCGAGGTCTACATCACCGACCTGGGCGACATGGCCGAGCGCCAGATTACCCGCGGCGCGGGAGGGAGCGTGACACACGGCCTGGCCGAGTTCGTGGCCCAGGAAGAGATGGACCGCTCGACGGGCTTTTGGCTCTCGCCCGACGCGGGCACGCTGATCTATCAGCGCACCGACACCGCGGGCATGGAGGTCTTCCGCATCGGCGACCCCGCCGACCCGGCCAAGCCCTTCGACGAGGCCCCCTATCCGCGCGCGGGGGGCAAGAACGCCGACGTCCAACTGGGCCTCATCCCCGTGGGCGGCGGCGACACGACCTGGGTGCAGTGGGACCGCGAGACCTATCCCTACGTCGCGCGCGTGGGCTGGGCCAAGGACGCCCCGCCGACGCTGCTCGTGCTCAACCGCCCGCAGACCGTGATGGTGCTCTACGCGATCGACCCCGCCACCGGGAATGTCACCGAGTTGCTCACTGAGCGCGACCCGGCGTGGATCAACCTCGAGGGAGAAGGCCCGCGCTGGCTCGAAGGGGGACAGCAGTTCCTGTGGCTCACCGAGCAGCGCGGCGACGAGTGGTGCCTCGAACTGCGCGCCCGCGACGGCTCGCTGGTGCGGCGAATCACGCCCGAGGGGTTCGGGCTTTCGGGCGTGCTGCAGGTTGATGAGGCCAACGGGGCGGTGTTTGTGTCGGCGTCGACCGAGCCGACCCAGACGCACGTCTGGCGCGTGCCGCTCGATGGGAGCGCGCCCGCGTGCCTCACGCAGGGTGCGGGGCGCTTCTCGGCGGCCTTCGCCAAGGAATCGGGGGCGTTTGTCCTGAGCGGCGGCACGATCGACGGGCCGCCCGCCTGGCGCGTGTTCGATGCGCAGGGGGTCGAGAAGGGTCGGATCGCCACGGCGGGCGAGGCGCTGCTCATCACGCCCAACGTCGAGCTGGTGACGGTGGGGGCACGCCAGTACCGGGCGGCGGTGATCCGCCCCCGCGCCATGAAGCCCGCGACGAAATACCCCGTGATCGTGTCGGCCTATGCCGGGCCGCATTCGCAGGTGGTGAACGCCAACCAGCGGGGCTATGGCCTGCACCAGTGGCTCGCCGAGCAGGGGTTCATCGTGGTGTCGATTGATGCGCGGGGCACGCCCGGGCGCGGGCGGGCGTGGGAGCGGGCGTGGAAGGAATCGCCCGAGGGGCATGGGGGCAAGGGGAACCTGATCCGGATCGCGGTGAACGACCAGGCCGAGGCGCTCGCCGCGCTGGGCCGCAGGTACCCCGAGATGGACCTGACGCGCGTGGGGGTGACGGGGTGGTCGTTCGGCGGGTACTTCGCCGCGTTGAGCGTGATGCTGCGCCCCGATGCCTTCCACGCGGGGGTGGCGGGCGCACCGGTGACGGACTGGCGCGATTACGACACGTGCTATACCGAGCGCTACATCGGCACCCCCCAGGAGAACCCGGAGGGCTACGCCGACAGTTCGGGCCTGACTCACGCGAGGAAACTGTCCAAGCCGCTGCTGCTGATCCACGGCACGGCGGACGACAACGTCTACATGACCCACAGCCTGAAGCTGGCCAAGGCCCTGCTCGATCTGGGCACGCCTTTCGAGTTCGTGCCGCTGGCGGGCTTCACGCACATGGTCGCCCACCCGCCCACGGTGGTGCGGGTGCAGGAGCGGACGCTCGAGTTCTTCAAGCGCCACCTGGGCGAGCCCGGGGCCATGCGCGACACGGGGCTGTAGGGCGCACTCCTACGCTTCACGCATGGAAGGCCTGCGCATCGCGTGCGTTCGATATCTGAACACGGCCCCGCTGGTCGAGGGGCTCGAGAAACTGGGCGGCGTGACGCTCGTGCCCACGGTCCCCTCGCGCATCGCCGAGATGGTCGAGAAGGGCGAGGCCGACGTGGGGCTGGCGTCACTGGCCGACTTTGCCACCGCGCGCACGGCGTTGTCGCTGCTGCCCTGCGGCATGATCGGGTGCGACGGCCCGACGCTGACGGTGCGCCTGTACTCGTCGGTGCCCTTTGATCGCGTGACGACGCTGCACGCCGACACCGACAGCCGCACCTCGGTTGTGCTGGCCCGCATGGCCCTGGCGAAGTTGCACGGCGTGCGCCCCGCGGTGGCGGCCTTCGACGCCCGCGAGCGCGTGACGCCCGGACAGCCCCCCGCCCGTACGCTCGACGAGAGTTGGCCCGAGACGGTGCTGCTGATCGGCGACAAGGTGGTGACGGATCACCCGCCCGCAAGCCGCTACCCGTTCGAGTTGGACCTGGGCGAGGCGTGGCTGCGGATGACGGGCTTGGCGTTCATGTACGCCACGTGGATGTGCCGCGCGGACGAGGCGGATTCGGCGCGGATCCGCGGGGCGATGGACCTGCTCGATCATCAACGCCGCCACAACGCCACGCGCCTGGAATGGATCGTGCGTCGGCGGGCGGCGGAGGCACGCTGGCCCGAGGACCTGGCGCGCCGATACCTGTGCGAGTTGCTGCGCTACGAGGTGACGCCCCGGGCCCGCGAGGGGGCCGAGCGTTTCCTGGGCGAGGCGGCGAGCGCGGGGTTCCTGCCCGCGGCGAAGGTGGCGTGGGCGGACGAGGCGGCGCTGGTTGACGCTGATCGGCGTTTCGAGCCATTCACCGAATGAATGTGGAGAGGGTGTAGGGGCAGGCGGGCCGCCTGCCCCACGAGCAGGCGTAGATCACTCGGATCGAGGCTCGTCAGGCCGTGATGCCCAGGTCGCGCACGGTAAAGATGGAATCAAACGCGAGGCCGGCCTGCTCGATGTTCGCGCGCGCGCCCTCGAGCCGGTCGATCGTGGCGATGACGCCCAGCACCCGGCCCCCGGCGTCGGTAAGGCTCTTGACGGCTTCGAGCGCCTGTCCGCCGGTGGTGGCCACGTCTTCGAGCAGGATGATGCGGTCCTTGGGCGAGAGGGCCCCCTCGATCTGCTTCGAGGTGCCGTAGTCCTTTTTCTGGTTGCGCACGAAGATGCAGGGCAGACCCGTGTGGAGGCTGGCGGCAGTGACGAGGGGAATGCCGCCCAGTTCGGCCCCGGCCAGGCGGGCGGCCTTGGCCTTGAGGGCGGTTTCCATCGCGATGATGCGCTCGCCGAAGATCGGGGCCAGGCGACCGAGCAACTCGGGACGCGTGGAGAAGAGGTATTTATCGAGGTAGAACGAACTGGTCTTGCCCGAACGGAGCGTGAACGTGCCGCGGAGGAGGGCCACCTCGGCGACGGCCTTGGCGAGTTGGGCGTGGGTGCTCATGGGGGCGCAGGATAGCGGCAATGGGCAACGGCGCCGAACGTTCAGCAGGGTCGAACGCCCGTGTTTTCGCGGGCTTCAATCAGGAAGCGTTGATCGGACGAATTGGGGGTCGATGATGCGATGGATGCTGGCATTGCTCGTGTGCGGGTGCGGGGCGGCTCATGCGCAGGTGAACCCTCCGGCGGTGGTTGCGCCGACCGATGTTCTCGCCGGTCCCAAGGTTGGCGGGGCCGACAAGGCGGCGACCCCCGATGTGCTGGTCGAGCGTGATTTCGACGGCAAGGTGCGCCGGCTGGATACGTCGGTCGAAGAAGCCGCCCTCGAGCACATCGATCTTTCGAGTGAGGAGCGGTCGCGAGTCGAGGCGATCTTCGCCGAGCGTGCCGCGCTGATCGACAAGCTGGTGCGTGAGAATCTGCGGACGCTCATGGATGCGGCCGCCGCGGGCCAGGCGGGGGATCGCCAGGGCCAGGCGCGGGCCGTGCGGGAACTGATTTCCAAGGCGGGCGAGTTGGGCGAGCGCGGGCGGCTGCGTGATCAGATTGTGAAGGTGATCGACCCGGCAAAGGCGGATCAGCTCCGCATGATCACCGATGCCTACTGGAACGCGATCGTCGAGGAGACACAGAAGGCCGACGCCCAGCAGCGGGGCGCGCGCACGCGGGCGTTAGCGCGAGAGTTCCTGCTCGGCGTGGGCCAGGAGATCCGCCGGTCGTACGAACGGAGCATCGTCAGCAAGGGGGCGGAACTCGACGCCGCGCTGGCCCGCCTCAACCTGGGCGAGGAGAAGACCACGCGGGTACGCAACCAGTTCACGGATTACGGGCAGAAGAACCTGCTGAACAAGGCCACGCCCGAGGATCGCCGCGCCTTCATCCAGAAACTGGCGCAGGAACTGGGCCCCGATGAGTTCCGCGCGTTGCTCCGGGAGGTGTTCGGAGCGGAGGTCCCCGCGCGAGCGGAGCGGCCCTAGTCGGGCGTCATGTCTTGGGCATCACCACCCGGTGCGGCTTTGGGCGGCGCGTGACCGGTGGGCTTGGCAATGACGGGGCGTTGAGTCGCCGCCGCGTCACACCGACGCATCAAATAAAAACTCCCGCGGTTGAATGCGGGAGTTCGTTGGCTTCTTTCCGGGCTCGTCACGCCGGAGTTTTATTCAACGAGCAATCACCCGATCCCGGCGCGTTGCAGCGCGGGGGGCGAAGGCGACGATCTAGCGGCGGCGACGCATCGCCAGCAATCCGCCCAGGCCCAGCAACGCGGCCGATCCCGGCGCGGGGATGCCCTGAACGCGGAAGACCAGGAACTCGCCGTGGTTGGCGCCGGGGCTGAACGGGTTGCCGCCCGTGCCGGGCTGAAGGTGCCAGATCCATTCCGCGGCGGTGCTGATGCCAGACCGGTGACCCCATGTCGTGATATTGCCAGCGACACGATTGTCCCAGTTGGTGTATTCAGCGGGCGTGACCCACAGGTTGTTGTTGGTGGCGAAGGCGATGGCCGAGTCGAGCTGTGTCTGTGTGGGCAGCACGTTGACGGGCCAGGAGCCGAAGCCGTAGAGCGCCAGCAGGTGCGGAGCGGCGGAGAAGACTTGCCAGTTGGTGCCGCCGGTCAGGAACTGGTACCCCTGCGTGGTGTTGTTGAACTCGCCCAGGAAACCCTGCGCGACGCTCAGGTCAGAGGCCGTGGCCACGTAGGCGTAGTCGGTCGGGGCCATGCCCACGGCGTTCCACGTGTCGGTGGTGGCCCAGTTCGTGTCAGTACCGACGAACGAGGTCGTCGCCAGGCTGTTGCCAAAGTACAACGAGTACTGGTTGTCCACGGTCAGGTGGATGGTCCAGTTGTCGACGGCCATCGCCGGCAACGCCGGGGCCAACGCCGCAATCATGGCGGTGCGCCACATCAGTCTTCCTGCGTTCATGTTGTCTCTCCTGCCTCTCACGTGAATAAGAACGACTCGGCCGTGCCCACCCTCCACACGTTAAGGAATAACAAGGGCACGATGCGAAAGCATAAGCCTTCCTTATTAAAAACCATTCTGACTCGAACCGTCAACCCTGTCAATGCCATATCTCCCAGTTGCGCGTGGGCGGTATCGACCACACCATGGTTGTTCGACCCCATGGATCGACAGGCCTTCAGCCGCACGCTGCCGCGCAAGCTCGACCCGGCAGAACACGCCGCGCCTCTTTCTTAAGGGAAGTGTTCGGGAGTGGGTGTCTGCATCAGGCCAAACCGATCCGAAACGAGGCCAACGCCCGAACGTCGGCGGGTCATTGGCCGGTATGGCTCGTGTGGGGGGCTTGGGGCGGCGATAATACAGGCCCACCGGGCGAGCGCGTCGCACGACGCGGCGAATAGTGCCCCGGGGGATCTGGAGCCTTTGGGATGACCAAGAACCGAATGACTGGCCTGTTCGCCCTGGCGTGCGGGATGTTGGCGTGTGTCGGCGTGACCTCGGCGCAGATGACTCTGCCGCCCCCGGCCGAGCCGGTGACCCCGCCCGAGTACGTGCCCGCGCCCCCACCCGCCCCCGAGCCCATCCGCATCCAGCCCCAGCCGGTGGAGGCGCGCCCCGTGGCCCAGCCTTTGCCCAACCTGCCGTGGAAGCAGTGGGAGGTGGACGCCAAGGGGATGGCCCTGCCGCTGGACGAACCGCTGGACTACGCCGCGTTCGCGCGCAACCCGATGGTGGATGACGTGACCCGTGACGGGGTGCGCGGGTATCTGAAGGAGCGTCGCGAGGCGTACGAGAAGCTGGTGATCGAGCACGTAGACCTGATGCGGCAACTCGAAGACGGCCTGCTGGAGAAGGTGGACACGCGCTCGCGCGACACGATGTCGCCGGCGATCATGGCGGTGCGTCCCATCGCCCCGCCGCAGGGCCCCAAGTCGCTGGGCGACGAGATGCGTGCGCGCGGGCTGCTGACGCCCCAGCAGGCCGAGTTCCAGAGCAAGATCAAGAACGAGTATCTGAAGCGGACGGTGGAACTCCCGCCGGCCGATGCGCCCGCCGAGATCAAGACCGAGCACAACCTCAAATCGATGCTGGCGATCTACAAGCGGAACTTCGACGAGCCGCGCATGGTCTATCGCTCGATGCTGATGGAGGTCGCGGCGTTGATCGTGTCGGGCGGGGCGACGCTCGAGGGCGAGGGGGCGCAGATCGCCGCCGGCGTGAAGAGCGCGGCCGGCGACGCCGAGCGCCTGGATGTGATGAAGCGGCTCTTCACGGTGCTGCCGGTTGAGCAGCGCCAGGACCTGCTGCGCAAGGCGGTCGCGTCCCGGGGCCAGTAATCCAGACCACGCACAGGCAAGTCGCCTGTGCCACCCGGACCAAAGAGCCAAGCAGAGCCAAGCAGAACAGAGCCGAGTGGATTAGATCTGATCCGGGTGCCACTATCCGCCACGGCTGCCGCGGCGCGTGGTGTCCGGCAGGCAGCCCGACCGTCAGGAAGGGCCCTCTTATTCTGGCGTTCTTGAGCCAAGAAAGCCCTCGCTCACGCTCGGGCTGCATGCCCGGCCGCGCGCGCGCTCCGGGTTTTGGTGCCACCACCCGCCACGGCTGCCGTGGCGCGTGGTGTCTTCAGGGTGTGCGGCGACTTGGTTCGCGCAGCGCACGACGCGCGGGCGGAAGACCACCCGCGGGTCGTGGCACCCAGACCGGGTCGTGGCACCCAGACCGGGTCGTGGCACCCAGACTGACATTGCCCTGGCGGGGACGCCGGCGCCGCCCGGATCGACGAGCAAGCAACCCGCGGCGGGCAAGCCCGTACAGTGGGGCGTGCTCGTGCTGACGGTCATCCAGGGCCCCGACAAGGGGCGTAAGTTCGAACTGCCGGCGCACGAGCCGCAGTTGATCGGGCGTTCGAGCGAGGCCCTGCCGCTGAATGACAACGCGGTGTCGCGTCGGCACGCGGAGCTGACACCCGACGAGGGCGCGTGGTTCATCCGTGACCTGGACAGCCAGAACGGGACATACGTGAACGGCATGCGGATCGCCGGGCGGACGCGCCTTCGCGCGGGCGATCAGATTCGCACCGGGCAGACGCTCTTTGTCTACGGGCAGACGCGGGCCAACGACCCCGATGTGGTGCGCATCGTTGGCCCCGGGCGGCTCGAGGCCTCGGTCGAGCGGGCGCTCCCCAGCGTGCCGCTGGTGGGCGGAGGGAACGACGACTCATTGATCCTGGCGGTGCCCGAGCCGCGGGCGGCGGCGGAGGACCACCTGCGGGTGATCTATCGCCTGTCGACGTTGATGACCTCGCGCGTGATGGACAAGGAAGAGCTCAGCCGCCTGGTGCTTGATCTGGTCTTCGCCGAGTTCAAGCCCGAGCGCGGGTGCGTGATGCTGGCGTCGGAGGGGCCCGGCGAGGCGCCGCGCGCCTCGGCGGTGCGCTATCGCGAGGCCCCGCTGGACAAGGACGAGGCGAAGATCCACGTCAGCCGCACGATCCTGCAGCACGTCATGACCAAGGGCGAGGGGGTGCTCTCGAGCAACGCCATGGCCGACCCGCGCTTCGCCAGCGGCGACAGCGTGCAGCGGATGCACATCCGCTCGGCGGTGTGCAGCCCCATCCGCTTCCGCGACCGCACCTACGGCGCGATCTACATCGACAGCTCGGTGGCCAACTACACCTTCACGCCCGACCAGCTCGCGCTGCTCAACGCCATCGGCCAGCATGCGGGCCTCACGCTGGCCAACGCCGAACTCTACCAGCAGAACCTCCAGAGCGAACGCCTCGCCGTCATGGGCGAGACAGTCGCCATGCTCAGCCACGCGATCAAGAACATCTTGCAGGGGCTGCGCGGCGGGGCGGACGTCGTCGAGATGGGCCTGAAGCGCGACGACCTGAAGATCGCGCGCGGGGGGTGGCCCATCCTCAAGCGCAACCTCGACCGCATCATCAGCCTCACCGTCAACATGCTCGCCTTTTCGCGCCAGCGCCAGATCGAGGTCGACCTCACCCCCATCGGCCCGCTGCTCGAGGACTGCGCGCAACTGGTCGAGGCGGCGGCCTCGGCCCGCCAGATCGCCGTGATCGTCGATGTCGATCCCGAGATGCCCCCCGTGGCGATCGACGCGCCCATGGTGCACCAGGCCGTGATGAACCTGCTCACCAACGCCATCGACGCCGTCGCCCCCGAGACGGGCGTGGTGACGATCAAGGCGGCGTATCACCCGGGGGCGTCGAGCGTGGCGGCGGTGCGGGCGCTGGGCGGGCTGGTGCCCGTGAGCGCGAAGGAAGAGCGCGGGGCCACGCTCGAGATCGCCGTCATCGACAACGGGCCGGGCATCCCCGTCAGCAAGCAGCCGTGGATCTTCCAGCCCTTCAACACCACCAAGGGCATCCGCGGCACGGGGCTGGGGCTCGCGGTGGCACGGCGCATCGCCGAAGAGCACGGCGGGAAGATCGCGCTCGACAGCGACGAGGGGCGCGGCGCGACCTTCCGCCTGGTGCTGCCCGCGGACCTGAGCGGGCCCGATCCGTCGGCGACGGCGACCTCGCACGGAGCGGGGGGTGAGTGATGACCGACGAGAAACCCAGCCGGTGGCGCGTGCTCTGGACGAACCTCGGGGGTGACGACGGCCCGCCGATGATGCGCGTGCCCGGGCGGCATGCGTTGATCTATCTCATCCCGATGGCGATCTTCTTTCTGTGGCTATTTTTACGCGGCGGCCTGCGCGCCTCGTGGCGCGGTGAAGCGTGGCTGCCAATGTGGGGCTTTCTCGCGATCGAGATCGTGATCATCGCGCTGATCTTCATCCCATCGATATGGTCGTCGCTGAAACTGCGCCGGAGCGTAAAGGCGGCGGGCTATCTGGCCTGCGGTTCCTGCGCGTACGACCTGTCGAAACTGCCCCCCGAGGGAACCTGCCCCGAGTGCGGCGGGGCGTACACGCACGCCGAGTGCCGCCGCTGGTGGAAGCAGGTGATGTGATAGGGGCTGCCCGGTGCGGGCGACGAATGGGAGGGTTCGGTGCGCGTCGCGCATGGACAGTCAAAGACAAAGACGGCTCGCATCCGGCGCACGACCCGGTGGCTGCTGGTCCTTGTGCTCATTCATGCCATGGGCAGTATCGCGGCTGGTATCCTCGCGGGCAACACACGGTGGTTCGATGCCCAGCCTGGCGTACGACGCGACGGGCGCGGCGGTGTGCTCCTGGCAACTCCGGCGTCGGTTCTCACGATGGTGATTGCCATCGGTGCAGTTCACTTTGTTCGAATGCACAGGCTGTGCAAGCGAGCACAGAAAGCAGGTTGTCTGGCGTGTCCAGCGTGTATCTATGACCTCTCGTTGCTTCCCACAGAGGGGACCTGCCCCGAGTGCGGGCGGGCGTACACGCACGATGAACTGCGCGAGACGTGGAAGCGGTATACGTCGGGGCTGTGAACATCAACCCGCAAGAGCGAGCGCCGCGTAGTCGCGTAGGCGCAGTGGCCTGCTAGCGTGGCAGGCGGCGCTCGACGTACGCCCGGGCCGCGGCCTCGGCCCGCAGGCAATCCTCGATGCAGTGCAGCGGCGTCGCGGGCACCTCGGCCAGCGCCTCGCCAACGACCTTGGTGATCGCCCCAAAGGGAATATGACGCCCGTGGTCGGGGCCATTGAGAAAAGCCAGGACCGCGGCTTCGTTGGCGGCGTTGAGGATCGCGCCGGCGGTCCCGCCGCGGGCCAGCGCCTCGTACCCCAGCCCCAGCGCGGGGAAGCGCGTCAGGTCGGGGGCCTCGAAGGTGAGCGAGCCGAGCGTGGCCAGATCGAGGCGTCGGCACGAGGCCGCCGCTCGCACGGGCCAGGTCAGCGCGTATTGGATCGGGGCCTTCATGTCGGGGGCGGCGAGTTGGGCCACGATGTTGCCGTCGGCGTATTCGGCCATCGCGTGCACGATGGATTGCGGGTGCACGAGCGCGCCGATGCGTTCGGGGGCGAGGCCAAAGAGCCAGCGGGCCTCGATGATCTCGAGGGCCTTGTTCATGAGCGAGGCCGAGTCGATGGTGACCTTGCGCCCCATGGTCCAGGTGGGGTGCTTGAGGGCCTGCGCGGGCGTGGCGATGTCGATGTCGGCCTTTTTCCATTCGCGGAAGGGCCCGCCCGACGCGGTGATGACCGCGCGCACCAGCGATGCGGGGGCGTCGAACGGGGGCACGCCCGCGGCGTCTGAACCGGCCAGGCATTGCCACAGCCCGGCGTGCTCGCTGTCGACGGGGAGGATCTTCGCGCCGCTGCGCTTGGCCGCGGGGATGACCAGTTCGCCCGCGGCGACGAGAGTTTCCTTGTTGGCCAGGGCGATGGTGCGACCGAGCAGCACGGCGGCGAGCGTGGCGGGGATGCCCGCCGAGCCGACCATGGCCGCGAGCACGATGTCGCAATCGACCTCGCGCACGAGGCGCTCGGCGGCGTCGGGCCCGCTGCGCACGTTGAGCGTCGTGCCGGTGATGGGGCGAGGGTCGGCCAGGCCCACATGATGCACGCCAAACTGCTCAGCCTGGCGCAGCAGCAGCGCGGTGTTGGTGCCCGCGGCGAGGGCGGCGACCTCGTAGCGCACCGGCTGCTCACCTCGCGCGTGCAACGCGTTGAGGTGCGCGATGACCTCGAGCGCCTGTGTGCCGATCGAACCGGTGGAGCCGAGCACGATGATCCGACGAAGCATCAGCCCTCCTGCCCGCCCGCCGCCCCGCGACGGGGCTTACTCGGGCTTGGGACGCCGGTTGACCTCGCTGGGGGCGAGTTTGCGGCGTATGGCAGCGTAGAGCGTGCGCGGGCGCGGGGCACCCGACGCGTTCGCATCATTTGGCACGCCCACGGGCGCACTGGTGGGCGCGGGGGGTGTCGGGCGTGGCGCGGGCGGCTGCTGCGGGG
>JABWBB010000054.1 GCA_013360675.1 Phycisphaerales bacterium | reverse complement strand
TGATGCACGCCGCCGTGACCGTCGCCGTGCATGATCATGTTCATCTTGCTGGTGCGGGCCATGCGGTCGTTGGCGTCGCACCCGTAGATGCAGCGGTTGGCCAGCTTCCAGAGGCGGGAATCCTCGGAGTGCTGATCGATGGCGGCGCGGCGCTGTTCGTCCTTCTCGCGGAGCAGTTCGGCGCGCTTGGCCTCTGAAAGCTTCTTCCCTTCGAGCGATGCGACGAACTCGGCGTACTCGCGGTCCACATCCCGGAGGACCTTTTCCCGCACAATCTCGAAGAAGCGGATGAGGAAGCCGCCCGAGCCGCTGGCGGGGTCGCAGATGATTTCACCCTCCTGCGGGTCCACCATGCGGATCATGAACTCGACGATTGATCGCGGCGTGAAGAACTGGCCGATTTCGCCGCGGAAGGTGCGCCCGAGGAATCGCTCGAAGGCGATGCCCTTCACGTCCTCACTGGTGTCGGAGAGGTTGTACCGCTCGAGGAGCCGAACGATCTCGCGGACGGTGTCGAACTTCAGGTTGATCTTCTCGTCGCCGTCGAAGATGTTGTCGTCGGCATACTCGCGTTTGGTTTCTTCGAAGAGGTTCTCGACGGGATTCGAGAATCGGCGGCGGTCCTCATCGAGGCTGTCGGCGGTGAACAGGTTGCTGCGAACGCGGCCGGCGCGGAGCCGACGCTCGATGGTGACCTTCATGAACAAGACCTTGGCGATCTCGTCGAAGGCCGCGGCGGGATCGAGATGCTCGCGGTTGCGGATGACGTTGTGGCACGAGTGCAGCAGGTCGGCGAACTCGTCTTCCTTGAAGGTCTTGAGCCGGTTGAGCAGCTTCTCGATCTCGGCGTCGGAAGCGTCCGCGTGCGGAATGTTCTCGATCTCTTCGAGGTAGCCCGGGCGCTTGTCGGTGCGGACCCGCCAGTACTTGGTCTCGCGGCTGTTGTGGGTGACGAAGAACGCCGCGCCCTCGCGCCGGGCGTAGTTCTCGCCCTGCGAGTAGTCCTCCTGGCGGATGGTCACGTTGTCGGACTTGCACTCGATGACGATGAACGCTGGCTTGTCGTCGGTGCGGTCCTGGATGGTGCGCCAGATCAGGAAGTCGGCGCGTGCGCCAGCGGACCCGCGGCCAACCACGGACTCCTCCTCAGCGATCTGTTCGATCTTGAAGCCGTACTCATTCACCAGGATCGGCAGGTATGTCTGCCGGATGGTCTCCTCCGGTGTTTCCACGAGCCACTTACCGCGGACATGGGACCAAATCAGGCCCTTGGCCTCGTCGCGCTTGACGGCCAACTGCACGGGCGCTGCCGCGGCCGCGGAGGCTTTCGCAGCCGAGCCGGACTGTGACTTTGCCGGAGCGGCACGTCGCCCATTCGCCGCCGGTGGCTGTTGCTTCGACTGCGTTTTCGCCGAGTTCTTCGCCATGCACGCTCCACGATGCCGGTCCGGTTGCCGCTGGCTGCCCGGGCGCGACGAGCGGCGCGGACGTGGTCATAGAGTGCGTTGCAGGCGCAGGCAGGGCTCCGGAGGAGTCCATCGTATCGGGTTTGGGTACTGAAAGGGGGGCGGGGCCGCTATTGGCCCACGATCTGGACCGACATGACGGTTCCGATCCGTGACCGACCGAAGAAACACCCCGGTTCCGGGCCGGGGTGCGATGATGTGTTGCTGAAGCGACCGACATCATTCCTCGTCGAGGGTCGGCAGCGGGCCGTCGACCGCTTCGTCACATTCGAGGGCGTAGCGCTCGGCGATGTCCTCGAGGTCGTGCTCAGTCAGGTAGTCGGCGGTCTTCCGCTCCTGGCAGGCGGCGACCGCCCGCGCGAGGTCGGTCCACTCCTCGATAGTGAGCATCTGGTCTTGGCGAGCGCCGAGCAGGTAGAGTGCGGCCTGGAGCACGGCTTCGAGTTGCGCTTCGCGGTTGGGGGCGGGCGTCGCCGTCATGGCTCAGGCTCCCTTCCCGGCGACGAAGACGCCGCGCTCGTGCTTCTTGAACCGGGCGGCCGTTCCCTTGGCGGCGATCTCCCGGATGATGGCGGCGTAGAGCGTGGCCTCGGGCGTCTTGCCGCCGGGGGAGCGCCACAGGCCCTTGGCCTCCATCGCGGCGATCATCTCCTTGGCCCGCATCGGCGCCTCGCTGGCGGCGAGCACCTGCGCCGCGGCGTCGAGGGCGCTCATGCGCTTCGTCGGCGCGGCCGTCGTCTCTCTGACGGGCGGCGCGGCCTTCGTCGCCTTGCGGGCCTTTCGCGCATCGCTCATCTCGCGGTGGACCTTGCCCATGTTCTTGATCGTGCCCTTGCGTGCCATGTCGGACTCCTTCGTGTCGGGTGCGGAACCCCGCCGCACAGCGCGACGGGGGAAACGTGGCGGCCGCGGTTTCCCGCGACGCCGCGTGGGGTCACTCGGCGTCGTTCAGGAAGGCCTCGACGTGCTCGCGGTCCATCCCGCTCATGAAGCCGACCAGATCGATCAGGTCGCTGCGGACCTTCCCGAGGCTTCCCGCAAAGCCCCAGTTGCGCGGGTCGGCCTTCGCCCCCTCGGCGTGCTTGTCGAGTTCCATCTGCAGGACGTCCATGAGACGGGCGATGTCGTTCTGCCTCGCGGCGTAGGTCTGGGCGGCGGTCGGTTCGGGCTTGGTCGTGCGCTTCGTCATGGTCGTGCTCCTCGGGGTTTGGGGGTTTGGTTCTCTGGTAGACAGCGAAGCCCGCATCACGCGGGCTTCAGGTCGTCGGATCGGTTGTGTGAGTCGTGCTCGCCCGGGGCTTCGGCTGCCCGACCGCGTTCAGGTAGTCGATGAGGTCGCCCATGTCCCAGGTGTCGTAATCCACCGGGTCGTGCTCGATCGGCGCATCGTCGCGATCGCGGTCGATCTCGAACAGGCGGAAGCCGCCCGGCGCTCCGGCCTTCGGCCCCCAGTGCCCGTCGGCATGGCGGGCCCGCCCGGGGGCGACCGTGTCGATACACCAGCAGCGGCCGTCGGGCGTCTGGATCTCGATGCTCCGCACCGCGAACCCGCGGCGGGCCAGCGTCCCGGCCATCTCGATCGTCGTCTTCGTCGTGGCGTTCATGTTCGTGGTCTCCGTCGCGGGCGGGGATTCCGCCCGCGTGTGACACATGAAGCCATGACATTCGCCACGAGGCAAGGCAAACCGCAGCGGTTTCGCCGTCAATCCGCGACATGTGGGCAAGTTCGGCCCGATGTCGGCAAACGGGCGGATTCCGCCGAGAATCGCCCATCCCCGCGCGAAACAAACTCTGTCTTCCCGCGCGGCTGTTCCCGTAGGCCTTTCGAGAGCGGTCTCCCCCGGCGGAGTACCTACGCGGCCGTGGGGCGTTGACGTCTACAGAATCCCCGCCAGCGGCCGCATGGTCGGGGGATCTGTATGCGTAGACATGTAGACGGCGGCCAGATCGCCGCATCTGCTGGCGAACGCGTGTGGCGGCGTTTGGGTTCGCCAGGACGAAATCGGGATGCTGTGATCCGGAATACCATGACACATGGGATGCCTGGCATCGGGTGCCTCACGCCCGCTCTCGCACCTAGGAGCGTCAACATGAACCCCGTCCTCATCTGGGACTTGCCCACCCGCCTCTTCCACTGGCTGCTCTCGGCCGGATTCATTGCCGCCGCGGTCATCGCGCTGGCCATAGGCGAGCACAGCCCCCTGTTCCCGTACCACGCCATCATCGGCCTGACCATCGCCCTGATGGTCGTGCTCCGCGTCGTCTGGGGCATCGTCGGCACGCGCTACGCGCGGTTCGGCTCGTTCATCTTCGGGCCCGCCGCGGTCATCGAGTACATGAAGGGCGCTCTGATCGGTGGCGGCAAGCGTCATCTCGGGCACAACCCGGGCTCGGCGGTCGCCATCTTCGCGCTGCTCGCACTCGTGCTCGCGCTGGGCGTCACCGGATTCATGATGGGTCAGGGCAATGAGGCTATCAAGGAGGTCCACGAGATCCTCGCGTGGACCACAGTGGGAGTGGTGGTCGTGCACGTGCTGGGCGTGGCGTTCCACACCATCCGCCACCGCGAGAACATCACGGCGAGCATGATCCACGGAAGGAAGCGTGCCGATGCATCGGACGCGATCTCTTCGGCCAAGCCGATCGTCGCGGTGCTGTTCCTCATCGTGGCAGGCGGGTGGGCAGTTGGTCTCTTGCGGAACTACAACCCAGCGACGCAGACCACGACACTCCCGCTCCTCGGCACGTCGCTGCAACTCGGTGAGAACGAGGGTGGTGAAGGTGGCGGCGGTGAACAGCGCCAGCGGCACGATGACGACGACTGACTCGGTGAACGCGAGTGATCGTCTTGGCCCGAGGACCGTGGACGGGGATTGACTACAACCTCGCACCGAAAAGTGCACCGACAGCTGCGGTGAGTCCCATCGCGAGCGCACCCCAGAAGGTGACGCGCACGGCGGACTTGAGCACGGGCGAGCCGCCGGCGCGGGCGGCGATCGAGCCGAGCAGCGCCAGGAAGCCCAGCGAGGCAATCGAGACTCCCCACACGAGCCACGCTTTGGGCAAGGCCAGCACAAGCAGCAGCGGCAACGCGGCTCCGACCGTGAACGTGCCCGCCGATGCGAACGCCGCCTGCACCGGCCTCGCCGCGAGCTCCTCGGTAATGCCCAGTTCGTCGCGGGCGTGGGCCGTCAGCGCGTCCTTGGCCATGAGCTGCGTTGCGACCTCGCCCGCGAGCTTTTCGTCGAGTCCGCGCTTGACGTAGATGGCCGTGAGTTCGGCGTGCTCGCTCTCGGGCTGGGTGGCCAACTCGTGCCGCTCCCGCGCAAGGTCCGCGCCCTCGGTGTCGGCCTGTGAACTGACGGAGACATACTCCCCGGCGGCCATCGACATCGCGCCGGCCACCAGCCCCGCAAGCCCCGCGACGAGAATCCCGCTGCGTTCGGTGTCGGCGGCGGCAACGCCGACGATCAGGCTCGCGGTCGAGACGATGCCGTCGTTGGCCCCAAGCACGGCGGCGCGGAGCCAGCCGATGCGGTGGGATCGATGCGATTCGGAGTGCCTCATGATCTTCTCAGGGTATAGCCAGCCGGGTGGTGCACGGGCCAGGACCGCCCACGTCGCGCCACGTTGGCCCGACGTGCCGCCGTCGGTCCAAGCCCGGCGTCGGGGCCAGCGCCGGTCCGGGCCGCCCGTGGGCGAACGTCGCCGGGCGGGCGCGGGGGCGGGAATCCCGATCATGCGCGGCCTTGTGCAAGCCCGTGTGCAAGCGGTCGCGGAACGTATCGAAAGCGGCCAGATTCACGGGGCTTTCGATCGGCAGCCCGGGCGTTCCCAAGCTGAATGTCGGGAGTTCGATCCTCCTCGCCCGCTTTGATCGCAAGCAACCACCGCCGAGGGCACACGATGCCACCGGCGGTTTTTCGTTGACAAACTCCGCAGAATCCGCGAGTTCTTCCGACGCTGGCGGAGACGTCCAGATCGGGGCCGACGGCCGGATGATGACAGGAAGTGACCTGGGCGGACGCTCGCTTGTGCAAGCGCGTGTGCAAGGTGTGGCAGGGATGAGGCTGCCGATTCGACGGGCCGGAGAAGGCGTCTGGGTTTAGAATGCATCGTGACGCCACCGATACTTAACCTTCTCGCCGCACAGCCCACGACGAACCAGCCCCTGGTCGTCGTGCTGTTGGTACTTTTGTGTGCCGCTGCTTTGGTGGCCGTTGCTTGCAGAAAGTTCAATGTGGAGGCCATCCCGGGCTATCTGCTGGCCGGGGCGCTTGTCGGCCCACACGCGGTCGGACTGATCACCAGCGAGAGCGCGGCCCAGCCGGTGACTGACCTGGCGACCGTGCTGCTGCTTTTCACCATCGGCTTGCAGTTCGACGCGGGCAACTTCCGCCGGGGTGCGCTCAGCATCGTCACGCTCTCGGTCGCCTCGACGGTGCTGTACATCGCCCTGTTCTGGGTTGTCCTGCTGGGCGTGGGGCTCACCGCGCCGGTCGCGCTGGCGCTGTCGATGGCCGGGTGCAGCGCCTCGACGGCGGTCACGCTCCGCCTGCTGCAGGCCCGGCGCGAGCTGCACGAGGCGCACGGACGCGTGTCGATGGGGTTCTCCATCCTCGACGACCTTTCCGGGGTGGTCATGCTCGCCGCTTTCCCCCTGATCGCTGCGTGGGCCGGAGCCTCCGGGGCAGGCGTGGGCGGGAGTGGGATGGGCGACAAAGTCCTCGCCGCCGCCAAGGCCGTCGGCGGCGTGGCGGTCATGCTCGCGGTGGCTGGACTGCTTTTGCCGAGGGTCATGCAGCGTGTGGCGAAGCTGCGGTCGCAGGAAGCCCTGCTACTCTGCGCCGCGGCCATCGCACTGCTCAGCGCGGCCTGGATGAACTGGATCGGATTCTCACCCGAGATGGGCGCGTTCCTGGCGGGCGTCATGCTCGGCGGCACACCCCTGCGGTATCAACTCGTCGGACAGCTCGGCCCGATGCGCGACCTTCTCATGGCCGTGTTCTTCCTCTCGGTGGGGTTGGTGGTGGATCCCGCTCTGGTGGCGAGCAACCTACCGCTCGTGCTGGGTTTGGCCGTCGCACTCATGGCCATCAAGCTCCTCGTCACCGCGGCCTGCTGCTGGGCCGCGGGCATGACCGGGCGGGGCTCGGTGCTCACCGGGGTCTACAACATCAACGCGGGCGAGTTCACGTTCGTGCTGCTTGCGGCGGCCACCGGGCTTTCCATCGTTTCGCCGCAGCAGGCGGCGCTGGCGGTGGCGATCGCAGCCCTGACACTCGTGGCAACGCCGCTGCTGGTCGGCCCCGCACACGCGCTGGGCGGTCGGCTCACGCGGCTTCCTCTCGCCCCGTGGGTACATTCAAGTGCGCTGCAAGACCCGGCTCCTCATGCGCCGGGGCCCGAATCATCTCCACGCACGGGCAGTGACGAAGGTGGAACCCCCGACGAGGGAGAGGCACAACCGGGCGCTGAGCCTCCGCGGCACGTCATCATCGCGGGGTTCGGCCCTGGTGGTCGCGCCGTGGCGGATCGGCTGGCGTCGATGTCCGTGCCGTACGTGATCGTCGATCTCAACGCCTCGACAGTGCAGCGCCAGACCAGCGCGGGCCGCCGGGTCGTCTACGGCGACATTAGCAACCCCGACGTGCTGGACGCGGCGGGCATCGCTGACGCGGCGGCGGTGATCGTCACCATCCCTGACGACGACGCCGCCCTCCGCGCCGTTGCCGCCGTGCGCCAGGCCGCCCCCGAGGTCTTTATCGGCGTGCGGACGCAGTTCCTTTCCGGCAAGATGCGGGCGCTCTCGCTCGGTGCGGACGAAGTGGTTGTCGCGGAGGTTGCTGTTGCCAGCGCGATGGACCGAGAGCTGTTTACGGCACTCTCAAAGCGGCTGGACCTCAGCCGCGTGCCCACCACCCCTACCCAGCGGTAGATTTGGCAGGCTCGTCACCGCGCCACTTGAGCAACGAGGCTCGGTCCTTCCTGATGAGCGTGAAGATCACCTGCACCGAAGTGAAGGCGCAGCGCCCATGCCAGTATCGGCACATCAGGACGCAGGCCAAAAGTGCTGCCAGCCCATGTGTTGTTCACACGGGTTTGGTACCCGCCGCCACCAGCAGTTCACAGGGGCCTTCGAATCCGGCGGCGGTCTGGAAATTCCCAAGCGCCTCCGCGATCTCATCCCATGCGGCCTTCTTTCCCGCCGCGTCCAGGCCAGAGAGCATCTGGTGCAGCGCGCCGAAAGACTCTTGCTCAAAGCGAAGGCAGTCAGCAGCAGTCGGCAGCAACAGGGGCGCATCGACCTTACGAATCACAATCTCCGTGAATCCCGCAACGCTCAGGGCCTTCTCAAGCACGCCGGGCGATCCCAGGCTAAAAGGGCCGGGCATTCCCGGTTCCGGCGGGGCCAGCCCGGCGTGCCGACGAATAATCGACACCGGCACGGAGAAGAACCCGTTGTTCTCCGGCGTGGAATAAACAATCGCGCCCACGCGGCCGCCGGACCTGAGGACACGGAGCATTCCTCGGAGTGCCCGATGCCGATCAGGGAAGTAGATCAGGCCCACCCGTGAGATGACCGCGTCAAAGGACGAATTCGGGAAGGTGCTCAGGTCCTCACCATCAACCGCCAAAGTTTCGACATTGGTCAGGCCAGCAATGCTGGCGTCGCGCGCGCAATGTTCCAAGATGGCAGCGGAGATGTCAGTGGCGACAACCGAGCCGTTGGAGCCGACCCTACGGGCTGCCGCAAGCGTCTGCTCGCCAGCGCCTGCGGCCACATCCAGAACCCGCGACCCCGTCGCCACCCCGGCCAGATCGAACATGACCTCGGTCGCCGGTCCCAGCCATGCGGAAAGTGTTGGCCCCCAGCGGTGCCAGGCACCGGCGGCTGAATCCCACTGGTTGCGGGTGGTAGCCTTGAACTTGGCGGCATCAAATGTGGACATCGAGTACTCCCGCCCAGCTGGGCCATGCCACATCAGGACGCGGGCGGTCCGTCAACGCGACGGTCGTCCCGAAATGCTCGACCAGCCTTCTTTGAAATCCGGCGTGAGTTACGCATCAACTGCGTGATTCATGCTGTCTTGAAAACCAGAAACCGCCGGGCTTGATGTAGATGAGGATACAGAGTTTCCAGTTTCGCGTCCATTGGACGAGGATCTGTTCGCTGAATGGGCAGGGCATGGGCCTAACGCAGCCTGACGAAAGCGCGCTCAGTCCGCTCAGCTCGCGGGGCTACGGACCGCCGGCCCCGAAGACGATCGTTTCAGGGCCGCCATCCGCTTCACCCCGGTCGGCCAGGCAGCGGGGTGCAGCTGTGCGCGGACTCTTATCGACTCTGGTATGGAAGCGGGAAAAAGTCTTCGCAGGCATCGCCTTCGACCATCCCATGCCATGGACCTACGCGGACCCGTGAGGTGTCTACGACTACAGATACCCACCATTGGCGGTCTGGTCGCGGGTTCTGTATGCGTCGACGTGTAGACATCGCCCGCGTCGTGCCACGTTGGCCCGACGTGCCGCAGGTTGGCGATGCCCGGCATCGGGGCGGGCGCCAGGGCCGTCCCGCCCGTGTGCGAGCGTGGTGGGACGGGCGCGGGGATGGAAGCCCCGCCCAGGCGCGGGCATGTGCAAGCGCGTGCCCGTGGTTGTTCACGGCGTGCCGGGGATGAGGCCGATTGGCGGCTGGGCCACCCGTGGACACGGCTATGAGCCACAGCAGTGACTCCGTCGGGTTTAGAAATCCTGTTCTTAAACTGGATGGTAGATCAAACCAGTTCAATTCAACGTGCCCGCGCAACTTCCCCGTCGCGGACTCGGCAGATAAGCCAACGCGCCCTCCACTACGAGCTGTTTCGAGACAGTGCAGACACTGACTATGTGGCTCGGATCGCTTCGCCGCGTTCCGAATCCCCCGCATGACTACAGGTTTCTCCCCCGCCTTTTGCCTCTCACAAAATGAGGTAATAGCAGGGTTAGGGGAAGGCGAGCCGCCTGCCCCACGAGAGGCTGTAGTTCATTCTGCTCGGAACTCTTACAGATTCCCCCGCCGCTCCTGCTCGAGTTCAAGGCTCTGGAAGAGCGCCTTGAAGTTCCCCTTGCCGAACGACTGACTCCCGCGGCGGCAGATGATCTCGAAGAAAAGCGTCGGGCGGTCTTGCAGCGGCTTGGTGAAGAGTTGCAGCAGGTACCCCTCGTCGTCGGCGTCGACCAGGATGCCAAGGTCCTTGATCTTCTTGTGGTCTTCCTTGACCTCGGCCTTGCCGTGCGAGGTCAGCGTGGCGTTGACGCGGGCCCAGACCTGCTCGTAATACGCATCTGGGATATCCAGGAAATCCACGCCGCGTGAACGCAGCGACGCGATCGACGACAGCTCGTCGTCGGTGCGCAGCGCCAGGTGCTGCACGCCCGGAGTGTTGTGATGCCAGTCGAGGTATTCCTCGATCTGGCTCTTGCGCTTGCCCGCGGCGGGCTCGTTGATCGGGATCTTGATCAGCCCCTGCCCGCTCGACATCACCTTCGACATGAGCGCCGAATACTCGGTCGAGATGTCCTTGTCGTCGAAGTGCTTGAACATCTTGAATTCGAGCACGTTCTCGTAGAACGCCACCCAGTGGTTCATCTTGCCCAGCTCGACGTTGCCCACGAGGTGGTCGACGTACTTGAGCCCGCAGGGGTTCTTCTTGTTGTGCTCGTTGATCGTCAGCGTCTCGAGTTTGCGGAACTGCGGGGCGAAGACGCCGCCTTTCTTCACCTGGGTCAGTTCATAGCCGCCCTTGCGCGACACGAACGTGTGGATCACGCGCCCGAAGGTGCGGATGCTCGCCGTTGTGACCGAGCCGTGTTCGTCGGTGATGGTTCTGGGCTCGGCGGCGGAACGAGCGCCGTTCTTGATGGCCCGTTCCCAGGCCTTCTCGGCGTCGAAGACGGTGAAGGCCACGTCTTTGACACCATCGCCATAGAGGGCAGTCTCGATGCAGGCCTGGTGATCGACCGTGAGGCCGGAGGTCAACAGGAATCGGATGTTGCCCTGGGTGAGGAGGTAGTGAGCCGCTTCGCGCGAGCCAGTGGTCAGGTCCGATACCTGCTCGATCTGGAAGCCGAAGCAGTAGGCATAGAAGAACGCCGCCTGCTTGGCGTTGCCCACGTGAAACCGGACGTGATCCACGTCAATCAGATGAAGCGGATCCGTGGTGGTCTGGACAGCGGCCTGAGGGGACAGCGTGGTCATGAATACCTCCCGGGACCGGGCACGCCGGGCGTGCCGATGCGTCCCATTCCAAAGTATATGAGGGCGGGGGCAAGGTTCGACCGTGGCGATCCCCCGGAAGGGGGCAACACCCCCGGGGACCCCGGAGTAGGCCGTGAGCGTCCTTGGCCTTGCCTGGCCCATGAGGTAGGCTTGCCGGGCGTGGTACGCTACAGGCGGCAGGATGCGATCACCATGTGGGAAGAGTCGACATTTGGGGCGCTTCGGGTCGTGCGCGAGATCGCACCAGTCGACATCGGCTACGGGCGTTCCCTGCGCCGGTTCGTGGGCGTCAACGACGAGGCCTCGACGGCACACCTGCTCTATTGCATGGCCCTGGGGCGGATGGGTTCATCGCGGCGACGGTTCATCGAGGCGGCGTCGGAGGGGGCCTCGATGGCCGCCCATGTCCTGCCGATCGAGGCCTTCTCGCTCGACCTCAAGCGGGGCGGGGTGATTGTCACGCCTTTCGTGGGCGACGCGGGCGGGCTGGTCACGCTGGGGGGGTTGCTGGCGGCCAAGAATGGACGCATGCCTGTGCCCGAGGTCCGGCGCGCCCTGACGCACCTGCTCGAAGGGCTCGAGAGCATCCACCGGGCCGGGCTGGTCGACGGCGCCCTGGGCATCGAGCGCTGCCTGGTCGATACGCGTGGGCGGATCCGCCTTGAACTGCCGGGCATGGGGTGGCTTCTGGCACGCCGCCCGGGTCATGCGGGTGAATTGGCACGCCAGGATGTGCGCACGATCGCGGAGATCGGGCTGACGCTCTGTACGGGGGTGCTCGCGGGGCGGGATGGCGCGAGTCCAACCACGATCGAGCGCCGTGTGGCCCGAGCCCCCGAGCCGCTGCGACGCTGGCTGATATTGGCACTTTCGCCGCTGGACGGGTTCGCGACGCCGGGTGAGGCGTTGCGAGTGCTGCGCGAGATTTGCGAGCATGCCCCCCCCGCGAAGGTGGAGGCGTCAGTGCCGCCGGTGGGGGTGCTGCGCGGGTTGTGGGGCAGGGTGTTCGGGGCCGGGGCAAGGGCCGCGGACTCTCGCCGCACCGGCACGTGAGACGCCCGACGCGCTACGCTGGAGCATGAGTGAAAGCACCGCCGCCCGAGGCCCCACGGCCCCGCCCGACAAGATCGAGCCGGTCCGGCTGTCTGACGCGCCCGATGAAGCGGGGCGGTATGGCGTGTATGGCGGGGCGTACGTGCCCGAAACGCTCGCGCCCGCGCTGGCGCAACTCCGCGAGGCGTACACCGCCGCGAGGGCAGACCGCGAGTTCTGGGATGACCTCAAATCCCTGCTGAAAACCTTTGTGGGGAGGGCGACGCCCCTGTATCTGGCGCAGCGGCTGACGCAGCATGCACGGGGCAGCGGCCGCGCGGGCAAGGAGGCGACGGGCGCGTCGATCTGGCTCAAACGCGAGGACATGGCCCACACGGGCGCGCACAAAATCAACAACACGCTCGGGCAGGCCATGCTCGCGATGCGCATGGGCAAGAAGCGGGTCATCGCCGAGACGGGCGCGGGGCAGCACGGCGTCGCCACCGCGACCGCCGCGGCGCACTTTGGTCTGGCCTGCGACGTGTACATGGGGGCGGAGGACGCGCGTCGCCAGCGGCTGAATGTGGCGAGGATGCGGATGCTGGGCGCCCGCGTGATCGAGGTCGAGACGGGAACAAGGACCCTCAAGGACGCGACCAACGAGGCGATGCGCGACTGGATGGGCTCGGCCGATCAGACGCATTACATCCTGGGCTCGGTCGTCGGGCCGCATCCATTCCCGATGATCGTGCGTGATTTCCAGTCGATCATCGGGCGCGAGACGATGGCGCAGTCGCTGCGGCTGATGGGGCGGCTGCCCGAGTGCATCGTGGCGTGCGTGGGGGGCGGGTCCAACGCCGCGGGCATCTTCTTTCCCTTCCTCGAGAACATCAAGGTCCAACTGGTAGGGGTCGAGGCGGGCGGGCGTGGGCCGGCGATGGGGGAGCACGCCGCTTCGCTGACCTGCGGCACGCCGGGCATCCTGCATGGGTCGATGAGTTACGTGCTGCAGGATGAGCATGGGCAGACCGCCCCGGCACATTCCTGCTCTGCGGGGCTCGACTATCCGGGTGTCGGTCCCGAGCACTCGAACTGGAAAGATTCGGGGCGAGTGCGTTACACCACGCGCACGGATGACGAGGCGCTCGACGCCTTCCAGTTGTTGTGCCGCACCGAAGGGATCATCCCCGCGCTCGAGACCTCCCACGCCATCGCCGAAGGCGTGCAACTGGCCAGCGCGATGCCCGCCGAGTCGAATCTAGTGATCTGTCTTTCGGGGCGCGGGGACAAGGATGTCGATGAAGTCGTGCGGCTGTTGTCGATGAACAGCACGAGCGGCGGAACCGGCATCGTCATGCCGCGTCCGACGCAGTAATATCGTGCATGGACACCCGGCCTTGCGTGGGGTGTTCCCCGGAGGCTGGCGTGCCGAGATTCGCGCTGACAACCCACCAGGCAACCTCGCCGATAGGCGTGATGGTGTTCGCCGCGTGGGTGACGCTGGGCGTGCCGCTGACACCCATGGGCCTGCCGGGCGTGATGCGGGTGGCGATGGCCCAGCCCGTTGCTGTTCCATCGAACGCCTCGGATCTGACGCTGATCGTGGCGGATGGCACCCTGCCCGAGGCCCAGCGGATCGCCGCGGCGCAGGCTCTGTTGAGCCAGTGCGATGCTACCTCGCCGCGTGAAGGGGCGATCCGTCTGCTCGCCGAGCCTATCACGCCCGCGACTGCCAGCGGGGTGTTGCTCAGGGCGGCGTCAAAGTCTGGCACGCTGCCGGTGCGCCTGTACCCGGCCATGGCGGAACGCATGGCCAAGGCTCAGCCTTCGGAGCGTTCGTTGCTGCACGGCGCATTGGCCGTGTTCCGAACGCGCGACGCGGCCCGACTGATCCTCCGGGACACCGAGCCCGGGAACGACGCGGCGTTGGCCTCGAGCGCGTTTGCGGCCTTGGCGCGGCTGTCGGGACGTGCCGACCTGGGCGCCGACCGTGCCGCATGGTGGGCCTGGATGCAGCGGGCCGATGCGATGACCGAATCGCAGTGGCGGCTCATGCTGGCCGAGACCCAGGCCGCCCGCGCCGATGCCCTCGCGGCGCAACTCGCGGGCCTGACGACGCAACTCTCCGATGTGATCCGGCGCCTGCACCTGGCCACCCCGGCGGAAGAGCGGCCGGCGTTTCTGGGTGCGCTGCTGCTCGACGAACGGGCCGCGATCCGCGACGTGGGGTTTGAACTCATCTCGCGCGAGCTGTCAGCCTCGGGGCGGGTGAACGGGCCCGTCGGGACCGCCGCCATCGACCTGCTGCGACATGACGATGCGAGCGTGCGGGCGCGGGCGGCGATGCTGGTCCGCCAGATTTCGCCCCCGGGCGCGGAAGAGGCCTGCACAACGGCGTTACTCCGCGAGACGAACGCGCAGGCCGCCCACGAGTTGCTGCTGGCCGCGGCCCGCTGGCCCGCGCCCAAGCTTCTGCCCGCGGTGCTGGCGTGGCTCGAATCGCGTTCGGGCGCGCGGGACGCCGCGAGCGAGGCGGCCCTGGCGCACCACCGGGCGGGATTCCTGATGGGGGAGGACGAGGCTCGCGCGATCGA
>JABWBB010000013.1 GCA_013360675.1 Phycisphaerales bacterium | reverse complement strand
CGGGCGTGACGGGCGCCCCGCATACGCCTGGCCGGCATGGCTACCGTGGCCGTTGTGACCCTGCGCACCGGCGGGCGGCTCGGCCGGGATCGTGAACTCGGGCAGCGGCAGCACGGGAATGGAGCGCTTCAGCAGCCGCTCGATGTCCCGCAGCAGCAGCGACTCGTCGGGTGCCACCAGCGACACCGCACCGCCGTCCATGCCGGCGCGCGCGGTGCGGCCGATGCGGTGCACGTAGTCCTCGGGCACGTTCGGCAGCTCGTAGTTGACCACCATCGGCAGCTCCTTGATGTCGAGCCCGCGGGCGGCCACCTCGGTGGCCACCAGCGCGACGATGCGCCCGCCTTTGAAGTCGGCCAGCGCACGGGTGCGCGCCGCCTGGCTCTTGTTGCCGTGGATCGCGGCAGCGGGAATCCCGGCGCGCTCGAGCTGCTGGGTCAGGCGGTTCGCCCCGTGCTTGGTGCGGGTGAACACCAGCACCTGGTTCCAGCCCTGCGACTTCACCAGGTGCACCAGCAGGTGGCGCTTGTGGTCCTTGACCACGCGGTAGGCGCACTGCTCGACGCGGTCCGCCGTGGCATTGCGCGGCGCCACCTCGATGCCCACCGGCTCGTGGAGGAAGCGCGCGGCCAGGGCGCGGATGTCGTCGGAATAGGTAGCGGAGAACATCAGGTTCTGGCACCGCTCCGGCAACAGCTTCAGCACGCGCTTGATGTCGTGGATGAAGCCCATGTCGAGCATGCGGTCGGCCTCGTCGAGCACGAAGATGCGCACGCGCGAGAGGTTGACCAGGCGCTGCTCCATCAGGTCGATGAGTCGCCCGGGGGTGGCGACGAGCACGTCGATACCGCGCTGCAGCGCACGAACCTGGGGGTTCTGACCCACGCCGCCGAAGATGACGGTCTGGGACAGGCCCGTGTGCCGCCCGTACTGGCGAAAGCTGTCGGCGATCTGGGTCGCGAGCTCACGCGTGGGCGAGAGGATGAGCGCCCGGGGCAGGACCGGCCCGCGCTGGGCGGTGTCGATCTTTTCGCCCATGAGCGAGTGCAGGATCGGCAGCGCGAACGCCGCGGTCTTACCCGTTCCCGTCTGCGCACAGCCGAGAATGTCGCGTCCCTCCAGCACATGCGGGATGGCCTTGGCCTGGATGGGGGTGGGGTGCTCGTAGCCCTCGTCGCGCAGGGCGCGGAGGACGGGCTCGCTCAGGCCAAGGTCGGTGAACGCGACGCGTTCGAGGACCGGGGTGTGGGCGATCACCGGGGCGGCGGCCTGCTCGGGGGCCTTGGCCTGCACGGGCGCACCTCCCTGGGGCGTGCTGCGGGCGGGCTTCTTGTTGGTGTGGTTGAACTTCATCGAGATCGACTCCTTCGACCCCGCGCGCGGTCAACGCCGCAGGGCTGTTGTGGACGGGCGTTCCTTGCCCAATTTCGGTTGGTGTGCAAGTGTGGCCATTCCGGGTTTGGAGCGTCCGCACGCGACAGTGCGTGAGACGCCGCCAGCAGATACCCAGGACGACTGCGCCCCGCGATCAGACGCGGAGCAGGAGGACTGAGGCCACCGGCATGTAGCACGATCCTAGGCCGCCCAGGGCACGCCCGCATCGGCAGCGTCAAGATCGGGTTATCAGGACCTCCGGGGCGAGCGGGGCGGCCCTGGGCGCGTATCCTCAGGGTTCGCTTGGTACAGCAGGAGCAACGCTGATGCGCGCAATCGTGACGGGCCAGATCGGGATGGACAAGAAGCCCTACCTCGAGGCGGGGGCGGCGTTCGCCGGGCAGCAGGGCGAGCACCTCCACATCTTCCACGTGGGCGACCTCATGTACCGCGAGGGGCCCGACGTGCGCCCGGGCAAGATCCTCGACCTGCCCATCTCGCGCCTGTCGTCGCTGCGCCGGGCGGCGTTCAAGGACATCATCTCCGAGAGCCGCGACCACGAACACCTGATCGTGAACACGCACGCGACGTTCCGCTGGCGTCACGGGCTGTTCAGCGCGTTCGACTATGACCAGACACAAAAACTCAATCCCGACCTGTTCATCTGCCTGGTGGACAACATCGAGGTGGTGCACCACCGCCTGCACGCCGAGCACGACATCGACGCGACGCTCAAGGACTGCATGGTGTGGCGCGAGGAAGAAACCCTCGCCACCGAGCTGATGAGCAAGGCGATCCCCAGCAGCAAGTTCTACATCCTGTCGCGGGGGCGTCACCAGTTGACGACGCGCACGCTCTTCCGCCTGATCTGCCGCCCCGAAATGCGCAAGGTCTATCCGAGTTTCCCGATGAGCCACGTGGTGGACATGCCCGACGTGCTGGCGGAGATCGACAAGTTCCGCGCGGACCTGGCCGAGCACTTCATCACGTTCGACCCGGGCGACGTGGACGAGAAGCTGCTGCTCGACCGCGCCATCGCGGCCAGCCGCGACGGGAAGGACTGGCTCGAGGTGGCCCCGCACACGTTCGGCGGCAGCCGCTCGGGCGACGCGGCCCCGATCCGCGTGCGCGTGCGCGAAGTGCTCGACATCGCCGGGGACATCGACGGGCAGATCTACATGCGCGACTTCCGCCTCGTCGATCAGTCCGACATGATCGTGTCGTACATCCCCGAACTGCCGGGCGGGATCCCGGGCCTGTCGAGCGGCGTCGAGCGCGAACTCCACCACGCCTTCGAACACACCAAGGAGGTCTACGTGGTGTGGAAACCCAAGAAGGCCCCCAGCCCCTTCATCACCGAGACCGCGACAAAGATCTTCGCCAGCACCGACGAGGCACTGGCCTACTTCGAGGCCGAGGGGATGTTCGCCGAGAAGAACCTCTTCGGGCACTGAGCCCGCCACGACCCCATCGGCGGGCGTTTAGCGACGTGATGGATAACTGCGGATCGACGCGTTGCGGATCCGCAGCACGCCGTCGACGTGCTCGACTTCCATCTCCTGCTTCATGCCCTTGACGAGCGGCACGGGGAGCGGCTGCGCGGGCGGCTCGACGCCCCACGTCGAGATGATCAGCCCCGCCGACGCGGGCATGTACATCTCGACGTTGAGCATCGCCCCTTTCCCGCTGGTCACCCCGGCGAGCACCTTCGAATCGGGGCGGTTCACATCGCTCACCAAGATCATGTTCAGCGGCGTATCGGAGGCGTTTCGACACGCCACGCCGGTGTGCCGCGCCGTTTCACAACCACCCAGTGCCGCACACGTCGCAACGAGGATTGCTGCTGTGGTCGCTCGCATGATCGATTCTCCGCGGGGGCATGGCGTGCCCCTCACCAGACACTCTACCGCGCCACGAGTTCGCGCTCGGGGGTGGCATGAAAACCGGCCATACATGCGTCGAACCCGTGGCGGCTCCTACACTTCCCTTCCGCACAAACACGTGCGTTTCAAGGAGCGAGCCCGCATGTTTCAATCGATCAGCGTCTCCAGCCGCGGCGTGAGCCAGACCGTCGTCCTCGCCTGCTTCCAGGGCCAGAAGTTCGACGACGCCACCAAGGCCCGCCTCAAGGCCCTCAACGCCGCCGACGCCATCGACGCGGCGATGAAGCGCGAGGGCGTCACCGGCGACGCGGGCGAGATCGTCGAGGCCTTCGCCGCCCCCGCCCGCGGCAAGAAGAGCGCCGAAACGCGCGTGCTCATGCTCTCGCTGGGCGCCAAGGACAAGTTCGAGGCGTGTGCGCTGCGCAACGCCGGCGGTGCGATCGGGCGCAGGCTCGCCAGCGCCAAGGCCACGGGCGCGACCCTCGCCCTCGACGGGGCGCTCAAGAGCGTGAAGGCCGACATGACCCAATGCGGCGTCGCGCTGGGCGAGGGGCTGGGGCTGCTGGGGTGGACCTGCGACCAGTTCAAGGGCAAGGGCAGCAAGGACACCAAGCGCACGAAACTGGCGATCCACGCCGAGAACGCCGCGCTGGCGGGCGGGCTGTCGCGCGGGCTGGCGCTGGCCGAGGCGGCGAACCTCTGCCGCACGCTGAGCCAGACCCCGCCCAACATCGCGACGACGTCGTACATGGCCGAGCAGGCAAAGAAACTCGCCCGCGCTACGGGCATGAAGTACACCATCCTCAAGGGCAAGGACCTGGTGCGCGAGCGCATGGAAGGCCTGATCAACGTGGGCAAGGCCAGCGAGAACGAGCCGTGCCTCGTGCGGCTGGAATATGCCCCCAAGGGCCGCTCGCCCCGCGGCAGCAAGCCGCTGGTGCTCGTGGGCAAGACGCTCTGCTACGACTCGGGCGGGCTGTCGCTCAAGATCAACAACGGCATGGTGGGGATGAAGCGCGACAAGGACGGCGGGTGCGCCGTGCTGGGCGCGATGCAGGCCATCGCCACGACGATCAAGCCCTCGCGCCGCGTCGTCGCGCTGCTGGCCATCGCCGAGAACTCGATCTCGGACGAGGCCTTCCGCCCCGACGACGTGCTGACCTATCGCAACGGCGTGACGGTCGAGGTGACCAACACCGACGCCGAGGGCCGCCTGGTGCTGGCCGACGCGCTCTGCTGGGCCTGCGAAAAGGAAGACCCCGCGGCGATCGTCGACCTGGCCACCCTCACCGGCGGCGTCGTCGTCGCGCTGGGCTCGACCTACGCCGGGATGTTCTGCGAGGACGACAAACTCCGCGCGAAGATCGAGGCGGCGGGGTGCGCGGCGGGCGAGCGCGTCTGGCGCCTGCCCATGCACCAGGAATACCGCGACATGATGAAGAGCCCCGTCGCCGACATCGTCAACAGCAACGCCAACCGCAAGGCCCACCCCATCCAGGGCGCCGCCTTCCTCTCCTACTTCGTCGATGAAAAGGTCCCCTGGTGCCACCTCGACATCGCCGGCGTGCACGTCAGCGAGAAGAACGCCGGGCCCTTCGTCGACGGGCCCAACGGCTGGGGCGTACGCCTGCTCGCCAACCTCGCCGAGGGGTTCTGACCCCGCCCGCCCGATATCCCCATCAGGCATAAACCCCCGGTCAGATGGGCCATATGGGGGTTTGCGTTGGGCACGGGTCGCGGTAGACTGGAATCCTTGGAAGCACCGAAGGGGGCATTCGCTATCCCCGTGCTTCCGACGGGAGATTCCCCGTGCGCGATCGCCGCCTTGCCTTCACGCTGATCGAACTGCTGGTGGTCATCGCGATCATCGCGATCCTGATCGGGCTGCTCCTCCCCTCGCTGGGCAAGGCCAAGGAATCGGGGCGGCAGGTCAAGTGCCTCTCCAACGTGCGCCAGTTCGGGCAGGCGTCGATCTCCTACGCCCAGGATTTCAAGGACAAGATCTGGCCCGTGGCCCAGCGCACCCGCTGGCCCGACGGCGCGCGTTTCTGGCCCGTGGAATCGAACCCCCCGCCGCCGCCCGCCCCGCCGGCGACCAACGTGGCGCTGTGGGCGCAGTTGATCGTCAACGGCAGCCGCGAGCCGGGGTTCATGTACCAATACGTCGAGAACGCGCACTTCGTGGGCGAGTGCCCGAAGAACAAGCGCCAGCGGGCCGACAGCACGACCTACGCCAACATGTGGGCCAGCCGCACCGGCGTTGATTTCGATTACACCATGCTCGACGAGGTCGAGGGGGCCACGCTCGGGCTCCATGCGCAGGTGGGCTTCCTCCCCCCCAACGCCAACAACAACGTGCGCATCCTCTCGCCCGCGGTGGTCGACGGGCTGACCCTGCTCCGCGGCGTGCCCCTCTACTTCGAAGAGAGCACCCACTTCTGGAACCAGCAATACCGCGACGGGATGTTCGGCAACGAAGACCAGGTCACCACGCGCCACTTCGGCGGCGGCAACGTGGCCTACATCGACGGCTCGGCCGAACTCTTCAAGCCCCCCCACGACGGGCGCGAGAACATCCAGGACCGCACACGCGACTTCGAGTGCAACGACCTCTACGTCAACGTCAAGGGCCAGCGGAATACGTGGTACTCGATCTCGGACAGCGACTGGCGCTTCAACACCGTGCAGCCGTATGGGTGGATTAATAATCCGCGGTAAGTGCGGCGGACGGCACCGTATTCAACAGACCAACACGGCACACGGCGACCCGTCTCTGTCCGCGTGCCACCGAAGTCTGCCTTGAGACTTCGGTGTCTTGGCTGCATGCCCCATCCTGCTTATTGGAATCCCTTCCAAGCCGCCCACGCCCCGGCCTGTCCGGGCGGCGGGTCGCACTCGACCTCGCCCTCACGTGTGCCCATCCACCAGCGGACGCTGGACCAGGGCCATAAGTCAGGCCGCTCGACCAGCCCGCGCTCGACCGGGTTGCGGTGGATGTACCGAACCGTGCGGCAGAACTCGTCGGTGTCCCGCACGTTGCGATCAAACCCGCCTCCCTTCTGCCAGAAACGAGGGCGACCACCGCCGTCAACGATCTGTTCCAAGATCGCGGCCCGGTGTTCAACCCACCGCGGGATCACACGCTTCGACACCGCCATCTTGAGGCTCCGCAGCGCGGGCTCGACCGAATGACCGACGGCGGGACGCATCAGCATGTGAACATGCTCGGGCATAACGACCCACGCATACAGAGCGTATTGATGTCGCACGCGCGCGTCGGCCAACGCTTCGACAAATACACCCGCAATCCGCGGATCGGAGAACAAGGGCAGACGCCGCTGGCACGAGAAAGTGATGAAACGCGCCTGACCATCGACCTCCCATCGCTTCAATCGCTTGCGGATGGAAGAGGCATCGGTCACACGGAAAGTCTACTGAATCAGACGAAGAAGCACCGATGTCGCCAGGCCGACATCGGTGGCACGGCAGAAAAACTTCACGTACCCACGTTGTCCAATTTCGGTGCCACACCCCTGCCTTATCCCAGCAACCGCTTGAACCAACCCAGCATTGTGGCTTGCATCACCCCGTCCAAATGCCTTCGCCGCTCGCGAGTTGGCTCGTGCGGCCAGCATTCCACATGGCTCATGCTCATTCCGACACGACTACCTTGCTTCACGGCAACTGATACACAGGATATATATTTATCCGCACCGTCAGAAAAACGACCGTTAGCGATGAATGACAACCGTCCCTCGATCAAGTCGATATTTAACTTGACCAGTTTCTCGGTGACGCGCAGGGAATCAGAAATCTCGCAGCCATGAATGACAATCGGCCTGCCCGGGAAGATTTGAAACGCGTACTCATTGCTCTTCTCTCTCGCGGCCGTCGCACAGAGCATACCGATACCCCAATAGCCGGCGATGTCGTTGTTGCGCGAGTGCAGATAATCGCAGAGCGAGGCCGCAAGTGAGTTCAAGGCACCACGTTTCATGGGAATCTCGGCAGAGTGTACGACGTACGCAAGCCGTCAACACGCCTGTCCTTGCGGGAGCCTGCATACCCACTGAGGGGGTAGCACGACACAGGCCGCGCCACCAGCCGCCGCGTGCTTACCGCCCCCTTACTCCGTCGTCGTGAACAACCCCCCCTGCTCTTCCTCGGGCCCGACGGGCGCGAGCAGGTCGGGGCCTTCGTGGCGCGGGCTGTTCACCTTGCGCCCCACCGCGTGGGCCTTCATCGTCTCGGGGGGCGCGGGGCGGCAGATCGCCTTGAGCCGCGCCGGCTCTTCGAGCGTCACGTCCAGCCAGGCCTCGATGCCGCCCTTATCGAGCAGCACGGGCATGCGGTCGTGGATGGGGGCCATGAGGCTGTTCGCCGCCGTCGTGAGGATCGCGCACGATTCGACGGCCCCCGTGGGCTGGTCCTCGGGCTCCCAGCGTTCCCAGATGCCGGCCATCGCGAAGAATCCGCCCGTCCGCGGCGTGATGCACATGGGGCGCTTGCCCCGCTCGGTCATCTGCCACTCAAAGAACGCGTCGGCGGGGATCACGCACCGGCGTTTCTTGAAGGCGTGGCGGAAGGTGGGCTTGGTGTCGGCCGTCTCGCTGCGGGCGTTGATGGGGGCGACGCCCACGTCGGGCTCGCGGGCCCAGCCGGGGATGAGCCCCCAGCGCACGATGCCCAGTTCGCGCCCGCCCGTGGGGGCGGCCCGCACGACCAGCACCCCCTGCGAGGGGGCGATGTTGTAGCGGGGGTCGAGGTCTGGAATCGCCCCCGCCGCGCCGAAGAAGCGGGCGATCTCGGAGGCCGGGGTCGAGAGGGAGAACCTGCCGCACATGAGGAAAGAGTGTACGTCCCGGGCCCGGGGCGGCACGCCGGGTTGGCGCGGGGCGGGGGGTCGACGCGGCTTGGAATCGTGGTAGACTGGGCACGGAGGGGGGCGGAGTATCCGGGCGGTTCTCGCCCTGGAAAGGGGCCATGCGCACACGCCGCCACGCGTTCACGCTGATCGAGCTGCTGGTGGTCATCGCGATCATCGCGCTGCTGATCAGCCTGCTGCTGCCCGCGCTGGGCAAGGCCCGGGCGGCGGGGCGGGCGGTGGTCTGCCTCTCGAACCAGCGACAGATCGGCACGGCCCTGATGGCCTATGCCAACGCCTACAAGGAATGGATCCCGCGCGAGGCGGGGACGAGCGAGATCCCCATCGGCACGCCGCAGGTCCCCGCGTGGTTCGTCTCGAACACGAACCGGGCGCCGTACAACATCACGTGGGCGTTCAGCCTGCGCCCGTTCCTGGACGGGAACGCGATCTCGTCGCGCGACGATGCGGGGCTGCGCGACCAATATGAGCACGCGCCGTATTACCGCGACCCGGCCCGACCGATCGATCCGCACCGGATCCACTACGTGAACAACGGGCTGCGCTTCCTGCGCCAGGGGAACCAGATCGTGGTGTCGGGGCAGAGCAAGCCCCCCACGCCGCTCAACCGCTACACGCGTCCGATCGACGCGATCATGTATCTCACGTGCTTCATCGACGACCCGCAGGGGCAGCGCTGGGGCACGTGGTACAGCCCGGGCAACAGCGAGCTCTACATCTCGATCTTCTACGACATGTGGCGGGCGACCAACGTCGCGGGCGGCGGCAACGACCACACCACCTATCAGCGCGTCGCGACGAAACGCCACGGCAACGGCGCCAATGTCCTGTTCTTTGATGGGCATGCAAGCCCCATGCCGGGCGTTGAAATCGCCCGCGTCGCCAACTGGGACGACGGCGACTACCGCTAAATCGCGCCGCTCCCGCGGCTTGGATGAATTGCGCCCATTCCGCGCCGATCTGGCTTGACGCCCCCCCACGCGGAAGTAGCATCGAAACGGGTGGATTGCGTCCCCTTCACCACGGCGCACGGCACGCCTCGGTGAAGGGCCACCCCGACAGGCGAACAGGAGGTTCACGCCGGGAAAGGACTCAGCCATGCGGGTGATGATCAGACCATCGAAGATTCCGACGTTGACCGTGGATGTCACCAACTCGATTGTCTCGGCGCTGGCGCGGGAGCTCTCCCGCGTGCAGGAGTCCGATCTCGAGGATTCCTGGCGCGAGGCCGAGGCGCTGCTGCAGGAACTCTGCACGCGCTGCGTCGCCGGCCCCTGCGACCCCAACGCACGAGAGACGCTCCCCCGCGAGGATCGTTTTCAGACCGATCCCGAGGGCTGGGGCGTGAAGGGGCGAACGCCGATGCTGCTGTAAGACGCGGGTTCGGCGATGCCCCTCCGCGCCGCGTTCGCGGCGCGAACAAAAAGAACCCCGCCGTCCGGGCGGGGTTCTTGTTTTTTTCATGCGCGGCTTGTCGCGCAGATCACTTGCGCTCAGGCGTTCAGGCGACGGCGCTTCACGCCCAGCAGGCACCCGACGCCCAGCAGAATCGCCGTGCCCGGCGCAGGAATGCGGCTGCACCAGTCCTGGATCCACGCGACTCGCGCTGGGGTCAGCGGCACGCCCCCGCCGAACGATGTCCACACCGGGTTGAAGAACGTCGAGCCGTTCGGCGCCACGTTGCCCCCACCCCCGGGAATCGTGTTCCCGAAAGTATGCACGGCGAACAGGACGTCATCGAGCAACTGCATGTCGCCCGCGGCCCAGTCCGGCACCGGGCGCGCGGTCCCGTCGGGCCACACGCCGTCGGGTCGCGCCATCGCGCCGACGAACTGGGTCGTGAGGCTGTTGTAGAAATACGGGCCGCCCGAGTCGCCCGCGTAGGAGATCCCCTCGCCCGCGAGCAGCCCCGCGGCCTGGGGCACGTCGAGATCGAACTCGATCGCGGTGTAGTTGTAGATGATCGCGCTGGTGGGATCGTTGGGATCCACCCGCTGGAGGATCTGGCGGCTGCGCTCAACCCGGTTGTTCTGGAAGCGCTTGTTGTTATCGATGTGCGGGAAGTAACGCCGGTTGTTGGGATCGCCGGGAATGGCGATGCTCGCGGTGGTGGTGCGGATGCCCGGGCGGACTTCGACGGGCCCGTTGGGGCGGGTGTCCCAGTTGCCGTAGCCCCCGTAGCCCGCCTGCGTGAAGGTCTCGCCGAAGACATCGGAGGGGCTGTTCAATCCCGAGATGAACGAGGGGAAACTCAAGCGCCCGGCGAACTGGGCCGCGGTCACGCCCGGCAGCCCCGCCGGCGCGGCGTTGAGGCGCACAGCCACCACGGCCATGTCGTCCTGCCCGCGCTGGATGTGCCAGCTGTCCGCGCCGCCGAAGGTGCCGATCGCCCCGTTGTCGCCGAAACTCACCTGGATGTTGTTCGACCCGCGCACGACGTGGTCGGCGGTGAGCACGCACAGCCAGTGGTCGTTGCCCACCTGGCGCGTGCCGATCACCGTGCCCGTGCCCAGGCCGGTGTTGGTCGAAACCTGCACCACCGAGTTGAGGCGCGAGTACTTGCCGTTCCCATCCAGACCCGGACGCCACGGCAACCGCTGCTGATCCGGCCCGGTGGCGAACACGCCCGACGTCGAGGCCGCGAGCCCGACGAGCGCGAGAACAACGCACGATTGCATCCTCATGTCTTGCTCCTTCTCCTCCCGAGGGTCTCGACGACCGGCTGGAATCACACGAGACAACCCGAACCGTCGATTCCTCGGGGCTACTCCTGAGCGCAGACTACGAAAACTACTCTCGCATGCAAGTTGAATTTGCTTCCACGTTCTTACTTCATCCCTGTACACCACCCGACGCCCCGCCTGGTATGAAGCCAGGAGCGGATATTGCTATCCGCTTTGGGCCGCGTGTGGATAAGACAGTGCATTCAAAGCACGTCGACATGAAGTGCCGCGAAACGGTGCCTTAGCGTCCCAACGTCAGGCCGACAGGCTGCGGGCGTACCGCGTGCGTCGGCTGGATCACCAGGCCCAGGGGCGCACGCTTGCCGCCCGAGGGGGGCAGGCCTTCCTGGTCGATGTGACGCTGGATCGCCATCACACCCTCGATCAACTGCTCCGGACGCGGCGGGCACCCGGGCACGTACACATCCACGGGGATGAACTGATCGCACCCCTGCACCACGGCGTAGGTATCGAACACCCCGCCCGTCGACGCGCACGCGCCCATCGAGATCACCCACTTGGGCTCGGGCATCTGCTCATAGATCCGCTGGAGCACGGGCATGGTCTTGATCGCGATCCGACCGGCGACGATCAGTAGGTCGGCCTGGCGCGGGCTGAACCGCATGACCTCGGCCCCGAAGCGGGCCAGGTCGTAGCGCGAGCAGGCCGTGGCCATCAGCTCGATCCCGCAGCAGGCGGTGGCGAAGGGCATGGGCCAGAGGCTGCTCCGGCGCGCCCAGTTGATGACGTGGCGCAACTGCGTCGGAAGAAACCCGTCTACCGGCAATGCCGCTTCGATGCCCATGCCACGCTCCGTTCACGTCACCCGCGGGGCGCGACGCACAAACCATCGTATCCGTAACGCCCGACGAATCACCACCCGTCCTGTCGGGGGCGGTTGGGGCGCGGATCTGAATCCTTGGGGCCCAGGGTGCGATAGGTATTCCCATCGCCCGACCCCGCTCGCCCCGCGCTCCCCAGCCCGCTCGAGCGAACTTCCTTCTCGTAACACCCGCCCAGCAGCGCCACGCACGACGTTGTGAACAGAATCGCCGCGATGCCACGGATGCGCTTCATGCGGCAACTCTAGGAGGTGACCGGGCTCGCCCCCGCCGGGGTCTCGCCGGCAGCATGGGGGGCGGCCGGGGGCGCCAACCCCAGCAGATCGGCCAGGGACTTCCCCGCCAAGGCCGCACTCCTGGCCTTGGTCAGCTCGCACATCACGGGCATGCTCGAGAGGCGATCCGTTCCGCCCGGGGCGTGGGCCAGCTCGAGCACCTTGACCGCCTCGATCTGCGCGGGCGGGCGGGCCAGGGTGTAGGTTCCCTCCTGATCGGCGTCGCTCACGCGCAGCAGGATCCCCGCCCCCGCCAGACGCTCGAGCATGTCGCTGACCACCAGTTCGTCGGCCCCCGTCTCGGCGGCGATGTCGGCGTGCCCGCTGGTCTTGCCCTTGGCAAAGCGCTCGGCCACGGCCATCGCCACCACCAGGATTGAACCCGTGTCCACCACGCGCAGGCGACGTGCCGGGGCGACGTCCTCGGCCAGCCCCAGCGTCGCGAGAAAGGCCTGCGTCAGACCCTGCGCCGAGGCCAGCCGATAGCTCTGCACCGCCGCGGCCAGTTGCAGCCCCGCCAGCGTGATGAGCCACGTGACATAGACCCACAGCAGGAAGAGCGGGATCAGCGCGATCGTGCCGTAGAGCTGCGCGTAGCCCGCCGAGAACGACACGTACGCCGCAAAGCCGTTCTTGGCCAGTTCCCAAAGGATTCCCGCGAGGAGGGCGCCGGTCAGCGCGGGGCCGAACTGCACCCGCGTGTTGGGGATTACCGAGTAGACGATCAGGAACATCAGCGTCGAGATGGGCATCGCCGTGACCAGCGAGACCATGAGCGGGCCGGCGAAGGGCACGCCCGCGGTCTTGCCGTCGATCGCCTGCTCGACCCAGACGCGGATCGAGGCGGTGACGGTAAAGCTCGCGACCAGGAAGATCATGCCCAGTGTGAGCATGGTCCAGTACTGCGTCAGACGACGCACCCACGATCGACCCTCGGGGGCGTTGTAGATCTGGTTGAACGAATGCTCGACCTCGACCATCATCGAGAGGGCGGCGTAGAAGAGCGTCAGGAAACCGATCAGGCTGACCGTGCCGAATCGAAACGCCGACACGCGATCGAGCAGCGAGGCGATCCAGTCGTCGAGGCGCTGGCGCTTGGCGGGGACGGCGGCGGCCTGCTCCGCCGCCGACATGTGCGCCGCGACCATCGGGGCGTAGATGTTCATCCCGGGGATCAGTGCCGCATCACCCGCGGCCGCCTCGGGGACGGCGATCACCGACAGGCCCGCGAAATCGAGCACCTTGTAGACCATGTCCTTGCGCGTGTCCTGCGACGAATAGGCCGTCAGCAGCACCAGGCTCACCACCAGCATGGGGATCAGCCCGAAGATCGTTCGATACGACAGCGCGGCGGCCATCCGCGTCAACTGGTTGCGCTGCATCCCCGCCCAGGCCACCTGCCCCACGTGCACGAACCGGCGCAGCAGCCCCGGTCGCTGGGCGGCCTTCTGCACCGAGCGCTCGATCAGGCCGGTGACCGCGTTTCCTTTGTGGGCCTTGGTGTTGGTGCCGTTCCCCGTGGGCATGGGTCAATCCCCCCCGATCACGCGCGGCCGCATGCCGCCGGTCATGGGTTTCTTCGGCGTGCGCGGGGCTGGCTTGTCGCTCCGGGTCGTCACTTTCTTGCCGCGGGTTGCCGCACCCGGCCCCTTGCCACCCGCGGGCTTGGCGACGCCCGGCTTCGAGCCAGTAGGCTTGGCCTTGGCAGCCTTGGGGCCCGTCGGGCGGGCCGCCTTGCGCAGGGCGTGGAGTTCGTCGCGCTTGAGTTCGCGCCAGCGTCCGCGGGCCAGGCCGGTCAGTCGCAGCGGCCCCAGAGAGACGCGCTCGAGGCGTTTGACGCTCAAACCCAGGGTGGCGAGGAGATCGCGCAGTTCCTTGGCGGGGGGCTGGGTCGAGGTCAACTCGAGCACGGGCTTGCCCTCGCGGTTTTTGACGATGGCCAGTTGGGGCCCGGTCCTGCCGCCCATCCGCCTGGCCGAGGCCATCTTCTCGCGCCGTCGCGCCGTCATGAGGCGGCTGGCGATCAGGGGGAGGCGTTCGGGCGTGAGATCGCCCTTGACGACGAGGTGGTAGGTCTTTGGGACCTCGTACCTTGGGTGGCTCAGACGGTTGGCCAGATCGCCGTCGTTGGTGAGGAGGACCAGCCCGCAGGCGTGGTATTCGAGGCGTCCGACGGGGAAGAGGCGTTTGCTCTGGGGGTGGTCGACCAGATCGTGGATGGTGGCACGGTCCATGCCCGGCTCGTCATTGGCGCCGACGAGAACCCGCTCGGGCTTGTTGAGCATGAGGTAGAGGTGGCGCTCGGGCTTGCGGAGCATCCGCCCGTCGACCTCGATCTCGTCGGTGGCGGGGTCGACGAAGACCGGGAGCGTGCGCACGACCTCGCCGTTGACCCGGACGCGGCCTTCCTCGATCATCTCTTCGCAGGCGCGTCGGGCGGCGACGCCGGCCTGGGCCAGCACCCGCTGCAGTCGCACGTTGGAATCACCCGATTGGCCCATGGTGCCCAAGCGTATGGAGACCAGGCGCGGTACGCTGTGCATGCCCGAGATTGATTCACCATCCGGAGGGATCCGATGGCGCAGCCCCGCAGGACCAGGGAAGGCCAGGAACAGGCCCAATCCGCACAGCCCACGACCGGCGGCAACGCGACACTCGCGCCCGAGCCGCACCCCGGCCCGGACATCGAGCAGGTGCTCGACGCGATCTTTCTGACGCCGCGGGTGGTCGACCAGCGTGGATTCGAAGAACTGGCCGGCTCGCTGCGCGGGCTGGCCCGCGATGCCGCCGCCCAGAACCGGACATTACAGACAACCTCGGCCGAGGTCGACCGCCTGAGCGATTCGCTGCGTCAGGCGACGCAGGAGCTGCACGCGCGCCTCGAGACCGCCGCCCGGCTCATGCCCACGCTCGATGCGCGGGTGCAGAAGGCCGAGGGGCTGATCGACCAGACCGGGGCGCACCTCGACGATCGCCTGCGCGAGATCAAGTCAATCGCGAGCGATGACTTCAAGATCGATCGCGAGCGCATCGCCCAGCGCGTCCGCGAGGAGGTCTCGGGTGTCGTCGCCAGGCTCATCGAAGAGCAGTTGCGCGACGGCCGCCAGCGCCTGGTCGATGCGGGGGCGGCGGAACTCGCCCGCGTCCGGAGCGAACTCGACGCCATGACCGCCAAGGCCGCCCAGGCCCGCGCGGAGATCGCCAAGGCCGCCGATCACGCGGCGAAAGCCGCCATCGAGCGTGTCACGATCGACGCGGCGTCGCTGCTCGAACGCGTCGAACAGGCGCGGGGCGCCCTGGCGGGCGCGCTGGCGGCGGCGAATGACCAGGCCGCCACGATCTTCGAGAAGACTCGCGCGGGGCTTGAAGACATGGCCGTCGTCATATCGGACCGGTGCGAGCAGATCGCCACACAGGCCCGCGACGCCGCCGAGACCGCGCTGGCCCGCGTCCGCGATTTCTCACGCGGGGTCGAGAGTTCGTGCGACGCGGCGGAGCTGCGCCTGGGCGCGGTCGCCGACCGAGTCGCCGAGCGGGTGCAGGCCTGCTCCGAGCAGGCGGTGGAGGCCGCCCGGGCCGCCAAGGCGATCGAGGGCGAACTTCGCGAAGGGGCCGAGACGACCGCACGCACGGCGGTGCTGTCGGTGCGCGAACAGATCGGCGACGTGCTGGCGGGCGCCCACGAAGACCTGCGCCGGGCGCGCGAGGCCGCCCTCGACACGCTCGAGCAGGCCGGCTCGACGCTCGACGATCAGGGGCGACGGGTGCGTGACGAGATCACGCTTCACTGCGCGCTGTGCGTCGAGCGCGTGCGCCCGCTGCTCGACAAGGCCGAGGAGGCCTCGCTGTCATTGGGCGCGGCACGCGAAGTGATCGAGCAGATCAACGAACGGGCGGGCACGAGCATCGCCGAACTCCGCGCCGACCTCGACGACGCGATCAAGGTCGCCGCCCGACGCATCGAGCAGGCATCGCAGGGGCCCGCCGCCCTGATCGAATCGCTCCACGCGGCTCACGCCCGGGTGGGGGATGAACTCGCCCAGACCGCCGCCTCGATCGAGGCGTGTGCGCAGCGTGCCGCCCGCCAGCGGTTCGAGATCGCACAGGCGTCCGAGCAGGTGGAATCACGCCTGCGCGGGCTCGACCTGGGCGTGATCGTTGCTCGCCTGACCGAGGTCCTCGAACGCAGCACACGGGTGGAGGCGTTGGCGCAGGACGCGGCCCAGGCCGCTGCCCATGCCGATACGGCTCTGAAAAACCTCGAGTCATACCGCGCCCAGGCCGAGCACGCACGGCGTCAACTGGGCGATGCCATCGTCAGCGGCGCTTCCAAGGTCGACACCATCGAGGCCGATATCGACGCGCTCAAGGCCCGCGTGGATGCCATCCGCGCCGAGGCCAACGCCCCTGTCTCGCCGCTGACCCCGCAGATGCTCGGCCAGGCCCATGAACTGGGCGCCCGCCTGGCGCAGATCGTGGCCCAGGCCGACCTGATGGGTCAGGGCCTGAGTGAACTCCTCCGCCAGGCCAAGGCCGAGCAGGTTTCGGCCAACGCCCCCGCGAAGCCGGCGAAGAGCCACAAGCCCGCCAAGCCGACCAAGCCCAAATCTCCCTGACCCTCTGGAACGGGCAATACTCCCGCGATGCCCACGCCCGAATCGACGCCCCATGTCCCGCCGACCGCCGCCGTTGTCGGTGCGCCCACTCTCACTCGCATCGATCTCGCGCTCGGGGGCGTCGTCGCGGCGATCGCCTTCGCCGCCCGCCTTGCCTACCTCTTCGAGGCCAAGGCCTGCCCCCTCTTCCACCATCTCATCATGGATGCCCGCCAATACTGGGAATGGGGCGGGCGCATCGCGGGCGGCGACTGGATGGGCGATCGAATCTTCTACCAGGCGCCCCTTTACCCCTATCTCCTGGGCGTGCTGCGCCTGATCATGGGCGACGGGGTCTGGAACGTGCGCGTGGTGCAGGCCGTGCTGGGCGCGCTCGCCTGCGCGATGCTCTTCTTCGCGGGGCGCCTGTTCTTCGGGCGCGTCGCGGGCCTGCTCGCGGGGCTGGCGCTGGCCCTCTACGCACCGGCGATCTTCTACGACTCGATCATCCAGAAAGCCGCCCTGGGCACGTTCTTCACCGCGCTGCTGATGCTGGGTGTGGCGCTCGCCTTCTGTCGCCCGGGGGCGTGGCGCTTCGCGCTCGTCGGGGTTTCGCTCGCGCTGCTGGCGCTGACCCGCGAAGAGACGGTTCTGCTCGCCCCGGTGCTGGGGCTCTGGTCGCTGCTCGCCGGGCGCGGGCGTTCGCTCGTCTCGCGCGTGGGCACGGCGGCGGCGTTTGGGCTGTCGCTCGCCCTCCCGCTGGGGCTCGTCATGGCCCGCAACCACCACGTCGGGGGCGAGTTCGTCCTCACCACCAGCCAGGCCGGGCCCAACTTCTACATCGGCAACAACCCACAGGCCACGGGGCTCTACGCGCCGCTGCGCCCCGGGCGCAGCAACACGCCCTACGAGCGCCAGGACGCGGTGGAACTCGCGCAAGAGGCCATGGGGCGTACGCTCACCTCCGCCGAGGTCTCGCGCTATTGGTCGGGGCGGGCGTTTGATTTCATCCGCAATCAGCCGGGCGACTGGCTGCACCTCATGGGGCGCAAGACGGCGCTGCTGATCAACGCCTACGAGGTGCCCGACGCCGAGGATCAATACTTCTACGAGCGCTATTCGCCGCTGCTGCGTGGCCTGTCTCGCGCGGGGCACCTGGGCGTGCTGATGCCTATCGCGGGGGTGGGGCTGGTGCTCGCCGCGTGGCGGCGACCGCGCCCGATCATCCTCTACGCCATGCTGGGCACGCTGTGCGTGGGCATCGTGGCGTTTTATCTGATGGGGCGCTATCGCTTCCCGATCGTGCCGGTGCTGATCCTCTTCGCCGCGGGCGGTGTGACGTTGCTGCCGGGCGTGCTTCGTTCGCGCGCGTGGGTCGCGCTGGGGCTGGCCCTGCTCACGGGGGTGGGGCTGGGATTTGGCGCGAATGTCACGTTCTATTCGCGCGACAGCCAACTCGCCGCCTCGTTCACCAATGCCGGCGCCGCCCTCGCCGGCGCGGGCGATGACGCGGGCGCGGTCGAACTGTTGACGCAGGCCCTGGCGATCGACGCGGGCGCACCCGAGACGCTGGCGAACCTCGCCACGGCTCAGTACCGCCTGGGTCGCGTGCCCGAGGCGATGATCTCGATGCAGCGTGCCGTCGCCCTGCGCCCCGACGATCCGCGCCTGCTCCAGCGCCTGGGCACGCTGATGGGCGAACTGGGGCGGTGGAACGACGCCGCCACGCACCTGGCGCGAGCGGCCCAACTCTCGCCCCAGGACCGCGACACGCGGATCAACCTGATCGGCGTCTATCTGCACCTGGGGCGCTGGGCCGACGCGGTGGACGTGATGCGCACGACACTGCGCTACGAGCCCGACGACGACGCCACGCGCCTGCGCCTGGCCTGGACGCTGGCCACCTGCACCGACGCGAACGTCCGCACGCCCTCGGCGGCGATCGCGATCGTCGAGCCGATGCGAGCCCGCGTGCCGCTGCCCGAGGTGCACGACGTGCTGGCGGCGGCCTACGCCGCGGCGGGTCGATTCCCCGAGGCCCTCACCGCCGCCGATGAAGCGGCACGCCTGGCGCAGGGCGATGCGGGGTTTGTGCAGGAAATCCTGGCGCGCAAGGCGCTGTACGAGAAGGGCAAGGCGCTGCACGAAGGGCCGTGAAAAGCGACCGACGCTCTTACGCCACCGTCACGCTCGCGTCCAGGTACACATCCTGCACGGCGTTGAGCAGCGCCACGCCCTCCTTCATCGGCTTCTGGAAGGCCTTACGCCCCGAGATCAGCCCCATGCCGCCGGCGCGCTTGTTCACCACGGCGGTCCACACGGCTTCTTCGAGGTCGCCCGCGCCCTTGCTCTCGCCGCCGCTGTTGATCAGCGGGACGCGACCCATGTAGTTGTTCATCACCTGGTAGCGGCACAGGTCGATCGGGTGCCCGCCCTGCCCGTTCTCATCACTCCCGCACAGTTGCGTGTAGACGCGCTTGTCCCACTTGCCATACGCCGAGCCGCCGCTGTTGAGGGCGGCGTACCCGCCGTTGTTGACGGGGAGTTTCTGCTTGATGATGTCGGCCTTGATGGTCGCGCCCAGGTGGTTGGCCTGGCCCGTGAGATCCGCCGACGAGTGATAGTCGGTGCTCTTGCCGTCGGGCCCCTTCTGCTTGAAGGCGTTGTTGCGGGTGTAGCACCAGAGCACGGTGACCATGCCCAGGGCGTGGGCCTCTTCGAACATGTCCGAGACATAGGCGATCTCGTCGCGGCTGGTGTCGCTGCCGAAGTAGATCGTCGCCCCCACCGCGACCGCGCCCATCTCGTAGCACTGACGCACGCTGCCGAAGTAGGACTGCTGGAACATGTTGGGATAGGTCAGCATCTCGTTGTGGTTGAACTTCACGAGGAAGGGGATCTTGTGCGCCCACTTGCGCGAGACCGACGCCAGCACGCCCATCGTGCTCGCGACGGCGTTGCACCCGCCCTCGACCGCCAGCTTCACGATGTTCTCGGGGTCGAAGTAGGCCGGGTTGGGGGCGAAGCTCGCCCCCGCCGAGTGCTCGATCCCCTGGTCCACGGGCAGGATGCTCACGAACCCCGTGCCCCCCAGGCGACCCGTGTTCAGCATCGTCTGCAGGTTGCGCAGCACCACCGGCGAGCGGTCGGTCTGGGAAAAGACCCGGTCGATGAAATCCGGCCCGGGCAGGTGCAGCGTCGAACGCGGGCAGGACTTGGACTCGTGCTTGAGCAGGGCGTCCGCGTGGGAGCCCAGCATTGAACGGACGTTGATCGTGGCGGCCATGTGTGCTCCTTGGTCGTTGGGGTGGACTATAGAAAGACCTGCCCCCCGCCGCGCCCCAAACCCCCGTTCACGGCCGCAAAGGGCCTATGTTTGGCATGTGTTCAGCATGCCCGATGGATGAGTGTCACCCCGTGCAACTCGGGCCCGGGGGGCATCTGGCTTCCCTCTCGCGGGGGGCGCGCCTAGGCTTCCCGCCCTGTAGATAGCGAAAGGTGCGAGCGATGGCGACGAAGTCGAAGGTGGATGCCCTCAAGCCCGGCCAGAACGTGCAGTGCACGGTCGAGAAGTCTCCCCGCGCCGAAGGGGCGCTCAAGACCATCGAACGCCTCATGCGCCTCGATCCCGAGAACAAGAAGGCCCTGCGGCGTGCCCAGGTCGTCCGCGACCGCCGCCTGAACGTCTACAACCGCGGCAACCGCGACTGGACCAGCCGCGAGAAGCCCGCCCGCGTCGTCGGCGTCCGCAAGGGCGTGTCGTGGACGCTCCCTTACAACGTGAGCCTCGCCTCGGACCTGCGCAGCGTCGAGGCCTTCCTCACGCTCAAGTAAGCATGGCACGCGCGTTCCCAGCGCGAGCCGTCATCCACTCGAGTTCACTCGCCGCCCGGATCATCCGGGCGGTTCTTTTTGGGTCCCTCGCGCTGGGCGTGCTCGTCGCATGCAAACGCACGCCCGCGCCCGCCGGCCCCCTCGCGGGCGTCGCACGAACCCCCGCCCCCACGCCCGCCGATCAGACCTACACCACCCGCGGCCGGCTTGAATCCCTCCCCACGCCCGACGGCAAGCAGCCCCTGGTCGTGCATCACCAGACCATCGCCAACTTCCTCGACGAGGACGGCTCGATCGTCGGCATGACCGAGCACGCCATGGCCTTCCCATGGCTGAGCGAATCGCTCGACCTTGGCGAGGCCCGCCCGGGCGACTTTGTCGAGATCGTCTTCGAGATCCGCTGGACGACCAAGCCGCGGGTCTTGCTCACGCACGTGCGCAAACTCCCCCCGGGCGAGCGCGTCGAACTCAGCCCGGTGGTCGAGACGGGCGGCTGACACTTTTACCCCAGCTCGTCTTCCCCCAGCGTGCGCTTTCGCCGCAGCACGTGGTGGTAATGCTGTGCGAAGCGGTGCGCTTCGTCACGCACCGCCTGGCATAGGCGCAAGCCGGGGTTATCGCGCCCGAGTTTCAGCGGCTCGTCGCGTCCCTGCATGTGGATCAGTTCCTCGCGCTTGGCCAGCGAGATCACCATCGGCGGGTGGATCTCGAGTTGCTCGAACGCGCTCATCGCCGCGTTCAACTGGCCCTGCCCCCCGTCGATCAGGATGACATCGGGGTAGAGCTCCTGCCCGCTGCCCGCCTCGCGATAGCGCCGCAGCACGACCTCGCGCACGCTGGCGAAGTCGTTGTTCCCCGCGGTCTGGATGCGATACCGCCGATACTCGCTGCGGAGCGGGCGGGCATCGACGAAGCAGACCTTGCTGCCGACTGTTTCTTGCCCCTGCAGGTGGGCGATGTCGATCCCCTCGATGCAGCGGATGGGCGCCTCGAGGCCCAGCGCCCGCTGGAGGGCTTGGGTGGCCCGGGCCGGTTCGATCACGGGTGACTCGGCCTCGGGCTGCCACTGGTCGGATCGCGACGCGCGTTCATCGAGTTTTTCGATCGCGCGGATCTGGTCGCGTAAAACCGCCGCCTGCTCGAAGCGTTGGTTCGCCGATGCCTCGCGCATCTGTTCGCGCATCTCCACCAGCATCGCGCTGCGCTTCGAGCCCAGGAAGCGCAGCAGGCGGTCGATATCGGCGGCGTAATCCTCCTTGCCGATCCGCCCCCCGCACGGGGCCGTGCACTGGTTGATGGCGTGGAGCAGGCAGGGGCGGAATCGCGCGTTGCGCGGGTCGCCCTCGACAATGTCCAGCCCGCACGTACGGAACTTGAACACCCGCTGCATCACCTGCACGGCGTCGCGCAGGGCCCCCCCGCTGACGAAGGGCCCGTAGATCTTCGCCCCCCGCAGCTCCGGGGCCGATGGGCTGCGCGTGATCAGCACGCGCGGGAAATCCTCGCGGCTAGTGATCGCCAGATAGGGGAACGTCTTGTCGTCGCTCATCCGCGCGTTAAAGCGCGGTTTGATGTCCTTGATGAGACGGTTCTCGGCGAGCAGCGCCTCCCACTCCGATTCGCACTCGATGGTGTCGAAACCGACGACCAGGTCGAGCATGGGCTGCTTGGCCGGCCCCAGGTCCGCGCTGGGGATGAAATAACTCGACACGCGATCGGGCAGGCGCAGCGCCTTGCCCACGTAGAGCACCACGCCCGCGCTGTCCTTCATCAGATAGACCCCCGGCACCGGGGGCAGACCCCGGGCCTTGGCGAGCAGGGCGCCCAGTCGCTCGCGCCGTGATTCTGAATCGGGAAAGGGCGTCTGCACTGACCGATTTTAGTCGGGCTGGCCGATCCCCCCTCTCGGGAATATGCCCTGGCACAGCACACCCTCTGTCTGATCCTGATTTGTCATGACAGGAGATCGATGGCACGCCATGAGCACTGCAACCAGAGAAATAGCGAGCCGCGGGCTTAATCGCGCGAACGAAGCGCCCACGCCGCACCCAGCGCCTGCGCGTGCTCCGCCACGTCGTGCACGCGGAACAGCCGCGCCCCGGCCCGCAGATGCTCCACACTCAACGCCAGCGTGCCGGCCAGTCGCTCGTGCGGCTGCGAATCGCGCCCCAAGGCCACCCGCCCCACGAAGCTCTTGCGGCTGAGCGCGCTCACCACCGGATACCCCAACGCGCACAGGCTCGCTGTTCCCGCGATCAGGTCCATGTTCTGGCTCACGTTCTTGCCAAACCCAAGCCCCGGATCAAGCACGATCGCGCCCGGGTCCACGCCCGCGGCGATCGCCGCCGACGCTCGCTCCTTCAAGTACGCGGCCACGTGAGCGATCACGCCGCCCTCATAGACAGGCTCTCGCGCGTAACGGTCCGAGTACCGATCCTGCGCCGGAAACGTCGCCCGGTGCATCAGCACGAGCCCGCATTGACGCCGCGCACACAACGCGAGCATCGCGGGATCGTCCCGCCCCGCGCTCGTGTCGTTCACGATGTCCGCCCCCGCGTCGAGCGCTGCCCGGGCCACGATCGCGCTCGTAGTATCTACGCTGATCGCGCACGCGCTGGCCGGGCCCACCCCGGCACGGATCATCGCGATCACCGGGACCACGCGACGGATCTGTTCGTCGTCATCAACCCGCGCCGCACCCGGTCGCGTTGACTCGCCCCCGATATCGATGATCTCGGCCCCCGCCTCGGCGGCGTGATCGGCGGCCTCGGCGGCGTGGCGGGGCGTCGCGAACCGCCCGCCGTCGGCGAAACTGTCCGGCGTGACGTTCAGGATCGCCATGATCACCGGGTGATCAAGACTCAGCACGCGTGCGTTTGCGATGCGCCACTCCTGCACGCCAGGATCCTACGCGACTCATGAGAAAGGGCCCGCCGCTCGCGCGACAGGCCCTTGGCTTTCTCTGTGTTCATACCCCGCGAATCAGGGCATCAGAAGCGGGGCGGGGCGTCGTCCATCATGGGGTCGGCGGCGTCGCCTTCCATGTCGCCGAACTGCCCCTGCATCGCCTTGGCAAACTCGCCGATCGCCTTGGCGCTGCTCATGGGCACGTGCAGGTGCAGGCCGCCGCCGCCCTTCTCGGCGCTCATGGCGATCCCGATGGGCGCGACGTCGGCGGAGATGTTGATCTCCTCCGCGCCGCCCATCCACATGGCCATGGCTCCGTTGACGGCCTCGAGGATCGAGCGCGTGCCCAGGTACATCTCCATCACGCGTTTGGCGGGCATCGCCGCCTGTGTCGTGCGCAGGTCCGCCGCCGTGCTCAGCCCCTCGCCCGATGCCGCCGCGCTCAGCGCCTGTGTCATCAGCATCGTGTTCTGGCTCATCGTCGCCACCATGCCCGACTTGGTGACGGCGGTCATGCCCTGCATCCCGCCCGGGCCAAAGAGCATCTGCTGCATCATCATCACCTGCATCGATTCGGGATCGTTCGGATCGGGCTGGATCCCGAGCTGCCACGTGTCCACCTTCGACCCGCTCACCTCGGCGGCGCCGGGGGTGTGGGTGAACTTGTACGTCATCCCCTCCACCGTCTTGCCGTCCATGCTCTTCATCGCGCCGTAGTAGGCGTCGGCGTATCCCTGCGCGTTGGTCGACGCGGTGTACATCGCCGTGTTGGCCAGCAGCCCGCCCATCAGGCCCGCGGGGCTGGCGCCCACCACGAACGACATCCCGCCGATCTTGTCGGCATTCTCCCCAAGCACCTTCATCGTGCTCTGGTCATCCTTTGAGCCCATCGCCTTGAGCGCGGCCTGCATCATCGGGCTGGCCGTGTCGATCGCCCCGGCGAAGTAGAAATCAACCTTGGGCAGACGACCCATCAGGACGCCCGAATCGGTCATCCCGCCCAGGCTCGCGGCCGTCTCTGAACCCTCGGCGAACTGCCCGCCCAGATCGATCGTCAGCCCGCGCGATCCGATCGAGACGCCCACGATCGCCGTGCTCGCGTCGCGCGCCATCGTGCTCAGCGCGCCCTGCATCGCGCCCACCCCTGCGGTCAGCGCCTCGGCGTTGGGGATCCCCGCCTCCGCCATCTGGTCGAAGCCCTCGCCCATGCCGCCGATCGCTTCTTCCATCTTGGGTCGCATCGTCGCGGCGTTGAGGATGACGATCATGTCCGCCGTGTCGCCGATGCGCTTGCCCACCGCACCCAGCGCGGTCTCAAAGCGCGTCGCGCTTCCCGTGGCCATCTCGAACGAGGTCACCAGCGCCTGGTCCTTGCCCAGGATCGCGTACCCCTGCCCGGCCTTGATGAAGAGCGGCTCGCCCTCGACCTCGGCCGTCCACACGTCGCCCGCCTTCTCGGCGTTCAGGCCCTTGGCCATCGCGTCAAAGTCGGTCGTGGGGACCAGCACCACCCCGTGGTCTTCGACAAAGTTGCCCTGCGCATCGGGCAACGCGATCATCGCCATCGCGCCGTCGGCCTTGATGCCCGGCAGCGCGAGCATCTTCTGGGCCGCCTGGATCGGATTCTCTTCGCCCATCTCGCCCATGGGCAGGTTCAGCGTCTGGGTGAACTCCTGCACGCTCGCGGCGAAGGCCCCCACGTTGCGGAAGGCCACCACCATCGACGCGTTCGCGGGCACCTTGTCCATCACCGCCGGCAGGTCCGCCAGCGTCGTCGCCGCGCCCGCCGCCATCGCCACCAGGAACGCGGTCAACCGCACGCTGCGCATTCGAACCTTCATGAATCACCCTCCGCCGGGCATGCCCGCGGCGCACCCGCGCCGCCCCACGCCCGCCGCTGCCTCAACGCCTTGCTCGGAATCCGGTTCGCCGGATTTCTGACGAGTGGGCAAACTATAGGTACAAGCCGTCTCCCGCCTCAAGATGCACGCCCGTGGCGGCTACGGACGGGAGGCGGCGTTTTCCGCGTCGTCGGGCTCGATCGCGTCCTCGTCGAACGCCTCGACCTCCGCCGACGGCTCCTCGACCGCCTCGGCGTTGACGCCCGGCACGCGCAGGCCCTTGCTGTTGGCCTCCTCCGTCGCCAGTCGCTTCATCGCCTCCCATTCCTCGAGCGTGATCAGCACGTCCCGCGCCACGCTCCCCTTGTGGTCCGAGATGATCCCGGCGATGCCCATCAGGTCGACCAGGCGGCTGGCCCGCGTGTAGCCGATCGCCAGCCGCCGCTGCAGCAGGCTCACGCTCCCGCGCCGCGTCTCGAGCACGATCTCGACCGCGCGGTTGAACATCGGGTCTTCCTGCGCCGCCTGCAGGCTCGCCGACGAGTTGTTCTGGCTGTCGGCGATCTTCTCCTCGTCGGGCGAGTCTCCGCCGCGCAGCGTCACGAGCTGGCGCTCGAAACTGGGCGTGGCGACCTCGCGCATGAACTTCACCACCCGGCGGATCTCGCGGTCGTCGACCAGCGTGCCCTGCGCCCGTGAGAGTTTGTGGCTCGAAGGGCTGAGGAAGAGCATGTCCCCCTGGCCCAGCAGCAACTCGCCGCCCTTCTGGTCGAGCACGATGCGCGAGTCCATCCCGCTGTTCACCTTGAACGTGACGCGCGAGGGCATGTTGCTCTTGATCAGCCCCGTCACCACGTTCGCCTGCGGGCGCTGCGTCGCCAAAATCAGGTGGATCCCCACCGCCCGCGCCTTCTGCGCGATGCGGATAATTGATCCCTCGACCTCCTTGTTGGTCATCATCATGTCGGCCAGTTCGTCGATGATGTAGACCATGTAGGGCAGTTTCCGCGGGATCCGCGCCTCTTCCTCGGGCGTCGTGACGTTCAGCCGCTCCTTGAGTTCTTCCCACGTCAGCTCGTTGTACGCGGCGATATCGCGGCAGCCCGCCTCGGCCAGCAACTCGTAACGCTCGTCCATCTTCCCGCAGGCCCACTCCAGGATCGCCGCCGCCTTGGTCATCTCCGTCACCACCGGGCACATCAGGTGCGGGATGTCCTTGAACTGGCTCATCTCGACCATCTTGGGGTCGACCAGCACCAGCTTGAGCTCGCTGGGCTTCTTCGTGTACAGGAACCCGATGATGATCGTGTTCATGCACACGCTCTTGCCGCTGCCCGTCGTGCCCGCGATGAGCATGTGGGGCATCTTCGTCAGGTCCTCGATCAGCGGCTCCCCGCTCGCGTCCTTCCCCAGGAACATCGGCAGCTTCATCTTCGAGAACCGCTCGGTCTGGCTCATCAGTTCCTTGAGACGCACCTTCTCCTTGGCCGCGTTGGGAACCTCGATCCCCACCGTGTCGCGCCCCACCTGGTTGGCGACGATGCGGATGTTCACCGCCCGCAGCGCCCGCGCGATATCGCTCGACACGGCCTGCACCTGCGCCACCTTCGTCCCGGGCGCCAGGCGCACGTCATACAGCGTGATCACGGGGCCCGACTCGATCCCCACCACCTCGCCGTCGATCTTGTACTGGCGCATCGCCGACTCGAGCGCCGTCGCCTGCTCGCGCACGTGCTCCTCGAGTTTCGCCGTGAAGTTCTCCTCGGGGTCCTCCAGCAGATCGAGCCCGGGGAAGCGGTAGTTCTCGCCCTCGGTCACGGCCTGCAGGTCGCGCAGCGATTCGGGCGTCGCGACTTCCTTATCCCGCTGCCCAAAGACGATGGGCAGCTTGGCGATCTTCTCGCGCAGCGCGTCCTTGTCGAAGACCTGCGGGGCGCCCGCGATGGGTTCTTCGTCCGCTTCCTCTTCCTCTTCCTCAACCACGGGCTCTGCCGCCACCGGCTCGGGACGCTTCATCTCGATCGCCCGCTTCGCGGGGGCGGCGGACGCCTCCGCGTCCACGGCTTCTTCCTCTTCCTCACGCTCGACCTCGACCACCACCGGCGCCTTGCGCGCCCGCCGCGGCTTGGCCGCCTCGGGCTGATCGTCGTCGATGTCGTTGGCCCGCACCTTGGCGCGTCGGCGTTCCAGGGCCGCGTCCACCGCCGCCACCAGGCGCGAGATCAACCCCCCGCTGGCCTTGGCGGCGACGACCGCCCCCTCCTTGGCCACGGGCACGCCCCGCTCGCGCGTCAGCCGCCACGTCCACCCGAACAGCCACACCAGCCATTCGTCCATCGCGCAGACCGCGCCGATCATCGCCCCCAGCAGCAGCACGATCCCCGCCCCCAGCGACCCGAATCGCGAGGCCAGCTCGTTGCAACCCACCGTCCCCACCAGCCCGCCGGCCCGGTCAGGCATCACGCCCGAGTTGGGGAAGATCAGGTGCTGCAACCCCGCCAGCGCGCCCGCCATCAGCAGCACGCCCAGCACGCGCACGGGTGCATGGGTGACCCGCATCCCCGCCGCCGCCGTCAGCAGCATCAGCCCCAACGCGATCACCACGACCCACGCGGCCATGCCGATTACCTTGAAGAGCGTGAACGCCAGCCCCGCCCCGAATGGCCCACACCAGTTCGCCACCGGGTCGTTGGGCGGGAAGACCAGTTCGGCCGAATCACCCGGCGTGAACCCGATCATGCTCGCGAGCACATAGGCCCAGCCCGCGAGCAGCACGAGCACCAGGGCGCGACGGACGATGGACGGCGAACGCTCGCCCTTGGGCGAGCGCGATGTACGTGTGGACGATCCCATATCGCTCCTCCTATCGGCGGTCCCGTGCCGAATCAGGCAAAAGCGGCGCACCCACCAAACCCGCCCCGTACGCACTTAGCCCCCCAGCCGGTGTTCGTTCTTCCGCTCGGGCTCTGCGGAGTTCTGCTCGATCTTCGCGCCAACCAGGGTCTACCCCGCACAACCTATTGACGCCGCCTCAACCCGCCGGGTAGGTTGGTCGCGTCAAGGCCACGGCCGGGTCTCCACCTCCGAGACGCGTCCGCTTCGGGCCAGCCCCCGGTTCTCGGGGGGCTGTCGGGCCCGTCATGCCGAGTTGTTTCCGACGCTTGTCGCGTCGCGTGGAGGGTTCACCATGTCGCGTCTTGGTTTCCTTGCGTTCCTGTCGGGTGCGCTGCTGGCGGGCGGCGTTGCCAACGCCCAGTCCGCACTCAACCCGGTTCCCCCGATCAGCGCCGCGGGCCTTCCCGCCAACGACGACGTCCAGGACTGGCTGCGCGACTGGTACGCCAAGCGCGATCTCATCGTCCGCGCAAACCCGAACCTGCCCCACGACCCGACCTCGGTGCTCGTGCAGTTCGCCCCCGGCACGCCCCAGGCCGCCAAGAACGCCACGCTCGCCCTCGTCGGCGGCCGCACGATCAAGACCTGGGCGCTCGTCCCCGACCTGAATCACGTCGCCGTCAGCATGCCGGCGGGCGATGCGCTGAAGATCCTCGATGCCGCCCGCCATCAGTTCGGCGTCATCGTCTTCGCCGAGCCCGACCACCTGGCCCGCATCGGCGTGAATCCCAACGACACCTACTACTCCTTGCTGTGGGGCATGAACAACACGGGCCAGACCGTCAACAACGATCGCGGCACTTCCAACGCCGACATCGACGCCAATCTGGCCTGGGACGTGACCACCGGCGGCGCCTTCGCCGTGGGCATCGCCGACTCGGGCATCCGCGCCACGCACGAAGACCTCGCCGCCAACCGCTGGACCAACGCCGCCGAGATCGCCGGCAACGGGATCGACGACGATGGCAACGGCTACATCGACGACACCTGGGGCTGGGATTTCTGGAACAACGACAGCAACCCCACCGACGACAACGGGCACGGCAGCCACGTCTCGGGCACCGTGGGTGCCGTCGGAAACAACGCCAAGGGCGTCGTGGGCGTCTGCTGGACCGTCCGCCTCGTCGGCCTCAAGATCGGCTCGGCGTCCGGTTCCGTCTCGGTCAGCGCGGCGATCAGCGCGCTCGATTACTGCGTGGGCAAGAGCATCAAACTCTCCAACCACTCGTGGAGCGGCGGCGCCTTCAGCAGTTCGCTCAACTCCGCCATCACCAACGCGCGCACCGCCGGGCACATGCTCGTCTGCGCCGCGGGCAACGGCGGGGCGGACGGGCGCGGCGACAACAACAACACCATCCCCCAGTACCCCGCCTCCTACACGCAGGACAACATCATCGCCGTCGCCGCCCTCGACAACGACAACAAACTCGCCCGCTTCAGCAACTACGGCTCGACCAGCGTCGACCTGGGCGCCCCGGGCGTCACCATCGCCTCCTGCTATCACTCCGCCGACAACGCCTATGTCTATATGGACGGCACCTCCATGGCCGCCCCGCATGTCACCGGCGCCGCCGCCCTGGTCTGGAACCACAACCCCACCTGGACCTACGCGCAGGTCCGCTCCAAGATCTTCTCGACCGTCAAGCCCGTGACCGCCCTGTCGGGCAAGTGCGTCACCGGCGGCTCGCTCAACGTCAACAACGCCGTGCGCTGATCAATCGCGTGCCGCGAACTTCCCAGACCGCCCCCGCCACCGGGGGCGGTTTTTCATGCGCCCCCAGCCGCCTCGCGCACGCCGTTCAACACCCGCACGATCCCCCGCGGATTCCCATCGCGCAGTTCCGGCGGCAGGAGCACGTCGGGGCAGTTCTGCCAGCAGACCGGGCGGCACCAACGCTCGATCGCCAGCGGGCCCGCCGCCGTCGATTCGGGTCGATTGGTCGCCGGGAATGGCCCCCCGTGCACCATCGCACCAGCAACGCGCACGCCCGTGGGCACGCCGTTGAAGATCACCCGCCCGGCGATTCCCGCCAGGCGCTCGCACAGCCCGCGGATGTGCGCACGATCAAGGTCCTGCTCCACGTGGAACAGGCTCGCGGTCAGGTGATTGCCGATCGTCGCCAGCACATCCTCGATCGCGCTCGGGTGGGCGAAATCGATCGGCGCGATCACCATGCCGGGCCCGAACATCTCGTCGCTCAAGAACTTCACACTGCGCACCGAGTCCCAGTCTGTCAGGTACGCCAGGGCCGGGGCCTCGTCGGAACCCGCCCCCTCGCCCCCCATGGCGAGCAGTTCGACCTCGGGCACGAACGAACCCACCGTCGAGGCCTGCTTCGCATACCCCTCGCGCACGCGGGTTGAAAGCATCCGCCGCGCGGGCTGGGCGGCGATCCCGCGTCGGATCTCGCCCAGCAGCGGCTCGTGATCGACGCCGATCTCGGGAAAGATCAGCCCCGGGCAGGTGCACTGCTGCCCGTAGCGGGCCAGGACCGACGACACGATCATCCGCCCGATCTCGGGGCCGCGGGCCTCGATCGCCCCGCGCGTGATGAAGACCGGGTTGGTCGAACTCATCTCGGCAAAGACCGGGATCGGGACGTCTCGCTCCCGCGCGATCGTCTCGATCGCCAGCCCGCTGCCGCGCGAGCCCGTGAACCCGATCGCGCAAACCAGTTCGTGCGACACCAGCGCCCGCGCCACGTGAAACCCGGCGGTTTCGTCGTCGCGCACGTACCCGAGCAGATCCCGCGGCAAGCCCGCCTCCTCGAACGCCCCTCGCGCGATCGTGACGATCAGCGACCCGGTCTTGGGGTGGGCGGGGTGTTCCTTGACAACGACCGCGCACCCGGCGGCCCAGGCCGAGGCCGTGTCTCCGCCGCACACCCCGTACGCCAGCGGAAAGTTGCTCGCGCCAAAGACGCCCACGACGCGCCCCAGCGGCACGAGCATGCGGCGCAGGTCGTGATTCGGCCCGATGGCGGCGGCGGGGTCCTTGCACGGGCCGTCGATCGCCGCCCGCACCCACGACCCCTCGCGCACGAGATCGGCGAAGAGTCGCAGCGCGCGGACCATGCGGGCGAGTTCGGGCGTGAGTTCGTCGCGGGTGAGCCCCGTCTCGCGCGAGGCCTGATCGAGGATCGCGCTCGACTCTTTCTTAAGGGCAAGCGACACTCGCTCCAGCGCGTCGGCGCGGCTGGCGGGATCGCGCCAACGCGGGTGCTCGGCGGCGGCCCAGGCGCGGCGGACTTCCGGATCGACAGCCTCGATGAGCGCGGCGTTCATGACGAACCTCCCGCGCCACTGTAGAGCCTCACATCGAAAGTACGTACAGAGAGTGATGGAGCAAGCGGGCCATCGCGTGCGGCGTGCTTGAACATGCAGCGTGAGCGTCAGCGAGGGCTTTCTTCATGTCGAACGCGCGCGCAGAGGGCCCTCCCTGACGGTCGGGCTGCATGCCGCAAGCATGCATTGTCTGGGTGCCACGACCCGCGGGCGGTCCGCCGCACGCGCGTCGTGCGCCGTTCGTTGAATTGCGCGAAAGCCGCGCCCGACACCACGCGCCGCGAAGACGCGGCGGGTGGTGGCACCCGACATACGTCATGACGAACGCACGCGCAGAGAGCCCTCCCTGACGGTCGGGCTGCATGTCATCACGAGCACTGATTTCAAGGCTCGAGCAGGACTTTGACGCCGTCGCGGGCCGCCTCGAACGCCGTGGGAGCGTCGGCCAGGCGGAAGCGTCGGGTGATGAGCGGGAGCACATCGACCTCGCGCCGTGCCAGCATCGCCACGCCCTCGGCGAGCGAGCACCCCGCGGCACCCAGGATCTCGATCTCGTTCGCCACCGCCTGGCGCAGATCCACGCTCGTGGTCTGGGGCGAGAAGGCATCGGCGGGAACTGGCGCGGGCGCAGTCTTGAGGATCACCTTGCCGCGGGGGCGAACCAGCGACAGCGCCAGCGACAGACCCGTCGCGGTGCCCGTGCAGTCGATCACGACATCCTGATCATGGCGGCGACCCACCTCGGACTCGTGCCGATGCTTGATGCCCCAGCGCTCGCACAGCGTGTACTTGCGTTCGTGGCGGCCTAGCAGACGCACCGAGGCGTTGAGGCGCGACGCGACCTGGGCCGCCAGCAGCCCGATCGGCCCGTCGCCCAGGATCGTGACAAACGGCTTGCCCACGATGCGGATCATGCGGACGGCGTGGATCGCCGCCCCCAGCGCATGGGCAAAGACCGCGTGGTCATCATCAAGATCAGCGGGGACCTCAACCAGGTTCTGTGCGGGGATGGTGAAGCGATCGGCGAAGCACCCGTCGCGCCCCCACAGCCCGAGCACCCGCCGCCCCTGGCAGTGCATGGGCAGGCCGGCCTTGCAGAGATCGCACGCAGCGCACGACGCGGTGGGCAGCCCCACCACCCGCCGCCCGCCCAGTTCTTTATTGACCGCCTTGTCGGCGGCCTGCTCGACGATGCCCACGAACTCGTGCCCGAGCACGCCCGCGAAACGCACGGCCCCATCGACGACGGCCAGATCCGGCGAAGCGACGCCCATGCGCGTGGGCCTGATCAACACCTCGCCGCTTGCTGGCACGGGGCAGGGCACCTCGTCGAGGCGCATCTGCCCCGCCTGGAAGCGCAGGGCGCGAACGGACGTCTGTTCCCTGGCTTTGGCGCGCACGTTGACCACGAACCCAAGATCGGCTGGGGCGGCACAGGGCTGAAGCCCGGGTGGCGGAGCGCGGAAAATAGCGCGGTTATTCGCGGACGGGCATGCCCGCGGGGGTGCCGGCGACCTCGTTGGGCGGGGGCGGCACGAAAGGCAGGTGCTCGTACCAGAACTTCGACCGCGAGAAGACGGGGTAGACATACACCCCGCCCATGGCGAAGGGGGCCTGGGTCTCATTGAACCAGACCACCCAGTCCCTTCGCTCATAGCCCAGGTCCTGCCCCGTGAGCACGCGCAGCGAATCGAGCGTGGCCCGGTTCACGGCCAGGTGCCGATCGTCGAGGGCGGCGATGAGCGCTTCGGCAACGCGCGTCTCGCGGTATTGGCCAAGGGCGCACGCCGCCTCGGCGCGCACCGCATACTCGGGCTCTTCCGCCGGGCTGAGCGATTTGATGAGCGGATCGATCGCATCGACGCTGTAGACCCGCTGCAGGCCACGGGCGGCCTCGACCCGCACCCCGATCTCAGCGTCCTTGAGCGCGCCCGTCAGCAGCGGAATGTGCGTGGCATTGCCGTGGTTCGCCAGCGCACGGCAGGCCGCCGCGCGGACACCCGGATCGGCATCGTCGATGTTGTCCTCGAACAGCCGGAGGTACACGTCTTCGCCCGCGAAGGGGGCGTTGGCCAGCAGCAGCGTGCCCCGATAGCGGTTGTTCGCGTCGTAGGGGTCAATCGCCCACTCGGCGGCCTCCTGCGGCGAGGGAGGCTGCGAGAGTTCAAGAATGCTCTGGGCGCCGGGGCGCAGTTCGGAGAGTTCGCACCCGGAAAGCAGGGCGCTCACCGCCAGCATTGAAAGGATCGTGGCTCGCACGCGCCGAGTATACGACACGGGCACCCCCCGCCGTTTATCGCAGGGACAGGGGCGGGGAGAGGATCTCCCGCATCACGACGGCCTGCCGCCACTGGGTGCGGGTCTTGGGCAGGTCGATCGGCATGTGGTGAACGCGTTTGGAGACCGTCGGCGTCGAGATCTCGGAAGCCACGATGGGCGACACCGCCGCCCGGGATGCGGCGGGCATTGGCTTGGATTCGGGCTCGCGGGCCTGGATCGTCGTGCCACGGCGTTGCTGGGCCTGCTTCTGCTGGGCCTGCCGCTGGGCCTGCTGCTGAGATTGCTGGGACGGGGCTTCGACGGGGATCTCGAGGACGATCCCTCCGGGCAAGCGCAGCAGGCGTGTCTGGCCCGCTGGTGTGGTCGGAGGCGTCGGCGGCACGCGGACGCTCGCCGAAGCCCCGGCACGCTGGGGTTGCTGCTGGGGGCGCGGCGTAGCCCTCTGAGCGCGCTGGGGTTGCTGGGTTCGCGGCTGTGGGCGCTGGGCGGGCTGGGAGACCGGAGGTGCGGGCGGACGCTTCGCCGCGCTGGTCTCGAGGGCGTCGTACGCCGAGACCTCATTGACGGCTTTACGCCCGGTGCGGAGGGATTCGATCTGGGCGCGTTCGCGGGCAAGAAGGGCCTCGCGTTCCTTGCGCTTCCTGGCCACGGCTGTAAGTACACCCTTGAGGCCCGGGCCCAGCAGGATGACGAGAACCCAGACGATTTCCCAGGGAATGTTGCGGAGCCACTGGGGCATGTGAATCATCCTAGTCGAGGGGCGGGATGGGCGTCAGCACGCCCCGCGTCGGCCCATCGTGTGTCAGCGTGAAGGGAACTTCGAAGATCCGCTCGAGCAGGTCCGGGCGCATCACCTCTTCCACCGAACCCGAGGCAGCGAGCCGCCCCGCCCGATCGAGCAGCACTACCTCGTCGGCGTATCGCATCACCAGGGGAAGGTCGTGGAGCACCACCACCACCCCCACCCCCCGTGCGGCCAACGCGCGAAACAGCCCCAGCGTTGCGAAGGTGTGGCGCAGGTCCATCGCCGAGGCGGGCTCGTCGGCGAGGATGTAGCAGGGCGGGCCGGCGACGGGTGCACTCCCCGCCAGTGAGAGCTGGGCCAGGGCTCGTGCCAGGAGCACGCGTTGGCGCTGGCCCTCGCTGAGGATGGCGACCGGGGCCGCGGCGCGGTCGGCGATGTCCGCCGCGTGAAGAGCCGCGTCGATCTGGACGGCATCGGCGGCCTTGTCGGCCTGGTAGCGCCCCAGGGCCACCACCTCGCGCACACTGAAGGCAAAGGCAACACTCGCCCGCTGGGGGATGTGGGCGACGCGGCGTGCTAAATCTCGACGCGGCCATTGTTCGATGGGCTTGTCGTCGAGCGCGACCTGGCCCGAGGTTGGGCGTTCGAGGCCCAGCAGCGTGCGCACGAGGGTGGTCTTGCCGGCCCCGTTGGGGCCCAGGACGGCGGTGACACGGGCGGGGGCGAACGCCGCCGTGATCCGGTGCAGCACGTCGCGATCGAAGCGTACCGAGAGATCCGAAGCCCGCAGGGTCATGGCGGTTCATGGTACGGTGTGCGGGCGGGGGCTATGGTGAGTCGCGGGCCACGGGTGTGGCTTTAGGGAGTTTGCGCGATGGGCATGACGGTGGCGTTGACGGGGGCGACGGGGTTTGTGGGGCGTCGGCTCTGCCGCGAACTGCTGGCGCGCGGGCACAAGGTGCGGGCGCTGGTGCGATCGCGCGGGCGGGCGATGCAGGTGCTCCCTACGGACCCGGGGCTGACGCTCATCGGGGGCGAGGTGAGCGACGCCGCCCGGGTGGGTGAACTGCTTCAGGGGGCCGGTGCGTGCATCAACCTGATCGGGATTTTGCGTGAACGCCGGGGCGAGGCGGGGGGGACCTTCCGGGCTGCGCACGTCGATTCGGTGCGGTCGTTGGTCAAGGCCTGCGAGGCCCTGGGAGTCGGGCGGTTCGTGCAGATGTCGGCCCTGGGCGTGAGCGAGCTGGGCCCGGCGGAATACCAGAAGACGAAGTTCGAGGGCGAGCAGATCGTGCGCCGCAGCTCGCTGGCCTGGACGATCTTCCGTCCGAGCCTGATCCACGGGAGCGACGGCGAGTTCATCCAGATGTGCAAGGCCTGGGCCGGCGGGCACGCGGCCCCGTGGCTCTTCATGCCGTATTTCCGCAAGACAATCGAGGAGAAGAGCGTGCCGCTGGGCCCGCTCTATGAGATGGACCCGATGGTGCAGCCCGTGGCGGTGGAGGACGTCGTGACGGCCTTTGCCAACGCGCTCGAGCGCGAGCCGACAGTCGGCGAGGTCTACAACCTGGTGGGGGGCGAGGCGCTCTCGTTCCCCGACCTGCTGCGGCATATCCGCGATCATGTGCACGGGGCCAACCCGGACATCGAGGCGCACGGCATTCCCGGGTGGCTGGGGGCTGGCGTGGCCAGGGCCGCTGCCCTCGCGGGCGCGGGCGGGCTGCTGCCCTTCGACGAGGGGATGGCGCTGATGGGTGCGGAGGATGCAACAGGCAACGCGGCCAAGGCGAGCGCGCACCTCGGGATCGAGTTCAAGGCATTTCGCGCGGCCTTTGAGGGGTACGCGGGTGCGGTCTAAGCCCACGCGGCTGGAGAGACAATGATGAGCGTCCGGCACACGCGTCGCGTGATCGATCACCTGCGCCACGATGATTACATGCCCCAGCGCATCGGCGAGCTGGCGCGCGACCTGGGCGTGCCCGAGGACGAGCGCGAGGCCTTTTCGCTGGCCGTGCAGGAGATGGCCGACGCGGGGGCGATCGAGATCGGCGAGACGGGGTTCATCCAACTGCCGTCGATTTCCACGCGCGGGGGCGAGATCGTCGGGACGTTCCGCAAGAACCGGCGCGGGTTTGGCTTCGTGCAGCCGACCGAGGCGGTGCGCGAGGGTTCGGTCTTCATCCCGCCCGACGAGACCAGCGACGCGCTGACGGGCGACATCGTGCGGGTGAAGGTGGCCAAGGAGCGCGGGCGCGACGGCTATGCGGGGCGCGTGGTCGAAGTCGTCACGCGCAAGCGCACGAGTTTCTCGGGCGAACTGATGCGGCGCGGCACGCAGTGGCTGGTCTTCCCCGACGGGCGCGAACTGACCGACCCCATCGTCATCCGCGACGCCGAGAGCAGCAAGGCCCGCGAGGGCAACAAAGTCATCGTCGAGTTGACGGCGTATCCGAAGTCGGGCGGGGGCGGGAGCGTCGAGCTGCCCGAGGGCGTGATCACGCGCGTGCTGGGCGAGGCCGGACGCCCCGATGTCGAGACGCAGGCGGTCATCGCCGCGTACGACCTGCCCGGCGAGTTCCCCGAGGCGTGCGTGGAGGAATCGCGCGAGGCGACGGCGAAGTTCGAACGCGAGGTGGCCGCCTGGCAGCGCGAGGGGGCCAAGGCCCTGGGCGACCGGCTGGACCTGACCGAAGAGTTCATCATCACCATCGATCCGCCCGACGCCAAGGACTATGACGACGCCATCTCGATCAAGCGGACGACCGAGATCGAGGGGGGCGGGTGGGAGATCGGCGTGCACATCGCCGATGTGTCGCACTTTGTGACGCGGGGCAGCGCGCTGGACGAAGAGGCGGCGGACCGGGCCAACTCGGTCTACCTGCCGCGCCATGTGATCCCGATGCTGCCGGAGATCTTGAGCAACGGGATCTGCTCGCTGCAGGAGGGCGTGCCGCGCTTCTGCAAATCGGCGTTCATGACGTACGACACGCGCGGGCGGGTGCGGGCCGAGGGCGTAGCGCAGACGCTGATCAAATCGAGCAAGCGGCTGACCTATCTCGAGGCGCAGGCGCTGATCGACGGGAACATCGAAGAGGCCCGCAAGCACGCCAAGACCCCGCCCAAGTACACCGATGAGTTGCTCGACACGCTGCGCGAGATGAATACGCTGGCCAAGGCCATCCAGCGCCGGCGGCACGAGCAGGGCATGATCGTGCTGGACCTGCCCGAGGTCGTGCTGATCTACGACGACAAGGGGCACGTGGTCGACGCCGAGCGTGAGGACGACGCCTTCACGCACAAGCTCATCGAGATGTTCATGGTGGAGGCCAACGAGGTGCTCGGGCGGCTGTTCGAGGATCTGGGCGTGCCGCTGCTGCGGCGGATCCACCCCGAGCCCACGCCCGGGGATGTGGACGAGATGCGCAAGGCCGCAACGGTGGCGGGGTTCAAGATCCCCAAGTCGCCCACGCGCCAGGAACTGCAGGGCTTGCTCGATGCGACGCGCGGGACGGCGGCGGCGCGGGCGGTGCACATGGCCGTGCTGCGCACGCTGACGCGGGCGGAGTATTCCCCCGCGCTGATCGGGCACTTTGCGCTGGCGAGCGAGGCGTACGCGCACTTCACCAGCCCGATCCGTCGCTACGCCGACCTGACGGTGCACCGCGCGCTGGCCGAATATCTCGTGCTGACCGACAACGGGCGCAAGCGTCCGCGGGGCGAGCGGGACAAGAAGAGCCTGGGGCGTGATCTGCGCACGCGCGACGGCTGCCGCGACGAGGCGGAACTGACCGAGATCGGGCGTCACGCGTCGATGCGCGAGGACAACGCCGAATCGGCGGAGCGCGAGCTGCGCAAGTTCCTGGTGCTGCAGTTGCTCGAGAAGCACGTGGGCGAGAGTTTCCCGGGCGTGGTGACGGGCGTGAACACACGCGGGATCTTCGTGCAGATGGACAAGTACCTCGCCGACGGGTTCGTCAAGTCCGAGGACCTGCCCGGCGATGTGACGCGGGACAATCTGCGTCCGATCTGGAAGATGGACGGCAAGACGGGCGCGCTGGTGGATGTGCGGAGCGGGCGCAGTTTCAGCATGGGCGACCGGGTGGTGGTGCAGGTGGCGCAGGTGGACCTGGCCAAGCGCCAGATGGAACTGACGATCGACGACACGGCCAGCCGCGCCGCCGGCAAGGCCCGCGTGGCGACGCTGGGCAAGAAGGACCTCAAGCAGGTCGGGGGCGGGATGTCCAACGCCAAGGGGGCGGGGTTCGGTTCGCTCCCCAGCGGCGGCAAGACGGGCGGGCAACGCCGCAGCCAGAAGAGCAAGCAGCGCGACAAGGGCAAGCGCCAGTGGCGTCGGGACAAGGACTGACCCCAAAGGCGGCGCGGCGGCGCAAGTCCTAGGATGATCCCCGGATGAGACTCCCCGCGGACAGAGTGGCGCAGTTGCGGACGGCGTATGCCGGGCGCAGGGTCTGCGTCACCGGCGGCGCGGGGTTCATCGGCGGGCACCTCTGCGACACGCTGGTCTCGCTGGGCGCGCTGGTCAACGTCATCGACGACCTGTCGAACTCGACGCTGGATCACCTCTCGGGGCTGATCGAGCTCGAGCCCGAGCGCGTGCGGTTCTTCCACGGGTCGATCCTCGATGACGATGCGCTGGGCGAGGCGATGACCGGGTGCGAGGTCGCGCTGCATCTGGCCGCGCTGGGCTCGGTGCCGCGGAGCGTCGAGGAGCCGCAGCGCACCTTCAGCGTGAATGCGACGGGAACGCTGCGGGTGCTCGAGGCGGCGCGGGCGACGCGGGCCCGGCGCGTGGTGCTGGCCAGTTCGTCGAGCGTGTATGGCGACCAGCCCGAGCTGCCCAAGGTCGAGACACAGCCCACCAAACCTCTCTCGCCTTACGCGACGAGCAAGCTCACGGGCGAGTATCTGCTCTCGACATGGGCGGCGTGCTACCCGATCCAGACGGTTTCGCTGCGGTATTTCAACATCTTCGGCCCGCGTCAGAGCGCCGACTCGGCCTACGCCGCGGTGGTCGCGGCCTTTGCCAAGCGCCTGTGCAACGCCGAGGCGCCGACGATCTTCGGCGACGGCACGCAGTCGCGCGACCTTACCCCGGTGGCCAACGCCGTGCTCGCCACCCTGCTGGCGGGCGTCGCGCCCGGCGTGGGCAAGGGCGAGGTGATGAACATCGGCACGGGGCGTCGGGTGACAGTGACCGAGTTGGCCGCGGCGATGGCCAAGGTCTGCGGCGTGCCCGATCTCACGCCCACCTTCCAGCCGATGCGCGCGGGCGACGTGCCCCACTCGCTCGCGGATATTTCGCGCGCGAAGCAGTTGATCGGCTACGAGCCCGTCGCCACGCTCGAGGAGGGGCTGCGCGAGACGGTCGAGTGGTACCGTCGCACCCTCGCGGGAACCTAGCGTGCGCCACGTCATCGACACGATCGGCGGCGTCTACGAACTGGCCCGGCTGTTCGTGCTGTCGAAGGGTCGCCTGCGCGGGGCCTACTGGACCTGGCGCAGCACCACGGCGATGGGTGATGGAGTCGGGATCTCGCCCGGGGCGCGGCGCGCGGGCATCTTCGAGTATGCGCGCTGGGTTCGACGCATGCGCCGGCTGATGTAGCGCTCACCCGGCGCGGCGCGAAGCGGGCACGAAGGCATCCAGGTTGAACTCGTCCGGGCGCGTGGGCTCGAAGTTGTCGGCGGCCACGGACACCCCGTCAACATGGGTGATGGCGAGCGTGCGGTCCTTGGCGAGGTTGATGCGCTCGCCCCGCGCATCGTCAAACGAGAGGTTCGCGTCGATCGCGCGGATGATCTCGACGCAGGGGCGGCAGGGCTCGGCCTGATTGAGGGCCACCACCACCGCGCGCGTCGTGTCGTTGAGCGTGACCAGCGTGCCCGGCGGATACGGCGGGGCGACCATCAGCAGCGCACGCAGCACGACCGGATCGATCCGACCCCGATACGCCGGGCGGAGCATCTGCGCCAGCGCTCGCACCGCGGGCACCGACGGGAGTGATTTCTCGGTGGCGCCCGGCGCGTGCGCTGGATGGCGGAGCCGGGCGTACAGGTCGGCGGCGGCGGCGATGCGCGCAAAGACGTGGATGTCGTTCCCCTCCAGCGGACGTTCGAGGCCCGAGAGTTCGGTCCGCGGCGGGAACCCGCTCCCGTCGAAATGCTGGTGATGATGCAGCACGACGGCGACGGCGGAGGGGTCCAGCTCGTTCTTGACGGCCTCGAAGCCGAGCTTCACGTGCTCGCGCCATTGCGGGTCGGATTCATCGTGGGTCTGGTTCCACCGCTCGATCACGTCGGGCACCAGTCGCTGCACCCCGATGTCGTGCAGCAGAGCCCCAAGGCCCAGCGAACTCAGGTCGCGGGCCGCGAGCGCGCCAAGGCGGGCCGCACGCTCGCGGATCAGATAGAAATCGAGCTTCAGCCCCATGAGCAGCGAGAGGAAGCAGACGGTGCCCGCGTGGCGCAGGGGCAGGCTCGAACCCGCGGCGATCTCGCCCAGGAGGATCGCCGCGCGTGGGCGGGCGGCCAGCAGGTCGATCACCCCCACCACCGCCTTGCGATAGGCGTTGTAGTCGATGCGCACGTGATCGCCCGATTGGGGATCGAGCGCGCCCGAGGCCATGACCAGCAGCTTGCCGTTGGCGGCAACGATGCGAGGGTCGGTGAATTTCGCCAGGTCGCGCAGGCGCGGACAGCGGATCCACAGTTCGCGCACGCCCATCTCGGGCAGGCGGGCCAGCACCCGCTCGTCGAGCGTCACGCCGGCGCGCAGCAGCGTCACCCCGGCGTTGGCCGGGTGAGGCACGGCCTGATCAAGGACCATGCCCGGTCGGGCGTCATGGACAAGCAGGCGGAGCATCGGCGCTGGTCGCTATCGGCCTTTGCTCGTGACGAACCGTCGGGCGATGGGGCGAAATGCCGTCGAATCCGTGGAAGAGCGCACCGATGGTTCCCCTCTTATCGGGCCAAGGGAGAAAGACCAAAGGAATCGGGCACGCTGGGGACGAGCACGATCGTCACCCCGCCACCCCCCGCCTCGGGGGGCAGGCCCAGCAGCAGGTTGCCCAATCGCAGGTGCGCGGGCGGGGGCGGGCCGAACATGGGGTGCTCGTCCGTCGTCCGGGGCGCATCGAGCGAGACGGGGAAGAGCACCACCGCGTGTGCCCCATCGAGCGCCGCGCTGAGCGTCAGGCGATCAAGGATCAGGCCCTGCTCGTCAATCGTGGCCGGGGCGGCGGGGATCATCGACTCGAGCGTGCCCCGCGCTGGCGCCACGTCACGCACGTGCTGGATGGCCAGCTCGAGCTGGACGGCGGCGGGTGTGCGACCGCCCGATTCGGGAATCTCGGCGGGGATGACCCAGGTGCGGCAGAGCAGGCGCAGATAGCCGGGGGCCAGGCGGACATCGCCCGTGTCGAGACGCGCCAGCAACGGCGCGGTCCACCGCCCGCTGCGGATGAGCTCGGCCCACGCGGGCGACTCGCCGATGACATATTCGCGCAGCGCACCCGAGGGCGTGGCCTGCATGCGCAGGTCGGTCGCGGCATCGATGGGAAGGCCCAGCACGCGCACGCCGTTAGCCTGCCAGAGCGCGGCGGGCCCCTCGCCGAAGGGGTCGCTGTGGGGCGCGTCCTCCACGGGTTCGCGCAGAGCGGCGAGGGATGCGTCGCTCGCACCGACCTTCCAGAGATACGCGGTGACCCCGGTGACGCGCGGCGGGGTCGGCGCGGGAGGGGTCGAGGCGCAGCCCATGAACGCCAGCAAGGCCGCGAGGGCGAGCATGAGGGCGAGGGTGCGCACGGGGCTCAGGGCGTGTAGGGGTCGAGATCGTTGATGCGATCGATGAGCCGGCGAAGCAGCCCGTAGCGCGAGCGGCTGTGCCGGAAGATCAGGCGCGGGAGGTGCAGGTGATCGACCTCGCCCTCGAGCGGGCCGCCTTGCACCATCGAGCCGGTCTTGATGATCGACGAGAACTCGGACTCGAGGCGGGCGACGTCGTCGTCGCGGAGGCGGTGCTGGAGGCGGATGACAAAGTCGTCACGCACGTAGCGCGAGGAGTGGTAGTTGCGATAGAAGCGGGTGATGTGAGCCGCGGCGTCGGCGGGGTCGGTGGCGATGTGGTAGATGCTCGGGTCCTCGGGGCTGATCCAGCCGCGGTCGAGGAGCTGGATGCGGGCCCAGTCATCCCAGGTGCGCCAATAGTCGCCGCCCTCGCCCTCGCACATGACGATGGGCAGGGGCGTGGACTTGCCCGTCTGCACCAGCGTGAGCGCCTCGAAGGCCTCGTCGAGCGTGCCGAACCCGCCCGGGAAGAGGGCGACGGCCTCGGCCTGGCTGATGAACATGAGCTTGCGGGTGAAGAAGTAGCGGAAGAGGATGAGCTTCTCGTCGCCCGCGATGACCGGGTTGGCGTTGGTCTCGAAGGGGAGGCGGATCGCCACGCCGAACGAGGCCTCGCGCCCCGGGCCCATGTGACCGGCGGCCATGATGCCCATCCCGGCTCCGGTGATCACCATCCAGCCTTCCTGGGCCATGCGACGGCTGAAATCGACGCAGGCGAGGAAGTCGGGGTGCGTTTCGGGCGTGCGGGCCGAGCCGAAGATCGTGACCTTGTGCGGGTCTTTGTATTTGCCGAAGATGCGGTGGGCGTAGCGCAGTTCCTTCACCGCATTGGTGAAGAGCTTGAGCTCGCCCGTGTCGCGCCCGTCGGGGATGAGCTTGAGCGCGGCCTGCACCAGATCGCGGACGAGGCGGGCGTCGAAGGTGCCCTTCTTGCCCGTGACGTCGGCGATGAGCGCGTCGATGCGTTCGAGGACCGCCGGGTCATCGGCGCGGCGCAGCGCGGGGACAGCTTGTGCGGCCAGAGCATCGGCCGCGGCTTGTGCGTCGTCGGGCCCGGCGTCGCCGGGGCGTTCAATCAGTGCCATGGGTGCAAGCGTAGGGGGCGTTCAGCGCGGCTTGACGGGCTCTTCCCCCGAGACCCCGCCCGGTTGCAGACGCTGGCCGATGCGGTCCAGGCGGCGTTCCTGCTCGGAAGGAGGGATCCCCACCCCGCGACGCACCAGGCGCGAGGTCGTCGGGAGCGTGGTCAGGCCCACTTCGGGCTTGCGGAGCGTCCCGCCCACGTGGATCGTCACCAGCTCGTCGCGGATCCCCTCCACCACGCTCGAGATCAGCGGGATTCGCGACTTGCTGCGCGAGCGGAAACGCATGTCGAGGTCCAGTTGCGGCCAAGCGGCGGTGCCAAAGCCATAGATCGTCACGTTGCGCGACTGGACCGAGGCTTCCTCGATCAGCACCACATCACCATCGACAAAGAAATCGACCAGTGCGTAATCGACACGTTCATCGAGCGGAAGTTGCAGATTGCTCATGCGCACGATCCCCATGAGCACGGGCATGCTGACGATGCGCCCACCCAGGACCGTGACCTGTCCGCGTCCGCGGCGGGTGGCGGCATCGCCTACAACCCCGCGCAGGTTCACCCCCGCCGAGAGCAGCCCGCGCCGCTCGTCGGGCGGGATCGAGGCTTCCTCTTCGGGGACGGAGTCGAGATCCTGAAGCACGTTGGCGAAACGCACGTCGCTCAGTCGTAGATCCAGCGTGTAGCCGCGGGCGTCCTTGTCGCCTGGGAAGATCGACGCCGTGCCCGCGAGACGCCCGGCGTGGCAGTCGGCCGAGATCAGCGGGATAACGAGCGTGCCCGCGGGCGATCCTGTCACCCGCACACGCCCATTGGTCATCGCGATGCCCGACAGGTGGAACGCATCGAGGATGGCCTTGAGATCGAGGATTGAATCGCCCGCGCCGGGGTCTTCGTAGGTGAAGTCGAGGCGTCCGCGGGCGCGGGTGATCTGCGCCCCCACCTCGCCCGAGAGCTGCGTGGCGTTGAGCCGCCCCACGCTGCGGACCACAGGGTCGCCCCCGCCGGGCGGGTAGGTCATGGCGAGCTCGACGCCCTCGAGCGTGAGCGGGCCGGCGATATCGATCGCGAGCGAGCCCAGCGCCTCGAGCACGGGCGTGGGAAGGGCGGCCTTGAGAGCGGGCGTGAGCGAGGAGGCCTCGACGCTGAACCCCGCGCGCAGGTCCATGCCGCCTTCGCGCGGCCGCCCCAGCGCCACGTCGCCCCGGATCGCCCATCCCTCGTCGCACCGAGCGGCGAAGGACTCACAAGCCAGACCCTCGTGCGTGAAGTGGATCGGGGCATCGACGTGCGCCAGAGTCACGCTCCCGCCCGGGAGGGCGAGCATGAGGGTGCGCGGATAAAGCACGCCCGAAGCTTGCCATGCGCCGGGCGTGGGTGTGAGCGAGGCATCAAGATCGAACCGCCCTCGCGGGCTGACACTCGCGAGCAGCGAGACCGCTCGCTCGCCCGCCCCCGCGCCCAGCACCGCGCGGACCAGGCCCGATTCGAACCGTGCCCCCTGCATGGAAACGCTCAGCGGTGCGAGCGATGGATCGGGGGCGGCGTCGAGGCGGATCGCGCCGCTCAGCGTGAGCTGGCCGTCCTCCTGGCCGTCGCCGGCGACGCGGGCGTGCACGTTCTCGAAGGTGATCGAGCCTGGTGTCTCGGGGGTTCCCGGGCGGACGACCACATCGCCGCGCTCGGTATTGACGCGGACGCGCCCCGGCGTTACGCCGAACTCGGCGTTGCGCGCGTTCGAGGCCCGCGCGGTGACGCGCAGCGACTGGGCGCCCTCGACCAGGGCAATGAGGTCGATCACACCCGTGGGCGTGTGCGTCGAGCGCAGGTCGGCGATCGCGCCGCCCGCCTCGGGGGCGATGATGCCCACGACGTCTTCCACGGGGACGGCCAGATCGAGCCCCTTCACCTGGGCGCTGACGCTGGTCGTGCCGGGGTCGTCGCCCGCGGGAAAACGCAGGGCCGCGCTGAGCGTGGCATCGCCCACGTCGCGCGGGGTCGTCGCGTCGGGCAGGATCAGATCGCCCGCGAGGGTGACGTCGAGGCGATCCTGGTCGATGGTGACCTGCCCGGCCAGGTCGCGGATGTGCAATCGCGGCGGGCCATCGGGCGCGCGGGGCGAGGCCTGCACGCCCGCGACCACTACGTGCACGCGATAGTCGGCGTCGTCGCCCGCGGCGTTGATCGCGACGCTGGCGTCGATATCCGCGCGGCCGTCGAGACCAAGGCGCGTGAGCATGTCGCCGATGGAGCGCCCCTCGCCCAGGCTGCGCGGGGTGGGAGGGATGGCGTTGAGCAGCAGATCGTCGATGGGCACGGCGCGGGCCTCGACGCGCACCTCGGGGACGAAGATGGCATGAGGGTCGAGCAGGGATTCGAGATCGACGCGGGCCTCGATCTGGGCGGTGCCGCCGCGCAGCCCACGATAGAGCCCGCCGCGGACGGTAGCGTCCTCGTCGGTCTTGACGATGACGATGTTCTCGCCCAGCAGGGGGAGGGGGACGCGTTCGGGAAGGACGCCGGCCTTGGGGATCTCGATGGTGATGGTGTCGTGCCAGATGGACTCGGGGCCTTCTTCGCGGGTCACGACGACCTCGACGTTGGAGATGCCGCCCAGTTCAAAGACGGGTCGCTGCAGCGTGGCGCGGGCGTTGGCGGCTTCGACGGAATCGTCGGCCTCGTCGCGCGAGGCAAGCCACGCCGCGGCGCTGGCGTGCTGCGCGGGCGTTGCGATGAGCCCCTTGGCGAGCAGTTCCTGGTAGCGCGGGCGGTTGAAGACCGCGTCGAGGGCCTTGCGTCGGTGGAGCATCCCCGCCTCGAGCGCGTCGTCGTAGGGGATGCCCGTCACCCGCACGCGGATCTCCATCGCCGGGTCGTTGTTGAGCGGCGAGATCCAGCCCGTGGCATGCAGACGCGCGCCCGTGGGGGCCACGCCCTCCACCTTGCGAATGTCCAGGCGCGTGTCGGTGAATGCCACCTCGCCCGAGACATGCTCGAAGCGATACGGGAACCGGTGGAACGAGGCGGCGCCATCGCGCATGCGGACCAGGCCCGTCACCGAGACGGGGCCGGGAATGCCGTTCACGGGCGGGGCGCGCGTGACGGTCACCTCGGCGTCGACCAGCCCGGTGGGGTCGGAGAACTGGCGCAGGCGATAGCGGGCCAGCCCGTGCGCGTAGCGCAGCAGCACCGGGTTCTTGCCCATGCGAAAGCCGCGGCTGGCGAGCGTCGCGGTGAAGGGGGCGTCGGCGCGGGTGCCCTCCATGTGGAAGGAAACCTCGCAGGGGAGTTCCTCGGCCAGGCCCTTGATCGTGGCGCGGACGCTGTTGTCGACAATGGCCAGTTCGCCGTTGACCTTCTCGAGGCGGAGCCAGCGGTCGTTGGGGGCCTGCCCGGGCAGGGGGACCCCGTCGCCGTTGGTCTCGGGGCGCTCGGTGAGCGGGAGCGAGACGGCGACGTCGGCCAGCCCGAGACGCGCCGACACGCCGCCCTTGAAGTCATAGGTGAAGGTGGTATCCGAGACGCGGCCCTGCAGGTTCATGCGCTGGTAGAGGTCGCGCATGGGGAGGGGGACGGCCTCGGGGGGCCAGGCCTGGAACTCAACGCCGCGCATGGTGAGCGCGAGCGATTCGCGCGAGAGATGGCCCTGGATGATGGGGGCATCGTCGGATTCCCCCTGACGGAAGGTGATGATGGAGGTGCCCGCGTCGTTGGGGGCTCGCTCGACCACGCCGCTGATGGGGATGCGTCGCAGCGTGGCGTAGGCGACGGACTCTCGCGAACGGTGCTCGCCCAGCTCGATCGCGCCATCGACCACCGTGACCTGGGGCAGGACGCTGGGCGCCTTGCCCGCGCCGGCGGCCTCGGGTGTGAGCAGGGCCCAGTTGAGGCGCGAGGTGTCGGCGTCCTGGCTGATGCGGATGAGCGGCCGCGCGATGGCCAGCGAATAGAACCGGACATCGCCGAGCATGAGGCGCCAGAAATCGGTGCGTCCGTCGATGCGTTCGCACGCCAGCACCACGCCGCCCTCGCCCGCGACGCCCGGCGCGCGGACCTCGAGGCCGACGAGTTCGAAGGTTCCCGAGGGATCGATGTGGACGCGCTGGGCGCTGGCCTCGCCCCCCACCGCCGCCCCGATGCGCGACATGACGACCCAGCGTGTGAGGAACGATCGCGTCGCCAGCAGGTAGGCCCCGGCGAACAGGGCGAGCAGGATGAGACACCAGCGAAGCCAGCGCGTCCGCCGCCGACGCAGGCGCGGCGGGGACCAGTCAACGGCTTGGCTCGGGTTGTGGCCCATGCGTTCCACGGGGATTCTACGAGAACCGCGGCGTCAGCGACGAGCCTGCAGGACGGGCATGGCCCGCATGTATTCCGCCGCCGGCCCCTCACGTTGTCGCTCGAACTCTTCGTAGGGGCCCAGGAAGCAGATGCGCCCCTCGTGGAGCATGAGCACGCGCGGGCGCAGGCGGCGGAGCAGGTCGCGGTCGTGGGTGACCACCACGCTGGTGCGCGTGCGCTGGCCCCGGGCCGGCTGGTGGTGCATGGTGAAGAGCAGGTCGTGGATGTGCGCGCCGATCACCGGGTCGAGCCCCGTGGTGGGCTCGTCGTAGAAGAGGAGCGCGGGATCGATGGCGATGGCCCGGGCGATGGCCACGCGCTTGGCCATGCCCCCCGACAGGCTGTCGCGGTCCTTGAAGAGCACATCGTCCACGTCGAGGGCGACGTTGGCGATGCTGGTGCGCACTCGATGGTCGATCTGGCTCTCGTCGAGGTCGGTGTGCTCGCGCAGCAGCAGGGCGACGTTGTCGAAGACCGTGCCCGAGAAGAGCGCGTTGCGCTGGAAGACAAAGCCCCAGTGCATCCGCACGGCCTCGACCTGGTCGTGGTCGAGCAGGCCAAAGTCGACCAGAGGCGCCCCGTCGCGCGAGTGGTCCGCAACGAAGATGCGTCCGTCGCTGACGGGCATCAACCCCGAGAGCAGATGGAGCAACACCGTCTTCCCGCTGCCCGACCCCCCCACGATCGCGACGAACTCTCCCCGGATGACATCGAGGTCGATCCCGTCGAGCACGACGCGCTCGCCAAAGGTCTTGCGTACGCCCTCGGCACGCAGCTCGATCGCGTCGGGCGTTGCGGGCGATGGGTCGGGCGGGTGTTCGGGGGCGGGCATGGGCGTGGGGTAGGGTACACGCCACGCCCCCATACAGTGACGCGTTCATGCGCACGATCGACCTGGACAACAACGCCACGACTCGCCCCACACCGGGCGTGGTCGATGCCTGCGCGAAGGCGATGACCCGCCTGTGGCACAACCCATCAAGCGTGCACCGCCCGGGACAGGAGGTCCGCGCAAAGGTCGAGTTGGCGCGGCGCTCGCTGGCCGACCTGGTCGGCGCGCCCCCGCGCGAACTCATCCTCACCTCGGGCGGGACCGAGTCGAACGACCTGGCCATCCGCGGGCTGCTCGACACCTCGCCCGGACGGGTGCTGATCACGACGCGCATCGAGCACGCAAGCATCCGCGACCTGGCGAAGGAACTCGATCGCAAGGGCGAGGCGAAAGTGCGCTGGGTGGAGGCGGGACGCGACGGTCGGATTGACCCCGAGGCCCTGGCCCGCGTCCTCGAACGCGGCGCGGTGGTGTCGATCCAGTGGGCCAACAACGAGACGGGGACGATCCAGGACGTGGCGGCGATCGCCCACGCTTGCCGCGGCGCGGGGGCGGTATTCCACTGCGACGCCACGCAGATGGTGGGCAAGGAACCGGTGCGCGTGAGCGATGCTGACGGGCCCGACGCGATGACCTTCTCGCCCCACAAGTTTCATGGGCCCAAGGGCGTAGGCGCGTTGTGGGTCAGGGCGGGCGTGCGCCTGCGCCCGCGGATCCACGGCAGCCAGGAACTGGAGCGGCGCGGCGGCACCGAGAACGTGCCGGGCATCGTCGGGGCCGGGGTCGCGGCGGAAGAAGCGCTGGCGTGGCTCGCCGATGCGGCTGACAAGAACAGGCTCTGCACGCTGCGCAACGAGTTCGAAGCACACCTCGTGCGCGAATGTCCCGGGGCGGTGGTCAATGGCGCGGGCGAGACACGTCTGTGGAATACGACCAACATCGGCTTTCCCGGGCTCGAGGCCGAGGCCCTACTGATGATGCTCAGCGAGCGGGGCGTGTGCGCCTCGGCGGGGGCCGCGTGCAGTTCGGGCTCGCTCGAGCCCAGCCCCGTGCTGCTGGCCATGGGCGTGCCCGAGCGGATTGCGCATGGCTCGCTGCGGTTCTCGCTCTCGCGCGAAACGACCGCCGATGACGTGGACGAGGCCGCCGCCATCATCATCGAAGCGGTACGAAGCCTGTCGGGCAGCCTGTAAAGCAGCGGCAAACCCCGGGCGTGCCTGCTATGCTGGCGTCATGAGCACCATGCACACCCCACCGATGCCCGGGTATGGAATCGCCCCCGAAACGCGCACCAGCCTGGCGGCGGTCTTCGCGCTGATCTTTGGCCTGCTGGGGATGGTGGCCTGCTGCATCCCCTTCGTGGGCGTGGGCGTTTCGGTGGTGGGTGTGCTGCTGGGGGTGATCGGGCTGGTTGCGATCAGTTCTTCGGATGGAAGGATCAAGGGCCGGGGGATGGCCTTGACGGGGCTCATCACCGGGATCATCGGTGCGGCGGTGGGCATCTTCGTCATCGTGGGCATGAATGTTGCCGTCAATGTGCTGCAGGCGTACCCGCGCATGGCCGAGGCGGCGATGGCCAAGGACCACGCCGCGGTGGTGGCCGGGCTGGACAGCGCATCGTCGGGCACGTTCACGCCCGAGCAGCTGGCGAAGTTCGCCGACGAGGTCGAGGCCGCCGTCGGGCCCGGCGCGACGTTCCACGGCAACTTCATGGACCTGTTCCGCGGCGGGAAGATCATGGGCACGCAGCCCGCGAGCGCCCAGGTGCAGTCGCAGTACCCCGGGCGCAGCATCATCCCGTTCTATGTGCAGGGATCGACGCGCAACGCCGCCCTGCTCATCGTGAACAACCCGATGGAACAGAACCCCGAGTATCAGGCTGGCAAGGTGACGAACATGATCGTGGTCCCCGAGGGATCGGGCGACGCGATCTACCTGGTCGACCTCGAACCCAAGGCCAACTGAGGCGCACGCCATGGCCAGCCCGGTGATCTCATGCAGGGGGGTGGCCAAGCGGTTCGACGGGCGGACCGTGCTCGACGGGGTGAACCTCGACGTGCACGCGGGCGAGACCATGGTCATCATGGGTGGATCGGGCAGCGGCAAATCGACGCTGCTGCGCCTGATCATCGGCTCGTTTCTTCCCGACGAGGGCGAGGTGCTGCTGCTGGGGCAGAACCTGTCGCGTCTCTCGCCCGACGGGCGCGACTCGCTGCGACGCCGCTTTGGCATCCTGTTCCAGTCGGGCGCACTCTTCAACTCGATGACGCTCTTCGAGAACGTGGCGTTGCCCATCCAGGAGCACACCGACCTCGACGCGAACATCATCGACATCCAGGTGCGGATCAAACTCGAACTCGTGGGGCTGCTCGAGCACGCGGACAAGTATCCCTCGCAGATCTCGGGGGGCATGAAGAAGCGGGCGGGGCTGGCCCGGGCATTGGCGCTCGACCCCGAGATCCTTTTTTATGACGAGCCCAGCGCGGGGCTCGACCCGGTGACCAGCGCGCAGATCGACCGCCTGATCCTCGACCTGACCAAGAAACTGGGCGTGACGAGCGTGGTGGTCACGCACGAGATGGATTCGGCCTTCGCCATCGCCGACCGCATGGCGATGCTCGACAAGGGACGCATGCTGCGGGTCGACGAGCGCGCGTTCTTCGATCGCCTGCGCCTCGCCACCGACACCGACGCCCTGGCGATGAACTCCGACGAGCGCCTGATCCGCCAGTTCCTGCGCGGCGACGCCGAGGGGCCCATCACCGACCGGCGCGATCAATCGCTGCTCGAACGCCAACTCTTTGGCGGTGGCACCGTCTCGACCGAGCCCAGCCTCGTGCCCACGCGCGTGCCGCGAAAGAACTGAACCACGGGCGTTGCCTCACGCCCCGGGAATCCACCCCAGCAGGCGCATGATGCCGCGGGATGGAGCGATGATCTCGTTGGTACTGTCGAAGGCGGCCAGCGTATCGAGGGGAATCCAGCACGCCTCGCGATACTCCCATGCGCTGGTTCGCATCGCCTCACTCGCGGCTTCGAGTGAGCCCATGTCTCCGGTGATCACCACGTCGTCGCTCATGGCGCGGTGATCGCGTGCGATTGCGACGACACGGGGCGACACGGGCGGGGAGAGCCCAACTTCTTCTTCGATCTCGTCGGCGAGCGAGCGCAACAGGTCGTCGAAGCCCAACTCGGCCGTATCACCCGCCGGGCAGGCGACGCCGCCGCTGGGGCCCAGTTCCCAGAGCCCCGCGTAGAGGCGAACCTGCTCGCCACGCCGGGCGAGGAGCACATGAACGCGTCCTGCGGCGTCGCTCGCCGTCAGCACCGCCGTCACCCCCAGCAATCGCACGCCCGTGTGCACCTGGGGCTGAACGGCGAGGCGCGCGTAGCGATCGCGACGGACGGTGATCTCCGACGCGTCGGGTTCGATCGAGACCACCGACAGGATCGGCCCGTCGTGGAAGCGCGGGTTGGCAGCGCAGAGGACGGCCCAGCGGGCAAAGGCGTCGGGCGAGAGGGCGGGCGCCACGCCGCGCAGGAGCGTGATGCGGGGCGGGAGGGTGGCGTCGATGGGGATGATCTGGGTCAGCCCCGTCGATTCGTTCACGAGAGGAGGCTCCCCAGGTCGGGCAGCCCTTCGGGCAGGCCCAGTTCCTTGGCGTGCGCGTTGAAGGTTTCCTTGAGGCGGGCCTGGGCCTGGCCGATCGCGTCGTTGACGGCGTCGGCGATGAGGCCGGCGGCGAGGTCGCGCGTGCGGGGGTCGGCGTTCATGCCGCTGAGCAGCGCGGGCGAGAGTTCGACGCGGAGCACGCGCATCGAGCCGGTGACGAAGGCGCGGGCCGCCCCCTGCCCGCCCACGCCCTCGAACTGCGTGCATTCCATCTGCTCGCGGATCTTGCGCGCAGAGTCCTTGAGTTTGTCCTGGTTGGCCATGAGGCCGGCGAGGGCCGACACCGACTTGAACTTGTCGAACATGGGTGAAGGTTAGGAACGCGAGGGTCGTGTCACGAGGCGGTGTTGGGGCGCTTGTCGCGCTCGGCCAGGTCGCGTTCGATGCGGATGGTCTCTCGCTGGAAGACCCCGCGCCATGCCTCGTCGGTCTCGATCAGCATGCCCATGCGGGCCCGCTCGAGCGCGTCCTCGGTCGAGACATTCAGGGCCTGGCCCTGCGCGACGGCCCCGCGCAGCGCCGACAGGCGGTTGGGGCTGCGTTCCAGGGCCGCCACGTAATACCGCAGCGCCTCGCCCGTCCACCCGCGCACGCTGTAGACATAGGCCAGGTTCTCGAGCGGGCGGGGGTCGGTGGGGCTCTTCTCGGCGGCGATACGGAAGGTGTCGGCGGCGTCGAGGTACTTCTCCTGGGCCAGCAGCACCGTGCCCAGGTTGTTCCACGCCGCCCCGAACTCGGGGCTCGCGGCGATGGCGGCGCGATAGTGCGTCTCGGCCTGGGCCATGTCCTTCGCCTCCTGGGCCTTGCGACCCAGGTCGAACAGGCGTGAGGCTTCCGTGCGACCGGCGGTGGTCTGCTCGGGGGATTTGGGCTGGTGGGGCTGGGCGGGCTTGGCGGCGCACCCCGCGCCGCCCAGGATCGCCGCCACGAGGATCATCGCGCGGGTGTGGTTCATTGTTCGCGTTCCCACCTGGAGAAGGTGACCTTGAGATTCCACGCCGTGGGCTCGGGCGTGAGGGTGATGGAATAGACCTCAAGCCCGTTGATCTGTTTGGTGCAGCGATCCATCCAGGTCATGAGCACGGGCAACTGCTGCCCGCGCACTTCGTAGGAAAACTTGCGCAGGATGCCCCTGACCCCGGGGACCTGGTCGGGCACGACGCGCGGGACGGGCGGCTCGCCCTTGAACCCCGCGTCACGCGCGATCCGATCGATCTCGGTTCGGAGGTTGGGCGCGGGGTCGAAAGCGCGAAGACCTTCGGCGCCCTGCTCGGCGGCGATCAGCGAGGCGAGCTTGCCCGTGATCTTCGAGGCTTCGTCGGCGGTGCGCTTGGCGCTCTCGAGCCGGTCATGGGCCGCCCCCAGCGCCTGGTACGACATCAGCAGGTACAGCCCGGCCACGACCAGCAGCAGCACGCCGCACCAGGCGAGATAGGCCGGGCGATTCCGGCGCGCGGTGCGGGCGGCGGCCATGGCGAGCGTGAACCGCAGATCTTCGGCGGCGTGCGTCTGCCCGGGGTTCATGGCGTCCCCCCTTCGGCCGGGCGGACCCACGAACCATTGAAACTCGCGAGCACGCGCTGGGTGCCGTCCTTGTCGGGCTTGGGCGTGAACTGGTCGCGCCACGCGCCGATGTGCGAGCCCGAGATGCCGCGGAGCGCTTCGAGCAGATCCTCGGCGGCGCGCACGTCGGCGGTCACCACGCGCAGGCGGTTGATGCCCTTGGTGTCGAGCTCGATCGATTCGAGCGTGTATTCCGGGTTGCCGATGACGAACGAAAGCGTTTCGAGCTCGCTCAAAATCGGCATCGCGGGCTCGGCCTTCTCGGGGCGACGCGTGCGTCGTTCGCGGTTTTCCAGCTCGCTCCGCAGCAGCGTCAGCGGGGAGACACCCGGGCGCTGGAGGATCATGTCGGGCAGCGTCGTCGTCACCCGCGCGCGCCACGCCGCATCCCACTGCGAGGCCTGCGTCAACGCGTGTTCCGCCTGGCGGCGCAGCCCGATGCCCATCATCGTCACCACGCCCGCGGCGACGCACAGCGCGGCGGCGGTCCAGACATACATGCGGCGATGCTCGCGCCCACGGCGCAGCGCCAGGTCCGTCAAACCCCGCGCCGGGCTGACGTCGGTGCTCGATGGCGCGGGCGTGCCCTCGAGGATCTCGGCGTAGCGCCGCAGCGT
>JABWBB010000083.1 GCA_013360675.1 Phycisphaerales bacterium | reverse complement strand
CGGGGTCCTTCACGCTCATTCTCGCGTCCGCCCGCGGGCTCGCCCGCCGCCGGCGCCTGGGCCAGCATGTCGCGCAGTCGCTGCAGGTTGGCATCCACGCCCGCGAGATCGCGCTGGAGCGCATCGACGCGGCGTTGACGCGCCGCCGCATCCGTCGGATCAACCGCCTCGCTCGGGGGGACCCACTTGGGGCCCGCGATGGTCGCAAAATACGCCGGACGCTGGATCTCCTCGGCGAAGTAGCGCACCTGCTCGATCATGGCTCCCGCGTCACCCGCGGATTTCACTTCCTTCTGCCACATCGCGAAGGGATGCTCGCGCCCGGGCATCCCGCTGAACACCTTCTTGGCGGGGTTGGCCGGCGTCGTGCCGTCCGCGGTGCGGATCGTCTCTCGCTCCACCTCGACCGCCAGCACCTGCACCAGGTCCTGCCCCATGTTCAACGGATCACGCCACCAGCCCAGGGGCAGGGGCTCGATGGGCCCGCTCCCGTCGGGGTCGTGCTCCAGCGCCGTGCGGAGCGCCGTCCCGTCGAAGCGAGCCTCGATGCTCACCGCGGCCTTGTCGAAGGGCTGCTGCGCGGGCACGAGCGCCGCCAGCGCCTTGTTCCGCGCCACCTCGCGCGGGTCGATCGTCGCCCGGAACGACATCACCGAGACCTCGCCGGGCGCGGGGACCGAGGGCATCGAATACAGCGCGGCGGCCAGGGCCTTGCTGCTGTCCATCCCCGCGATCTTCACCGCGGGACCCATCGCCGCGTGCACGCCCTTGATCGACTGATCCGCACCGAACCCCGCGCCTAGGCGCGTGGCCAGCGACAGGGTCGGGGCCTGCGGCAGCTCGGGCGCCTCGGTCGCGAGCTTGCGGGCCAGGTCGCGCGCCGCCGCCTCGACGGGCACGAAGGCCTCGCCCGGCGGAAGATCCGTCGCGCGCCCGACCTTCACCGTGCTTCCGCCGAACAAAAACGCGCCCGCCACCACACCCAGAACAACCACGAGCAGCAGTCCGACGACCGCCTTCTCGAGGTGCTGCTCAACCGGGTTCACGCCCTTCATCTTCATGGCTCGCTCCAAACGCCGGCCTGTGCCGACGGCTCGATCCGCTCGTGTCTCAGCCCTGCCCGCCCTCGTCCGTCGGCGGGGGCTTGATCCCCATCAGTTCCTTCACGATCGACGGCATGATCGAGGTCATCCACGACCGCAGATACACGCACTCGATCTCGACCTTGACGCGCACCACGTGCTCCGCGCCGTAGTAGTACCCCTCGCGCAGGTCCTCGTAGACATCCACGGGGCTTGCGTCCAGGTCGGTCACGGTCATGAAGTTCGTCCGGTGGATCGCCGCCACGAACTCGTTGAGCCGCGCCGACGAGACCACCGCGGTCATCGACGCGCGGCGGACGTCGTACATCGGGTTCCAGCTCGCCCCCGCGCGGCCGGTGATCGACACGTTCGGGTCGGTCGGCACCATGCCCGCCACCGCCGCCGTCGGCGCCATGATCTCGCCCGTGAGCGGATCCAGGTTGGCGCGGCTGGCGTCGCCGACGATCGGCGCCGAGCCCAGCAGCCCCTCGGGGCGCTTGAGCGTGATCTTCTCGATCCGCTTCACCACGGAGCCCTCGACGCCCGACGACTCGCCCCCGCGGTTGGCCACGCGCACCGCGTCGAGAATGTCTTCATACGTCCACAGGTCCCACTGGTACACGAAGAACCAGAGCACCCGCTTGGCCTCGCCCTCGCGCGAGAGCTGGTTCAGTTCGGTCTCGGTGGGGCGTCCGGTCGAATCGCCCGTGCCCGTGGGGAACAGGTCGGGCGAGGCGTAGAACGAGATCTCCGCCGCTCGCATGCGATACTCGCCCAGGCGGCGTTCGAGCAGCGCTTGCGACAGGCGTGAACGCTCCTCGGGCGTCAACTCGCGCGAGATCGCACCCTTGATCTTCTCGGTCTCGCGCGTCTCCATGTCGCGCAGCGTCTCGGCCAGGCGGATCGGATCGACCGGCGCGTCGGCCCGCGCCCGCACCAGCATCGACCGGAACGGATCGGGACGCCCGCGCTTGCCCAGCAGCGCGTCCTCGAACTCGAACAGCTTCTGCGAAGGATCCGTCCCCGCGGCGAACGACGGGAAGATCCCGTCGATCAGCGGGGTGTGCTCGCGACGCCCCAGTGCGGCGGCCTCGCGCCCCACGCCCTTGTTGAAGTCCGACGCCCGCTTCACGATGTCCGCCGCCTGCGCGTTCAGGGCTTCGCGCTTCTCGCGGAACCACGCCGTCAGCGAATCGTTGGGCTCCGTGCGCAGGCTCACGCCCTGCGCGCCCGGCTCGAACTGCGGGAGGGTGTACTCGACCGAGGCGGACGTCACCTTGCCCATCTCGGCATTGGCGGCCTTTTCCTGCTTCGACCGCACCTGCTCGCCCCACGAGCGGCTCATGACAAAGCCCGCCGGGAGCACCGCCACGATGATCACGCTGAAGATCACGATCATCAGGTTCTTCTTCACCCACGCCAAGGCGTTGCTCACTGGCCACCTCCCTGCTCATCCGCGCTCTTGGCCGGCACGATCACCGCGTAAAACACGATCGTCGCCCGCGTGGTCGCCGCGGCGTCGTCGCTCCCGGCGATCGCCGCGAGCTTGTCCAGGTCGACCCGTGCCGCCGTCGAGTTCCGCAGCGCGGCGCTCTCGCCGCTCGAGGGAGCCTCGCCGCCCACCACGCGCCCCAT